>NZ_JBHSNY010000010.1:0-450701 GCF_042657145.1 Streptomyces bullii
AGGAACCTCGCCCCAGCCGAATGGCCGGAGACGGGGTATCAACATATCTGGCGTTGACTTTTGGCACGCTGTTGAGTTCTCAAGGAACGGACGCTTCCTTCGTACTCACCCTCTCGGGCTTTCCTCCAGGCGCTTCCCTTCGGTGTCCTCAACTCTACCAGCGTTTTCCCGGCTCTCTGACCACCCTCCTGCGGGCATGCAGAAGGTGATCCCGAGATAGGATCTGGCAAGTTGGGTTGCTGCCGGGCAAGGACGCCTGGTCGCGTCGCTCAACCCCAAGCAGGAGTACGACTGTACACGGGCTCGCGGATCGGGTGCAAATCACTTGGAGATGTGGTCTAGACCTCTATTCGCATCTCTCCGGCGAACCGGTACGTCTCATGACATACGCTGCTGCGCAGTGCGCCGTCCGGGACAGGCAGTGACGGCCCATATAGATCTCCACCCCTGGGAGGCTTCCCATGACCACCGTGACGTCCCCGCTCGCAGGACGCGCCATCGGACTGGCCGCCGTGCCGGATCCGGTTTTCTCCGGGGCCATGGTCGGCCCGGGCACCGCGATCGATCCCGTACGTGAGCCGTCCGAGGCGATCGCGCCCGTCGACGGAGTGATCGTCTCTCTGCACCCGCACGCCTTCGTCGTCGTCGACGAGAGCGGACACGGCGTGCTCACCCACCTCGGTATCGACACCGTGCAGCTCAATGGCGACGGCTTCGAGCTGCTTGTGAACAAGGGCGACACCGTGACGCGCGGCCAGGCCATCGTGCGCTGGAACCCGGCGGCCGTCGAGGCCGCCGGCAAGTCCCCGGTGTCTCCTGTCGTGGCTCTCGAGGCCACGGCCGACGCTCTCTCCGATCTTCGTGACGACGGCGATGTGAAGGCCGGCGACAGCCTCTTCCTCTGGAAGTGACGTCAGAGCCGTCGTAGGACGGCGAGTAGGGACAATCAACGCGGCGGCGGGCCGCCGCTCTATCGGAGACGGGTGAGATGGAGACAACGCTGCGAGGCGTCGGTGTGAGCCACGGTGTGGCGATCGGCGAGGTTCGGCACATGGGAACGGCGGTGCTCGAGCCGCCGGCCAAGCAGATCCCGGCGGAGGAGGCGGAGCGTGAACAGGGGCGCGCCCGCAAGGCCGTGGAGGCGGTGGCCGCCGACTTGATGGCGCGCGGCAATCTGGCCGGGGGCGAAGCCCAGGCCGTGCTCGAGGCCCAGGCGATGATGGCGCAGGATCCCGAGCTGATGGCGGATGTGGACCGGCGTATCGCCGTCGGGAGCACGGCCGAGCGTGCGGTGTACGACGCCTTCGCCGCGTACCGCGAGCTGCTGGCGGGTGCCGGTGAGTACCTTGCCGGTCGGGTGGCCGACCTCGACGACGTGCGGAATCGTATCGTCGCCCGTCTGCTCGGGGTGCCGATGCCGGGTGTCCCGGACAGCGACGAGCCGTACGTCCTGGTCGCGCGTGACCTCGCGCCCGCCGACACGGCGTTGCTGGACCCGGCTCTGGTGCTCGGCTTCGTCACCGAGGAGGGCGGGCCCACGAGTCACAGCGCGATTCTGGCGCGGGCGCTGGGAGTGCCGGCCGTGGTGGCGCTGCCGGGTGCCGGTGAACTTGCCGAGGGCACGATGATCGCGGTCGACGGCAGCACGGGCGAAATCTTCGTCGGTCCGAGCGAGGAGAAGAAGGCGCAGTTGCGGGCCGCTGCCGCTGAGCGGAAGGCCGCGTTGGCCGCGTCGACGGGTCCTGGTGCCACCGCGGACGGCCACAAGGTGCCGCTGCTCGCCAACATCGGCGGTCCGGCGGATGTGGCGGCGGCTGTCGAGGCGGGGGCCGAGGGTGTCGGTCTGTTCCGTACCGAGTTCCTGTTCCTGGACGACAACAAGAAAGCGCCGTCCGAGGAGAAGCAGATCACGGCCTACCGGCAGGTCCTGGAGGCGTTCCCCGAGGGCCGTGTCGTCGTGCGGGTGCTGGACGCCGGCGCGGACAAGCCGCTGGACTTCCTGACGCCGGCCGACGAGCCGAACCCGGCGCTCGGCGTGCGTGGCCTGCGGACCCTGCTCGACCACCCCGAAGTGCTGCGTACGCAGCTGACGGCGCTGGCGAAGGCCGCGGAAGGACTGCCGGTCTACCTCGAGGTCATGGCCCCGATGGTGGCGGACCGTACTGACGCGAGGGCGTTCGCGGACGCCTGCCGTGAGGCGGGGCTGCGGGCGAAGTTCGGTGCGATGGTCGAGATTCCGTCGGCCGCGCTGCGGGCGCGCTCGATTCTGCAGGAGGTGGAGTTCCTGTCGCTGGGGACGAACGACCTCGCGCAGTACACCTTCGCCGCCGACCGCCAGGTGGGTGCCGTCTCCCGTCTTCAGGATCCGTGGCAGCCCGCGCTGCTCGACCTGGTCGCGCTGTCCGCGGAGGCCGCGAAGGCCGAGGGCAAGAGCTGCGGGGTCTGCGGTGAGGCCGCGTCCGACCCGTTGCTGGCCTGTGTGCTGACCGGTCTGGGCGTCACCTCTCTCTCGATGGGTGCGGCATCGATTCCTTATGTCCGGGCCACGCTGGCGAAGCACACGCTGGCGCAGTGCGAGCGGGCAGCGGCGGCGGCGCGGGCGTCGGACAGCGCCGAGGACGCGCGCAAGGCCGCTCAGGCGGTGCTGTCGGGCGAGTAGTCCGGCCCGAGCCGTCCGGCGGCTGGTCGGGAGGGGCGCTTCACCTGCGGTGGGGCGCCCCTCCTGTGCGTTCAGTGGTGGTGTCCCGGTGTCGGATCTCCTCCCCCCAGGTCGGGCGGCTCGCAGTAGTCGACGTTGGACTCCGGGGAGATGAGGTCTCCTGATTCGACGTCGGTGCAGTAGGCGTCGAAGACCTCTCCCGCGGTGAGGGGGTCGAGACAGCGGGCGCGCAGTCGCCAGCCGTAGATGCGGTCGGGTGTGCCTGGCGCACTGGTGCGCATGACGAGGCCTCCGGGGCTGTCGGTGGCGAGACCGAGGGCCAGGACGGTGGTGAATTCGAGGGTTTCGGCCTCGTCCAGTTCGGTGATGCCGTCGCTGTCGTCGGCGTGCAGGACGGAGATCAGGGTTTCCGGCGGTCCGGAAACGCTGCAGACCAGGTGCCGGTTGCCCGGTGGCGCCGTGTCGAGGATGCGGACGAGGAGGTCAGAGGCGCGGACGAAGGCGGCGCGGCCGATGTCCTCACCACATGTGGGGCAGGCGCCCAGGCGGGACAGGAGTGTGGTCGCGTACTCCCAGGTGGCCCGGCGGACGGCTTCGTCGACGAGGGCCGGGAGGAGGTCGGCCAGGGGCTGGCCGTCGTAGGGGATGGTGGGCCCGGTCGCCGCGAGTTCCGCCGTGAACCGTGCGCGGCTCGACGGCAGGTCGGGGTCGATGCCCGCCTCCGTGCAGTACTCGGCGTACTCCTCCGGGTCGAAGAGGGCGACCGTGGTGTGGGTGCCCTGAGAGGCGCGTGTCCTGAGGAGGGCCTCGACCTGCTGGAGGTAGGTGGCGTGGTCGTCGAAGGTGAAGCTGCGGTAGCGCCGCATGGCGCGGAAGTCGTGCTCGTCGGTCAGCAGGCCGATGGTGCCGGCGATCTCGCGGCGCAGAACGCGTCGCATGGTGTGGTGGTCTGTGTGCGCCATGTGTCCCCCTTGCACAGTCGATCAATGCTCACTCACAGTAACGGGCAGCACTGACAATGAGGTCCGCGTGAGGCGGTGGCCGGCCTGGCGGTGCCGGATTACGCAGGCCAGCGTCATGGCGGTGCCGAAGCCAGCCGTGGGGGTCGGTGACGATGGGGCGGTGACGGCGAGTGGTCCCACGCTGCGCAGGGCGGACTGCGCCAGGCCTTTGGCTCCAAGACAGCTGCCCGTGGGGGGGAGGAGGGGGGTGACTGGGCCGCGGTCGCCGAGAGCGCCGTGGTGGTGCCGCCCGGGGCGAAGACAGCCGGGGAGCGGAATCAGGAGCCGGCGCGGGGCGGGCATGGCCGCGTCAAGTCGGGCGAGGGGGTCTGGGTCGTCGCGGGGGCGCGGTTTCCGCCTGTCGTCCGGCCCGGGGGTGCGTGTCACCACCGCCGGGGGCTGGTGCCGGCCGGCGCGGCGCGGCCGGCCTCGGAGTTCACCGCATGCACGGTGAGTCCGAGGCCGTCTGTGCGGCTGATCGCTCCTCTGTGGGATGCCCGGTCAGGGGCGCTTGCGGGCCAGGTCCTCGTAGAAATGCAGCAGGTCGAGGTTGTCGATGGAGCCCGGGTTGACCGCCTTTTCCAGAGGGGTGCCCTGGAGGAGGCGCTTGACCGGGACTTCGATGCGCTTGCCGGTCAGGGTGTGCGGGATTCCGGGGACTTGGATGATCTCGTCGGGGACGTGGCGCGGGGAGAGCTGTTCGCGGATGGTCCGCTTGATGCGGCTCAGCAGCGCCTCGTCGAGGGCCGCGCCCGGGGCCAGGTGCACGAACAGGGGCATCCAGTAGCCGCCGTCGGGCTGTTCGATGCCGATGACGAGGGATTCCCTGATCTCGGGGAGGCGCTCGACGACCTCGTAGATGTCGGCGGACCCCATGCGGACGCCCTGGCGGTTGAGGGTGGAGTCGGAGCGTCCGTGGATGACGACGGATCCGCGCGAGGTGACGGTGATCCAGTCGCCGTGCCGCCACACACCGGGGTAGGTGTCGAAGTAGCTGTCGTGGTAGCGGCTGCCGTCCGGGTCGTTCCAGAAGTAGACCGGCATGGACGGCATGGGGTTGGTGACCACGAGTTCACCCACCTCGTCGACCAGGGGCTTGCCGCCCGGGTCCCAGGACTGCAGGTCGGTGCCCAGGCAGGGGGCCTGGAGCTCGCCGACGTACACCGGGAGGGTCGGTACGGCTCCCGCGAAGCAGGAGCACACGTCCGTGCCACCGCTGACGGAGGCGATCCACAGGTCGTCGCGGACCTCGTCGTGCAGCCAGCGGAAGCCGTCGGGCGGCAGGGGTGAGCCGGTGGTGGCGACGCACTGGACGGCCGAGAGGTCGAAGTCGCGGGACGGGTGCACGCCCGCCTTGCGGCAGGCCATGACGTACGCGGCCGAGGTGCCGTAGAGGGTGGCTCCGGTGCGTTCGGCGACTCGCCACTGGGCGCCGGTGTCCGGGTAGCCGGGGCTGCCGTCGTAGAGGACGACCGTCGTGCCGGTGAGGAGGCCGGAGACGAGGAAGTTCCACATCATCCAGCCCGTCGACGTGTACCAGAAGAAACGGTCGTCCGGACCCAGGTCGCAGTGCAGGCCGAGCTGCTTGAGATGCTCGACCAGGATGCCGCCCTGTGACTGGACGAGGGCCTTGGGCAGGCCGGTCGTGCCGGAGGAGTACAGCACCCACAGCGGGTGGTCGAAGGGCACCTGCTCGAAGACGGGGTCCGTGTCCGCGGCCGTGAGGGCCGACCATTCCAGGGCACCGTCAGGCGCTTCGGTGCCCAGGAGGGGGATGTGGACGACGGCGCGTACGGTGGGCAGCTCGCGGCGCAGTTCGGCGACGATGTCGCGGCGGTCGTGCTCCTTGCCGCCGTAGCGGTAGCCGTCGACGGTGAACAGCACCACCGGCTCCACCTGCTGGAAGCGGTCCAGGACGCTGCGGGCACCGAAGTCGGGCGCGCAAGAGGTCCAGACGCCGCCCACGGCCGCCGTCGCGAGGAGGGCCACCACGGCCTGCGGGATGTTCGGCAGGTAGCCGCTGACGCGGTCTCCGGGGCGTACGCCGAGCGCGCGCAGTTCGGCGGCGAGGGAGCCCACCTGGCGGCGCAGCTCGGCCCAGGTGACGGGACGGGGCTCGTGGGTTTCGTCGACGTACAGCAGGGCCGGTTCGTCCACCCGGGTGGCGGCGGCGCGCAGGGCGTGCTCCGCGTAGTTCAGGGTGGCTCCGGGGAACCACTGGGCTCCCGGCATGGCACGGTCGCCCAGCACGCGCGCGTAGGGCGTCGAGAAGCGGACGTCGAACCACTCGGTGACGGCCTTCCAGAACGTCTCCAATTCGTCGACGGACCATCGGTGCAGGGCCGTGTAGCCGCCAGCGGCGGGGGCGCCGTGGTGTTCGGCGGCCCAGGCGTGGAATCTGGTGATCTGTGCCTGTGCGATGCGCTGGGGATCTGGCTGCCAGAGCGGCTGGGGGTTGACGGTCGGCATGGTCGGCTCCCGGACTGTGCGCGTCGTGTGCGTCCTCCGCGCACGAGCTGGGGTGTGCGCGTGACGCGGCTGACACGGACGATGCCATGTGATCGACTTCTGCACCAGGGAGCGCCCCACATAGTCCGTGTCGTGAAGATGTGGTCCCGGCACGGGTGAACGGCAGTTGAACGAGACGCATGCACGGGGCGGGCAATGGCAGGGTGAGCAGCATGGACGGTCGTGACCTGGTGCGTTCGGTGAAGGCGGTCGGTTCGGTGGGGGCGGCGCAGGGGATGCGGACCGTTCGGGCCGCGTGGCGCAGAAGGCGCGCCGACGCCTCCGGTCTGCCGGCGCGGGGGGCCGAGCGCGCCCGGGTGCCCGGGCAGGTGCGGGAGGTGGAGCCCGGGCCGGGTGGCGGCGTCATCCGGTTCAGCCGCTCCGAGTTGCGGATTCTCGTCGCCGTGAACGGGGCCGTCTTCTGGGGCTGGGACGGGGCGGATCCCGAGCCGTCGTACGCGCTCGCGGGCCGTTGCCCCGAGCCGGACCCTCGGGCGGTGCTGGAGCCGGACAAGGACGGCGGGTGGCGGGTCGTGGCCGAGCGGGTGACGGTCGTCGTCTCCCGGCACGGCGCGGTCGAGGTGAGCACGCCGGGAGGTGTTCCCCTGCGCCGCGATCTACCGCCGCGCTGGTGGGAGGCGGCCGGGGGTGGTCCGGCGCGCTGGATGCAGCGGTCGGAGGTGGGCGCGGACGCGCGGTTCTTCGGGCTCGGGGGGCGTGCCTCGGGCCCCCGGCTGCGGGACGGAACGTACCGGCTGTGGAACACCGACCCCGGCGCCGCCTTCGCCCCGGGGGACGACCCGCTGTACATCACGATGCCTCTCCAGCTGGTGGTGGCCGACGCGGGCACGCATCTGATGTTCTACGACAACTCGTGGGACGGCACGGTGACGCTGCGGGAGGGCGAGGAAGGCGCGGGTTCGGGGCACGACCGGGCCGGTACGGCGGAGCTGCGGATGGACGGCGGTCCGCTGCGCTGCTGGGTGATGGTGGGCACCCCCGCGCGCGTGCTGCTCACGTGGGCCTCACTCACGGGTGCGCCCGCCCTGCCGCCCGCGTGGGCGCTCGGTCACCATCACGCGCGGTGGGGCTTCGGCAGCGAGCAGGAGGTGCGGCGGATCGTCGAGGGCTACCAGGAGCGCGGTCTGCCGCTGGACGCCGTGCACCTGGACATCGACCACTACGACGACCACCAGGTGTTCACCGTCGACACCGAGCGTTTCCCGAAGCTGCCGGTGCTCGCCGAGGAACTGCGGCGGGACGGGATCCGGCTGGTGTCGATCGTCGATCCCGCGGTCAAGGCGGAGTCGGGCAACGCCGTGCACGACAGCGGCACGGCCGAGGACGCCTTCGTGCGGGACGCGTCGGGACGGGTCGTGCGCGGGGTCGCGTGGCCCGGGGACGCGGTCTTCCCGGATTTCACGCACGCGCGCGTGCGTGAGTGGTGGGGCGGCCTGTACCAGGAGCGGCTCGCTCAGGGGTTCTCCGGTTTCTGGCACGACATGAACGAGCCCACCTCGTTCACGGCGTTCGGGGAGTCGACGCTGCCGCGTTCGGCCCGGCACGCCCTGGAGGGCTGCGGCGGTGACCATCGTGAGGCGCACAACGTGTACGCGCTCTGCATGGCCAGGGCGGGATACGAAGGGCTCCGGAAACTGGCGCCCCAGGAGCGCCCGTTCGTGTTCTCGCGCTCCGGGTGGGCCGGCATGCAGCGGTACGGCGGGACGTGGTCCGGTGACGTGGCCACGAGCTGGCCGGGGCTGCGGGCGTCGCTGGCGCTGGTCCTGGGGCTCGGGCTGTGCGGAGTGCCTTACTCGGGGCCGGACATCGGCGGCTTCGACGGGGACCCGTCGCCGGAGCTGTATCTGCGGTGGTTCCAGCTGGGCGCGTACCTGCCGCTGTTCCGCACGCACGCGAGCCTGCGGGCGAGCCGCAGGGAGCCGTGGGAGTTCGGTCCGCAGGTGCTGGAACACGCGCGCCTGGCGCTCCTGGAGCGCCGGCGGCTGCTGCCGTACTTCCTGACGCTGGCGCATCTGGCCCGGCGCACCGGAGCTCCCTACGTGCGGCCGCTGTGGTGGTCGGCGCCCGAGGAGCGAGCGCTGCGTGACTGCGAGGACGCCTTCCTGCTGGGCGACTGCCTGCTAGTGGCGCCGGTGCTCGATCCGGGGGCCGACCGGCGTGTGGTGCGGCTCCCCCGGGGACGCTGGTACGACACGGCGACGGGACGGGCGCACGAAGGGCCGGCCCAGGTGCTGGTCGACGCTCCCCTGGCGCGGATTCCGGTGTTCGCGCGCGCGGGTGCCGTCCTTCCCGTTCGCGGGGAGGACGGCGAGCTGGAACTGGAGGTGTGGGCGCCCGAGCCCGGCCGGACCGGTGGTGGCCTGGTCGTGCCGGACTTGGGCGATGGGTGGGAGCCGGAGATCGAGCGCTACACCGCCCGCCGGCACGGCCGTCGCGTCGTCGTGGAGCGGGAGGGTGAGGACGGCGTGAGCGGGCCGCCTCACCCGGTGCGCGTCCGGGGGCTCCACGAGCGCTGAGCTCAGACGTACCGGCCCTCGAACCAGGCCCACACGGCCAGGGTGTGCAGCGGGAAGGCGAGCTCCTCCGGCCTGCGCAGGAGGTGCCGGCCCGCCGTCTCGTCCGTGGCGGCGGAGGGCGGCAGTCCCTCGGCCGGGCGTTCCGGGAGAAGCCCGAACAGCAGCAGGTGTCCGTCGGGCGAGCTCATCGCGTCGACGAGGCGTACGTCGCGGCTCGCGGCGTCGATGCCGGTCTCCTCCTTGAGTTCGCGGACGAGGGCCGTCCGCCAGTCCTCACGGTCGTTGACGTAGCCGCCGGGCAGGGCGGTCCCCCCGCGCGCGGGAGCGACGGTTCGGGTGATGACGACCAGGGCCGTGCCCTTGGTGTCGTACACGGGCTGGAGGGCGACCGCGACCGGCAGCGGGTTGCGGTAGGCCACGGTGCCGCACGCCGGGCAGGTACGGGGCCAGCCGGAGACGCCCTCTCCATAGGGCGCGCCGCAGCTCGAACAGTGGGAGTTCGGCACGGGATGGGAACTGGAGTGCTGAGTTTCGGACACGCGGCGGACTGTATCCGATCACGGAAGCGGCGTCTCCGGTGGCGACTCAATCGGTGCCGGTGAGCGATGCCGAGGACACGGGGAAGTCGAAGTAGGTGTCCGGGTAGGGCTCGGGCTTGTAGGTGTAGTGCCACCACTCCTCGGCGAGGTTCACGAAGCCGAGGCCTTCCAGGGTGCCTTTGAGCAGGAGCCGGTTGGCGCGCTGTTCGCCCTGGACGCGCGGGTCCAGCGTGTGGGAGAGGGTGTCGAAGCAGTCGAAGCCCGTGCCCATGTCGACGGAGTTGTCGGGGAAGCGCTCGTCCTGGGGCGCGAAGCAGGGCACGAGGGGCTCTCCGGGATGGTAGGGCCGGGTGGGCCTGGCCGGAAGCCGCACGATCGTGAGGTCCACGGTCGAGCCGCGGCTGTGGCCGGATTTCTCCGCGATATAACCGTCCGCGAAGAGCCGGGTCTTGTCGACGTTCGGATAGAACTCGTCCTTCATGGCCTGGTCGTCGAGGTCCCTCGCCCAGCGCACGAAGTGGTCCACGGCGCGCTGCGGCCGATAGCAGTCGTACACCTTGAGGGTGTAGCCCTGGCTCAGCAGCTTCGTCTGGGCGTGGTGGAGGGCCTCGGCGGCGGGGCGGGTGAGGATGCACATCGGCTGCTTGTAGCCGTCGACGCGCTCGCCGACGAAGTTGTGTGGGGTGAAGTAGCGGATCTCCTGGAGGATCGTCGGGTCCACCCTTCTCAGCGCCACGAAGTCCTCGGGCGCCTTGGGCTCGGTGCCCGCCCCGGCCGTGGCGGGGGCGAGGGTGGCCAGGAGCAGGGCGGCGAGGGCGGTGACCAGTCCGCGTACCGCGGTGGAGAGTCGTGTCATGCCTCTGCCCTGCCCATCTCCGGTCTGCCATGACACACTTCTGACGACCCGTCAGGTATGACGTCGGGAGGAAGTGTGTCGCGTACACGCACACCTGTGGTGGCGGGGTGGTTCGCCGGCGAGGGGGACGGCTTCAGGCTCCTCGGCACGCGCTGTTCGGCGTGCGGCTCGGTCTTCTTCCCGCGTGAAGACGTGCGGTGCCGCAATCCCGGATGCGCCGGAGGCGAGCTGCCGGAGGTTGCGCTGTCCCGGCGGGGGCGGGTGTGGTCGTACACGGACAGCCGCTACCGGCCTCCGTCACCCTATGTGACCGACCCGGACCTTCCGTGGGAGCCGTACGCGTTGATCGCTGTGGAGCTGGAGTCCGAGCGGATCGTGGTGCTGGGACAAGCCGCTGCCGGTGTCACCGTCGCCGACCTGACGGTGGGCATGGAGGTGGAGCTCGTCCTTGGCGTGCTCCACGAGGACGCGGAGACGATCTGGACGACCTGGCACTGGCGGCCGACGGGGGTGACTCAGTGACAGCGGAGGTGGCGGTGCTCGGCGTCGGCATGCACCCCTGGGGAAAATGGGGGCGCGGTTTCGTCGAGTACGGGGTGGCGGCCGCGCGGGCGGCCCTCGCCGATGCCGGCCTGGACTGGCGGGACGTCAGCGCGATCGTCGGCGCGGACACCGTGCGCGGCGGCTACCCCGGGTATGTGGCCGGGGCGACGTTCGCGAAAGCACTCGGCTGGCAGGGCGCCAGGGTCACGAGCGTGTACGCGGCGTGCGCGTCCGGGGCGCAGGCCATCGACACCGCGCGGGCGCAGATCCTCTCGGGGCTGGCCGAGGTGGTGCTCGTGGTGGGCGCCGACGCGGCGCCCAAGGGGTTCTTCAGGCCTGCCGGGGGTGAGCGGCCCGACGATCCGGACTGGCTGCGTTTCCGTGTTCTCGGCGCGACGAATCCGGCCTACTTCGGGCTGTACGCACGCCGGCGGATGGCCGTGCACGGCGACACGCAGCAGGACTTCGCACAGGTGAAGGTGAAGAACGCTGCGATGGGGGCGCTGAACCCGTACGCGCGCTACCGGAGGAGGGTCACCGCGGAGGAGGTCGCCGCCTCACCCCTGGTGGCCGATCCGCTGCGGCTGCTGGACATCTGCGCCACCTCGGACGGCGGGGCGGCGCTGGTGCTGTCCAGCAGGGAGTTCGCGCGCCGGCACGGGGTGGCGGACCCGGTGCGGATCCGGGCGGTGTCCACGGTGACACCGCGCTACCCGAACGTCGTGCTGGACCTGCCCGACATCGCGACGGACTCGTGGGCGGCGGTGGAGCCGGCCGGCGAGACCTTCCGGGAGTCGATCGCACGAGCCGCCTACGAGGAGGCGGGCGTCGGGCCGGAGGACCTGTCCCTGGCGGAGGTCTACGACCTGTCCACCGCGTTGGAGCTGCAGTGGTACGAGGATTTGGGGCTGTGCGCTCCGGGCGAGGGCGCCCGGCTGCTGCGGGAGGGCGCCACGGCCCCTGGCGGGCGCACACCCGTGAACGTGAGCGGTGGGCTGGCCTCGTTCGGCGAGGCCGTTCCGGCACAGGCGATCGCCCAGGTGTGCGAGATGACCTGGCAGTTGAGGGGCGCTGCGGGCGACCGGCAGGTCGCGGGGGCGTGTGCCGCGATCGGCGTGAACCAGGGGCTCTTCGGGCACGGGTCGGCGGTGGTCGTGGTGCGGTGAGAGGAGACGGGTGTTCGTACGCCGATTCCTACGCTGTGTGACGGGTCGGGAATCCTGCGTGAACGTCGCATGAACTGGGCTCGGGCGTGCGCGGGCGAGGACATCATGCTCCCGTGCACTCCTGGACGGACAGTCTCCGCTTCGCCTTTCAACCGGTGGTCAACCTGACGACCGGCGGGGTCGCGGGGCTGGAGATACTCGCCCGCCCGGAGACCGGGGACGTCCTCGCCGAGGCCCGCCGCGATCCCGGGCTCGACGTACGGACGGCGGTGTCGGCGGTTCGCGCGGCGGTGCGCAGGGGGACGCTCCTGCCGCTGCACGTCAACGTGTTCGCCGGCACGCTCGTCGACCTGGGCGGACTGCCCTCGCTGCACGACGCCGTGCGCGAGGCCGGGCGGCTGCCGTGGGAGGTGACGGTCGACATCGGCCCGCCCTACACGCACGTACCGCGACACGCGCTGCTGGAGGCGGTGACCGCGCTGCGCGGCCTGGGCTTCCGGATCTGCGCGGACGGCGTCGGGGACGGGGACGTACCGTTGCGGCTGCTCGCGGATCTCTCCCCCGACCTGGTGAAGCTGGACGGGTCGCTGCTGGCGCGGCCCGCGGCGGTCCGGGCGATGCGCACGCTCTGCGACGGGCTGGGAGCGCTCCTGTGCGTCGAGGGCGTGGAGACGGAGGGGCAGTGCGCGACCGCGCTGGCGGCCGGTGCGCAGCTGGCACAGGGCGAGCTGTTCGCGCCGCCGGCCCGGTTGCCCGCCGCGGACGTGTACGTTCCGCCCCGTGGCCCCGGCGAGGTGGTCCCGCCCCGGTCCGGCCCGTCGGTACGGGAGTTCGTGCGGCCCGCCGCGCTGCTGCCCGCCACCGCGTCCGCGGGAGAGGTGCGGGACCTGCTGACGGGGGCACCGGACGTCTCCGGTGTGCTGCTCGTGGACACGGCCGGGGTGCCGCACCGCTCGGTGCACCGGTCCCGCTTCCTGTTGTCCATGTCGGGACGCTACGGCCACGCCCTGTACGCCGACCGGCCCGCCGCCAAACTCGGTGACCCCCCGAGGACGGTGGGCGTCGACGCCACCGCCTGGGAGGTCCTGGACGTGCTGGCGGTCGGCGACCGGGACCGCACCTCGGACGATGTCGCGGTCGTCGACGAGCACGGGCGCTGCGTGGGCGTCGTACGGCTGGCGGACCTGGTGCGGGCGTTGGCCGAGAGCCGGGTGCAGGAGGCGGTCGGGCTCAATCCGCTGACGCGGCTGCCCGGCTCGGACGCGATCACGAGCGAGGCGGACCGGCGGATCGCGGCCGGCCGGACGTTCGCGCTGAGCTGGCTGGACGTCGACCACTTCAAGCAGGTCAACGACGGCGCCGGTTTCGCCGCGGGGGACGAGCTGATCCGGTCGGTCGGGCGGGCCCTGCAGCAGGCCTCCTCCGGAACCACACGTGTGGGCCACATCGGCGGGGACGACTTCCTGGTGCTGACCGATGCCGAGGAGCTGGAGCCGGTGGCCGCCGCCGTGCTGGACGCGCTGTGGTCGGCGGGTGGACGGCCGGTGACGTTGTCCCTGGCCACGGTGGTGTGCGTGCCGGGCAGCGTGAGCGATCACCGGCAGGCGGCGGCTTGCCTGGCGCCGCTGAAGAAGGCCGCCAAGGCGCTGCGGGGAGCGAGTTGGGTGGTGGGGCGGGCGGGAGCGCCCGGGCATGAGATTCGTCGTGGCTCGCGGATGGCGCCGGCGCCGGCCGGGTGACTGAGGGGCCAGGCGGGCGGGTGGGAACGGGGCGGCGGGTGTTCCCGCCCGGGGGCGCGGCTGGGGCGGGCGAGGCCCGCAGCGGTTCGTCTGCGTCGGCTCCGGACGCGCCGTTCGGCTGCGGTGACTCGGGGCGGTTCCGTCCGTACCGTCGGGCCCACAGGGCGTTGCCCGTGTCGCCGGATGCGGCCGGTGCCCTCAGCTCCTGCCCGTACGTCAAGCACTGACTGCGCGACCCAGGCAGACGCCGCATGACGCCCAGGCGTCGCTGCCGCGGCTCGGCGGATCCCGGCGGCGGTCACGAGCACGAGCGGTCGGGCGCCCCGCACCGCTTGAACAGGCGCTGAGCGTCCACCTGTGCGAACCTGAGGAAAAAAGCGGCCGTCGCTCCGCTCACAACCGTTGGCGTCGGCAACCTTGACGCCCCCTGGGCGCCGGTGAACACTTCCGGTGTCAGTCGACATCGCCGTACATACTCGGCGTATCCGGCACTGCTCCGCGCCGGCCCTCCGCGTCAAGGCCCTTCCCCCACGGGCGATACGGCTCGACGGCACGCTCGTCACGGACGCCGGGCGGGAACTCCCTGCCCTCGGCTGAAGTCGCCATGGGAACCGCACCTCGCACGGAGGACCGGGCCGGCATCCCGGGCCAGGGCCAAGGAGCCGCCATGAGCAACGCAGACCTCTTCGTCGGCGAGATCATTCGGTACGGCGATCCTGATTCTCTTCGGCGCCGGAGTGTGCGCCGCTGTCACCCTCAGGTCCTCCAAGGCCCGTGCGTCGGGTCGGACCGCCATCACGTTCGGCTGGGGCTTCGGTGTCCTGGCCGGCGCGTACACCGCCGCCCCGCTGTCAGGCGGACACGTCGACCCCGCTGTCCCCCTCGGCCCGGCCGTCGACACG
Source organism: Streptomyces bullii (assembly GCF_042657145.1). Taxonomy (NCBI): domain Bacteria; kingdom Bacillati; phylum Actinomycetota; class Actinomycetes; order Kitasatosporales; family Streptomycetaceae; genus Streptomyces; species Streptomyces bullii. Next base: position 14,451 of record NZ_JBHSNY010000010.1, read on the forward strand.
GTGCTGGACCGAAGTCCTGCCCCTCCTCGCGCTGGTCGGCGGCCACAGGACCGGCCAGGGCGTCGGCTTCGGACAGATCCGGGGAGAAGCGGCAGGACTCCACGGCTCCGGCATCTCGATCCTGCTGGTCCCTCGTGGTCGTCGGTATCGGCCTCTCGCTCGGTGGACCCGCCCGGCACGCGACCGGCCCGGCACGTGACCTCGGTCCGCGCATCGTGCACCAGTTCCTCCCGATCCCGCACCAGGGCACGTCCGACCGGGAGTACGCCTGGGTACCGGTCGTGGGGCCTGGAATCGGCGGAGTTCTCGCGGCTCTCATCCACAACGCAGCCTTCTGACCATCGCAAGGGGTAGCCATGACGGACAACTCCGAGAAGTACGTCGCCGCAATCGACCAGGGCACCACCTCCAGCCGCTGCATCGTCTTCAACCAGGACGGCGCGATCGTCGCCGTCGACCAGCGCGAGCACCGCCAGATCTTCCCCAAACCCGGCTGGGTCGAGCACGACGCCACCGAGATCTGGTCCAAGACACAGGCGGTGGTGGCCGGGGCGATCGCCAAGGCCGGGCTGCGCGCCGACCAGGTCAGCGCGCTCGGCATCACCAACCAGCGGGAGACCACGCTGCTGTGGGACCGCACGACCGGCAAACCGGTGCACAACGCGATCGTGTGGCAGGACACGCGCACCGCGGCCCTGTGCAACCAACTGGGCGGCTCGCACGGGCAGGACCGTTTCCGCGAGCAGACGGGCCTGCCGCTGGCCACCTACTTCTCCGGGCCCAAGGCGGCCTGGCTGCTCGACAACGTGCCCGACCTCAGGGCGCGCGCCGAACGCGGCGAGATCGCCTTCGGCACCATCGACTCCTGGCTGATCTGGAACCTCACCGGCGGCACGGACGGCGGGAAGCACGTCACCGACGTGACCAACGCCGGGCGCACCATGCTGATGAACCTGGAGACCCTCCAGTGGGACTCCTCGATCCTCTCGGCGATGAACATTCCCGAGGCGATGCTGCCCGAGATCAGGTCCTCGGCCGAGGTGTACGGCACGGCCGTCGGCCAGCTGGCCGGCGTGCCCGTCGCCTCCGCGCTGGGTGACCAGCAGGCCGCCGTGTTCGGTCAGGCCTGCTACGACGTGGGCACGGCGAAGAACACCTACGGCACGGGCAGCTTCCTGCTGCTGAACACCGGCAACCGGCCCGTGCCGTCGAAGAGCGGACTGCTGACCACGATGGGCTACAAGATCGGCGACGAGGCGCCGGTCTACTGCCTGGAGGGGTCGATCGCCATCACGGGCGCGCTGGTGCAGTGGTTCCGCGACCAGCTCGGCATCATCGCCACCGCCGACGACATCGAGCCGCTCGCGGCGAGCGTGGAGGACAACGGCGGCGCGTACATCGTGCCCGCGTTCTCCGGCCTGTTCGCGCCGTACTGGCGGTCCGACGCGCGCGGTGTCGTCACCGGGCTCACCCGGTACGTCACCAAGGCGCACCTGGCGCGTGCGGTGCTGGAGGCGACGAGCTGGCAGACACGTGAGGTCGTGGACGCCATGTACCAGGACTCCGGGGTGCGGATCACGACCCTGAAGGTGGACGGCGGCATGACGAAGAACAACCTGCTGATGCAGCACCAGGCCGACGTCCTCGACGTGCCCGTGGTCCGGCCCAAGGTCTCGGAGACCACCTGCCTGGGCGCGGCGTACGCGGCCGGGCTCGCGACGGGCGTGTGGAACGACACCGACGAGCTCAAGGCGCACTGGCAGAAGGACGTCGAGTGGACGCCGTCCATGGACGCGTCGGTGCGGGACCGCCAGTACCGCAACTGGCACAAGGCCGTGGAGCGCAGCTTCGGCTGGCTGGAGGAGGGTGAGGAGTAGGCACGCGCGCGTGGCGTGCCGTTCCGGACTGCGGCCCGTACCCCTGTCGGCGGGGGTACGGGCCGTGTCGACGGCGGTACCGGCGACCACGCCAGGCGCACGAGCCGCCCCCACGGCGATTCGGGCCACCAGGCCAGGCGCGCGAGCCGCCCCGGCAGGGCGTACGGGCCGCGCTTCGGCCTCAGGTGGTGACGGCCTGGCGCCGGTCGGCCGCCTGCGCCATCGCGTGCTGAACGACGCCGATGAGGACCTCCTTGACCGACTCACGGTCGCGTGCGTCGCACATCAGCAGCGGTACCTCGGGGTCGAGGTCGAGGGCCTGGCGGATGTCCTCGGCCGGGTAGCGGGCGGCTCCCTCAAAGCAGTTGACGCCGACGACGAAGGGTATGGAGCGCCGCTCGAAGTAGTCGACGGCGGCGAAGCTGTCCTCCAGGCGGCGGGTGTCGGCGAGCACGACGGCACCGAGGGCGCCTTCGGAGAGCTCGTCCCACATGAACCAGAACCGCTCCTGGCCGGGGGTGCCGAACAGGTACAGCACCAGGTCCTCGCGGAGCGTGATGCGGCCGAAGTCCATGGCCACCGTGGTGGTGTGCTTGCCCTCCACTCCCCTGAGGTCGTCGACCGGACGCCCGGCCTCGGTGAGCACTTCCTCGGTGCGCAGCGGTCTGATCTCGCTCACCGCGCCGACGAGGGTGGTTTTGCCCACCCCGAAGCCGCCGGCCACCAGGATCTTGAGCGTGACGGGCTCGACCGGCGGCTTGCCACGCTCAGAACGCCCGAAGATCATCGATCTCTTCTCCTGCTTGATGGGGGTCGGGCGACGGGGGGCCGTATCCTCCGCCGCCGGGGGTTTCGATGACGAGTACGTCGCCGGGGCCGACGTCCACCGCGTCACTTCCGGCCAGCTCGGTGACCGTGCCGTCCGCGTGCCGCACCCGGTTGGCGCCCAGCGCGCCTGGCGCGCCGCCCGCCATGCCGTAGGGCGGCACTCTGCGGTGCTGCGACAGGGTGGAGACCGTCATGGGCTCCAGGAACCGGATACGGCGCACCGCCCCGTCGCCGCCTCGCCATCGTCCGGCGCCGCCGCTGCCACGCCGGACCGCGAACTCCTCGAGGCGGACGGGCAGCCGCCACTCCAGGACTTCGGGGTCGGTGAGCCGCGAGTTGGTCATGTGGGTCTGGACGACGGAGGCGCCGGGAAAGCCGTCGCCCGCGCCGGAGCCGGAGGCGACGGTCTCGTAGTACTGGTGCCGTTCGTTGCCGAAGGTGACGTTGTTCATGGTTCCCGAGCCCTCGGCGTGCACGCCGAGGGCCGCGTACAGGGCGCCGGTGACGGCTTGCGAGGTCTCCACGTTGCCCGCGACGACGGCGGCCGGGGGCTCGGGGGCGAGGAAGGACCCGGGCGGGACGATGATCTTCAGGGGACGCAGGCAGCCGTCGTTGAGCGGGATGTCGTCGTCGACGAGGGTGCGGAAGACGTACAGGACGGCCGCGTTCACGACCGAGACGGGGGCGTTGAAGTTGGTGGGCAGCTGGGCCGACGTGCCGGTGAAGTCGATGGTGGCGGAGCGGTTGACGCGGTCCACGCGCACACGTACCCGGATGATCGCGCCCGAGTCGGTCTCGTAGGCGCAGGCGCCGTCGTCGAGGGCGTCGACGACCCGGCGGACGGCCTCCTCGGCGTTGTCCTGGACGTGCCTCATGTAGGCCTGGACGACGTCGAGCCCGAAGTTGTCGATCATCCGGCCGACCTCGTCGACACCCTTCTGGTTGGCGGCGATCTGGGCGCGCAAATCGGCGAGGTTGGTCTTCGGGTTGCGGGAGGGGTGGGGCGCCTCGGTGAGCAGGCGGTACGTCTCCTCCTCCCGGAAGCGCCCGTTCTCGGTGAGCAGCCAGTTGTCGAACAGGACGCCCTCTTCGTCGATGGTGCGGCTGTTCGCGGGCATCGAGCCGGGCTGGATGCCGCCGATCTCGGCGTGGTGGCCGCGTGAGGCGACGTAGAAGAGGACCCTCCGGTCACTGTCGGTGTTCCGCGTGTCGAACACCGGGGTGATCACCGTGACGTCGGGCAGGTGGGTGCCGCCGTGGTACGGGTCGTTGACGGCGTAGGTGTCGCCGGGGCGCATGCCGGTGCCGCGGCGGTGGATGACCTCTTTGACGCTGGTGCCCATCGAGCCCAGGTGGACGGGGATGTGCGGGGCGTTGGCGACCAGGTTGCCGTCCGGGTCGAAGAGGGCGCAGGAGAAGTCCAGGCGCTCCTTGATGTTGACGGACTGCGCCGTTGACTCCAGACGGGCGCCCATTTGTTCGGCGATGGACATGAAGAGGTTGTTGAAGACCTCGAGGAGGACCGGGTCGGCTTTCGTGTCGACATCGGAACTCTGCGTGACCGCGACGCGTTCCATGACCAGATGCCCGCCGTCGGTGGCCGCGGCCTGCCAGCCGTCGTCGACGACGGTGGTGGCGCCGGACTCGGTGATGATCGCCGGGCCGGTGACGGCCTCGCCGGGGGTCAGGTCCTCGCGGCGGTGCAGGGGGACGTCGCGCCAGGCGCCGCCCGTGTGGAGACGGACGGATTCCCGGGCGGCGGTTGGGGTGTCGGGGGTGCCCTCGCCGGGGGCGAGGGCGGAGAGATCGGGGGGTTCGGTGATGCCGGTGGCTTCGACGGAGAGGGCTTCGACGACGATCGGACGGTCGAGCGTGAAGGAGTACGTGGCGCGATGACGTGCTTCGAATGCGGCCCGCATCGCGTCCGGCTCGGTCAGCTCGACGGTGAGGGTGGTGTCGGTGCCGTCGTAGCGGAGCTGGGCACGGCGGGTGACGGTGATGCGGTGCTCGGGGACGTCCTCGCCGAGGAGTTCGGCGCGGGCCGCCGCTTCCAGGTCGTCGGCGGTCTCGAGCACGGCGGGCATCGAGGCCGGCTCGAGCGGGGTTTCGACGGACTGTTCCCGCATGGCGGTGGTGTCCGCGAGGCCGATGCCGAGCGCGGAGAGGACACCGGCCATGGGCGGCACGAGAACGGTGCGGATGCCCAGGGAGTCGGCGACCATGCAGGCGTGCTGACCACCCGCGCCCCCGAAGGTGGTCAGGGCGTAGCGGGTGATGTCGTGGCCCTTCTGCACGGAGATCCGCTTCACGGCGCCCGCGATGTTGGCGACCGCGATCTGCAGGTAGCCCTCGGCGACCTGCTCGGGGGTGCGGTCGTCGCCGGTCCGCTCGCGGATCTCGCGCGCGAGGGCGGTGAAGCGCTCGCGGACCAGTGCCTCGTCGAGAGGCTGGTCGCCGTCCGGTCCGAACACCTTCGGGAAGTGCGCCGGCTGGATGCGGCCGAGCATGACGTTGGCGTCCGTGACGGCGAGCGGTCCGCCGCCCCGGTAGCAGGCGGGCCCCGGGTCCGCGCCCGCCGAGTCCGGCCCTACGCGGTAGCGGGATCCGTCGAAGTGGAGGATCGAGCCGCCGCCGGCCGCGACGGTGTGGATGTCCAGCATGGGGGCGCGCAGCCGGACGCCGGCGATCTGTGTGGTGAAGACGCGTTCGTACTCACCGGCGAAGTGGGAGACGTCGGTGGAGGTGCCGCCCATGTCGAAGCCGATGACCCGGTCGAACCCGGCGCGCTGCGACATACGGGCCATGCCGACGATGCCGCCGGCCGGCCCGGACAGGATGGCGTCCTTGCCGCGGAACTGCCCGGCCTCGGTGAGACCGCCGTTGGACTGCATGAACATCAGCCGTACGCCGTCGAGTGCGCCGGCGACGTGCTGGACGTAACGGCGCAGCACGGGCGAGAGGTAGGCGTCGACCACGGCGGTGTCCCCGCGTGGGACGAGCTTCATCAGCGGACTGACCTCGCTGGACAGCGAGATCTGCGGAAAGCCGACGCCTGCCGCGAGCTCCCCGACGGCCTGCTCGTGAGCCGGGTACAGGTGGCTGTGCAGGCAGACCACGGCGACGGCGCGGATCCCGTCGTCGTAGGCCCTGCGGAGGCCTCCGGCGAGAGCGTCCAAATCGGGGGCGAGCAGGACGGTTCCGTCCGCGGCGATGCGCTCGTCGACCTCGAGGACCCGTTCGTACAGCAGCTCGGGCAGCTCGATACGGCGGGCGAAGATGCTCGGGCGGTTCTGGTAGGCGATGCGCAGGGCGTCGCGGAAGCCCCGGGTGATCACCAGTACGGTGCGCTCGCCCTTGCGTTCCAGGAGCGCGTTGGTGGCGACCGTCGTGCCCATGCGCACGGCGTCGACGGGGTCGCGGGAACCGTCCAGCAGTGCGCGGACGCCCGCGACCGCCGCGTCGGAGTACCGGGCCGGGTTGTCCGACAGCAGTTTGTGCGTGAGCAGCCGGCCGTCCGGGCACCGCGCGACGATGTCGGTGAACGTGCCGCCTCGGTCGACCCAGAACTGCCAGCCTGTCACGTCAGTACCCCGCTTCCGCGCTGCTCACAGCGCTCGCAGGCCGTTGATCACGTCGCGAAGAATACTCTCGTCCGGCAGTTCGGCAGGGGGTACGGGCCGGTTCACATGGACGTACTTGGCGTCCACGAGGTCCCCGATGAGGACCCGTACCACTCCGATCGGCAGGTCGAGTTCGGCGGCGAGTTCGGCGACCGACTGCGGGGTGTGACGGCACAGTCCGACGATGTCCACGTGCTCCGGGGACAGGGCCGGGTCCGCTTCCGCATCGTGCGCGTGGGGTTCCGTGACGACCACCGCGATCAGGTCGAGGCGGTGCTGGCCCACACTCGTGGTGCGGCCACGCGTCATCGCGTACGGGCGGACGACCGGCCCGGCTTCGTCGTCGAACCAGTGGCTTCTTCCCTGACCGTCTGCGCTCATGTCATCCCACTACCCGCCCGCGGGCAGATCGGTGCGCGGGGCGGTGCCCAGATGCACGCCGACCCGCTTCACGAGGAGGGTCATCTCGTAGGCGACCTGTCCGACGTCCGAGTCGGCGTCCGACAGGACGGCGAGGCAGCTTCCGTCGCCGGCGGCCGTCACGAACAGGAACGCGTCGTCGAGCTCGACGACCGTCTGACGGACGTTGCCGGCCTCGAAGTGGCGTCCCACGCCCTTGGCCAGGCTGTGGAACCCGGAGGCGACGGCGGCCAGATGCTCGCTGTCCTCCCGGGTCAGGTCCTTGGACACTCCCGTCGGCAGGCCGTCTCCAGAGAGCACAATGGCCTTGCGGATGCTCGCGACGCGGTCCACCAGATCGTCGAGGAGCCAGTTCAGCTCACCCTTGTTGGCAGCGGTGTGGCCGGTCGCCTTCGGTGCGGTCATCGACCGTCCCCCTTTGTCGTTCCTCGTGGTGCTGTGCCGCTGTGGGCGTCGTCGCCCTCGGCGTTCTCTGCACGGCCGCGCTGCCAGCCGCGCTGGAGCGAGGCCATACGGCTGCGTACTTCCTCGGCGTCCCGCTCGGCGGGGTCGGCCCCGGCGTCCGCGCGCCGGTCGTGGCCGCGCTTCAGCTGCGGGGCCAGGTTGGCCTGCCGGACGCGGCGGGGAAGCGGTGTGGTGCCGGAGTCGGCCTCCGGCCCGTCCCCGGACGGCCGGAGGGGGTCCTCCGGGCCGCCCGGCGTGGTACCTGTGGTGTGTGCGCGCCTGGGGAAGGCGCCTTCGGGCCGGTCGTCGAAGGAGCGGCCGGACGCCGCCGGGGAGGCGGTGGGTCCTTCGCGGTCGCCGGAGTCGCTGACCCGGCGTGCCGGGTCAGCGCCACGACGGCGCGCGGGCAGGGAGGGCGGGGCGTCCGGTTCCGACTGGCCCGGCGCCCGGCCGGCCGGCGGCTCCTCGGCCAGACGGCGGACCGGGAGCGGAGCCGCGGGCTCCGGCCCGGGCACGCTCGTGCCGCGGCCTGCGGCGGACGCCTCGCCACGGCGGCGGGCCGGAAGCGGGGAGGTGGGGTCCGGTCCCGGCCGGTTCGCTCCCCGACCGCTCGCGGGCTCGGCACCACGACGGCGGGCCGGGAGGGAAAGCGGGGCGTCCGTTTCCGGTCGGCTGTCGTCCACCGCGGTCTCCTCGTCCGTCCGTTCCCGCCGGGTCCGCTGCTCGGTGACCGGGCGGCCGTGCGAGCTGACCAGCTTCGGAGTGCGACGGCGGGGCAGCGGGACCGGCGCGTTCAGCTGGTCCTCCGCGCCGGAGGGATCCGGTGCGCCGCGGGAGTCGGACACCTGCTGGTGCGGCTCCCGGCGGCGCCCGGCGGTCTCGTCCGGGACGCGGCTGCCGGGGCGGCGGGGTCGGAACAGGCCACCGTGTTCGCCGTCCTCGTCGTCCAGCGCGTCGGGAAAGTCGTCGAGGGCGTCGAGATCGACGGGGGCCTCCAGCTCGACCGGACCGTCCAGGAGCGAGGCGGGCAGCCCGGGCAGCTGGACCGGCACCTGGGACAGCGCGGCGCGGCGGCTCTCCCGGGGCTCGCTGTCCTTGGTGAGCTGCGGCCGGTCGAGGCGGAAGCCGATGCCGTTGGTGTCGGGGACGTCGTCCGTGAGCAGCGCGTCGGGGACGAAGACGACGGCGGTGGTGCCACCGTACGGAGAAGGCTGCAGGGAGACCCGGACGTTCTGCCGCTGGGCGAGGCGGCTGACCACGAACAGCCCGAGCCGGTCGGTGTCGGTGAGCTCGAACTCCGGTGTCTCGGCGAGCCGCAGGTTGGCGTCCAGCAGCGCCTCGGCCGTCATGCCGAGTCCGCGGTCGTGGATCTCCAGGGTGAAGCCGTTGGCGACCCGCTCGCCCAGGACCTGCACGGCGGTGTGCGGCGGCGAGAACACCGTGGCGTTCTCCAGGAGTTCCGCCACGAGGTGGGTGAGGTCGGCGACCGCCGGGCCGGTGACGGCGATACGCGGCAGACGGCGGACCTCGATGCGCTCGTAGTCCTCCACCTCGGCCACGGCGGCGCGTACGACGTCCATGAGCTGGACGGGTTTGCGCCACTGCCGGGAGGGCGCGGCACCGGAGAGGATCACCAGGCCCTCGGCGTGCCGGCGCATGCGGGTGGTCAGGTGGTCCAGGCGGAACAGGTCGGCGAGTTCCTCGGTGTCCTCGGTGCGGCGCTCCATCGCGTCGAGCAGGGTGAGCTGCTTGTGGAGCAGCACCTGGCTGCGGCGGGCGAGGTTGACGAAGACCTCCGAGACACCGGCGCGCAGTTCGGCCTGTTTGACGGCGGCCTCGACGGCGGCGCGCTGGAGGGTGTTGAGGGCCTGGCCGACCTCGCCGATCTCGTTCTTGTCGTACTCCAGGCGCGGGACCTCGGTCTCGACGTCGACCTGTTCGCCGGCCGACAGGCGGCGCATCACGCTGGGCAGCCGGACGCCGGACGCCTCATGGGCCTCCAGGCGCAGTTGCCGCAGGTCTCGGATGAGGGTGCGTCCGACGCGCACGGACAGGAAGAGGGAGAGAAGGAGGGCGATCAGTCCGAGGACGCCGGCGATGACAGCCTTGACGATGACGTTCATCGCGACCGGATGGACGCGGTCCTGGTAGCGGTCCGCGGCCTGGTCGTTGAGGGCGGCCAGTTCCTCGAGCACGTTGCCGGCCGCGCTGTCCCAGCTCTTGGCGGTGACGCCGCTGGGGGTGCCGGACCCGGACGAGACAGCGGCTTCCTCGGCCACGCGCAGCGGAGCGGAGGAGGCGTTCTTCCAGAAGGTCTCGTACCGGTCGCGTTCGGAGGCAGGCAGCAGGGGCAGGCTGACGTCGTACATCTGGGAGCGCTGGGCCACGAGATCGGAGATGTCCCGCGCTTCGCCCCGTGTGATCCGGCCGACGATCAGAGCGGAGCCGAGCAGGGCGTCCTCACGGGAGAGCAGCTCGCGGGCCTGGGCGAGGTTGACCAGGGCGCGGTACTGCTTGTCCAGCTCGACGTTGTCAACGACGTGGAGGTCGGCGAGCAGGACGTAGCAGGGGTCGACCAGCCGGTTGTAGAGGTCGAGGGCCTGGACGCGGTTGACGGTGCCGTCCTCCACACTGCGGCGCAGGGAGTCGATGCCGTCGAAGGCGTCCAGGACGGCGGTGAGCCGTTCGTCCGTGTCCGTGCCCATCGCGTCGCGCACGTCCGGGTCCTCGGCGTTCGCGCGGATCCCGGCGACCGCCTCGTCGGTGGCGGCCCGGCTGCGCCGGAGCGCGGCGAGCCCGTCGGAGGCACGGGGATCGGCGAGGTACACGAGGGTCTGGCGCCGCTCCTGCTGCAGGACACGGACGGTGTCCTCGACGGGGTAGGCGATCTTCTCCACGACGGACGACACATTGAACAGGTCGCTCGCCTGACGCCCCGTGAGTACCGTGGCGAACGCCCAGATCCCGGTCAGGGACACCAGCGGCACGAGAAGCAGCGCCACGATCTTCCGGCGGATGGACTTCCCGCGAAAGCGCATGGCCTCCCCCAGCTCAGCCCCCTGAGCGACAGGGGGTACACACGTACGTCAGCAAACGGCGCGAGCCTACTACCGACGCGTGAGTATCTCGAAGGCCGGTCCGGAAGCTGAACCTCCGTACAGGACACGAGGCCGGGTGAGTTGTCCGGCCATTACGGGAGATTGCCGCCGGAACGCGGTGGTGGTCGCGCGGACCAACCCCCTTAACCTGTCCGGTCTGTTGGCCGAAATTTTTCCCTCCGTGGGAATCTTCGTGACGTGTCGTTCGTCCTTGCCTATGGGAAATGGGGGCGGAATCGGCCACAGGAGCCGCGTCCCGCACCTGGGCGGCGTAAAACAGCGCAAGCCGGGCAGCCACTGGGGAGTCGCGTCTCAGGACGCCGACGAGCGGTCTGCTGGCGGTGGGGAGTGACACGGTGATGGGCACGGCGGAGCGGCGCAAGGGGACCGGGGAAGGCCCGGCGACGCAGGTGACGGCGCGGCGAGAAGTCGAAGGGCGGGATCGGGACAGTCCCGGGGCCGGGCGTGAGGCGGCTGACGGACGGCAGGCTCCGGCGGCGGTCACCGGCAGCGGGACGGCGGCCGGTCAGGAGACGGCGGTGGCCTCGACCGTGCCGTCGGGGGAAGAACAGGCCATGACCCGCGAGAGCGGACCGGCTTCCGGGATATGGGCGGTGGTCCGGGAGGACGGGCCGGCGACTGACCGGGAGGCGGCTGCTGCCCCACCACGGGCGGGCGCGCGCGACAACGCGGCCGTGGCCGGTGACGACGGCGGGGTGCGCGGAGAGCCGCAGCCGTACTACCGGCCCCTGTGGGTCGAGGAGCCGGCGCGGCGTCGCCGGTTGCCGGACCCCGTGCGGACCGCGGCTGTACGGGCGGTCCTCCTGGTCTCGGTGACACTGATTCAGGCCATGGTGGCCTTCCTGTGCACGATGGCCGGTTCGTGGCTGGCCTTCCCCATGGTGATCAGCAGTGTGATCAGCACGGTGGTGGCCACCTGGGGAGCGCTCGACGTGTGGGTGACGCGCCAGGTCTGGAACCAGCGCAACGGCGTGGTGTCGGCGCCGAGCAGCACCGCCCGGGCGCTGCGGCGCGAACGGCGCCGGGCCCGTCGGCAGGCGCGGGCCGCCGAGCGGACGCAGGAACGGATACGTCGGCGGGGCGGAGCGGGACAGCTGTCGCACTCGTGAGGACCCGCGCGGCATCCGAGCCCGTGGTCGAGCGGTCCCGGTGGGAGGCGGACCGTGGCCTGCGGTGGGCTGTGGACGCGGGTTGTCACAGCGCGGTCGGCTGCACCGGCTGCTCCTCGCGCACGAGTTGGCGTCGTGCCCGCAGCGGACCCGTGACTACCGGGACAAGCCGAAGGTGGGCCCGCGGTACTTCACGCACGAGCACGACGTGCGGGTGATGACGTACGGGCTGCGGCTGGCCCGCCGGATCGCGTCCCAGCCGACGCTCAGCGGCTGGGCGGGCGCGGAACTGGCCCCGGGGCCGGACGCCCGGACCGACGACGAGCTCCTCGACTACATCCACAAGACCCACAACACCGTCTACCACCCGTCCTGCACCGTGAAAATGGGCGCGGTCGACGACCCCTCGGCCCCGCTCGACGCGCGACTGCGGGTCAAGGGGTCGAGGGCCTGCGAGTCGTGGACGGCTCGGTGATGCCGGACCTCGTCACGGTCGACCCGTGCATCACGACGATGCTGATCGGCGAGAAGTGCGCGGATCTGCTGAAGGAGGACGCCTCCTGATCAGGTCGTCGGCGCGGGCCGCTTGAACATCCGGGTCGCCGTGATCTCACTGTGCACCGATTCCCCTGCACCGGCCGGTGCCTGCTGCGGCAGTCCCGGCCGCAGGTGTTCCTCGACACTGATGTACTTCAGCCCAGCCCTGAGGTCGGCGTCGTTGCGCAGCCGGATGACCAGCGGGAACTCCGCGAGCGCGGTCGTGTCGAACAGGCCGGTGGTGTAGAGCAGCTGGACACCGAGCGCGTCGGCGACGGCCCGCTGGAGCTCCAGCAGGTACGTGGCGTTGGCGCGGCCGATGGGGTTGTCGAGGAAGAGCGTGCCGGCGTGGCGGTGCTTGTCGCGGCCCCGGTCGTTGCTCCGCAGCGCGGCCATCGTGCAGTACAGGGCGATGGCCGCGGTGAGCAGCTGGCCGCCGGAGAAGACGTCGCCCATCTGGCCGACGGGGACGCGCTCGGCGCGCAGCACGGCGTCCGGCTTGAGGATCTCGACGGCGACGCCCTTGGGCTGGAGCGCGGCGGCGACCCCGCGCAGCAGCAGGGACATGCCGTCACGCCGCAGGTCGGAGTTCTTCTTGACGGCCGCGCGGGTCGCCTCGTCGACGACCTCGCCGAGCCGCTCGGTGAGCGTGGCCTGGTCGGGCTCCTCGAAGCGGATGCGCAGGAACTCCTGCCCGGACCACTCGCCGAGGCCCTCCGGCAGCCGGGAGAGCCGCTGGGCCGACCGCAGGGTGGCCAGGGCCGACTCGACCAGTCCCCGCAGCCGGTCCACGATCGAGTCACGGTTGCGCTCCAGCTGCTCCAACTCGTCCGTCAGGACCCGCAGTCGGGGCGCGAAGGCGTCCGCCCACTTCTGGGCGTGCTCGGGCAGCGCGGAGGCGGGCAGTTCGCGGATCTGCTGCCGCGCCGGAGTGCGGACCTGCTCGTAACGCGTGGAGTTGGCGTGCCGGACGAGGACGTCGCCGGCCTCCCGTACGGCGGCCTCGGCGGCGGACAGGTCGGCGGCGCAGCCGCGCAGCGACCGGCGGGCCTCGGCGGCCGACTGGCGGGCCTCCTCCAGGGTGCCGGGGTACGGCTCGGGCTCCTCCTGCTCCTCCTCCAGGGCGTGCTCGCGCAGCAGGTCCCGCAGCATGGCGGCGATCTCGTCGAAGCCGCTCGCCGCGTCCTCGGCGGCGCGGTGGGCTTCGAGCAGCTCGGCGTGCGCCTCCCGGGCCTGGGTCAGCGCCTCGGTGCGGGAGGCGAGTTCGGCCTGGGCCGTGCGCAGCAGGGACTGGGCGTGCTCGGCGTCGCGCGGCACCAGCTCCTCGGGCAGTTCGGTGTGCGCCTCGCCGTCCTCGGGCGCGTGCCGCTCGGCCTCGCCGCGCAGCCGCCCGAGCTGCTCGCTCGCGCTCGACATCCGGGTCTCCAGGAGCTGCACCAGCTCCTCCGCGCGTGCGGCGGCGGCCTGCCGGGAGGGCCCGTCGGAGCCGTCGGGGGATTCCAGGAGCTGTTCCGCGCGGGTACGGACCTTGTTGCTCAGCCGGTCCAGCTCCGCGCGGGCCGCGCTCTCGTCGCTCTCGGCGCGAGCCTGCTCGGCGCGCAGGTCGGCGCCGACGCCGACCTTCTCGTACACCTGGGAGGCGGCCCGGTAGGCCTCGCGCAGGGCGGGCAGGGACGCCTTCGGGGCCTGCGAGCCGTCCTCCGGTACGTCGTCGGGGGCGCCCGCGATCTCGGAACGCTCGGCGCGCAGCGCACGCGCGGTGCGGCGGGCGTCGTCGGCGGCGCGCTGGGTGGCTCGCCGGTCCTCGTCGGCTGCGCGGGCCCGCTCCAGGCAGGTTTGAGCGCGGGCCTCCTGCTCGGCGGCCTCATCGGCCAGTTCGCGCAGCTTGGCCTGCCAGCCGGCCCGTTCGCGCAGCCGGAAGGCCAGCCCGGCGAGGGCGTCGGCGGCACGCCGGGCCTTCTGCGCGGCCTCCTGCCGCTCGTCGCGCACCCGCACGGCCTCGGCCGCGGCCTCGTCGGCCTCCGCCCGTACGGTGCGGGCCTCGGCCAGCTCGGCCTCGGCTTCCTCGGCGAACGCGCGGGCTTCCTGCGCGGTCCGCGCCAGCTCGGCGAGCCGGCCGGCGGGGCAGCCGGCGCGCCAGGAGGCGAGCCGGGCCGCCAGCTCACGGTCCTTGCCGAGCCGGGCGGCGAGCCGGCGGATCTCCTCGTCCCGCTCGGTGGCCCGCGCGCGCAGCGCCTGCCGTTCCTCGTCGGCGGCGTGCTCGTCGTGCATGGCCGGGTTCGGCGGTACGAGGAACACGTCCCCGGTGTCGGTGTCCGGGGCCGGGGTGGGGGCGAGCAGGGCGGCGGCCGTGCCGACGGCGACGGCGGAGCGGGGCAGCAGCGCGGCGTCGCTGAGGGCTTCCCGGGCGCGTGTGTGGGAGTCGGGGTCGGTGATGATCACGCCGTCGACGAGTTCGGGCCGGGCGGCCAGGACGCGTGCGTGGTCGGCGGGGTCGACGGCCTGGGCGAGATAGCGCCAACCGGGCAGGGCGGGGATGCCGTGTTCGCCGAGGTACTCGACCGTGGCCAGCACGTCCGGTCCGGGCGGCAGCAGTCCGCCGTCGCCGAGTGCGCCGAGGATGCGGGCGTCGTCGGCGGCGGCCGTCTGGAGCTCGAACAGCTGCCGCTCGGCGGAGGAGACGGTGTCGTCGAGCAGGGCGCGCAGGTCGTCGGCGAAGCGGTCCAGTTCCTCGGGGGTCAGGGCCTGCTCGCCGGTCCCGCGCTCACCGGTCCTGGGCAGCTCGGCCGCCTCACCGGACGTCTCGTGGCGGGGCTGCGGAATTCCGGGGCCCGTCCCTGAGCCCAGGCTCAGCAGCTCCGCCAGCCGCTCCTCGCCCGCGAGCGCCTCGGCGGTGCGGCGCTCCGCCTGGTGCGCCCGCTCCGCCGCCGTGGCGGCGTCGGCCGCGCGGGCGGCGGTGAGTTCGGCGCGGGTCTCGGCGGCGGCCGCCTCGCGCGCGTGCTCGGTGGCCCTGCGGGCCACCTCGCGTGCCGTGTCCCAGGCCGCGACCGCCGTCTTCTCGGCGTCGCTGGCGGCGAGTGCGGCACGGGCCGGGTCGGCGTCGGGCGCGCTGTCGTCGAGCCAGCCGGCCCGTACGGCCTCGGCCGTCTCCTGCTCGACCTCGGTGAGGCGCTGCCGCAGATGCCCGATCTCGCTGCGGGCGCGCTGCGCCTGGGTGGCGGCGGCGGTGGACTCCCGGTAGGCGGAGTCGCTCGCCTCCTGAAGGGCGGCGGAGCGCTCCTCCTCCTCGTTGGCGAGGTTCTCGGCGCTCTCGGCTGCGGCGTGCAGGGCGCGTACGAGGTCGACGGCGGCCTTGGCGCGGGCGGCGAGCGCGGGGGCGGCGTCCCGCTCGGCCTCCTGGATCGCGGCGGACACGCGCGCGACGCGGTCGGCGGCGGCGCGGTGGCGCAGCACGGCCTCGGCGGCCTGCCAGGCGGAGTACAGCGTCCGTGCGTCGGCGAGCTCCCGTTTCTGCGCGGCGGCGGCCTTCTCGGCCGCGGCGAGTGCCAGGGAGGCGTTGCGGTAGGCGAGTTCGGCCGAGATCAGCGCGCTGCGCTCGCGGGCCGCCTCGGCGTGCGTGACGGCGTACGCGGCGGCGGTGACCCGCTGCGCCAGGTCGCCGGCCCGGGCGCGCTCCCGGACGCCGCGCGCGGACAGCCTGCGGGCCAGGGTCCGTGTACGGCGCTCGGCGGCGGTGTGGATGTCACGCGCGCGCGTGCGCGCCTCGGTGGCCTCGACGATCCGGCCGAGCAGATCCACGGAGCCCGCCGTGAAGTCCCGCTCGGCGATCAGCTCGGCGCGCCGGCCCAGCTTGTTGCCGAAGCCGCCGACCAGGTCGGCGAGCCCGTCGGTGTCCCGGGTGTCAGTGACGGCGCGCAGCAGCAGGTCGGTGAAGTCGGAGTCCTTCTTCACGGCGAAGAGGCCGGCGGCCTCGCCCTCGTCGGCGTTCATCTCCCGCTGGTAGCGGAAGAGTTCGGGGTCCAGGCCGAGGTCGCCGAGGTGCTCGGTCCAGCGCTCGTGGATCTCCTCCCAGTGCACCTCCAGGTGCGGGTAGGTCTTGCCGGCCTCCGTGAGGGCGTCCCGGAAGCCCTTCATGGTGCGGCGCCGTCCCCGCGCGCCCGACTGGCCCTCGACGGGCGGCCGTACGGCGGTGGACTCGGCGACAGGGAGGTTGTCGAGGCTGAGGCCGGGGCCGGGCCGGAAGGAGTACCAGGCCTCGGCGAACTTGCGCGGGTCGTTGGAGACCTGCCGGCCCCGCCACTCGCTGACCTTGCCGACGACGACGCACTCGCCGGTCAGCACGTGCTGCCACTCCAGCGCCACGTGCCCGCAGTCGTCGGCGAGCAGGAACTTGCGCAGCACGCCGGAGCTGGCGCCGCCGAGGGTGTTGCGGTGGCCCGGCAGCATCACCGAGAAGATCAGCTTCAGCAGCACCGACTTGCCGCCGCCGTTCTCCAGGAAGAGCACACCGGCGGGCGCGGGCCGCCGCGGCGGGCCGACGGGCTCCTCCTCGAAGAACTCCGCCTGGGTCGGCGCGGGGTCGGGTACGACATCGCCCACGCCCCGCAGGTCCAGCACGGTGTCGGCGTAGCGCGCACCGGCGGGACCGATGGAGTAGAGGCGGACCCGGGACAGCTCGTACATGGCGGACTCTCGTAAGTCTTCGGCAGAAAAGGGAAGTTCGCGCGACCGGAGGGTTGCGGGCGTGGTCAGGGCGAGTGGAACGGCAGCCCGGCGTCGGCCACCAGCTCCAGGTCGTCGCTCTCCTCGGCGGGCAGCAGGGTCGGTGTGCCGTCGGACACCGGGACGACGCCGAGATCCAGCAGCTCGGCCATGGCGGCGCTGCCGGCCATGTCGCGCACCTGCAACTGGTAGCGGGCCGTCGTGCGGTACGTGCCGCCGTTGTCGTCGCCGGTGCGTTGCAGGAAGCCGGAGTCGGTGAGGAAGGCGACGGCCTTGGCGACGATGCCGGTGGTGGAGCCCGCGAGCCGGCGCGCGTCCTTGGTGGCGCCGGTCGCGCTGCGTCTGGCCCAGATCCGCCAGGCGGCCTCCAGTCCGGGCGCGTCGGTGGCCGGGTCGGTGTTCTCGCCCTGTTCTGCGGCCCGTTCCTCCAGCCGGTGGCAGGCCTGCCGCACGAAGGCGTCGACGCCGTTGACGGTCACACGTCCGATGTAGCCGTCGTCGGCCAGGTCCTCGGGGCGCGGGAACGCCAGGGCGGCGACGGCGAGATGGGCCAGTCCGTGCAGGAACCGGTCCCCGGAGTCGGCGGACGTACGACGCGCGTAGTCCCCCATGCGGACGGCGAAGACGGAGTCCTCGGCGGCGGTCACCGCCATGCCCGCGCGCGGGGACACCTCCAGGACGATCAGCCCGAGACCGGTCGCCACGGCGTCGGCGAGCCGCGCGAACTGCGGGTCCTCGCGGTACCGGCGCAGCAGGTCCGCGTACTCCTGGTCACGGGCCGGCTGGAGCTTGGGCTGCAGCCCGAAGGCGACGAGCCTCGCGGCGTCGGCGGCGTCGGCGGGGGTGACGGCGGCGCTCGCCGACGCGGCGGGGGCCTCCGGCTCACTCCACTCGACGTGCTCGCTCACGGTAGAAGCTCCTTGGTGCGCTGGTGCTGACTCATGCTGCCTCGGTCCTGTCGGCCGCCATCCCGGCCGCGTCCAGCAGGGCCGTCCCCACGATCAGGTCGGCCCCGCCGAACTCGGGATCGTCGAGCTCCGTGCCGTCGTCCACGGCGAACAGCAGCTTCTGCTCGCCCTGGCGGTAGGCCGTGCCGACCGGCGGACTGGCCGCGTGGATCGCCAACAAGGCCACCAGGTACGGCAGTTCCGGGTCCCGTCTGCGGGCCTCGGCCAGCAGCCCCGACAGGCGGCGCGGGGCGTCGGCCGGCAGGTCGAGCAGCTCGGTCGCGGCCGCCAGCTGCTCCTCGCTGAACCGGCTGTCGTCCGGGGTGGCGATCAGGTCGGGCTCCGGCATCTCGGCGCCCAGGTGCTCCCGCTCCACGGGCGGGGTCAGCAGCAGGTCGACGAGGTCGCCGACCCGGACGGACACCGGTGTGCGCAGCCCGGTGCCGCGCGCGAAGAAGGCGTCGGTGACCCGGACCGCCTGCTCCACGGGCAGCGGCAGGACAGGCGCGACGAGCTGGCCGTACAGGTCGATCCCCGACGTGTGGGCGGGCGTGGCGAAGGCCTGCCGGTCCTGCTCGGCGCGGAACAGGGGTCCCGCCTCCAGCAGCCGCGACTGCAATTGGGTGTGCCGGCGGATGCAGTCCTTGACGATGTCCACCAACTCGGCCGCGCGCCGCTTGTGCTCGGGCTCCTCGGACTCGTCGCGGGCCTTGCGGATGTTGGTGAGGATCGCGTTCTCGTGGCGGTACCGGTCGGCGACGTGGTCGAGGGCCTCGGCGATCATGTCGGGCACGGCGTTGAGCCAGTCCACCGCGCGCACGTTGCGCCGGGTCGCCTCCAGCGCCCTGCGCAGGGTCTCCGAGTACTGAACGGTCCGGTACCGGGCCTGTTCGGCCGCGAGCTGCGCGTCGGCGAGACGGCCGCGGCTGATCAGCACCTCCAGCTTGACCTCGGCGGCGATCTGCGCGCTGGTGACGTCGGTGTCGAGGGCGCCGACGAGGACGTTGACCGCCTCGTCCGTCGTCCGGAGGTAGACGGTGCCGCCCGGGCCCGGCACCTCCTCGATCAGTTTGAAGTCGTAGTCGCGGCGCACATAGGTGCCGTCCGGCCCGAACGTGCCGTACACCGCGCGGAAGCCGCGGTCGACGCTGCCGACGTTGATCAGGTTCTCCAGGACCCAGCGCGCCACCCGCTCGTGCTCGGCGGCGGGCCGCTGCGGGGCCTGGGCGGCGATGCGCGGGATGAGGCGGGCGACGATCTGGTCGTGGTCGGCGCCGGTGTCGAAGTCCATGTTCAGGGTGACGAGGTCGATGGCCGCGAGGGCGACCTCCGCCATGCCGTACACCGAGTACTCGCCCGCGAGGTTGGCCTTGCGCGCGTCGAGGTCGTGCAGCGGCGCGGTGCAGGCCAGCGCGCGCAGCCGCCGCGCCAGTCCCTCGTCGGCGGCCGGCCCCGGTGCGGGGCGCGGCCCCGCGCTGAGCTGGGGCGGAACGCTGTCCGTCGATGCAGGCGAAGTCACGGTGCACAGACTAGGTCCTCGGTCTGACAACGACCCAAACGACGCAGATGCCGCCCGGCGTCACCGTCGTCACACCGATGGGCTCAGACGCCCGCGTCGTCCCCGACCCGCCGCCGGTACACCTCCACGACCCGCTTCAGCGAGTCGTCGAGGTAGCCCGCGAGCAGCCGCTCGGCCTCGTCGCGCTCCCCGGCCTGCAGGGCTTCAAGAATAGCGACATTTCGTGCGATGTACGGCTCGTGCAGCGCACGCGGCTCGTCCACCACGTGGAAGGCGAGACGCAGTTCGGCGAAGACGCTGCGCATCAGCTCGTCGGTGCGCTCACTGGCGGCGAGGGCCACCAGTTCCCGGTGGAAGTGGATGTTGGCCGTACCCACCGCTTTCCAGTCACCTTCGCGCGCCGCCCGGCGTCCCTCCGCCACGGCACCGGCGAGTGCGTCCAGGGCGTACGGCGGCTCGCCGAGTCCGCGGACGACGGCGCACTCGACGAGGCGACGGGTGCGGTAGATGTCCTCGACGTCCTCGACGGTCAGGACCCGGACGAAGACGCCCCGGTTGAGCTCGTGGACGAGCAGGCGTTCGTGGGTGAGCAGCCGAAAGGCCTCCCGCAGCGTGTTGCGGGACACGCCCAGCGCACCGCCGATGCTGTCCTCCGAAAGCCGCGTGCCGGGCGGGAAGTACCCCTCGGCGATCCGGCTCCTGAGGATGTCCGAGACCCGTTCGGCGGTGCTGGTGCGCCCGAGGAGCGCACGGTCGTCGGCGAGATCCTTCAGCTGCTCTGCCATGCCGGAATTCAATCGCAGATACCAAGAACGAACCAACATGAGTAT
Organism: Streptomyces bullii; assembly: GCF_042657145.1. Classification (NCBI taxonomy): domain Bacteria; kingdom Bacillati; phylum Actinomycetota; class Actinomycetes; order Kitasatosporales; family Streptomycetaceae; genus Streptomyces; species Streptomyces bullii. The sequence goes on from NZ_JBHSNY010000010.1 coordinate 34,423, forward strand.
TGAGGGATCGTTGAACAATCCTCTACGGTGCTACGCACGGCGCCGCCGCCCTCACCGCGGCACCGGCCGGCTCCGCACGGCGCTGCTCGTCCCCAGGCACCCTTCGTCCTCCCTCTGCGAGGTGCACATGAGCACGACCCCTCCACCCCAGGCCCTCCCCGACGACACACGCCCCGCCGCGGCCGAACCCGCCGACGACGACGGGGCGTTGGGCTGGCTGCGCGCGCTCGGCCCGCGCGGACGGCGCGCCTTCGCCGGCGCGTTCGGCGGCTATGCCCTGGACTCGTACGACTACTTCACGCTGCCGCTGAGCATGGTCGCGCTGGCCGCGTACTTCGGCCTGGACAGCGGCCAGACGGGTCTGCTCACGACCGTCACGCTGGTGGTCTCCGCGATCGGCGGCGCCCTGGCGGGCGTGCTGGCGGACCGGATCGGCCGTGTCAAGGCCCTGCTGCTCACGGTGATCACATACGCCGTGTTCACGGTGGCCTGCGGTTTCGCGCCGAACTACGAGACGCTGCTGGTCTTCCGCGCCCTGCAGGGCCTCGGCTTCGGCGGTGAATGGGCGGTCGGCGCGATCCTGGTCGCCGAGTACGCGAGCGCCAAGCACCGGGGCCGCACCCTCGGCGCGATCCAGAGCTCGTGGGCCGTGGGATGGGCGCTGGCCGCGATCGTGTACACGCTGGTCTTCTCGCTCGTGGACGACGACCTGGCCTGGCGCATCATGTTCTGGACCGGTGCGCTGCCCGCCCTGCTGGTGGTGTGGGTGCGGCGCAGTGTGCACGACGCGCCGGAGGCGGTCGCCGCACGGGAGAGGAGCCCCCACAAGGGCTCGTTCGCGGCGATCTTCAAGCCCGGGCTGCTGCGCACCACGGTCTTCGCCGTGCTGCTCTCCACCGGCGTCCAGGGCGGCTACTACACGCTGGCCACCTGGGTGCCGACGTATCTGAAGACCGAGCGCGACCTGTCGGTGGTCGGCACCGGCGGCTATCTGACGTTCCTGATCTCGGGTGCCTTCATCGGCTATCTGACCGGCGGGTACCTCACCGACCGGCTGGGCCGTCGGCGCAACATCTGGCTGTTCGCCCTGCTGTCGGCGCTGTGCATCCTGGCGTACGCGAACATCCCGAGCGGCGCCAACAGCCTGCTGCTGGTGCTCGGTTTCCCGCTCGGGTTCTGCATGTCGGCGATCTTCAGCGGCTTCGGGTCGTACCTGAGCGAGCTGTACCCGACGGCGGTGCGCGGCACGGGACAGGGCTTCACGTACAACACCGGGCGCGCGGTGGGCGCGGTCTTCCCCACGACGGTCGGCTTCCTGGCCGACAGCTGGGGTGTGGGCGGCGCCCTGGTCTTCGGCGCGATCGGCTACGGACTGGCGGCGCTGGCCCTGCTGGGGCTGCCGGAGACGCGCGGGAAGGAGCTCACGTGAACCGTACGCAGCCCAGGCCTCCTACCGCCACGGAGGACCGCCCCGTGGTCCTCGTCGACGAGCACGCGCACGCGTGGAGCCCGAAAACGGCCCGGGCGCGCTTCCGGGCGGGCTTGACGGGCCCCACCGCCGGGGTCGCGGCCGGCCACACCCAGGCCAACCTGATCTCGGTGCCCGCCGACTGGGCGTACGACATGCTGCTGTTCTGCCAGCGCAACCCCAAGCCGTGCCCCGTCCTGGACGTCACGGACGCCGGGGCCTTCACGACGGTGCTCGCGGACGGCGCGGACCTGCGCACCGACCTGCCGCGCTACCGGGTATGGCGGGACGGCGAGTTGGCCGACGCGCCGACGGACGTGCGCGCCCACTGGCGGGACGACCTGGTGTCGTTCCTGATCGGCTGCAGCTTCACCTTCGAGTGGGCGCTGACCGAGGCGGGCGTGCCCATCCGGCACGTCGAGCAGGGCCGGAACGTTCCCATGTACGTGACCAGTTGGCAGTGCCGCCCGGCGGGGCGGCTGCACGGGCCCGTGGTGGTGTCCATGCGGCCGGTGCCGCCGCGGCACCTGTCGGCGGCGATCCGGGAGAGCAGCCTGCTGCCCGCGGTGCACGGCGGGCCCGTCCACTGCGGCGATCCCGCGGGGCTGGGCATCGACGACCTCGGCCGCCCCGACTTCGGCGACCCCGTGGACGCCGAACCGGACGACATCCCGGTGTTCTGGGCCTGCGGGGTGACCCCGCAGGCGGCGGTGATGGCCTCACGCCCGCCGTTCGCCATCACCCACGCACCCGGGCAGATGTTCCTCACCGACGCCCGCGACGAGCAGTACCGCGTGGCCTGAGAAGGAGACTGACAGGAGCCATGACCCCGATCGATCTGAACGCCGACCTCGGCGAGGGCTTCGGCCGCTGGCGGCTCACCGACGACGAGGGCCTGCTGTCCGTCGTCACAAGCGCCAACGTGGCCTGCGGCTTCCACGCCGGGGACGCGGCCACCATGCGGCGGGTGTGCGAGCTGGCGGCCGAGCGGGGGGTACGGATCGGCGCCCAGGTCGCCTACCGGGACCTGGCCGGGTTCGGGCGGCGCGCGATGGACGTGCCGCCCGCCGAGCTGGCGGCCGAAGTCGCCTACCAGATCGGCGCGTTGGGGGTCTTCGCCCGCGCGGCCGGCGCCCGCGTGGCGTACGTCAAACCGCACGGCGCGCTCTACAACCGGGTCGTGCGCGACGAGGAGCAGGCCGCCGCGGTCGTCGACGGCGTGCTCCTCGCGGACGCCGCCCTGCCCGTGCTCGGACTGCCCGGCTCTCGGCTGCTGGAGCTGGCCGCAAAGGCCGGACTGCCGGTCGTCACGGAGGCGTTCGCGGACCGGGCGTACACCGACAAGGGCACGCTCGTGCCGCGCTCCCGGGAGGGAGCCGTGATCACCGATCCGGAGGCCGTCGTGGCTCGCTCGCTGGACCTGGCCCGCTCCGGGGAGGTCACCTCCCACGCGGGTCGCCGCATCCAGGTACGCGCGCGGTCCCTGTGCCTGCACGGCGACACGCCCGGCGCGGTGGACCTGGCCCGCCGCGTCCGGGAGCGGCTGGAAGCCTCGGGTGTCCGGGTGGAGGCCTTCGCATGAAGGTGCTGCCCGTGGGCGAGGACGCGCTGCTGGTCGAGGTCTCCTCGGGCGACGAGGCCCAGGCGCTGCACGCCGAGCTGCTGCGCCGCCGGGCGGAGGGCACGCTGTCGGTCCGCGAGATCGTGCCCGCGGCGCGCACGGTCCTGCTCGACGGCCTCCCCGACCCGGCCCGCCTGGCCTGTGAACTGACCGCCACCGAGGTGCCCCCCGCTCCGCCACGCACGCGCGAGGTGGTGGAGATCCCGGTCCGCTACGACGGCCCGGACCTGGCCGACGTCGCCGCCCACTGGGGTGTGCCCGCCCGCGAGGTCGGACGCATCCACGCGGGCACCGAGTTCCGCGTCGCCTTCTGCGGGTTCGCACCCGGCTTCGGCTATCTCACGGGCCTGCCGCCGCGTTACGACGTGCCGCGCCGGGCCACCCCGCGCACGGCGGTCCCGGCCGGCTCGGTGGCGCTGGCCGGCCCGTACACGGGCGTGTATCCGCGCTCGTCGCCGGGCGGTTGGCAGCTGATCGGCACCACGGAGGCAGTGCTGTGGGACCACGCACGCGTACCCGCGGCGCTGCTTTCGCCGGGCACGCGCGTGCGCTTCGTCCCGGTCGAGGCGGAGACGGCATGACGGACCGCGCGCTCGCCGTCGTCCGGGCCGGGGCCCTGACCACCGTGCAGGACCGGGGCCGCCCCGGGCACGCCCACCTCGGTGTGCCGCGCTCCGGCGCCCTGGACGGGCCCGCGGCGGCACTCGCCAACCGGCTGGCCGGCAACCCGCCGGAGGCGGCGGTGCTGGAGACGACCCTCGACGGCTGTGCCGTACGGCCCCGTTCGGCGGTCATCGTGGCGGTCACGGGAGCGTCCTGCCGGGTCACGGTGGACGGACGCCCGGTCGCCTGGAGTGCGCCGGTGAGCGTTCCGGCCGGGGCGCTGCTGGACGTCGGACCGGCCGTGACCGGTGTGCGCAGCTACATGGCGGTCTCCGGAGGCATCACCGTCGAGCCGGTGCTCGGCAGTCGCTCGACCGACCTGCTGTCGGGCCTCGGCCCGGCGCCCCTCACCGACGGCACCGTCCTGCCGCTGGGCAGCCCCCGGGAGCCGCACGCGCGCGTGGACGTCGCCCCACAGCCCGCACCCCCGGCCGAACTCGTCCTGCACGTGACCCTCGGCCCGCGCGACGGCTGGTTCACACCAGAGGCCCTACGGACCTTCACCTCACGCACGTTCCACGTCTCCCCCGCCGGCAACCGCATCGGGCTGCGTACGTCCGGACCCGCCCTTCCGCGGGCCCGGACGGACGAACTGCCCAGCGAGGGCATGGTGCTCGGCGCGGTGCAGGTCCCGCCCGACGGCAGACCGGTGGTGTTCCTGGCCGACCACCCGACCACCGGCGGCTACCCGGTGATCGCCGTGGTCCGCGCCACCGACCTCCCGGCCGCCGCCCAGGCCGTCCCCGGCACACCCGTCCGCTTCGTGGCGGTGCGCCGCCGCTGACATGGGCCTCGCAGACACCGGCGAGGATGCCCCGGGGAAGGTCTTCTGAAGCACGCCGGCGACGCTAGGCGGGGTCCGGCTGCCGCTCCCCCACCGACAGCGCGGCCAGTGCCGCCGACACCGCCGCGGAGGCCCGCAGGTCGAGCCGGGCGCTCGTGCCCCGCGCGCGGTGCCGCATTTCGTCGGCGGCGAGGGTCAGCAGCTGCGGCAGCAGGTCGGTGCACCGGCGGGCCACCCAGCCGGTGCCGGCGGTGGCCAGCCACCACAGGCTCGCCGCCCTGGTGGGCGCGGGGAGCTCCGGTTCGGGCGAGGGAGCGGGCCCCGTCGCCAGACCGTGCCGCACCAGCAGGGCGTGGAAACGCGACGCCAACTGCCGGTGCCCCCGCTCGCCGGGGTGCAGCCGGTCCGCGCTCCACAGGGCCCGGTCGGTGATCCAGTCGCCCTCGCACGCATGCAGGTGCACGGCTCCGTACCGCTCGGACAGCGCGTGGACCACCGTGTTCACCGCCCACTGCCGCCGGGCCAGCGGACGCGCCAGCGCCCCCGGCAGCCCGAGCATCGCGCCCGGGTCCGGCAGGCACGCCGTGAGCAGGACCGCCCCCTGCTCGGAGCAGGCCGAGTACACCGTGTCGAGCCGGGCGGCCACGGCGTGGATGTCGAAGGTGCAGCGCAGGGTGTCGTTGACGCCGATGACGACGGAGACGAGGCCGGGCCGCAGCGCCAGCGCGGCCGGCAGCTGGCTCTCGAGGACCTCGTGGGTCTGCGCCCCGCTCACGGCGAGGTTGGTGAAGGGGACCGGGTGCTCGGCGAGCCCGGCGGCGAGCAGAGCGGCCCAGCCGCGCCACCCGGCGCCGACCGGGTCGCCCACGCCTTCGGTCAGCGAGTCGCCGAGGGCGACGAAGCCGGCGGGTCTCATGCCGCGCCCCGGGGCGCGGACGAACGCCGCAGGACGGTCGCGTCGTGCGCCGCGAGGAACGCCGCGACGGCCGTGCCCCACCCGAAGCACTCCGCACGCGCGCGTGCCGCCTCCCTGCGGTCCGGTTCGGGGCGTTCGGTCAGCAGGTCCACGGCGTCCGCGAAGGACTCCCCGTGGTTCGCCGCGACGGCGCCCGCCGAACCGATCACCTCGGGCAGCGCGGACGACGCGCTCGCCACCACGGGCGTGCCGCAGGCCATCGCCTCCAGCGCCGCGAGCCCGAACGTCTCGGCGGGCCCGGGCGCCAGGCACACGTCGGCGGACGCCTGCAACGCGCCGAGCAGCCCCCGGTCGCAGACATGACCCAGGAAGGTGACCGGCAGGCCGCGGTCCCGCGCGCGCTGTTCGAGCCGCGCCCGCAGCGGCCCGTCCCCGGCCACCACGAGCACCGCACGCCGCCCGCGCCGCAGCAGCGCCTCCAGGGCGTCCAGCGCCGTGCCGGGCCGCTTCTCGACGGACAGCCGGGAGCACATCACGAGCAGCGTCTCGTCCACGCGCGCGTGCCGGGCCCGCAGCCCGGGATCGCGCAGCGCTGGATGCCGCTCGGCCAGGTCGACGCCCAGCGGGGCCCGTACGACGTTGCGGGCGCCGATCCGCACGAACTCCCGCTCGGCGAACTCCGTGGTGCACACGACACGCGAGAAGGTGTGCGCCGTACGGACGTTGAGGGCGTCGGCAGCACGGCGGGCCGCGCCTTCCGGCAGGCCCCAGGTCCTGAGCACGCCGTCGGCGGTCTCGTGGGAGACCATCACCGCCGGGACGCGGGCCCGCCGCGCCCACTTGCCGGTCCACCTCAGGGTCGTCCGGTCAGAGACCTCCAGGCGGTCCGGGGCGAGCCTCTCCAGCAGCCGGGCCACCCGCCGCCGGTCGGTGAGCACGCGGTAGCCGCCGGTGCCGGGCAGCAGCGGCCCGGGCAGGGTGATCACCCGTCCCTGCTCGGTCTCCCGGTCGTCGGCGCGCTCACCGGGGACGACGAGGACGGGCTGGTGGCCCGCCGCCCGGAAGCCCTTGCCGAGCTCACGCAGCGCGGTGCGCAGCCCTCCCGACGCGGGCGCCACGAAGTTCGCGAGCCGCACGATCCGCAGCGACTCCCCGGTCCCGTCGCGCGGTGTTGTGCCGGTCATGCCGCCACCACCGTCCGCTGCCGCGCGGCCAGCACTTGCGCGTAGTGCCCGATCAACTGGTCGCCGACCGCCGCCCAGGTGCGCCCCTCGACCATGGCGCGCGCGGCGGCCCCGTACGCGGTCCGGAGCCCAGGGTCGGCCGCCAGAGACCACACGGCGTCCCGTACGGCGTCCGCGTCGCGCGGCGGGACGAGCAGCCCGGTCCGCCCGTGGGCGACCAGGTCCAGCGGGCCGCCGGCCGCGGGTGCGACGACGGGCACGCCGCTGGCCATGGCCTCCTGTACGGTCTGGCAGAACGTCTCGAAGGGACCCGTGTGCACGAAGACGTCCAGCGAGGCGAACACCCGCGCCAGTTCGTCGCCGGTGCGGCGGCCCAGGAACACCGCGCCGGGCAGCGTCTGCTCCAGCCCCGGCCTGCTGGGCCCGTCGCCGACGACCACGACCCGCACGCCCCGCAGACCGCACGCTCCGGCCAGCAGCTCGACCTGCTTCTCGGGGGCGAGGCGTCCGACGTAGCCGACGATCAGCTCGCCGTTCGGGGCGAGTCGGCGGCGCAGGGCCTCGTCGCGGTGGTCCGGCCGGAAGCGGACGGTGTCCACGCCGCGCGGCCACAACTTGACCCGGGGCACCCCGTGCGCCGCCAGGTCCCGCAGGGCGGCGCTGGAGGGGGCAAGGGTGAGGTCCGCGGCGGCGTGCACGGAGCGGATGCGCCGCCAGGCGGCGGCCTCCCCGGCGCCCATGTAGGTGCGGGCGTAGCCGGCCAGGTCGGTCTGGTAGACGGCCACGGCGGGGGTGCCGAGCCGGGCGGCGGCCGCCATGCCGCGGACGCCGAGGACGAAGGGGCTGGCCAGGTGGACGACGTCGGCGCGGTGCCCGACGAGAGCCGCGGTCAGACGGCGGCTGGGCAGGGCGACGCGGACCTGGGGGTAGCCGGGGAGAGGGAGGGAGGGGACGTGGACGACGGGACACGGCGCGAGGCCGTCGGGCCTGGTGCCGGGAGCCGGGGCGGGTGCGACGACGAGCGGGAGGTGACCGCGATCTACGAGGTGCCGGGCGGTCTGGAGCGCGCAGTGGGCCACGCCGTTCACATCGGGGGGAAAGGATTCGGTCACGATGACGACACGCATACCGGTGTTGTCGCCGCACCGGACGTGGCCGCGTCAACGAGGATCTGTCCGGACGAGGAACGTCCCATGAGCGTTGCGCGGCGCACCCGAGCAGGTCAGGTTTCGGCCATGCGCACCTGACCTGCGGGTCGTTCCCCGTTCACCCGCAGGGCGCGGCGCCGCCCGGGTCTCCTTCCGGGCAGGGGTCACACAGCGGGTTCCTCGGGCCCGATCCGGCTGCGTACGGCCGTCTGGACCTCGGCTTCCTCGGCCGGGTCGGCGGCGAGCCGGCGCAGGCGCTCCACGACGCGGGTGTCGCCGGTCTCGGCGTGCCGGGCAGCGAGTTCACGGGTGGACTCCTCACAGTCCCAGAGGCACTCGACGGCGAAGCCGGCGGGGAAGGAGGGGTCGGTGGCGGCGAGGGCGCGGGCGGCCCGGCCGCGCAGGTGGGAGGAGGCGGTCTCTCGGTAGACATGGCGCAGGACGGGTGCGGCGCAGCCGATCCCGAGCCGTCCGGTGCCGTCGACGAGGGTCCACAGGGTCGGTGCGTCGGGGCCTTCGCCCCGTACGGCTTCCCGCAGGGCGGCGAGGACCAGGTCGCGGTCCTGTGCGCCGCCCCGGCAGGCGAGGACGCGTCCGGCGGCGGCGCCGAGCGCGTCGGGGCGCCGGGCCCAGCCGCGCGCCCGGTCGACGGCGGCGATACTACGCATGCGTTCGAAGGCGTCGACGGCGGCGTCCGCGACGACCGTCGAGCCGGTGGCCACGGCGCCCTCGATCAGGTCGAGGGCCTCGGGATCGTTGCTGTCGGCGAGGTAGCGCAGGGCGGTGCACCGGGCTCCGTCACCGCCGTCCTTGGCCGCCTGGACGATCTCGGGCCGGTCCTCGGGGCCGGCCACCGCGGTGAGGCAGCGGGCGGCCGGTACGTGCAGGGCGGCGCCGCGTTCGAGGCCCTGCTGTGCCCACTCGAACACCGCCCGCACGCTCCACCCGGGCCGGGGCCCGGATGACCGCATCTGCCGCTGCCAGCGGTCGAAACAGCCGGTCTCCTGGGCGGCACGCACACGCGTGGCGATGGATTCCCGCGGATCCTCGGCCCACAACCGCCACGGCCGGGGCTCGAAGGCGTCCCGGACGGCGGCGGCCAGGTCGGCCTCGCCCTCCGGGTCGGCCGGGAAACGCGCCAGGACGGGTGCGGCGAGGGCACGCAGGCCGGCGTCGTCGTCGCGCAGCGCGAGTTCGTCCAGGGCCCAGGCCCAGTTGGAGCCGTGCGCGGCGTACCTGCGCAACAGTTCGAGCGCGTCCCGCCTGCCGTACGAGGCCAGGTGGCCGAGGACGGCGAGGGCGAGGCCGGTGCGTGACTCGTCGGTGTCGAGGACGTCCTCGGGGTCGAAGAGGTGGGCCTCGATCGCGTCCAGTTCGCCGTTCAGGTCGAGGTACAGGCGGGCGTAGTAGAGGGAGCGGTTCTCCACCTGCCAGTCGTGGCGGGGGTCGCGCAGCACACAGTGGTTCAGCGCCGCGAGCGCCTCGGCGCGCGGTGCGGTGAGCGCGTGCAGCGTGCCGTCGCCACGACCCCGCTGAAGCAGGCCGAGCAGCGTACCGCTGGGCGCTATGACCGGATCGAACATGGGAAACAGCCTCACATCAAGCGTCGACGCAACCGGGGACGTGCATTACCTGGCCGCGTGACAACACGTCGGGGCGCCCGCCGTTTCCTGCTTGCTGTAGACCATCTTCCTCTGCCTCTCGTCGGTGGCCCATGCGGACCGCGTCACGGTCCGCGCGGTGCGGCAACACCTGCCCAGCCATCACGTCCGTGAACCACGACGTCATGATGACTCGGCAGTTCGACCTGCCGCGACCGAAATTTCGGCGGCCCCGTACCGCCTCCCCCGTTCTCCGTGTCGTCGCTGGTCAGAGCGTTCGGTTCAGTGCTCGCCGAAGAGTTCGAGCAGTTCCTTCCGGCCGAACATCCGGGCGGTGTCGACGGCCGAGGGCGTGCCCGCGGACGGATCGGCGCCACCCTCCAGCAACACCCTGACCACTTCCGTCTCCCCCTTGAACACCGCTCCCGCGAGGGGGGTCTGGCCCCGGTCGTTGACGCGGTCGGCCTCGGCGCCGCGGGCGAGCAGCGCGCGGACCGTGTCGGCGTGACCGTGGTAGGCGGCGAGCATGACGAGCGAGTCACCCCGGTCGTTGGTGAGGTTGGCCGGAACGCCCGCGTCGACGTACGCCACGAGTTCCTCGGTCCGGCCCCGCCGGGCCAGATCGAAGATCTTGGTCGCCAGCTCCACGACCTCGGGGTCGGGGGCTTCAGTCATCGGCCGGACCGCCTCTCACTACACACTCGGGTACTGCTGGTACGCCTGCGAGCGGTGCAGCCGTACGGGTGAATCGCCAGGGTACTGGCTCGCGCGGCACATGACCCGATGTGCCCGAGGTAAAGATCACCGCAGACCCGGCCGGGCGCAAGCGGTCGGCTCCACCGGGTCAACGTCCCACTCCGCCACGCGAGGGAAAAGGTCGGAATTCCACCCATTTGCACCTTTTATAGTATGGATACATCCTGTGAGCCTGGAAGTACTCATGGTGACTGTCCCCGCGAACCAGGAGATCCCAAATGATTCTCTCCATCTCAGGCGTGGTCCTGCTCGGCATCGTCGTTTGCATCTTCCTGCGCAAGGACGGGCTCAAGCCGGTCCACGCCATCATCGCGGTCCTGTTCGGCTTCTACCTCGCGAGCACGGCCATCGCCCCGAGCATCAAGGCGGGCGGCGAGAGCCTGGCGAGCCTCCTCGGCGGCATCAAGTTCTGACCCTCCTGACCCCCCTCCCGTCCGTACGCACCCTCAGGAGGCAGCAGTGGCCCGGCGCCCTCTCCCCCGCATTCTGAGCCACGGCGGCGCACAGCTCGCCCGGAGCCGGGAGCTGGCCCGGACGGCGGCCGACAGCGCCACCGACATCCTCTACCCGCTGATCATGATCACCCGAGGTCTGCGCCGGCTGGCCTCGGCCGGGCTGCGCAGGTGGACCGACACCCCCAAGGACAAGCGCGGCGCGCTGCTGTTCCTGGTGGCCTCGGTGGTGCTCGTCGTGGCAATCGTGCCGTACGGCCCGCTGCTCGCCGTCATCACGCTGATGGCGGTGGCAGCCTGGCAGGGCCGCGACCGCGCCCCGTCGGAACCCGACGGCCCCGACGACTCTCAGACCCAGCGGCTGAAGTCGCTGTACGAGGCCCTGGTGCCGTACTTCTCGGCCGCCGAGGACCCGGCGCCCCTGTACGCGCACGGCGGCGAGTGGGAGAAGGCCTTCCCCGCATACGAGTTCGACGCCACCGGCCGGATCGCCCACCTGGTGATCAGCTACCCGGCGTACTTCCCGGACGGCGAGGCCGAGTCACGCGCCCGGATCCAGCACCTCCTCACGGCGAAGAGCGGGCGCGGCCGCGAGTACCACTTCGCCTGGGACGAGGAGAGCAACCAGCTGACCGTCACCGTGCTGGCGCCCCTGCCCTCCGACATCTGCGCCCAGCGTTACGTCACCGCTCCCGGCGAGACCGTCCTCGGCTTCACGGACCCCACCCAGGTCCAGCGCACGCTCCCCCTCACCCACGGGGAGGAACAGCGCGACGTGCCGCCGGTCGTCTGGCGGACCGGCATCCGCTCCACCGAGCCCCACCTGCTCGCCCTCGGCCAGCCGGGCAGCGGCACCTCCACGCTGCTGCGCAGTATCGCCCTCCAGGCCCTCCAGCACGGCGACGTCGTCGTCGTCGACGGCGGGGGCACCGGCGAGTACGCCTGCCTGACCGGCCGGGACGGCGTCCTGGCCGTCGAGTGCGGGCTCGCCGGGGCCCTGACGAGCCTGGAGTGGGCGGCGCACGAGACGGAGCGCCGACTGATCGCCGCCAACCGTGCCCACCAGGCCGGCCACCCGCCGCCCGACGACACCAGGCGCCCTCTGTGGATCCTCCTGGACCGCCCGAGCGCGTTCACGCACCTGGCCGCCGCCGACGGTCACAAGGACCCCCAGTCCCTGCTCCAGGTCCCGCTGCGGCACGGCCGCCCAGCGAACGTGACGGTGGTCATCGCCGACCAGCTGGACAGCCTCGATGTCCTCAGCGACCCGGTACGGCAGCACACGCGCGCGCGTGTCGCGCTCGGCCCGGTGACGGCACAGCAACTGGAGGCCGTCCTGGGCGCGCCCCCGAACACCACGCCCCTCGACGCCGTCCCGCCCGGCCGCGGCTACGCCCGCCTCGGCACCGGCCCGGTCCACCGCATCCAGGTCCCGGCCACGCCCAACCCCTACGACGAGGCGACCGGCGAGATCCACCGGCAGGCCGTGCTGGAACTGCTCCCGCCCCGCACGACTCCGGCGGACGCGGCCACGGAACGGCAGGGCCCGGATCCGGCGGAGGCGGCGGCCCAGGCCGAGCCGGTGACGGCGGAGGCAGCAGCGGCAGCCGGGGCGGAGCCGGTGACGGCCGAGGCGGCGGTGGCGGCGGAACCGCAGTAGCGCAGCGCCCGCCGCATCACGGCCCCAGGCCGCGCGACCACCTCACCTCATCCGGCAGGGCCACGCCCCCAGTCCCAGCCCGGAGCACCTACGCGACGAACGTACGCGGCGCCTCCGTACCCCCCGCTCCGCCCGTCTCCACCAGCCGCGCCGCCGCGGCGAGCCGCACCGCCGCCTCCTCGGCCACCGCGCCCCCCACGGTGAACGGCAACCGCACATACCCCTCGAACGCCCCGTCGACCCCGAACCGCGGCCCGGACGGCACCCGCACCCCGACCCGCTCCCCCGCCTCCGCGAGCCGCGACCCCGACAGACCCCCGGTCCGCACCCACAGCGTGAGTCCGCCCCGAGGCACCTCGAACTCCCACCCGGGCAGTTCCCTGCGCACCGCCGTCACGAGCGCGTCCCGGTTCTCCCGGGCCTGTCCGCGCCGCACCTCCACGGCCTGCTCCCAACCCCCCGTACTGAAGAGCCAGTTCACGGCCAGCTGCTCCAGTACGGGCGTCCCCAGGTCGGCGTACGCCCGCGCGGCGACCAGGCTGCGGATCACATCGGGCGCCGCGCGCACCCATCCGATGCGCATCCCGGCCCAGAACGCCTTGCTGGCCGACCCGACCGTGATCACCGTGGACCCGGCCGGATCGAAGGAGCACACCGGCCGCGGCATCCGCACGTCCTCGTCCAGCCACAGCTCGCTCATCGTCTCGTCGGCGACGAGCACCGTGCCCGCCGAGCGCGCCGCGTCCACCAGCCGACGCCGCTGGTCGTCGTCGGCGAGCGCGCCGGTCGGGTTGTGGAAGTCGGCGACGACGTACGCGATCCGCGGCGCGGCGTCCCGCAGCACCTGCCGCCAGCGGTCCATGTCCCACCCGGAGAGCCCCTCGGCCATGGCCACGGGCACGAGCCGCGCCCCGGCCTCCCGCATCAGCTGCAGGATGTTGGCGTACGAGGGCGACTCGACGGCGACCCGCTCGCCGCGCCCCGCGAACAGATGGCAGATCGCGTCGATCGCGCCCATCGCACCGGTCGTCACCATGATCTGCTCGGGCATCGTCGGGATGCCGCGCGCGGCATAGCGCTCGGCGATCATCGAGCGCAGCGCGGGCAGCCCGGCCGGATAGTCGCCGTGGGTGTGCGCGTAGGGCGGCAGCTCCTCAAGGGCGCCCTGGACGGCCCGGGTCAGCCACGGCTCCGGGGCCGGCAGCGCGGCGCAGCCGAGGTCGATCATCGACCCGAGAGCCTCCGGAGGCAGCGGCTCCAGGCCGCGCGCCGGCAGCGGATTGCCGGCCGGTACGGCGGTCCAACTGCCCGCGCCGCGCCGTGACTCCAGGAACCCCTCGGAGCGCAGCGCCTCGTAGGCGGCGGCGACGGTGGTGCGGCTGACGGACAGCGACAGGGCCAGTTCGCGCTCGGCGGGCAGCCGGGCGGCCACCGGGACACGCCCTTCGAGCACCAGCAGGCGGATGCCGTCGGCGAGCGCGCGATAGGCCGGCGGGCGGCGGCTGCCCGGCCCGGCCGGCCGGTCCTGCTGCGACTTCAGCAGCCGCGCGAGCTGCGCCGCACCCACGGCCGAGGTCCACTGCGCCATGGAAATCAGTCCACCTTCCCGCAATTGGCCATAGATGGCTTGTTCCTCCAAGCCACAGGGTGTCATGCGTCAGGCCACTACCACCACAGGGGGGGCACATCATGTCCACGCGAGGGCGTCTCGCCCGGCGACTCACCCAGCTCTACGTCGGTCTCGCGCTGTACGGCGCGAGTTCGGCGCTGCTCGTCCAGTCGGGGCTCGGTCTGGAGCCGTGGAACGTCCTGCACCAGGGCCTCGCCGAGCGGATGGGTCTGTCCATCGGCGTGGTGCTGACCATCGTCGGCGCGGCGGTGCTGCTCGCCTGGATCCCGCTGCGCCAGCGGCCGGGCCTCGGCACGATCTCCAACGTGCTGGTCATCGGCATGGCGATGGACGCGACGCTGGCCCTGGTGCCCGAGGTCCACGGCTGGGTGCCCCGCGTGAGCCTGATGTTGGCGGGGATCGTCCTGAACGGTGCGGCGACCGGCCTCTACATCGCGGCCCGCTTCGGCCCCGGCCCGCGCGACGGCCTGATGACCGGACTGCACCAGCTCACGGGCGTCTCGATCCGGCTGGTGCGCACGGGCATCGAGCTGACGGTCGTGGCGACCGGCTTCACCCTGGGTGGCACCATCGGCGTCGGCACCCTCCTGTACGCGCTGTCGATCGGCCCGCTCGCCCAGCTGTTCCTGCGGGTGTTCGCCCTCCCCTCGGCACCCGGCGGCAGCACGGTCGTTGCCACCGCTCAACCCCGAGGAGCGATACTGCGTCCGTGACCTCGCCGACACGCCACCCGTACCTCGACCATCCCGGGCCGATCGCCTTCGCCCACCGGGGCGGGGCCGCGGACGGACTGGAGAACACCGTGCGACAGTTCCGCCGCGCGGTCGAGACGGGCTACCGGTACATCGAGACGGACATCCACGCCACCCGGGACGGCAGGCTCGTCGCCTTCCACGACGCGACCCTGGACCGGGTGACGGACGGCGCCGGCCGGATCGCCGACCTGCCCTGGCAGGAGGTACGGCACGCGCGCGTGGCGGGCGAGGAACCGGTGCCCCTCTTCGAGGAACTGCTGGAGACCTTCCCCGAGGTCCGCTGGAACGTGGACGTCAAGGCCGAACCCGCCCTCCTCCCCTTCCTCGACCTGCTGGAACGGACGAACGCCTGGGACCGCGTCTGCCTCGGCTCGTTCTCCGAGGCCCGCGTGGTGCGCGCTCAGCGACTGGCCGGGCCGCGCCTGGCGACGTCGTACGGCACACGGGGTGTGCTGAACCTGCGCCTGCGCTCGTGGGGCTTGCCGGCCGCGGTGCGCCGCTCGGCCGTCGCCGCCCAGGTTCCGGAGGTGCAGTCCGGCATCCAGGTGGTGGACCACCGCTTCGTGCGGACCGCCCACGCGCGCGGGCTGCAGGTCCACGTGTGGACGGTCAACGAGGCCGACCGCATGCACCGGCTCCTGGACCTGGGCGTGGATGGCATCATGACCGATCACATCGACACATTGCGCAAGGTCATGGAGGACCGCGGCGTCTGGGTCTGAGACCCCGGGCCGGACGCCTCCGCGCGTTCACGGGGAAGCGAGGGCACCGGTGGGCACCGACACCGTGCGGACACCGCCGGCCGACGAGGCCGCCGGACGCAGGCGCGAGCAGCGCGGCTGGTACGTCTACGACTGGGCCTGCTCCGTCTACTCGACGAGCGTGCTCACCGTCTTCCTGGGCCCCTACCTCACCTCGGTCGCCGAGTCGGCGGCGGACGCGGACGGCTACGTCCATCCCCTGGGGATCCCGGTGCGCGCCGGCTCCTTCTTCGCCTACTCGGTGTCCCTGTCCGTGATCCTCGCCGTCCTGGTGATGCCGCTGGTGGGCGCGGCCGCCGACCGGACCGGCCGGAAGAAGCCCCTCCTGGCGGCCGCCGCCTACACGGGGGCCGCGGCCACGACGGGCATGTTCCTCCTCGACGGCGACCGCTATCTGCTCGGCGGGGCGCTGCTCGTCGTCGCGAACGCCGCGCAGTCCGTCGCGATGATGCTCTACAACTCCTACCTCCCGCAGATCGCGCGGCCCGAGGAACGCGACGCGGTCTCCTCCCGCGGCTGGGCGTTCGGCTACGCCGCCGGCTCGCTGGTCCTCGTGCTGAACCTGGTCCTCTACACCGGCCACGACGCCTTCGGGGTCTCCGAGAGCACGGCGGTCCGCATCTGCCTGGCGTCGGCCGGCCTGTGGTGGGGCGCCTTCGCGCTCGTGCCGCTGCGCAGGCTGCACGACCGCCGGTCCCCCGCCGGGAAGGCGGCCCTGCCGGGTTTCCGGCAGCTGGCCGCGACCGTCCGCGACATGCGCCGCCACCCGCTGACGCTCGCCTTCCTGCTCGCGTACCTCGTCTACAACGACGGCATCCAGACGGTGATCTCCCAGGCGTCGGTGTACGGCTCCCAGGAGCTGGGGCTCGGGCAGTCGACGCTCATCGGCGCCGTGCTGCTGGTGCAGGTGCTGGCGGTGGCGGGCGCACTGGCGCTGGGGCGGCTGGCGCGGAGGTACGGCGCGAAGCGCGCGATCCTCGGTTCGCTGGTCGCCTGGACGGTGACTCTGGCGGCCGGGTACTTCCTGCCCGCCGGGGCGCCCGTGTGGTTCTTCGTCCTCGCCGCCGGGATCGGGCTGGTCCTCGGCGGCAGCCAGGCGCTGTCCCGGTCGCTGTTCTCCCATCTCGTCCCGCCCGGCAAGGAGGCCGAGTACTTCTCGGCGTACGAGGTGAGCGACCGCGGCATGAGCTGGCTCGGCCCGCTGCTGTTCGGGATCACCTACCAGCTGACCGGCAGTTACCGGGACGCGATCATCTCCCTGGTGGGCTTCTTCGTCCTCGGGTTCGCCCTGCTCGCACGGGTTCCGGTCCGGCGGGCGATCGCCGATGCGGGCAACCCGGTACCCGAAAGGATTTAGCACTCGGAGCGAAAGGGCGGTAGTGTACGCGTTTGGCCTGCCAGGCGTACCGTTACTGCGCGTCAAAGATGCCGAAACGCTGTGTCACATCTGGTAGCAGATGTGACAAACCGGGCGCCGGTGGGTACGACATTGGTCAGCAAGGCTGCGGCTACGACGGCGACGCATGACCCGGAACGTGACTCGGAACGGGAATCTTTACCGCCGACCGGACGTTGACCGGATGACGACGACAGCGACACCTGTCCTGTGGGCGACAAGCCCGGGAGGCACGATTCATGAGTGAGCGAGCTCTTCGCGGCACGCGCCTCGTGGTGACCAGCTACGAGACGGACCGCGGCATCGACCTGGCCCCGCGCCAGGCCGTGGAGTACGCATGCGAGAAGGGGCACCGTTTCGAGATGCCCTTCTCGGTCGAGGCGGAGATCCCGCCGGAGTGGGAGTGCAAGGTCTGCGGGGCCCAGGCACTCCTCGTGGACGGCGACGGCCCGGAGGAGAAGAAGGCCAAGCCCGCGCGTACGCATTGGGACATGCTGATGGAGCGGCGCACCCGTGAGGAACTCGAAGAGGTCCTCGAGGAGCGTCTGGCGGTTCTGCGCTCCGGGGCGATGAACATCGCGGTTCATCCCCGGGACAGCCGCAAGTCGGCGTGAGTCCGACGGGGCCTGGGCGGATTCTCAGCGCACGTTGATGATCGCGGGCGTCGCACCGATGGTGCGGCGCCCGCGGTCTTGTGTGCGGGTCCAGCGCGTCAGCGGCGGGCTTCAGCGCGTCAGCGGCGGGCGCGGCTCCTGCGGGGCGTCGCCCGGCTCGTCCCTGATGACCTCGCCCTGCACCACCTTGCCGTCGGGGCGCTGCATGCGGGCCTGCCGGAAGGCGTCGCCCAGGGTTCCCGTGCCGGCTTCGCGGAGTTTGCGGTCGAAAGTGCGTTCCGCCCGGCGGCTCACGCCCCTCTGCACCGGGGGCAGCAGCAGGAGCAGACCCACCGCGTCCGAGACGAGACCCGGGAGCATCAGCAGCAGGCCGCCCAGCATCATCAGGCCGTTGCCCTCGCTGTTCGACCGGCCCTGCGCGGGCATCGCGCCGCTCTGCTGCTGTTGCAGGGTCTCGGTGAGGTTCCGGAAGGCCCGCCGCCCGGCCCGCTTGATCACGACCGAGCCGAGCACGAAGCCCGCGACCAGGAGCAGGAAGACCACCAGCCCGTTCGACGCCCCGGCGACGACCGTCAGCAACCAGATCTCCAGCACCAGCCACGCGGCGACTCCGAGCGGCAGGAACGTGCGCAGCCGGGAGCGCCGGGGCCGGGCCGGATACCTGGGGGTCTGAGCGCCAGTCGTCATGCTCCCAGTGTGCCCGGACCCGGCTCAGCACGGGATAAGGCCGCGGTCAACCGATTCCGGGCGGCGGTCCGCGCGGCCGTTCCCGCGCAACCGACTTCGGCACGGACGCAGGGGCGTACAGGGTACGGGCGTACGGCTACGGTCGGGGCTTGTACGGCTACGGTCGGGGCTTCGACGGCTTGTCGCCGCGGCCGAGGACCTTGCCGACCCTCTCCCCCACGCCCCACGCGGTGACCCGCCACAGTGCCTCCACGACGATGTCCCGGCTCATCTTGGAGTCGCCGAGTTCACGTTCGACGAAGGTGATGGGCACCTCGACCACGTGGTAGCCGGCCTTCACGGCGCGCCGGGCCAGGTCGACCTGGAAGCAGTAGCCCTGCGAGGCCACCTCCTCGAGACCGAGCCCTTCGAGGGTTTCGCGGCGGAAGGCTCGGTAGCCGCCCGTCACGTCGCGGATCGGCACGTCGAGCAGCAGACGCGAGTAGGTGCTGCCGCCGCGGGAGAGAAACTCGCGGGACTTCGGCCAGTTGACCACCCGGCCGCCCGGCACCCAGCGGGAGCCGAGCACCAGGTCGGCGCTCTTGAGGGCGGTGAGCAGGCGGGGCAGTTCCTCGGGCTGGTGGGAGCCGTCGGCGTCCATCTCGATCAGCACGCCGTAGTCGCGCTCCAGGCCCCAGCGGAAACCGGCGAGGTAGGCGGCGCCGAGGCCCTCCTTGCCCGTGCGGTGCAGCACGTGCACGTGGTCGTCCTCGACGGCCAGTTCGTCGGCGAGCTTGCCGGTGCCGTCGGGGCTGTTGTCGTCGGCCACGAGGACGTGGGCCTCGGGGACGGCCTTGCGCACCCGGCCGACGATGCTCTTGACGTTCTGCGCCTCGTTGTAGGTCGGGATGATCACCAAGGCCGTGCCGAGCGGACCGAACGTCCTCCCCTGGGATCCTGCCGCGAGGGTCCCGCCGCCGTCGTTCACTGCTGCCCCTTCATGTCCGTACGCAGGCGTCCACCATAGTGTCCCCGGCCTGCGATGACGCGACAGGACGTTCGTACGGTGGTGTCGATTCCGCAAGACGCGGGTAAGAGCGTGCGCTTTCCACCGCCGGGGCGTGGTGCGGTCGCGACGGCAGGTGGTGCGGCGGATGGGGGCCCGGCGCCCTTCGGGCCGACCTGGGACCCGCTGGCTGCGGATCGACCGAAAGCCGTTGTCTACTGAGCGTCCGGGCCCCACCCGGGTCACACCTTCCCGACCGGCCGGAACCTTCCCCCGGCGCTGCGCCGGCCTGAGCCTGGCTCCCAGTGGCGGTGCCCGGTGCGGCACACCGTCCCTGACCCAGCGGCGCTGCGACGAGTGTTCGGACGGTCCCCGGTCGGGCGTCCGGTGGTGGACGCGGCCGAACCTACCGGGCTCGTGCTGTCGCCTGTCAACAGCCGTTTGACCTGCGCTTCTTCCCTCGAAGGCCAGGTCAGGGCGGAGGATGCGCAGGTAGCGAGACGGGCGCACGGCGCACGACCGTCGCCGCGCCACCCCCGTAGATCACTCGCCCGGCCGTACGAAGACCGTCCGTCCGCCCACCACCGTGCGCAGGCAGACGGGCAGGTCATGGCCGGGGGTGAGGTCGGGCAGTCCGGGGGTGCCCGAGCGGGGGTCGGTCGACCAGCGGGCGACGCGGTCGTCCGGGGCCTGGACGACGAGTTCGCCGGTGCGCCACACCGCGTAGTCGGCGGGGGCGCCGGGCACGAGGACACCCGCGTCGTCGCGGCCGATCGCCCGCCAGCCGCCGCGTGTGTGGGCCGTGAACGCGGCCCGCACGGAGACGCGGTGCTCCGGCGTGCGGTGGAAGGCCGCCGCCCGGACCGTGCCCCACGGGTCGAGGGGCGTGACCGGGCTGTCCGAGCCGAAGGCGAGCGGCACGCCGGCGCGCAGGAGGGCCGCGAAGGGGTTCAGCGTCCGGGCCCGCTCGATGCCCAGGCGCTGGGCGTACATGCCGTCGTCGCCGCCCCACAGGGCGTCGAAGGCGGGCTGGACGGAGGCGGTCAGGCCGAGGTCGGCGAACGCCTCGATCGTGTCGGGGGTGAGCATCTCGGCGTGCTCGACGCGGTGGCGGGCGGCGCGGATCCGTGCGAGGCCGAGCTTCTCCGCGGCGGCACGCACACCGTCGACGACGGCGGTCACGGCGGCGTCGCCGATCGCGTGGAAGCCCGCCTGCAGGCCCGCCTCGGTGCAGGCGACGACATGGGCCGCGACGGCGGCGGCGTCCAGGTAGGCGGTGCCGGTGTGGCCTGCGTCGGCGTACGGCTGGTGCAGGCAGGCGGTGTGCGAGCCGAGGGCGCCGTCGGCGAAGAGGTCGCCCGCGGCGCCGATCGCGCCCAGCTCGCGTGCCTTGGCGACCCCCTCCTCGGCCTGCTCGGCCCAGTAGCCGATCACCCGGGGGCCGGGTTCCTCGGCTGCGAGCCGGAGCAGGCCGGTGAGGTCGTCCTCCGAGGAGATCTCCGGGCCGGCGCACTCGTGGACCGTGCCGATGCCGAGCGAGACGGCGTGCGCGAGGGCGGCGCGCTGCGCCTCGGTGCGCTGGGCCGGGGTGATCGCGCCCAGGGCGGCGGCGCGTACGGCGTGATGGGCGTCGCCGGTCAGCGGGCCGTCCACGCGGCCGAGGTCGCCGGGGACCAGGTCGAGCAGGGCCGTGGTGACGACCGCCGAGTGGACGTCGATCCGGCTCAGGTACAGGGGCCGGCCGCCGGTGGCCTCGTCGAGCTCGGCACGTGTGGGGGGCCGTCCGCCGGGCCAGCGGGCGGCGTCCCAGCCGTGGCCGAGCAGGACGCGGTCGTGCGGGCGGGCGGCGGCGAAGTCCCCTACGAGGGCGAGGGCCGCCTCCAGGGTGGGGGCGGCGGACAGGTCGAGGCCGGTCAGTGCGAGGCCGGTGGCCGTCGTGTGCACGTGCGCGTCCGTGAACGCCGGGGTGACCAGCGCGCTATCCAGGTCGATCACCTCGTCGACCCCGTCCGCGAAGGCGTCGGCGGCGCCCTCGGAGCCCACCCAGGCGACCTGGCCGTGCTCGACCACCATCGCGGTCGCGAACGGGTCGGCCGGGCTGTGGACCTCGCCGCGGCGGAGCAGGACGGTTCTCGGCGGGACGGTGCGTGCGCTCATGGGCAACAGTTTCGCGCGCCGACCCGCCCGGACCGCACCCGGGGCACCGCGCGGAGCGCCCACGTCGATGCGCCATCAGCACCTCGCCCGCCGCTGGCGGGCCGGGGGCGGGTGTCCGGCGTCTCGGTCCTGGGTGTGATCGCCGGCGGGCGTCCGCGGGTCAGCTCGCGGCGTCGAGGTCGGTGAGGGGCCAGTGCGGGGCTGCTGTGGCGGTCTTGGGAGTGGCCCCGCCCGCGTCCCCGGCATCCTGCGCACCGTCCTGGCCGGATCCCGGAGTGGTCGTCCTGCGCGGTGCCCCGGGGACCTCTCCCCGGTCGTCGTGGCGTTGCAGCGCTGACAACGGTGGTGCCGAGAACGCGCTCCGGCCTTCAGCGGCCGAGCCCCCGCCAGGGCGCCGACATCACCACCCGTACACGCCCGAACGCGCCGTGAGGACGCCCGTCGGCGATCACTCCGGCCCGCGCCGAACGCCCCTCCAGGGCCCCGGCAGCGGCCCGACCACCCGCTCAGATCTTCGGCGGCCTGGCCTCGTACGGTGTCGACAGCACCACCGTGGTGCGCGTCGAGACGCCCGCCAGGGAGCGGACCCGGGCGAGGAGTTCCTCCAGTTCGTGGGGTGTGGCCACCCGTACCTTGAGGATGTAGTTCTCGTCGCCCGCGACGCTGTGGCAGGCCTCGATCTCCGGGACGTCGGCCAGCCGGTCCGCGATGTCGTCGGGAGCGCTGGGGTCGAACGGCTTGACCGAGATGAAGGCGGTCATGGGCAGTCCGACGGCCTCCGGGTCGACGACCGCGGCATAGCCGCGGATAACGCCACGCTGCTCCAGCCGGCGCACGCGCTGATGCACGGCCGACGTGGACAGGCCCGTGGCCTTGCCCAGGTCTGTGTAGCTCATCCGCCCGTCCTTGACGAGCAGCTGCACGATCTGTCGGTCCAGCTCCTCCATGGCGCAAGAACCTACAGGGCGCTTGATCTCCTCGGATACCTGAGAGCCCAGGTCATGCCCGGTTCGTGATGTGTCGGGAGGGAGGAGGGAACCGGCCGTCGGTGATCGGGGCGGGGAAACCGCGCGCACCCGGCACCTGCGAGCGGCATGTGACGAACGCCACAGCCCTCGAACAGTCTCCGTGATGCTCTCGTGATTACCGCCGAAGGGGGACGGGAAGTGCTTGCTGTGGTCGAGGCCGCAGTGCCTTCACGGCCCAGCCCGAGGGGGAGAACCCAATGCAGAGTCTTAAGCGCCCTGGTCGTACCGCACCCAAGCGGCAGCAGCCCGTCGTCGAGCCCGAGCCGGAGGGCGTCGAACCCGACGCGTTCGACGAGGACGAACTCGACGCCTACGACACCTTCGAGATGTACCGGGTGATCTGCCCGGACTGCGCGCAGCCCATCGCCCTGCTGGCGGACGAGGAGGTCCTGCCGGAGCACGCGCTGTGCGCCTCGCCGTGGAATCCGTTCGGACTCACCGTCTGCCCCGGCACAGGCCGCCTCGCTTCCGAGGCGCGGCCCGCGGACGAGTCGTTCCGGCCGCACGAGCAGGACACCGCGCTGCTGTTGACGCTCCCTCAGGGGCTCGACTGGCGGACCCAGCCCTTCTCGCACGTCGGCGGCCCGGGCTCGCGCCCCATCAGGGTCCCCGTCCTTCGGCGCCAGGCCGCCTGAGCGCGGGCCCGTCCGGCGCCGTCGCTCGATTCCCGCAGCTGCCCCGCACCACGGCCGCAGGCCGCCGTGGTGCGGGTTCAGCGCGTCCCGGCGAAGCGAAGAGGGACCTCAGGTGCTCCCCACTCCCGTGCGGGAGCCGGACGCCCGCGAACGCACGCCCGATTCCGTCGGCCGGTGACCTGTCCGCCCTGCCTGGCGTTGCCCGGGTATGACCCCCACGTACACCGCGACCGGGCGTCAGCGCCGCCTGCTCGTCCCTGCCACGGCAGAATCGGTTCCGCCCACCCCGCCGGGGCCGCCGGACCCGCCGATCTACCGCGATCTGATGCGGACCTGGGCCAACCGCGGCCAGACCCTGCCCGGGCGGCACGACCCGGAGTGGGTACGGCTCGCCGCCCCCTGGCGCGGACTCGGTCAGTTCGGCGCGTCCCGGGACGCGCTCAGCGTGTCTCCGGACCCGCGAGGTGGCGGGCGATGACCATCCGCTGAATCTGGTTCGTGCCCTCCACGATCTGCAGGACTTTGGCCTCCCGCATGTAGCGTTCGACCGGGAAGTCCGCGGTGTAGCCGTAGCCGCCGAGGATCTGGACGGCGTCGGTGGTGACCCGCATCGCCGTGTCGGTGCAGTGCAGCTTGGCCATGGCCGCCTGCTTGGCGAACGGCCGGCCCGCGTCCCGCAGCCGCGCCGCCGCGAGGTACAGCGCCCGCCCGGCCTCGATCTGCGTCGCCATGTCCGCGAGCATGAACCGCAGCCCCTGGAAGTCGGCGATCGGCCGCCCGAACTGCCGGCGCTCGGTGGCGTAGCGCAGCGCCTCGTCGAGGGCCGCCTGCGCGAGGCCGATCGCGCAGGCCGCGATGCCGAGCCGCCCGCCGTCGAGCGAGGACAGGGCGATCGCGAAGCCCTGCCCCTCCTCGCCGATGCGGCGGTCGTCCCGGACCCGGACGCCGTCGAAGTGGACCTGCGCGGTGGGCGAGCCTTTCATGCCCATCTTCTTCTCGGGCGGCGCGGCGCTCACGCCCGGCGCGTCGCCGGGCACCAGGAACGCGGTGATCCCGCGCGGGCCCTCCTCGCCGGTGCGCGCCATGACGGTGTAGAAGTCGGCGATCCCGCCGTGCGTGATCCAGGCCTTGGTCCCGGTGATCACCCAGTCGTCGCCGTCCCGGACCGCCTTGGTGCGCAGGGCGGCCGCGTCCGAGCCGGAGTGCGGCTCGGAGAGGCAGTAGGCGCCGAGCATGCCGCCGCCGAGCATCGCGGGCAGGTGCTCGACCTGCTGCTCCTTGGCTCCGTAGGCGGCGAGCGCGTAGGAGGCCAGCGTGTGCACGCTGACGCCGAGGCCGACGGTGAGGCGGGCCGCGGCGAGCTCCTCGAGGACCTGGAGGTAGACCTCGTACGGCTGGTCGCCGCCGCCGTACTCGGAGTCGTAGGGCAGGCCGAGCAGGCCGGACTCGGAGAGCAGGGTGAAGACCTCGCGCGGGAAGCGTCCCGCGTCCTCCTCCTCGGCCGCCTTGGGTGCGATCTCGCGCTGCGCGATGTCGCGGACGAGCGAGATCAGGTCCCGGGCCTCGTCCGTGGGCAGTTGTCGTTCCACCGGCTGCGGGGCGCGGTCGGGCATGGCGACGCTCTCCTCCCTTGTCGGGCACATCGGCGGACGTGCGCCTTGGGTCGGGGCGGCTCCGCCGGTCGTTCTGGTGCCGGGCCGATGCTCGCACTTCCGGGTCGCGGAAGCTGCTGACCAGCGGCTCTGCGCTGTGAGTATGCCCGATCGGAGGCACCGCGTCACCAGTTAACGACCGCTTACTTCAAGAAATCCGCACGCGCCACGAGGGCGGGGAAATTGGTCCGCACCATTGACCAACTGGTCTAGTCCTCCTACTGTTTCGGACCGACCAACTCACCGCGTTCATGCCAATCGGCACGCGTTCCCCTCTCCCCACGAGGAGACACCGGATGCCCACCCCCCACCGTTCCCGCGCCCGCCGCTTGCGGGCGCTCGTGTCCGCCGCGTGTTGCGCCGCCCTCGGCGCCGGCCTGCTCGCCGGCGCCGGCACGTCGACCGCCACCGCCGCGACCTCGGCTCAGGAGGCCGCGGGCTCGAAGGTCATCGGCTACTTCACCGAATGGGGCACCTACGACCGCAAGTACCACGTCAAGAACATCGAGACCTCCGGCTCGGCCGCCAAGCTGACCCACATCAACTACGCCTTCGGCAACGTCACCGGCGGCAAGTGCGCGATGGGCGACGGCTACGCGGCCACCGACCGGGCCTACACCGCCGCCGAGTCCGTCGACGGCGTCGCCGACACCTGGGACCAGCCGCTGCGCGGCAACTTCAACCAGCTGCGCAAGCTGAAGAAGAAACACCCGAACCTCAAGGTCCTGTGGTCGTTCGGCGGCTGGACCTGGTCGGGCGGCTTCGGCGAGGCCGCCAAGAACCCGGCCGCCTTCGCCCAGTCCTGCTACGACCTGGTCGAGAACTCCAAGTGGGCCGACGTCTTCGACGGCATCGACATCGACTGGGAGTACCCGAACGCCTGCGGCGCCACGTGCGACACCAGCGGGCGGGCAGCCTTCAAGAACCTGATGCAGGCGCTGCGGGCCAGGTTCGGCTCCGCCAACCTGGTCACGGCGGCGATCACCGCCGACGCCACGGCGGGCGGCAAGATCGACGCGGCGGACTACGCGGGCGCCGCGCCGTACGTCAACTGGTACAACCCGATGACGTACGACTACTTCGGCGCCTGGGACGCCACCGGCCCCACGGCCCCGCACTCGCCACTGACCTCGTACTCCGGCATCCCCAAGGCGAACACCCACACCTCGGCGACCATCGCCAAGCTCAAGGGCCTCGGCATCCCCGCCTCGAAACTGCTGCTGGGCATCGGCTTCTACGGCCGCGGCTGGACCGGTGTGACCCAGTCCGCGCCCGGCGGCAGCGCGACCGGCCCGGCGGCGGGCACGTACGAGCAGGGCATCGAGGACTACAAGGTGCTGAAGACCAAGTGCCCGGCGACCGGCACGGTGGGCGGCACCGCGTATGCCAAGTGCGGGAACAACTGGTGGAGTTACGACACTCCGGCGACCATCGCGACCAAGATGGCGTACAAGAACCAGCAGGGGCTGGGCGGCACGTTCTTCTGGGAGCTCAGCGGCGACACCGCGAGCGGTGAGCTGATCAAGGCGATCAACTGACGGAGGGACGAACGCGGGGCGGAGGTTCCGGAAGAGGGACCTCCGCCCCTTCGTCATGCGCCGGAGGTCACCGCCCCTTCGTCAGCCGCCGCGGCGGGCCGGATCCGGGGCCGGGTAGGCGGGGTCCAGCTCCTCGATGGCGCGCAGGGCGCCGCCGAGCGTCTTGACCAGCAGCTCACGCATGGTCTCGCGGGGCAGTTCGGGACGGTCGATCCATTCCAGGGTCGCGCCCTCGACGCTGCACACCCAGGCCAGCAGGCCCATCCGCGCGAGCGGCGCCATGTCGTGGCGTCCGTACGCCCCTTCGGCGATGGTCGCGACGATCGCCTCGCGCACCCCGTCCCGGATGGCGTGCACCTCGGTGTCGAAGCCGACCCCGCCGCTGACGATCGTCCGGTAGGCGGCCTGGTTGTGCTCGGCGTAGACCAGGTAGCTGTCGATGGTGCGGTGCACCCGTTCCACCGGCGGCAGTTCGACTCCGCTCGCGGCGAGGGTGAGCAGGTCGGCGACCGAGTCCTGGATGATGGCCATGTAGTAGCCGCGTTTGGACTGGAAGTAGTAGTAGATGAGCCCCTTGGCGACCTGCGCCTGGCGGGCGATGTCGTCCATGGACAGCGCGTCGTAGGACGTGTCGGCGAACAACCTCCGCCCGATGGCGATGAGTTCGGCACGGCGCGCCACCGAGCGCTCTGTGCCGCGCGCTCTGGGGCGGGCGGCCGGCTGTTGACTAATATTCAATTTCGACCCTGATGTGCAGCGGGGGGTGGGACACCCGCAGTATGTCAGGTCAATCCGTGGGACAGGTCACATCAGTCCGAGCTGGGTGACGAACATGGCGACGACCACGACGAGGGTCCATCCCATGGCGTGCTCGAAGATCTTCGGGCCGTCGTCCCGGGGGCCGCCGGTACGGACACGGGGGGCGGTGACTGAGTTCGCGGTCATGTTCTCTCGGACTTCTCGCTGGTCTCGTGCGTGCGGTGGGTCCCCCCTGACCCTGTCCACCTTGCCACCCGGAGCGGCGCTCGCGGCCGAGAGGTTGGTCACACGGGACGGGCCCCGGCTGCCGGGGGCCCGTCCCCGCTCGGCCGCTCAGCGCACGCCCACCGCCGCGAGCGCCCTGCGCCGGCGCGCGGTCAGGCGCGCCGGGAAGTAGAGGTAGCAGACGCCGCCGGTGCCGGAGACGACCTTGCCGGAGGCGTTGTACCGCTTGGTCCTCAGCCAGACGTTCTCGAACTCGCGCCGCCGGTAGACCCGCCGCACGGCCTCGTTGTCGGGCGAGGCCGGATCGTTGGCGATGACGTCGCCCTCGGCCGTGAACCCGATCACGGTCATCAGGTGCCCGGCGGTGCCGTACCCGGCCCCGGTCAGCTCCTCCTTCAGGAACGACTGGGACGTGATGGCCGGGATGCCCGCGGCGATCAGCGTCTCCAGGTCGGTGAGGGAGCCCAGCCGGGTGACCACGCCCTGGAGGTCCTTGAACGTGGCGGCGTAGGCCGCGTTGAACGGCCAGTTGCCGCAGCCGGCGTACTGGTAGTCGTACGTGTACCGGGCCGCGTGGCACACCTGCGGGTCGGTGTACGTCGGATCCACCCAGGCGAGCTGCTCCGGGGTGAGCCGGCCGCCCCAGTACTCGATGATCATCTGCGAGGAGGTGGGGCTGCACCAGGCCTCGCCGCCGTTGTCGTACTCGGGGTACCGGCCCTTGTGGATCTCCTGCGAGTAGCGGGGGACGATCAGCTCCTCGGCGAGGCCGGGCGTGGAGGCCGGCACGGTGAAGCGGTCGGGGACGTCGGAGCCCATCGCGCCGAGCCGCCACACCGTGGGCGTGCGTTTCGTGCCGGGTCTGCGGTGAAGGGTCAGACGCAGCCTGCAGGCGCTGATGCGCAGCCCCGCAGCCGGGTCGTCGACGGCGAGGGTGTCCGTCCAGACGGTGCTCCTGCCGTCGCCCTGGTCGTCGACCGAGGTCCGCCGGACGTCCTGGTCTCCGGCGGCCCAGCGGCCCATGAGGTACCAGGGTGTGGACGTGCCGTCGGAGTAGGTGCCCTGGAGCTCGACCTGGAGCCAGGTGCCGCCGGGCGTGTGCGCGTTCCAGGAGGCGATCAGCTCGGTCGAGGGGACGGCGAGCCGGTGCACCGGGGAGGTCCACGTCGCGTACTCCCAGGTGGAGGTGGTGCCGGTGTGCGGGTCGCGGTACTCGGTGGTGCCCGCGGGGGCGTCGATCACGATCCCGGGCCGGGCGCCCGCGACGGCACGGGTGCCCTGCGCCGTACCGCCGCGCCAATCGCCGTACGAGATCCACGCGCGGTTGTCGACGGGGCGGGCCGCAGCCCGGGTGTGGTCCACTGCGGGCCTCCCGCTGACGGCGGCGGCCGGAGCCGCGCTCTGCGCGACGGCGGCGGCCACCGCGGCGGCCAGGACGGTTCTGCGGGACGGCTGTTCGGCTCTGCTCATGGGCACGAGACCCCCTGATTGTCGGAGTCGGGGCAGGTCCGGGCACGGTCGGTCGCACGGGGTGCGGCACACATGAGGTACACGGTGTGCGGCACATATGAGCACAGCCGGTCGGGACTGGCCAGCACTTCGGGCCGCGCGGCGGGCAAGAACATTGGCCTCGACCAGTGACATCGCCTGCCGCGCCGTGCGGCCACGCGCGTACGCCGCCGCGCGAGCACGCGCGCGGGCACCGCCGTTAGAGTGCTCGCGACACGCCCCCGTCCCCCAGCTCGCTCCAGGACCAGCCATTCACGCCCTCGCCTCCCGGATCCGCCGCCTTCCCCCGTCCTGCGGCCCCGTCCGCCTGATCGGTGTCGACGGTCACGCCGGGTCGGGCAAGTCCACGTTCGCCGGTCAGTTGGCCGCGGCGCTGGGCGGCGCGCCCGTCCTGCACCTCGACGACATCGCCAGCCACGAGAAACTGTTCAACTGGACGGACCGGGTGCTGAGCCAGGTCGTCGAACCGCTGGAACGCGGCGAGACCGCGCACTACTCCCCCTACGACTGGCGGAACCGCCGTTTCGGACCGCCGCGCGCGCTGCCGCCCGCCCCGGTGGTGCTCGTCGAGGGCGTCGGTGCGGGACGCCGGGTGCTGCGCCCGCACCTGTCCCTGCTGCTGTGGATGGAGGTGCCCCGCGAGGAGGCCTGGGCGCGGGGGCGGGAGCGGGACGGCGAAGAGCAGAGGCAGTTCTGGGACGGCTGGGTGGAAGCGGAGGACCGGCATTTCGCCGACGATCCTTCGCGACCGTTTGCCGACCTTCTGGTATTCCAGCGAGCGGAGGGATACGAGACAACTCCCGGGCCCAGTGGGGCTCGTCGGACGGCAGCCGACCCTCACGCACGGTGACCGTCCAGGGGCAATGTGCTGAAGCTGTGAAAAGGCTTGCCATTCAACTTCCCGGAGTGCTCCAACTCGGCTTGACCGAGGGGCCGTACAGGACTTACGTTCTCAATGTGCGGCCATTCGGAGCCGCCGACTGACGCGAAGCCCCCGGTTGTTCCCCCGTGATCGGGGGCTTCGTTCTGCCCTCCCGCGGGTTTCCGGGCGCCGCGCGGCGCGAAGCGCTCACCCACGGTCACCGCCAGCTGTGCGCCCCTGCTGCTCCCACCTCGCCGAACAGCCTGCGAAGGCACCCTACGGACGCGGCGCCGCCGCAGGTACGATGCCCTCGGTGCGACCTACGGACGGCTGCGCGCGCACCTGCAACTCCGGTCCGCGGCACAGCGGTTCGACCAAGGCAGCCAACGGGGGACGGCTCGTTGGCATACCGACGGGGGCACGGTTTGTGGGGGACGTGATGGACTTCGGCACGCAGGGCCCACAGGCCCCGGCCGACCTCGCCTGGCTGCGAGGCGTGGACGCCTACACCATGGGCGCCTACCCGCAGGCGGAGGAAGAGTTCCGGGCCGCCGTGCGCATGGATCCCGGAATGGCCGACGCCTGGCTCGGGCTGCACGCGCTGCGCGTGGACACCTCCGCCGCGCTGCTGCGGATGTTCCGGCACCGGGAGCGCTTCGGCGAACAGCGCACCCGCCACCGCCGCACCCTCAACTCCTGGTACTGGCTGGGCTGGTGGGTCCAGCCGGTGCTGGAGAGCCCCCGCGACCTGCTGCTCGCGCACGCCTCCCACTGGCTGGACGGCCGCCACGTCCCGGAGCTGGACCGGGCGCTCGCCGGGCTGCCGCCCGTGGACACCGACCCGCAGGTCCGCTTCCTGCACGCCTGCCGCGCCTACCTGGTCAAGGACTGGGAGCAGCTCGTCCGCCACACCGATCCGCTGCTCGACGACCCCATGCTCGGCATCGAGGCGGGCCTGTTCGGCGGCATGGCCCGGGTCCGGCTGGAGATGTACGGACAGGCCGAGCCGCTGCTGTCGGCCGCCCTGATGCGCTGCCGCAGCGAGCAGCCGCAGCGCAAGGAACTGCGCTACTGGCTGGCCCGGGCCCATGAGGGAACGGGCCGCAGCGCCGCCGCACTCCCCCTGTACCGGGCCGTCCACCGCGTCGACCCGGCGTTCATGGACACCTCCGCCCGGCTCACCGCGATCGCCGAGGGCGACGGGTACGACGACTCGGCCGACCTCGCGGCGATCACGCTCACCGGCACCGGGCAGGACGCCGTGGACGGCCCCGACGCTCTCGACCCGCTGTACGGAACGGAAGGGCGCGACCTGCGCCTGTCCGACCCCGAGACGCCGCCGTCGGCTCCCCTGCCGTCGATGACCGGCCCGGCGTTCCGTGAGAAGGCCGTCCCCGTCCCGTCCCTGCCCACCGGGCCCACCGACCCGGCGTTACTGGAGGAGGCGCTTGCCGAACTGGAGCGCATGGTGGGCCTGGAGCCGGTGAAGCGCCAGGTCAAGGCGCTGTCGGCACAGCTGAACATGGCCCGGCTGCGGGCCGGCCAGGGGCTGCCGGTCCAGCCGCCGAAACGCCACTTCGTCTTCTCCGGCCCCTCGGGCACCGGCAAGACGACCGTGGCCCGCATCCTGGGCCGCGTCTTCTACGCCCTCGGCCTGCTCGGCGGCGACCACCTCGTGGAGGCACAACGGGCCGACCTGGTCGGCGAGTACCTCGGGCAGACGGCCGTGAAGGCCAACGAACTGATCGACTCGGCGCTCGGGGGCGTACTGTTCGTCGACGAGGCGTACTCGCTCTCCAACTCCGGTTACGGCAAGGGCGACGCGTACGGCGACGAGGCTTTGCAGGTGCTGCTCAAGCGGGCGGAGGACAACCGCGACCATCTCGTGGTGATCCTCGCCGGCTACCCGGAGGGCATGGACCGGCTGCTGGCCGCCAACCCGGGGCTGTCCTCCCGCTTCACGACCCGCGTCGACTTCCCGTCGTACCGCCCTCTGGAGCTGACCGAGATCGGCAAGGTGCTCGCCGCCGACAACGGTGACCTGTGGGACGAGGAGGCGCTCGACGAGCTGCGGTCCATCGCCGGGCACGTCGTCGACCAGGGGTGGATCGACGAGCTGGGCAACGGGCGGTTCCTGCGGACGCTGTACGAGAAGAGCTGCGCGTACCGGGATCTGCGGTTGTCCACGTATCCCGGCACGCTCACGCGGGAGGACCTGGCTACGTTGCGGCTGCCGGATCTGATGCAGGCGTACGGAGAGGTGCTGTCGGGGCGGGGCCCGCAGGCTCCGCCCGGGTTGTGAGGAGACGGCGTCGCCGCCGGGGCGGGGCGGGCGCGCAGCCCGGCGGGTACGGCGTGCCGCCGCACCCGCCCGCTGCTACGCCAGCGCCTGCTCCGGTTCGCCGCTCGCCCTGGGCTCCGTCACCCTGACCTCCGGCACCTCCCGGTGCGCCGGGTCCCGTACCTCGCCCACCAGCAGCTCCAGCACGTCCTCCAGTGCGACCAGGCCGAGCACCTTCCCCGACCCGTCGGCCACCTGGGCCAGATGGGTCGCGGCACGGCGCATCACGGTCAGCGCGTCGTCGAGTGGCAGCTCGGACCTGAGCGTGGTCATGGGCCGCCACAGCTGCTGCGGCACCGCGCGCTCCGAGTCCTCCACGTCGAGGACGTCCTTCACGTGCAGGTAGCCCATGAAGGCGCCGTTGTCGGCGGCGACCGGGAAGCGGGAGTAGCCCGTGCGGGCGGTGAGGTCCACGATCTGCCCCGGAGTGACCGACGGAGGGACCGTCACCAGGGACTCGCGCTTCAGAAGCACGTCCGTCACCGGGCGGGAGCCCAGTTCCAGGGCGTCCTCCAGGCGCTCGGCCTCCTCGGGGTCGAGCAGGCCGGCCTGACCGGAGTCCTCCACCAGCCGGTTGAGCTGCTCGCTGGTGAAGACGGCCTCGACCTCGTCCTTCGGCTCGACGCGGAACAGCCGAAGGACGCCCTGCGCGCAGGCGCCGAGGGCGACGGTGATCGGCTTGCACAGGCGCGCGAAGTAGACCAGACCCGGGCTCAGCCACAGCGCGGCCTTCTCCGGCGCCGCCATCGCCAGGTTCTTCGGGACCATCTCGCCGATGACGAGGTGGAAGAAGACCACGGCGGCGAGGGCGATGACGTAGGTGAGCGGGTGGATCATGCCGCGCGGCAGACGGATCCACTCGAAGACCGGTTCCAGGAGGTGCGCCACCGTCGGCTCGGCGACCGCGCCGAGCGTCAGTGAGCACACGGTGATGCCGAACTGGGCCGCGGCCATCATCTGCGGCAGCCGTTCCAGGCCGTACAGGACCTGCCGGGCGCGGGCGGTGCCGAGCGGTTCGATCTGGCTGCGGCGTACGGAGACCAGCGCGAACTCGGCGCCCACGAAGAACCCGTTGGCGAGGACGAGGAGCGCGGCGAAGAGGAGTTGCAGGACGCTCATCGGGCCGCCTCCACGGCCGGAACCACCGGGGCGGTCCTGACCAGCCGCACGCGTTCCGCGCGGTAGTGGCCGACCTGGCGCACCGACAGCCGCCAGCCGGGCAGTTCCGCCTTGTCGCCGACGGCCGGGATGCGGCCGAGCAGGTCGGCGACCAGTCCGGCGACGGTCTCGTACGGCCCCTCGGGCACGTCCAGGCCGATGCGCCGGAGGGTGTCGACGCGGCAGCTGCCATCGGCGTCCCAGGCGGGCCTGCCGTCCTCCGGCGGGGCGGCGGCGAGCTCGGGGAGGTCGTGTCCGTCGTGCTCGTCGCGGACCTCGCCGACGATCTCCTCGACGATGTCCTCCAGGGTCACGACGCCGGCCGTGCCGCCGTACTCGTCGACGACGACCGCGATGGGCTGCTCGCTGCGCAGGCGGGCCAGCAGCGGCCGGACGGGCAGGGTCTCGGGGACCAGCAGCGCCGGGCGGGCGATGCGGCCGACGGGGGTGCGCAGCCGGTCCTGGACGGGGACGGCCAGGGCGTCCTTGAGGTGGACCATGCCGACGATCTCGTCGATCTTCTCCCGGTAGACGGGGAAGCGGGACAGGCCGGTGGCGCGGGTCAGGTTGACCACGTCCTCGGCGGTGGCCGACGACTGCAGCGCGCTGACCTTCACTCGGGGTGTCATGACGTGCTGCGCGGTGAGCTCGCCCAGGGAGATGGTCCGTACGAAGAGGTCGGCCGTGTCCTGCTCCAGGGCGCCGGCCCGGGCGGAGTGCCGTGCCAGGGAGACGAGCTCCTCGGGGGTGCGGGCGGAGGCCAGCTCCTCGGTGGGTTCGATGCCCAGGGCGCGGACCAGCCGGTTGGCGACCGCGTTCAGGCCTGCGATCACCGGGCGGAACAGGCGCGCGAAGACGTGCTGCGGGCCGGCCACGAAGCGGGCGACCTGCAGGGGCCTGGACACCGCCCAGTTCTTGGGGACGAGCTCGCCGATCACCATCTGTACGGCCGAGGCCAGCAGCATGCCGACGACGACCGTGACACCGGGGACGGCTCCCTCGGGGACGCCGATCGAGGTGAACGGGCCGTACAGCAGCTCCGCGAGCGCCGGTTCGGCGAGCATGCCGACGACGAGGGAGGTGATGGTGATGCCGAGCTGGGTGCCGGAGAGCTGGAAGGACAGCTCCTTGAGCGACTCCACGACCCGGCGGGCACGCCGGTCGCCCTCGGCTGCGGCCTTCTCCGCGTCCGGACGCTCGACCGTCACCAGGCCGAACTCGGCCGCCACGAAGAATCCGTTGGCGAGGATCAGCAGGAAAGCGGCTGCCAGGAGCAGCAGGGGGAGGGTCATGATGCCGCCGCCTCCGCACGGGCGCGAACCTCGTGGGTGCGGTCCGCGCTATGTCGGCAGGGGGCGGCGCAGGTACTGCAGGACGATCCGTCCATCGCCGGAGGGGGTCACTCCTCGGGTAGCAGGAACCCCTGTGCACCGGGCGGGGCAGCAGGGGCGGAGGCGCAACGGTTGCGCCTCCGCCAACAGATTAATCAAGACACGGGCCGCTGCGGCAGGGTGGAGGCCGCGAGGCGTTCCGAGGTCAGCCCTGAGGCGTCTCGGGGTGCGCGGTGGAACGGGCCTCGACGAGGGCTCGCAGGGCGCGTGCGTCGGCGATGGCCCGCTGCTGGGCGATGCCCGGCTGGATGCCGAGGGCGGGCAGGCTGGTGCCGTCGCTGAGGTTGAGGAACACCCAGGGGTCGCCCGGCCGGAGGGTCACCTGGAGGATCTCGGCCCACTCCAGGTGACGCTTGTGCGTGAGGTTGACCACGGTGACGCCGGACTCGTCGGCGACCACTTTCGGCCGGGCCAGCAGCACCAGCACCCCGGCCAGCAGGGCGGCCGTGACGACGAAGCTGAGGCGCTCGCCCGGTCCGAGCTGCTTCAGCAGCATCGCGACCACGGTGATGACCACGAAGATCGCGACGGCGGCGGTGAGCAGGACCGCACGGGTACGGCCCGGCCGAAAGGTGACGGGCAGAGTGGGCAGTTCGGACATCTGGGACGACTTCCCGGAATCAGAGAGTGCGGCTTCCGCGCGTCAGAGACGGCAGGCGTGGATGGCCGTGGTCAGGATGGCCCGGGCGCCGATGTCGTACAGGTCGTCCATGATCCGCTGTGCCTCCTTGGCCGGGACCATCGCGCGGACGGCGACCCAGCCCTCGTTGTGCAGCGGGGAGACGGTCGGGGACTCCAGGCCCGGCGTGAGGGCGACGGCCTTCTCAAGCTGCTCGACGCGGCAGTCGTAGTCCATCATCACGTACGTGCGGGCCACGAGGACGCCCTGGAGGCGGCGCAGGAACTGCTGCACCTTGGGCTCCTCGCCGTCCGCGCCGGTCTGGCGGATGACGACGGCCTCGGACTTCATGATCGGCTCGCCGACGACCTCCAGGCCGGCGTTGCGCAGTGAGGTGCCGGTCTCGACGACGTCCGCGATGACCTGGGCGACGCCGAGCTGGATGGCGGTCTCCACGGCGCCGTCGAGGTGGACGACGGAGGCGTCGATGCCGTGGTCGGCGAGGTGCTTGGCGACGATGCCCTCGTAGGACGTGGCGATCGTGACGCCGTTGAGGTCCTCCAGGCTGCTCACCACGCCGGGCTTGGTGGCGTAGCGGAAGGTGGAGCGGGCGAAGCCGAGCGGCAGGATCTCCTCGGCGTTGGCGCCGGAGTCGATGAGCAGGTCGCGGCCGGTGATGCCGATGTCCAGCTGCCCGGAGGCGACGTAGAGCGCGATGTCGCGGGGGCGGAGGTAGAAGAACTCGACCTCGTTCTCGGGGTCGACGATCCGCAGTTCCTTGGACTCGCGGCGCTGCTGGTAGCCGGCCTCATGCAGCATCTCCGCCGCAGGGCCGGAGAGTGAACCCTTGTTGGGGACGGCGATGCGCAGCATGAGGTCGGCTTCCTTCGCGTGGTGGTGCGTGGCTTCTGACAGGAACGGGTGTGGCTTACAGGTGGGCGTAGACGTCGTCGAGGGAGATCCCGCGGGCGACCATCATCACCTGGACGTGGTACAGCAGCTGCGAGATCTCCTCGGCGGCCGCCTCCTTGCCCTCGTACTCGGCGGCCATCCAGACCTCGGCGGCCTCCTCGACGACCTTCTTGCCGATGGCGTGGACGCCCTTTTCCACCAGCTCCGCGGTGCGGGAGGTGGCGGGATCGCCCTGGGCGGCCTTGTGCTGGAGCTCGGTGAACAGCTCCTCGAACGTCTTCTTGGACATGGTGGCGCCCACTCTACGCGGTGTGCCCACCCACCTATCGCCACGGTTCGGATACTGAGCGGAGCGTGGCCGCGGTCGCGACCGCCGCCGTCACCGCCTCGTGCCCCTTGTCCTCGTTGGAGCCGGGCAGACCGGCCCGGTCCAGGGCCTGCTCCTCGGTGTCGCAGGTCAGCACGCCGAACCCGACCGGGACGCCGGTGTCGACCGAGACCTGGGTGAGGCCCTGGGTGACGCCCTGGCACACGTAGTCGAAGTGGGGGGTTCCGCCGCGGATGACGACGCCGAGAGCCACGATCGCGTCGTAGCCGCGGCCCGCGAGGACCTTGGCGACGACGGGGAGCTCCCAGCTGCCGGGGACCCGGAGCAGGGTCGGCTCGTCGATTCCCAGGTCGTGCAGGGCGCGCAGGGCGCCGTCCACCAGACCGTCCATCACCTTCTCGTGCCACTGCGCCGCGACGACGGCGACCCGCAGGTCTCCGACGTTGCGAACGGTCAGTTCCGGTGCACCCTTGCCGCTCACGTGTCTCCTCAGTGCTCTCTTACTGGTTGCCGCAGGCCGGCACGGTCGGCGTGTCCAGCCAGGGCAGGTCGTGGCCCATCCGGTCCCGCTTGGTGCGCAGGTAGCGGAGGTTGTGCTCGCCCGCCGTCACGGGCATCGGCTCGCGTCCGTTCACCTCGATGCCGTGGCGGACGAGGGCGTCGCTCTTGTCGGGGTTGTTGGTCAGCAGGCGCACGCTGCGCACGCCGAGGTCGCGGAGCATCTGCGCTCCGGCCCCGTAGTCCCGGGCGTCGGCGGGCAGGCCGAGTTCCAGGTTGGCGTCGAGGGTGTCGCGGCCGCGCTCCTGGAGCTCGTACGCCCGCAGTTTGGACATCAGGCCGATGCCGCGGCCCTCGTGTCCGCGCAGGTAGACCACCACTCCCCGGCCCTCGGTCTGGATGCGGGCCAGGGAGGCGTCCAGCTGGGGGCCGCAGTCGCAGCGGGCGGAGCCGAAGACGTCGCCGGTGAGGCATTCGGAGTGGACGCGGACGAGGACGTCCTCGCCGTCGCCGATCTCGCCGTGCACGAGGGCGACGTGCTCGACGCCGTCGACGGTGGAGCGGTAGCCGTACGCCGTGAAGGTGCCGTGGGCGGTGGGCAGGTGGACCTCGGCCTCGCGGCGGACGGTGGGCTCGGAGCTGCGGCGGTAGGCGATCAGGTCCTCGATGGAGATGATCGTCAGGCCGTGCTTGCGGGCGAACGGGATCAGCTCGGGCAGGCGCAGCATCTGGCCGTCCTCGCCGGCGATCTCGACGATCGCGCCGGCCGGGCGCAGGCCCGCGAGCCGGGCGAGGTCGACGGCGGCCTCGGTGTGGCCGTTGCGGGTCAGGACCCCGCCGGACCTGGCGCGCAGCGGGAAGATGTGGCCGGGGCGCACCAGGTCGGACGGTTCGGCGGTGCCGCTCGCCAGCAACTGGAGCGTGGTGGCGCGGTCGGAGGCCGAGATGCCGGTGGTCACACCGTGGGCGGCGGACGCGTCGACGGAGACGGTGAACGCGGTCTTCATCGACTCGGTGTTGTCGTCGACCATCTGCGGGAGCCGGAGCCGGTCCAGTTCGTCGCCCTCCATCGGGGCGCAGATCAGGCCGCGGCACTCGCTCATCATGAAGGCGACGATCTCGGGGGTCGCCTTCTCGGCGGCGATGACGAGGTCGCCCTCGTTCTCCCGGTCCTCGTCGTCGACCACCACGACCGGCCGGCCGGCCGCGATGTCGGCGATGGCCTGCTCGACCGGGTCGAGCGTGAGGTCCTCGAAACCGTCGGTGCTGTAGAGGACGGGTGCCGCGGTCATGCGGGCGCTCCTTCCATGACGGGCCGCGCGGCCTCGCGGGAGCGCAGCCACCAGTCGCGCAGGCCCCACAGGACGAGCGCGCCGTAGATGACGTAGACCAAGCCGGAGAAGGCGAAGCCGTTGGCGAAGGTCAGGGGGACGCCGACCAGGTCGACGAGCAGCCAGGCGAACCAGAACTCGACCATGCCGCGGGCCTGGGCGTACATCGCGACGACGGTGCCGACGAAGATGTAGGCGTCCGGCCAGGGGTCCCAGGACAGGGAGGGGACGGCGGTGAACAGGCCACCGACCGCGAGGGTGCCGAGGGCGGCGCCGGCGGTCAGCAGTGCTCGTTCGCGCCAGGTGGCGAACCGGACGGCGATGGAGCCGTCCTGCGCCTGCTGCCGGCCGCGCTGCCACTGCCAGAAGCCGTAGCCGGCGACCAGCATGACGACGACCTGCTTGCCTGCGCTGCCGGAGAGGTGGGCGGTGGCGAAGGCCGCGAAGAGGATGAGGCCGGAGACGAACTGGGCGGGCCAGGTCCAGATCGAGCGCCGCCAGCCGAGGGCGAGGGCGACCAGACCGATGACGTTGCCGATCATGTCCGACCACTTGATGTGCTGGCCGAACAGCGTGAACGCCTCGGAGTTGAGCCAGTTCACTGCCCGGCTCCCTCGGTGACGGCCCGGTCGCCGAGCATCCGCTCGACGTACTTGGCGATGACGTCCACTTCGAGGTTGACCGGGTCGCCGGGCTGCTTGTGGCCGAGCGTGGTCAGGGCGAGCGTGGTGGGGATGAGGCTGACGGTGAAGTGGTCGGGGCCGGCCTCGACGACGGTGAGGCTGATGCCGTCGACGGTGATGGAGCCCTTCTCGACGACGTACCGGGACAGGCCGGCGGGGAGCGAGATCTTCACGATCTCCCAGTGCTCCGACGGTGTGCGGTCCAGGATCTCGCCGGTGCCGTCGACGTGGCCCTGCACGATGTGCCCGCCGAGACGCTCGCCCACGGCCATCGGGCGTTCGAGGTTGACGCGGGAGCCGACGGTGAGGGCGCCCAGGCTGGAGCGGCTCAGGGTCTCGGCCATCACGTCGGCGGTGAACTCGTCGCCCTCGTGGTCGACGACGGTGAGACAGACGCCGTTGACGGCGATGGAGTCGCCGTGCTTCGCGCCCTGGGTGACGACGGGGCCGCGCAGCCGGAAGCGGGAGGCGTCGGCGAGCTTCTCGACGCCGGTGACCTCACCCAGCTCTTCGACGATTCCGGTGAACACTTCCCGGGTCCTCCTGCCTCTTCGGGCACGGACTCCGGGGCTGTCGAGACGACAGAAGGTACGGGCAACGGCACCGGGGCGACGCCGGACGGGGCTCGCCCGGACAGGCGAACCGGTACGGCGGCGCGCACGTGTGCTCGCCCGCCGCGCACTGCCTCCCATCCGGACTTTAACCGTCGGTCCAGGAATTTCACCTGGTCAACCGGCCGCTGGAGGCGACCGGGTCGCGGACTGTAACCGCCGGTTCGGACTTTCACCGACCCCGGAGTGCGCTGCTACTGGTACACGGCCAGTGTGCCACGCCTGATCGACGTCCATACGGGCGATGGGTGTGGGGTGCCTCACAGAGCGTGTCACTGGACTTGCGCGGCGTTCGCGGCGTCCCAACTCCCGGACGAGAGTCGGACCTTGAGGTGGGCATGATTGGTCCATACCTATTGACGGTATGGTCTAGTCCTCTTAGGGTCGACCCGGCCCCGCAGACCGGCCCGGCGGCGGTGACGACGGCCCTTGCCCGCCGTCGGGCCCTTCCACGCGGGCCTGTCCACGCGGGCCGGTCCACGCGGGCGTCCCACCGGCTCCACCACGCCCTTCCGGCTGCGCGCGGAGGCCCCCCGGCTGGATGAGGCGCTGTCACGTTTCAGGCACTGTCACATTTCATGGGCGCGCACGGTCTCCTCTACGAAGGGCACTCCAACCGGGAGGGCCCGTCGCCCGGAGGGACTGAAGACGATGACCACGATGCTTGTGACGGGCGGTACGGGAACGCTCGGCCGGCTGGTCACCGAGCGGCTGCGCGCGGACGGGCACGACGTGCGGGTCCTCAGCCGGCACACCCGGCCGTACGCCGTGGACCTGCGCGAGGGCGGCGCCGCGCTCGACGCGGCCGTGCGGGGCGTGGAGACGATCGTGCACTGCGCGAGCACACCGCGCGGCGGCGACGAGCGGGCGGCCGGACACCTGATCGAGGCGGCGCGCCGGGCCGGGGTGGGTCACCTGGTCTACATCTCGATCGTCGGCGTCGACCGGGTGCCGCTCGGCTACTACCGGACGAAGCTCGCCGTGGAGAGGCTCATCGAGGAGTCGGGGCTGGGCTGGACCGTCCTGCGGACCACACAGTTCCACGATCTGCCGGTCACGCTCTTCCGGACGCTGTCGAAGCTGCCGGTCCTGCTGCTGCCGGCCGGGGTGCGGGACCAGCCGGTCGAGGTGGCGGAGGTCGCGGACCGGCTGGCCGAGCTGGCCACGGGCGGGCCCGCGGGGCGGGTCGAGGACATGGGCGGGCCGGAGGTACGGACGCTGGAGTCGCTGGCCCGTGCGTATCTGCGGGCGACCGGGCGCCGCCGCGTCGTGGCGAGCGTGCCGCTGTGGGGTGCGGCGTACCGGGGGTTCCGCGACGGCGGGCACCTCACGCCGGAGCGGGCAACCGGCAAGGGCACGTTCGAGGAGTACCTGGCGGCGCGGTTCGACGGCGGGCCGCGCGGGTGAGCGGGTGCGAGCGGCTACGGGCCGGGCCGGTGCCGTCGGCCGGTACGCAGGCGCCCGGGTAGTCGTTGGCTGCGTGCAAGCCAGCCAGCCAGGCGTGCCCCGGCTGCTGCTCGGGGTGCAGGTGCTGCTCGGGGTAGGTGCTGCTCGGGG
Source organism: Streptomyces bullii (assembly GCF_042657145.1). NCBI lineage: Bacteria > Bacillati > Actinomycetota > Actinomycetes > Kitasatosporales > Streptomycetaceae > Streptomyces > Streptomyces bullii. The sequence continues at coordinate 75,298 of NZ_JBHSNY010000010.1, forward strand.
TAGGTGCTGCCGGGGGCGCAGCCCTGCTGAGGGTGCAGGCCCCTGCTGGACGTCGCCGTCGGCCTCCCCGCGGTGACGGAGCGGCAGTCGGCTGACCGCGCTGGTGGCTGCCTGGCAGCCGCCGCAAGCAGCCTTGCGAGCAAGGCAGTTGGAGCCACCTTCGGGCGAGAGCCCCCACGGCGGCACGGCCGAGAGCGCGCCCCGCCACCAAAAGCGCGTGCCCCGCCACCGGGAGCGCGACGGGCGCTACCGGCCCCACCGCCGCGGCCCACGGCCACCGCGGTGGCGTTCGCCCCGACGGCACCGGCACCCCCGGCCGAAGCAGCGCTGCGCGGTCACCGTTCCGGAGGCGCGAAGAGCTCGTCCTGTGCGCGGTCCCGGGCCGTCAGCAGCGCGCCCCGCAGGACCGCGCCGCCACCCAGGAGGCCCGGCCGTACCTCGGTGGACAGGGGTGACATCCGGGCGATGCGGGCCTGGACGCGGTCGGCGAGCACGGTTCCGCCCGCGTGTCCGATCTCGCCGCCGAGCACCACACACCCGGGGTCCAGGATGGCGACCACGGAGGCCACGCCGACGGCGACGCGGTCGGCCAGGGCGTCGAGGAAGCGGGCGGACGGCTCTCGCTCCCCCGCTCCGGCACCGGCCGCCGTCACGGCTGCCCGTACCAGGCCCACGGCAGGCGGGTCCGCCGGTTCCGCCGCCAGCCCGTACTCTCCCGCGAGTTCCGCGACCGCCGCCGCGCCTGCCAGGGAATGGAAGCCCCCCGCGCAGTCCGTCGCCGACGGCAGCGCCGCCGTGCCCGGCACCGGCAGGAAGCCGATCTCCCCCGTGCCACCGGAAGCCCCGCGGCGCAGTGTGCCGTCGAGGACCACGGCCGCTCCCGTGCCGTGGCCCAGCCACAGCAGGACGAAGGTGTCCCGGTCCCGGGCGGCCCCGTCGCGCTGTTCGGCCAGGGCGGCGAGGTTCGTCTCGTTCTCGACGCTGACGCGGGCCTCGGGGAGCCGCTCCTGGAGGGCGGCCACCAGGCGGCGGTGCCACTGCGGCAACCCGGTGGAGACGCGGAGTTCGCCGGTGGCCGGGTCGATCAGGCCGGGCGCGCCGATGCCGACGGTGTGCAGCCGATCGGCCCCCGCCTCCTTCACCACACGCTCGACCAGCCTGACCGCCTGTTCGACGGCGGACCCCGTGCCGGTGGCACCGTCGATGGGCACCGAGGCCTCGGCGAGCACCCGGCCGACGAGGTCGGAGACGACCACGGCGACGCCCTCGGTGCGCACGTCCAGCGCGGCCAGGTGGGCGCGGTCGGCGACGATGCCGTACAGCCTGGCGTTGGGGCCGCGCCGCTGCTCCCCCGCCTCTCCGACCACCGCGATCAGACCGGAGGCGGTGAGGCGTTCCACGAGGTCGGCGACGGTGGGGCGGGACAGGCCGGTCAGCTGCTTCAACTGCCCCGCCGTCAACGGGCCTTCCTGCTGGAGCAGACGCAGGGCGAGCCGGTCGTTGATGGCCCGGGCGGTGCTCGGGGATGCGGGCATGCCGGGATCCTTCCAGATCGGCGGGGCCGCGCGGGCGCCGCATGCACCCTATCTATCAGGCAGGGTCCCTGATAGTTTACGGCCGGCAGTGGGGAGCAGACCTCCGGGGAGGGGACAGAGAATGAGTGCAGTGATCTACGAGCAGCGCGATGTGCGGCGCGCCCGGTACGCCGTGGCGGCCGTCTTCGCCGTGCACGGCGCCGTCACCGGCTCCTTCGCCACGCGCGTGCCGTGGATCCAGGACCACGCCGGGGTGAGCGCCGGGCAACTGGGCCTCGCGCTGGCCTTCCCCGCGCTCGGCGCGTCCGTCGCGATGCCGCTCGCCGGCTACATCAGCCACCGCCTCGGCGCCCGCACCGCGCTGCGCGGACTGATCGCCCTGTGGACGCTGTCGCTGATCCTGCCGTCGCTGGCACCGAACCTGCTCACGCTCTGCCTCGCCCTGTTCACCTACGGCGCCACGGCGGGCATGGCGGACGTGGCCATGAACGCGCTGGGCGTGGAGGTGGAGAACCGTCTCGGCCGGTCGATCATGTCCGGGCTGCACGGCATGTGGAGCGCGGGCGCCCTGATCGGCTCCGCGGCCGGCACGCTCGCCGCGCACCTCGGCTCGGACGCCCGGCTGCACCACGCGCTGGCCGCCGGCGCCCTCACCGTCGTCGGCGTGCTGTCCTGCCAGTGGGTGCTCGACCTGCAGCCCGCCGAGGACGAGGAGCCGCCGCCGCGGTTCGCGCTGCCACCGCGCTCGGCGCTGCTCATCGGTGCGATCGGGTTCTGCGCGGTGTTCGCGGAGGGCGCGAGCCTGGACTGGTCCGCGGTCTACCTGCGCGACCAGATGGAGGCCTCCGCCGGACTCGCGGCGGCCTGCACGACGGGCTTCACCCTCACCATGGCCGTGGCCCGGATCGCCGGGGACAAGGTCGTGGACCGGTACGGCGCGGTGCGCACGGTCCGCACGAGCGGTGTCCTCGCCGTCCTGGGCGGGCTGCTGATCGTCGTCGCGGACCGTCCGGCCGTGGCGATGGCCGGCTTCGCGCTGATGGGCCTGGGCATCGCGGTCGTCGTCCCGCTGTGCTTCGCGGCGGCGGGCCGCAGCGGCCCCAATCCCAGCCTGGCCATCGCGGGTGTCGCGACCATCACGTACACCTCCGGCCTGATCGCGCCGAGCGCGATCGGCACGCTGGCCCAGGCCACCAGCCTGGTGGTGTCGTTCTGTCTGGTGACGGTCCTGGCGGGCGGCCTCGCGGCGTTCGCGGGCGTGCTGCGCCCCGGCGACCGCGACCGGCCGAAGATCAGCCGGCCGGACGCGGCGGTTCCCGACCCGCGGCCCTGAACACCCCGCTGCGGAGGGCGGCACGACACCACGGCTGCGGAGGGCGGCACCCCCGAGACACCCCAAGGCTCCCCGGAGGCACCGCCGAGTCCCGCCGGAGCACGCGGTGTCCGTCACCGGCCCGTCCGCCGAGCCGATCCGCGTGCGAAGCACGTCCCGGCAGCCCTGACAATGGTCCGGACGTAGCCCCACGTACGACGAAAGCGACACCCTCATGGATCTCGGCGTCCGCTGGACACTGCACGGCGACGGACGCACCCCGGCGCCCGGCGCGGTGGTCCGCCCCGACGAACGGCTCTCCTGGCCCCGCACGGTCGGGCTCGGCGCCCAGCACGTGGTGGCCATGTTCGGAGCGTCGTTCGTCGCTCCGGTCCTCATGGGCCTGGACCCGAACCTGGCGATCATGATGTCGGGTGTCGCGACCGTCGTCTTCCTGCTCGCGACCCGCGGCCGGGTGCCCAGCTACCTGGGCTGCTCCTTGTCGTTCGTGGGCGTCGCCGCCGTGATCCGCGCCCAGGGCGGCAGCAGTGCCACGGTGACCGGTGCCGTCTTCGTCGTCGGTGTCGCGCTGTTCCTGGTCGGCCTCGCGGTGCAGCGCTTCGGCGCGCGGATCATCCACGCCGTGATGCCGCCGATCGTGACCGGCGCGGTCGTCATGCTGATCGGCTTCAACCTGGCGCCCGTGACGGCCGCCACGTACTGGCCCCAGGACCAGTGGACGGCCCTGCTGGTGATGCTCTTCACCGGGCTGGCGGTGGTGTGCCTGCGGGGTTTCTGGTCCCGTATCGCGATCTTCCTGGGGCTGGTCTTCGGCTACGGCGTCTCCTGGGCCTTCGACCGGATCTTCGGGAGGATCCACTCGGTGGACGCGAGCGGAAAGCTCACCGACCACTGGCGGCTCGACCTTTCCGCCGTCGGCAAGGCGGACTGGATCGGCCTGCCCGACCTGCACGCCCCGTCCTTCCAGTGGTCGGCGGTCCTGGTCGCGCTGCCCGTCGTCATCGCCCTGGTCGCCGAGAACGCGGGGCACGTCAAGGCGGTCGGCGAGATGACCGGCGACCCTGTGGACGACAAGCTGGGGACGGCGATCTCGGCCGACGGCATCGGCTCGATGCTGTCCACGGCGGTCGGCGGCCCGCCCAATACCACGTACTCCGAGAACATCGGCGTGATGGCAGCGACCCGCGTGTACTCGACGGCCGCCTACTGGGCCGCCGCCGGGTTCGCCCTGCTGTTCGGCCTGTGCCCCAAGTTCGGCGCGGTCGTGGCCGCGATCCCGGGCGGTGTGCTCGGCGGCATCACCGTCATCCTGTACGGCATGATCGGTCTGCTCGGCGCCCAGATCTGGATCAACGCCAAGGTGGACCTGCGCAATCCGCTGAACCTCGTCCCGGCCGCGGCGGGCATCATCATCGGCGTCGGCAACGTCACGATGAAGTTCACCGACACCTTCTCGCTGAGCGGCATCGCGCTGGGCACCCTGGTCGTCATCACCGGCTACCACGCGCTGCGCGCCTTCGCGCCGGCCCACCTCAAGACGCAGCAGCCGCTGCTGGACGAGGGCACCAGCACCTACGACGAGGCGGCTCAGCACGCCAAGACGTGAGCACCCTGCAGGGCGAGCCGCAGCGGCTCAGCGCGCCAGGTCGTAGGCGTACGACGGCGTGAACGTGCCCGGCGCCCCCTTGCAGCCGTCCGACTCGCCCGGCAGCTTCACCCACAGATAGCCGTCGATCCGGGGCTCGCCGGTGACCAGGGTCGGTGTCCGGCCCAGCTCGCGGCCCGCCGGGTCGCACCAGGCGCCGTCGGGCGGGGCGCCGTTGCCGTTGCGGCTGGTGTCGATGACGGCGCCCAGCGTCGACGGCCCGCCGAGGGCGTCGAGGACCCGCCGGTCGTAGGCGATCTCGTCGTCCGTGGTGTGGAAGTTGGAGACGTTGCTGAAGATCCCGTCGGAGGAGTCGGCCGAGGCGGCACCGGCCTGTCTGAGCCACGCCGCCTGCTTCGCGGGCGGGTTCCAGTCCGAGTGCCCCGCATCGAAGTAGACCCGGGCGCGCGGATCGGCCGCCTTCAAAACGCGCCCGGCGCGGGCCAGCGAGGCGAAGCGGTCGGCGCGCCGCCCCGTGGAGAGGCACTCGGACTGGGCGATCGAGTCGGGCTCCAGGATCACGATGACCTCGCCGGAGCCCAGCCCGGCCGCGAACCGGTCGATCCAGGCGTCGTACGCGTCCAGGTCGGGCGCACCGCCCTGGGAGTGCCCGCCGCAGTCGCGGTCCGGGATCGCGTACGGCACGAGGACGGGAACCCGGCCCTGCGCCGCGGCGCCCGAGGTGACCGCACGGACCCGGCCCGTGATGGTGTCGGGCGTGAAGTCGGCGAACCACACCGCGGCCGGCTGGTCGGCGATCCGGGACTCTATGACCGCCCGGCGCGGGTCGTCGGGGTTGGCGCGGACCCAGGCCAGCACGTTGGAGTCGGGGTGCCGGTAGAGCCGGGTCGTCGTGGTCCCGGCCGTGCGCTGCCGCCGCTCCTGCCGCGTCCTCGTCGGCGTGGGCGCCGGGGTCGCCGTCTTGCGCGCGGTGGGCGCGGCAGAGGCGGACCCGGTGACCGACGGGGACGGTGTCGGCACGGCGGGCAGCGGCGCCAGGCGCGGCGACGCGGTCACCCGGGGCCGCCCGGCCTCGTCCACGCCGCGCCGGTCCTCGAACGCCGACATGACGCCGGTCGCGGCGCCCACCGCGACCACCACCGAGGCCACCGCGACCATGGCGCCCCGCCGGGCGGCGCGCCTGCTCGCGGCCCGGCGGGCGGCCAGCCGCTGGGCACGTGGGCCTGCCACGCTGCTGCTCCCCCCTCTGACGCGGCCGCTCCCCACGGCTCGCTCTGCCCCGCGGCGGGCGGCGTTCCCCCGTTCTGGGGAAGCGCGCGGCCCGCCGGCACTCCCGCCAGCCTAAAGCTGCGACTCTGCCTTCATGGCGCAATGCGAACAAATCAGCACCTTGGTCGACCACTTCGGCCCGTCCGTCGACACCGTCGTCTGCCGTATGCGCGCCCTCGACGCGGCCCTGCCCGCCCAGGACGGGGTGGCGGTGTTCAACCGCGTCTACCTCACCGTCACGGAGGCGGTGGACCGGTGCGTCGACACCGGTGGGTTCGCGGACGCGCGGGCCGCGATCACGCTGGACGTGCGGTTCGCCGAGCGCTACCTGGCCGCCGTCGAGGCGACGGCCGGCGAGCGGCGACCGCCCGCGTGCTGGCGGCCGTTGTTCCAGTTCCGCCGCCACCCCGGCGTACGGCCGTTGCAGTTCGCCCTGGCGGGCATCAACGCGCACATCGGCCACGATCTCGCGCTCGCCGTCGTGGACACCTGCCGTACGCTCGACTGCGAACCCGCCGAGCTGGAGGACGAGTTCGACCGCGTGGGCGATCTCCTCGTCTCGCTGGAGGAGCGCATCCGCGAAGAGCTGATGCCGGGCCCCGACCTCCTCCAGATCGGTGACCCGCTGACGCATCTGCTGGGCGCGTGGAGTCTGGAGCGGGCCCGTGACGCCTCCTGGACGGCGGCCCGCGCACTGTGGGCGCTGCGCCGACTGCCCGACGTGGCCGAGGAGTTCACCGAGCGCCTGGACGCGGCGGTGGGTCTCGCGGGACGCATGCTGCTCACGCCACTGCCGGACTGATCCGGCCAGACCCCGGGCCGTTCCGCGCCGTGTCGGCCGCCGCCCCGCCGAACTCCTCGGTGAACGTTGTACGTTCGACAGGACCGCACCTCATGCAAAGGAGCACAGGGCATGGCGACACGGCTCGGACTCAGCCTTCCGCAGAACCGCCAGTACGACCTCGGCCGGGACGTGCCCGACGTGGCGCGCGCCGCCGAGGAGATGGGCTACGCGAGCCTGTGGGTGTACGAGCGGGCGCTGTTCCCCGAGCCCGCCACCCAGGGCCTGTACGGCATCGAGGGCCTGCCCTGGCCGGACGCCTACCGGGGTGTGGCCGATCCCCTGATCACGCTGACGCTGGCCGCCGCGGCCACCGGGCGGGCCCGGCTGGGCACCAGTGTGCTGGTGGCCCCGCTGCACGTGCCGTTCCAGCTCGCCAAGGCCCTCGCCTCGCTGGACGCGGCGAGCGGCGGCCGGGTGGTGGCCGGGTTCGGCACGGGCTGGTCCCTCGATGAGTACGCGGCGGCGTCGGTACGGCCGTTCGAGGAGCGCGGCCAGGTGCTGGACGAGCTGATCGAGGTGTGCCGCGCGGTGTGGGGCCCGGACCCGGTGTCGTACGAGGGCCGGCTGACGAAGATCGGCTCGGCCGTGGTCGGACCGAAGCCCGCCCGGCCGATCCCGATCCTGCTCGCCGCGAGCAGCCCGAAGGCGCAGCGCCGGCTGGTCGACCACGCCGACGGCTGGATGCCGGTGGGCATGGGCGCCGACGCGATCGCCGCGCAGTGGCGTCAGCTGCGGGACCTGGCGGCCGAGCGGGGCCGGACCGAACCGATCCAGACGGTCCTGCGGGTGAACCCGCAGTACACCGCCACGACGTACGACGGCCCCGACCGTCAGCCGTTCCAGGGCAGCGTCGACCAGATCGTCGAGGACCTGGTCGCGCACGCCGAGATCGGCCTGGAGGAGATCCTGCTCGACCTTCAGGGCACCGTGCGGGACGCCCAGGAGCTCAAGGACGTCGCCGCGCAGGTGTACGAGAAGGCGCGGGCGGCCGGGGTCTGACCCTGGCCGGTCGGGCCCCGGTCAGTCCTCCGGGAGCTCGACCGGCGCGATCTCGTCGTAGACGTCGCCCGGGCCCGGGTTCGCCGGGTCGGTCTGCCCGCCGAAGTGGTGCATGACGCCCCAGACCGCGTTCAGCGCGGTCTGGACGGCGCCCTCGGCCCAGCCGGCCGTCCAGGAGATGTCGTCGCCGGCGAGGAAGATGCCCCGCTTGTCCTCGGGCAGCCGGTCCTGCATGAAGTGCGTGAACAGGCGCCGCTGGTAGCGGTAGTGGCCGGGCAGGTTGGCCTTGAACGCGCCCATGAAGTAGGGCTCGTTCTCCCAGGAGACGGTCACCGGGCTGCCGATGATGTGCTTCCTGATGTCGACCTTCGGGTAGATCTCGCCGAGCGACTTCAGCATGACCTCCATCCGCTCGTTCGCGGACAGCGGCAGCCATTTCAGGCTGTCGTCGCACCAGGTGTAGGACAGGCAGATGACGGCGGGCCGGTCGGGGCCGTCGTCCAGCAGGTAGGTGCCGCGGGTCATGCGGTCGGTGAGCGTCATCGACATGACGTCCCGGCCGGTCTCCTCGTCCTTGTCGAGCCAGAAGGGGCGGTCGACCGGCACGAAGAGCTTGGAGCTCTCCATGTAGTGGGTCCGCTCGATGGCCGTCCAGTGGTCGATCGGGAAGAGCGAGTCGTCGCAGGCGATCTTGGAGAGCAGCATCCAGGACTGGGCGGTGAAGATCGCCGCCCGGTAGGTGCGGATGTCGCCGTTCGCGTCCGTCACCGTGATGTGGTTGCCCGCGGTGCGGTGCAGCCGGGTCACGGCCGGGCGGGGTTCGCCGTCCACGTGCAGGGACTTCAGGGAGGTCCCGTACGGCCAGTGGACGATCTTCTCCGGCTCGCGCTCCCACAGGCGCAGCGGCAGCTGCTGGGAGCCGCCGACGATGCCGCGGTGGTGGTCGTCGGCCTCGGTGTAGACGACCCGCAGGATCTCCAGGATGGAGTTCGGGAAGTCGGTGTCCCAGCCGCCGGTGCCGAAGCCGACCTGGCCGAAGATCTCGCGGTGCCGGAAGGACTTGAACGCCTCGGAGTCGCAGAGGAAGCCGTAGAAGGTCTGGTTGTCGAGCTTCTCGACGAGCTTCGCCCAGATCTCGCGGATGCGGGGCACGTCCCGTTCGCGCATGGCGCGGTTCATGTCGGAGAAGTCGGCGCCCTCTTCGAGGCACTTGTTCCAGGCGTTCGCCACGTCCCGGTAGACCTGCGGCAGGTCGTCGATCGTCTCGGCGTAGTGGGTCTCGCCCTTGAGGTCGACGACCGTCGAAGGCGTCGCCTCGGCCAGCGGGTTGGGGAACGGCCTGGTCTCCAGACCGACCAGGTCGATGTAGTGCTGGAGCGCCGTTGATGACGGCGGGAAGCGCATCGCGCCCATCTCGGCGGTCAGGGACGGGTCGCAGCCCTCGAAGCCGACGGTGCGCAGCCGGCCGCCGATCCGGTCGGCCTCGTACACGACGGGCTTGAGGCCCATCTTCATCAGTTCGTACGCGGCGACGATGCCGGACAGACCACCGCCGATGACGGCGACCTCGGTGCCGTGCTCGGTCGCGGGCACCTGCCCGAGACCCGCCGGGTGGGCGAGGAAGTCGTCGTACGCGTACGGGAAGTCCGGGCCGAACATGGTGATCGGCGGCTGCTGCTCGTCGGCATGCTCGACGGCGTTGGGCACCGTGGACGTCATGGGGTACGGACTCCTTGCGCGAAATGCTGAGGTGGAGGCGGGGAGATTCAGACGAGGGACCCGTACAGGCCGGGGCGCCGGTCCTTCAGGTAAGGGTTGGCCTCACGGGAGGCGGCGAGGAAGACGGGGTCGGCGTCGGCGAGGACCAGCTCCTCGGCGCGGCCGGCCCGGGTGCGGGCGACGCCGTCGGGCCCGGCGAGCGTGGACAGTCCGACGAACTCGAACTCGCCTTCGGGGCCGACCCGGTTGACGTACGCGACGTACATCTGGTTCTCGAAGGCCCGCACCGGCACGAGGGACTCGGCGACGAACTGGAACGGGTGCATCTGCGCGGTCGGGACCAGCAGCAGGTCGGTGCCGGCCAGGGCGTGGGCGCGGACGTTCTCCGGGAACTCGACGTCGTAGCAGATCATGAGACCGACGCGCAGGCCGTTCAGCTCGGCCTGGACGACCGGCTGCTCGCCCGGTGTGAAGTGGTCGCGCTCGAAGCAGCCGAAGAGGTGGGTCTTGCGGTAGTTCGCCAGGCGCGTGCCGTCGGCGGAGATCAGCTGGGCGGAGTTGTACACCGTCTCGCCGTCGCGTTCCGGGTAGCCGTAGGCGATCGCGACCCCGTACCGCGTGGCGGTCTCGGCGATCGCGTCGGCCGAGTCGCCGTCGGCGGGCTCGGCGAGCCGGGCGATGTCGTCGCCGATCGCGTAGCCGGTCAGGAACATCTCCGGCGCGACCAGCAGCCCGGCGCCCGCGGCGGCGGCACGGCCCGCGGCCTCGTCGAGGACCTTGAGGTTCTCGGCGATCGAGCCGGGTCGGCCGGAGCTCTGGAGCAGGGCGGTGCGCATGCGTGTTCCTTCACCGGTACGCGGGGGTTTCGGGGGCCAGATAGACGGTACGGTCGGCCGGCTCGGCCGGACAAGGAGGAGCCGTTGCGCGCCCGTGAGCGGATCATTGCGTCCGCCGGGGCCTCCACGGCGATTCGTTGCACGCCCCGGCCGTACCTCCGGCCCTCCCCCGGCCGCAGGCCGCGAGCGGTGTGCCTCGCCGCGCGGCGGAGGCGTGGTCCCGTCCCCGGAGCGATGTGTCGCGGGCGCGCCGGCGGGACAGTGGTGACCGTCCCGGTCACCTGTGCCACCTGCGGAAAGGACCGCCATCAACCGCCGTGCGAAGACCGTCGTGCTGGTGCCGCCCTGCTGCTGACCGCCGGCGTGACGGCCCCGGCCACCGCCTGCGACGAGCGGTCCCAGGAGGGTGGCACGGCCACTGCCGCGGACGAGCCGCTCCGCGAGGTCACGACCACCGCCCCGCACGAGCGACCCCACCGGGCCACAACCACCGCCCCGCACGAGCGACCCCGCAGGGGCACGGCCGCCCCCGACCGTCCCTGCGAGCCGCCGCGCTCACCGGCACCGCGAAGCTGTACCGCTCGGCCGGGGACGACATCGCCTTCTCCTTCGACGCGCACCTCGCGGCGAAGGACACCAAGGACCCGGTGAAGGCCACCGGCACCTTCGAGCGGAGCCACTACCTCGACGGGAGGGCGCCCGGGCCGAGGCCCGGGTCGACTGCCTGATCACCGGCGGCGAGGTGGCCGTCGTCTCCGGGGTCATCACCTCCTCCGACCTGCCGGGCGCGAAGGGCAGGCGGGTCGGGGTCACCGTGCACGACCTCGGTCACCGCGACCGGCTCGGCTACAGCGGGCCTCCACCGGCACGCCGGTCGTCACGAGGAACCTGCCGACGTGCGTGAGCTCGGCCCCGTTCGAGAAGGTCGAGCGCGGCACCGGCGACTTCACGGTCGTGCCCTGGCGGCCCGCGCTCCGGCCGCCAGCAGCAGCGCCGTCACCAAGTACGGCGCCGCGCACCAGGCGAACGCGGTGCCGTGCGTGGTGGTCGAGCCGACCGCCGCGTACGAGCCGTACACGACGAGCGTGGTCAGGCTGGTGCCCAGGCCCGCGATCGAGGTCACGGTCGCCCGGCCGGACTCGTCGACGCGGTGCTGGAGGCGGGCGTCGGCCAGCACGGTCGCCAGCTGGAAGCCGCCGAAGGCGAGCGCCACGAGCAGCAGGCCGGCCGGGGTGGCCGCCGCCGCGCCGGTGGCCAGGGCCAGCGCGGAGCCCGCGAGCAGACCGGCGAGTCCGGTCGTGCCGAGGCGTTCGCCGGCACCGGCGAGCAGCCCGCCGACCGTGGCGCCGGCCCAGATCAGCAGGAGCAGGTAGGGCACCTGCTCGTCGGATACGCCGGTCCCCTGCGCCAGGAGGGGCGTGTACTCGTCGAGTGCGCCCCATACGGCGCTCACGGCCGGGACGAGCAGCACCGCTGCGCGCACCGACCGGTCCGCGCGGACGCGGACGAGTCCCGCCCGCAAGGTCGCCGCCCAGCCCGCGCTCCCGGCCGTGGCACCGCGATGCTCGGGGAACCGGGTCGCCGTCGCGGCGGCCAGCAGGCAGGCCAGCACGCTCACCGCCCCCACGGCCGGGTAGCCGCCGAGGGCGAGCACCGGCCCCGCGAGTCCCATCGCGGCGAGCACGGCCAGCAGGCCCGCCGCCCGGGCCCGCCCCATGACGCGGGCGTACCGGTCGGCGGCGCCGAGCCGGTCGAGTTCGTCGTAGACCAGCGCCTCCAGCGCGCCGGAGCCGAGCGCCTCGCCGGCGCCCCACAGCACGAAGCCGAGGGCGAACGCCTCGTACGACGGGGCCAGCACCCACAGGGCGAACGCGGCGGCGGTGAGCAGCGGGCCGAGCCACAGCAGCAGCCGCCGGGAGACGGCGTCGGCCCAGGCTCCGGAGGGGACCTCCACCAGCAGACTGGTCAGTGACCACAGGGCGAAGAGGGAGGAGATCTGCCAGACCGACAGACCGGTGCCGGCGAACAGCAGCGCGTACACCGGGTAGAGCGGGATCAGATCGTGGAGGAACGCGTAGCCGTACAGCGTGGCCGCGAGCCGTCGGACGCCGACGGCCGGCACACGCGGGGGTGAGAGAGTCATGAGGCCTTCCCGCAGGGACGAATCGGACACCGGGGGTACGGCGTCCGAGGCGGCCCTCGCGAGGAGGCACGGCTGCGGGATCAATGTCGCCAGGTCATGGCATCGATGCTAGACCGGCCGGGGCGGGAGCGCCGGGAATTATGTGGGGGACCCCGACGAGAAGCGCCGCAGCAGCGGCGACAGGACGAGCACGGACTTGGTCCGCTCGACGAACGGCTCCCCGGCGATCCGCTCCAGGACCCGTTCGAAGTGCCGCATGTCGGAGGCGAAGACCTGGGCGACCGCGTCCGCGTCCCCGGTGACGGTGGACGCGGCCACGACCTCCTGGTAGCGCTCCAGTCCCCGCTGGATGGTCTCCGGCGAGGTGTTGCGGCGGCAGTAGATCTCGACGAACCCCTCGGTCTCCCAGCCGAGGGCCGCCGGGTCGACGCGGACGGTGAAGCCGGTGATGGCCCCGGTGGCCCGCAGCCGGTCCACGCGCCGCTTGACGGCGGGCGCGGACAGGCCGACGAGCTGCCCGATGTCCGCGTAGGAGCGGCGGGCGTCCTCGGCGAGGGCGTGCACGATGCGTTCGTCGAGATCGTTCAGCACAGTGGGTCGGTCACTTCTCGGATGGTGCGAGTCGGGAACGGCGATAGCCGTACACGAAGTAGAACACGAGACCGGCTGCCATCCAGAACCCGAAGACCACCCAGGTCACGGTGTCGAGGCTGAACATGTTGTACGCGCAGAACAGGAAGCCCAGGATCGGCAGCACCGGGCCGAACGGCACCTTGAACGTGCGCTCCAGCTCCGGCCGGCGGTAGCGCAGCACGATGACCGCGATGTTGACCAGGGCGAAGGCGAACAGGGTTCCGATGCTGGTGGCGTCGACGAGCTTGCCCAGCGGGATCAGCGCGGCGAGGACGCCGCAGAACAGGGAGACGATCACCGTGTTGAGGCGGGGGGCGCCGGTCTTCTCGTCGACCTTGCCGAGCGCCTTGGGCACCAGTCCGTCGCGGGACATCGCGAAGAGGATGCGGGTCTGGCCGTAGAGCACGGTGAGCACGACGCTCGCGATGGAGATGACCGCGCCGAGCGCGAGGAGCGTGCCCCAGAACGTCTGGCCGCTGACGTCGTTCATGATCGCGGCGAGGGAGGCGTCAGAGCCCTCGAACTTCGTCCAGTGCCAGGCGCCGACGGCGACACCCGCGACGAGCACGTACAGCGCGGTCACGATGATCAGCGACAGCATGATCGCCCGCGGCAGGTCCTTCTTCGGGTCCTTGGCCTCCTCACCCGCGGTGGAGGCGGCGTCGAAGCCGATGTACGAGAAGAACAGCGTGGCACCGGCGGCGCTGACCCCGGCCATGCCGAGCGGCATGAAGTTGGCGTAGTTGCCGGACTTGAAGCCCATGAAGCCGACCGCGCAGAACAGCACCAGCGCGGCGATCTTCACGGCGACCATGATCGTGTTGGCCCGGGCGGACTCCCGGACACCCCCGAGCAGGAACACCATCGCCAGCAGCACGACGATCAGGGCGGGGAGGTTGACGATGCCGCCCTCGCCGGGCGCCGAGGACAGCAGGGCCGGGATGGTGACGCCGATCGTGCCGTTCAGCAGCTCGTTGAGGTACTCGCCCCAGCCGACCGCGACGGCGGCCACCGACACGCCGTACTCCAGCACCAGGCACCAGCCGCACACCCAGGCGACCAGCTCGCCCATCGTTGCGTACGCATACGAGTAGGAGGAGCCGGCGACCGGGATGCTGCCCGCCAGCTCGGCGTACGACAGGGCCGAGAACAGGGCGGTGAGACCGGCGATCACGAAGGCCAGGGTGACCGCGGGGCCGGCCTCCGGCACGGCGTCGCCGAGCACCACGAAGATGCCGGTGCCGAGCGTGGCACCGATGCTGATCATGGTCAGCTGCCACAGTCCGAGAGAGCGCCGCAGGGACCCTCCCTCGCCCTGCCCGCCCTCCGCGACCAGGTGTTCCACGGGCTTGCGGCGCATCAGTCGCGCGCCGAGGCCGACGGCTGCCTGGCCTGTCTGAGTGCTTCTCTGCGGGGGTGCGCCTTGGTCGAGCACGCGCGGCTCCTTTGTCGCTGCCGGTCAGGGGCGGCGGGGGACCGGCGGCGACCCGGCGGAAGCCGGGACCCACCGAGCGGGGTCCCCGCCACGCCACGTACAGCGCAGCACCCTACGGGGCGGTGCTTCACGGACGTAATGCAGCAACCTTGCGCACTGGTGCAAGATCATTGCGTTCCCGGGTCCGGAACGTATGTTCGTTGCGCGAGGGCTTTCGACCGTTGCACAGGGCCCTGAGCAGCACCGTCAGCCTGTTCATGCCATACCCCGTTGTCATCGGGGCCGCGGAGCACCGCCGCGCGCATGCCGGGTACGCCGACGGCCCCCGGTCGTCGTCCACCGAGGGCCGTGGCGAGGCTGTGGGCGTCAGCTCCAGCTGGCGTGCAGCGGCTTGCCCTCCGCGTAGCCGGCGGCGCTCTGGATGCCGACGATGGCCTTCTCCGCGAACTCCTCCAGGGAGGCCGCACCGGCGTACGTGCAGGAAGAACGGACGCCCGCGATGATCGAGTCGATCAGGTCCTCGACGCCCGGGCGGGCCGGGTCGAGGAACATGCGGGAGGTCGAGATGCCCTCCTCGAACAGCGCCTTGCGGGCCCGGTCGTACGCCGACTCCTCGGAGGTGCGGTTGCGCACGGCACGCGCGGACGCCATGCCGAAGGACTCCTTGTAGGGTCGGCCCTGGGCGTCGTGGTGGAGGTCGCCCGGCGACTCGTACGTGCCCGCGAACCAGGAGCCGATCATCACGTTGGACGCACCGGCCGCGAGCGCCATCGCCACGTCACGCGGGTGGCGAACACCGCCGTCGGCCCAGACGTGCTTGCCGTACTTCTTCGCCTCGGCGGCGCACTCCAGGACCGCGGAGAACTGCGGCCGGCCGACGCCGGTCATCATGCGCGTGGTGCACATGGCGCCGGGTCCGACACCGACCTTGACGATGTCCGCGCCCGCCTCGATCAGATCCCGCACACCGGCCGCGGCGACGACGTTGCCCGCGACGATCGGCACGCGCGGGTCGAGGTCGCGCACCAGCTTCAGGGCGCTGACCATCGACTCCTGGTGGCCGTGCGCGGTGTCGATGACGAGCGTGTCGACGCCCGCGTCCAGCAGCTGCTGCGCCTTGCCGGCGACGTCGCCGTTGATGCCGACGGCGGCGGCGATGCGCAGCCGGCCCCGCGCGTCGGTGGCCGGCGTGTACAGCGTGGCGCGCAGGGCTCCCTTGCGGGTGAGGATGCCGGCGAGCCGGCCGTCCCCGGTCACGGCGGGGGCGTAGCGCCGGTTGGCGTGGTCGAGGGTGTGGAAGGCCTCCCGCGGGTCCATGTCCGCGTCGATCAGCAGCAGGTCCCGGGACATGACCTCGGCGAGCTGCGTGAAGCGGTCCACGCCGGACAGGTCCGAGTCGGTGACCACACCGACCGGCTTGTGGTCCTCGTCGACGACGACACCGGCGTTGTGCGCGCGCTTGGGCAGCAGGGCGAGCGCGTCGGCGACGGTCTGGTGGGGGGCCAGGATGATCGGGGTGTCGAGGACCAGGTGGCGGCTCTTGACCCAGGAGACGACGTCGGTGACGACGTCGATCGGGATGTCCTGCGGTATGACCACCAGGCCGCCGCGACGGGCCACGGTCTCGGCCATGCGCCGCCCGGCGATGGCGGTCATGTTCGCGACGACGAGCGGGATGGTGGTGCCCGTGCCGTCCGGGGAGCTGAGGTCCACGCCCTGACGCGAGCCGACCGCGGAGCGGCTCGGGACCATGAAGACGTCGTCGTACGTCAGGTCGTACGCGGGCTGGATGTCGTTGAGGAAACGCACGTGCTGCACATCCCAGTCGATCAGAGGTGGCCCCCGGACAGGTCAGCCAGGGGGAAAGAGCACGTACTTCATTCTCCCATGCCGGATGCGCGGACGACCCCCAGCAGATCATCCAGGCTGGTCAGGGGCCTGTTCGGAGGATCCTCCAGGGCCGAGGGTCACGAAGAGTCCCGGGCCGCGGTCCGTGGCCTCGGCGAACACCTCCTCCGCGACCTGCCACTCGTCGGGCCGCGTCTCGGCGTACGCCCGCCAGCCCCGGACGACGACCAGCAGCCCCCGCTCCAGAGCCCCCTCGGGCCAGAGGGAGGGGTCGGCCAGACAGTCGGCGAGGGCGTCCCAGTTGCGTCCGAACCACTCGGGCAGGTCGAGGTCACGGGCGCAGCGGTCCATCAGGCCCGCCCTGTCCGTGACCCCGCCGAGGTCCACGGTGACCACGATCCGGCCCGCCGGGTCGTCCGCCGCCGCGTGCGCCTGACTGACCACCCGTCAGACTCCGTCCGGGTCGGCGCGGTGCAGCGCCGGTTCCGGCGTCGGTCCGGCCGTCATCAGGTAGTCCGCCGCCGAGGTGTCCGTCACCAGGCTGGTGACGAGCCCGGACCGCAGCACCGCGTCGATCGCGGGACCCTTGCGCTGCCCGCCCGCGATGGCGACGACCTCCGGGATGCGGCGCAGCTGGTCGGCCTTGACGGTGATGCACCGCTCGCCCAGGTCCCGGCCGACCCGGCGGCCCTCGGCGTCGAAGAGGTGCGCGGACATCTCGGCGGCGACACCGAGGGAGGCGTAGTGGGCGCGCTCCTCGTCGGAGAGCATGTCGTGCACCGTGGAGATGCCCGGCTCCCAGGAGCCGATGGACACGCAGGCGACGGTGACCTTGTCGAAGTACTCGAAGGCCCGCGCGATGCCCGTCTGGTGGCGCAGCGCCGCCGCGGTGGCCGCGTCCGGCAGCAGCATCGGCGCGTAGATGGGGTGCGCGTCCCCGCCCGACACCTGCGCGGCGCGCCGGACGGCTTCCACCGAGCCGCGCTCGGCGGTCCCGGCGTCGTACACGCCCGTCAGCTGCACCACCGTGCACGGCGGCAGGCGGTCCAGTGCCGCCGCCATGTGGATGGTGGAACGGCCCCAGGCCAGTCCCAGCACATCGCCCTCGTTGACCAGTTCGCCGAGCAGGTCGGCGGCCACTTCTCCCAGGTTCTCGGGGTCGGGCGTCTCCTCGGCCTCGGCCGGGGACTCCACCACGACGGCGTGCCTGAGGCCGTAGCGGGCGCGGAGCGCGTCGGAGCGCTCGGCGTCCAGCTCGGCCGGGACGCGGATCTCGATGCGTACGAGGTCCCGTTCGAGGGCGGTCTCCAGGACCCGGGCCACCTTGAAGCGGCTGACGCCGAACTCCTCCGCGATCTGGATCTTGGACTTGCCCTCGAGGTAGAAGCGGCGGGCCATGGCCGCCGCCTGCACCAGCTCAGCGGGTCCCATCCGCATGGCTGACCGGCCCGCCGACATACCCGACACGGCGATCTCCTCACTGCTGTTCACGCTCTGGATTCGCCGTTCATCCTTGCAGATCTGCGGCGGTTGATCAGCCCTGATGGGAGCCCGTTCACGTTCCTGACGCTCAGTGGTCGCACGCCCACGATGCCTTGGCGGTCGCCGCCTCGGCCTGGGTGCGTAGTGCACGTACCGCCTCGGCCGGGTCGGATGCCCCGTAGACCGCCGATCCGGCCACGAAGACATCGGCTCCGGCGTCGGCGCACCGCTCGATGGTGGAGGCCGAGACTCCGCCGTCGACCTGGAGCCAGAGCTCCAGACCGTGCTTGCTGATCAACTCACGGGTGCGACGGATCTTCGGGAGCATGATGTCGAGGAAGGCCTGTCCCCCGAAGCCCGGCTCGACCGTCATGATCAACAGCATGTCGAGCTCGGGGAGCAGGTCCTCGTACGGCTCGACGGGCGTCGCGGGCTTGAGCGCCATGGAGGCGCGGGCGCCCTTGGCCCGGATCTCCCGGGCGAGCCGGACCGGAGCGGCGGCCGCCTCGACATGGAAGGTGACGGAGCCGGCCCCCGCTTCCACGTACTGCGGAGCCCACCGATCGGGGGCCTCGATCATCAGATGGCAGTCCAGCGGAGTGTCCGTCGCACGGGCGAGCGACTCCACGACCGGCACGCCGAGCGTGAGGTTGGGGACGAAATGGTTGTCCATGACGTCGACGTGGAGCCAGTCGGCTCCCTCGACCGCCTTCGCCTCGTCCGCGAGGCGGGCGAAGTCGGCGGACAGGATGCTGGGGTTGATCTGCGCGGCCATGCCCTAAGCGTGCCATGCCCTCCGGGGGTTGTGGGCATCGGTCCCGGGAGGCCGGGTTGTCCGGTGGCCGCGGCCCGTCCGTGACTGGTCGCGCGGTTTCCCGCGCCCCTGGTGGGGAGCGCCACCCTGCGGCGGGGCGACTCCGTGGCCGTGGCCGCGGGCCGCCAGGCGGGTCTCCGTCCGGCAGGCGGTCGGCCTCCGCGGCGGCAGGCCACTCGGCGAGCCGTGCGGCCGTCGGCTGCAGGAAGACGATGACGAACCGGCATCGACTACACCATCTTCCTGACCGCCCGCGTCCCCGAGGAGGCCCGCGCGTCGGGGCACCGCCCGCGAGTGCTCACGGGCCTGGTCGCGACCGGCGCGGTCATCACCTCGGCCGGCCTGGTCCTGGCCGGCACCTTCGCCGCCCTCGGCACCCCGCCCGGCCCGAACGTGTGGTGGCCGCACCGGCTGGCGCGGGAGGACGGTGGGACGACGGCCCCGAGCCGGCCGGGCGCCGGTGTCAGCCGGTCCGGCGGATGAGCGCGAGGTACATGGCGTCCGTGCCGTGCAGATGCGGCCACAGCTGGACGTCGGGCCCCTCGCCCAGGTCCGGTACGCCGGGCAGCAGCGGCCGGGCGTCGAGGAGGTCGGCGTCCGGGTGCTGCTTGAGCACGTCGGCGACCACGGCCCGGGTCTCGGCCAGGTGCGGCGAGCAGGTCGCGTAGCCGACGACCCCGCCGACCCGCACCGACTCCAGGGCGGTGCGCAGCAGCCCGCGCTGCAGCGGGGCGAAGGAGTCGAGGTCCTCGGGGCGGCGCCGCCACCGCGCCTCGGGCCGCCGGCGCAGGGCCCCGAGCCCGGTGCACGGCACGTCGACCAGCACCCGGTCGAAACTGCCGGGCCGCCAGGCCGGGCGCGTCCCGTCGGCGGCGATGACCTGGTACGGCCCGGGGTTCCCCTCCAGCGCCCTGGCCACGAGCCCGGCGCGGTGGGGCTGCTTCTCGGAGGCGACGAGCACGGCGCCCCGCTGGGCCGCGAGGGCGCCGAGCAGCGCGGCCTTGCCCCCGGGACCGGCACACCCGTCCAGCCAGCGCCGGTCGGAGCCCTCCACGGGGGCGTTGGCGAGGGCGAGCGCGACGAGCTGGCTGCCCTCGTCCTGCACACCCGCGCGCCCGTCCCGTACGGCAGCGACGGCCCCCGGCTCGCCGCCCTCGGTCAGCCGCACCGCGTACGGCGACCAGCGCCCCGGCACCGCGGCGTCCTCACGGAGCAGTTCGTCGGTCGTGGCCCGCCCAGGCCGGGCGATCAGGGTCACCTCGGGCCGCTCGTTGTCGGCGCGCAGCAGGTCCTCGATCCCGGCGCGACCGCCGCCGAGGGAGTCCCACAGCGCGGAGACGACCCAGCGGGGGTGCGAGTGCACGACGGAGAGGTGGTCCTCGGGATCCTCGTCGTAGGGCGGCGCGACTCTGGCGATCCAGCCGTCGAGGTCGTCCTGGGCGACCTTCCGCAGGACGGCGTTGACGAACTTCGCCCGCCCGTCGCCGAGCACCACGCGCGCGAGCTCGACGGTGGCGGAGACGGCGGCGTGGCTCGGGATCCGGGTGCCGAGCAGTTGGTGCGCCCCGAGGCCGAGCACGTCCAGCACCGGCGGGTCGACCTCGCGCAGCGGCCGGTCGACACAGGCGGCGATGATCGCGTCGTACGTCCCCTGCCGCCGCAGCGTTCCGTACACCAGCTCGGTCGCGAGCGCCGCGTCCCGGGCGTCGAAGTCGCCCTTGTCCCGGGCCTTGCGCAGCAGCGGCGGCAGGACGAGGTTGGCGTACGCGTCCCGCTCGTCCACGGCCCGCAGCGCCTCGAAGGCGAGGATGCGGACGGGGTCCTTCTGGGGCCGGCGGTAGGGCTTGCGGGGCCGACGGGGCTGGTCACTCACGAAAAAGGTGCTCCGGGTCAGAGATGAAGTGCGCAGTCCAGCCTACGTCGTGGGGGGCGGGCGCGAGGGCGCGGCGTCAGGCACCCAGCCGCTCGCCCTCGCCGATCCGCACCCCGCGCGCCCAGTCCGCCGCCTTCATCGGCTTCTTGCCCTGCGCCTGCACCCACACCAGCTCGATCGCGTACGAGCCGGTGCCGACGTACACGTTGTTCTTGCCGGCGGCCAGCTGTCCGGGGGCGAGATCGGTCCGGTCGGGCACGGGCCTGACCTGAACGAGCTTCAGCCGCTCGCCCCGGAAGGTGGTCCAGGCGCCGGGCGCCGGGGTGCAGCCCCGCACCACCCGGTCGACGCGCAGCGCGGGCGCGCGCCAGTCCAGATGGGCGTCCTCGACGGTGACCTTCGGGGCGAGAGTGACGCCCTCGGCCGGCTGTGGTACGGCCTTCAGGGTGCCCTCCTCGATCCCGTCCATGGTCGCGGCGAGCAGCCCGGCGCCCGCGAACGCGAGCCGGGTCAGCAGGTCGCCGCTGGTGTCGGTGGGCCGGATCTCCTCGGTCACGGTCCCGTACACGGGCCCGGAGTCGAGCCCTTCCTCGATGAGGAACGTCGAAGCACCCGTGATCTCGTCCCCCGCCATGATGGCGTGCTGCACGGGCGCGGCCCCGCGCCAGGCGGGCAGCAGCGAGAAGTGCAGATTGACCCAGCCGTGGGCGGGGATGTCGAGGGCGACGCGAGGCAGCAGGGCGCCGTAGGCGACGACGGGGCAGCAGTCCGGGGCGATCTCCTTGAGGCGCTCCAGGAACTCGGGGTCGCGCGGCTTGACCGGCTTCAGCACCTCGATCCCGGCCTCCTCGGCCCGCTCGGCCACCGGAGACGCGACCAGCCTGCGCCCCCGCCCGGCTGGCGCGTCGGGCCGCGTGACGACGGCGGCCACCTCGTGCCGCCCGGAGGCGAGAAGAGCGTCCAGTGCGGGAACGGCGACCTCGGGTGTACCGGCGAAGACCAGCTTCATGGGGTGGTTCGGGCCTCTCGGGCGGGGGTGGACTGCGGGCAACGCACAAGTCTATGGGCGACCGCGGCGGGAGGGCCGCCAACGGCGGGCACCACCCACAGGAGACCTCAGCCTCTCGGCCGCACTGGAGTCCTCGACCTCCAGGCCGCACGAGAGTCCTCAGCCTCTCGCCTGCGCGAGGACCTCAAGCTCTCGGCCCCGCGGAAGTCCTTAGCTCTCAGCCCCGCGGAAGTCCTCAGCCTCTCGCCTGCATGAGAGACCTCAGCCTCTCTGGCCCCGCGGAAGTCCTCAAGCTCTCGGCCGACTGCTGCGGGCGGTGGCGGGCGGGAGACGCATCCGGCGAAGCCGACGGCGAGCCGAGCGCCCCCAACAGGCGCACGCATATGCCCACACGCCCCCACCCCGTGACCCGCGGAGCGAATCCGCGTTGGTCAAGAAAGAGTTGACCACACCGGGCCGCGATCGCGGCCCATTCCTTTCAACGCCGGTTCGAGAGGCTTGTTCATGGCCGACCACGCAACCCACGACGCCCAGGCTCGGGCCAGCCTGCACTTGCTGGTGCGGGACATCGAGCGGGTCCGCCGGCAGGTGGACGCGTTGCGCACGCTCACCGCCCAGTTGGGCAACGTCTACCGCCCGCGACGCTCCGGCCCCTCCACGGGCTTCGTCGTCTACGGACGCGCCCCCGCCCCGACGGTCCGTCTGGCGCAGGAACTGCGGGACAGTGTCGAGACCCTGGTGACGGCGGCCGTGGACTTCGACCGCTCACTCGGTTTCTCGTGGGACGCGGTGGGCTCCGCACTCGGAGTCACCAAACAGGCGGTCCACCGCCGTTACGGCGCCCGCAGGGCCGCCGCGCAGGCGGCCGCCGCCGAGCCCGAGCGCACGCCGGAACCGTCGGGCAGCCGCACGGTCAACGTGAGCGCCGGCCTCCCCACGGTGCCGACGGTCCCCGCGGCCCGCTCCATGCCGACCCAGCCGACGGCGGGCAGCCCCGCCCTGCGCGACGAAGCGAGACCGACGGCCTTCCCCAGCCCCCGCAACGGCTGACGCACCGTCCGCGCCACCCGAGCCCCGCCCTCCCGGACCCGCCCGGGAGGGCATCTGCTCGTCACCCCCCTCATCCGGCGCCGCCCGACCCGGCTCAGCCGTAGCCCTCCGGAGCCCCGCAGCGGCTCCCGCTCGGCCGGGCTCACCCGGCCGCTGCGCACCTCACCCGATATCCAGCGGATCGATCCGAACCCGCACTGGCTCCCCGTTCCCCCGCGCCATCCGAGCCGCCTGAGCCGTCTTCAGTGCCGCCGCCATCGCGGCCCCACTCCCCGGCGGCACACGAATCAGCGCCCGCTCCGTGTACCCACCGGTCGACGGCCCCCCGGAGCGACGAGCCGGAGCCGCCCTCGACCCGGTCCCGGTTCCGGTCCCCAGCTCGGGAACCGGCCCCAACACCTCCGCGTCATGCGGAAGTTCAACAGCGGCGAGGAACTCCGCGAGGGCCTCCGGCGTACCGGAGACCGCTGCCATCCGCGACACCGGAGGAAATCCGAGCTCCGCCCGCTCGGAGAGTTCCCGTACCGCGTGCCCCACCGGATCCCACCGCACCAGCGCCTGCACGGGCCGCAGCGTCGCCTCGGCGACGATCACGACGGTGCCGCCTGCCTCCTGCGACCGTACGAGCGCCGAGGCGAAGATCCACCGCCGCAGGGCGTCCTCCGCCGCCCGCAGGTCCGGCCGCCCCAGCATCGCCCAGCCGTCCAGCAGCAGGGCCGCCGCATAGCCCCCTTCCGCCACGGGCTCGGCGCCGGGCGTGCTCACCACGAGCGCGGGCGACCCGGGGACCGTGTCGAGCACATGCTCACGCCCCGACGTCCGCACCGGCACGGCCGGGAACGCCCGTCCCAGCTCCTCGGCGGTGCGCCGCGCCCCCACGACCTGAGCGCGCAGCCGGAACCCGCCGCACATGCCGCAGTGCCACGCGGGCTCGTCCCGTCCGCACCAGCCGCAGACCAGCGCGGCGGCACTGTCACGTGCCTCCAGCGGTCCGGCGCAGTGCCGGCACCGGGCGGGCTCCCGGCACCGCTCGCAGGCGAGCCGCGGCACGTAGCCACGCCGTGGGACCTGTACGAGGACGGGCCCGTGGCGCAGCCCCTCCCGGGCGATCTGCCAGGCCAACGAGGGCAGCCGGGCCGCCCGTGCGGCGGCGTCCCGCGCGACGTCGTCGTCTCCGACGGTGCGCACGCGCGGGGCGGTGCGGCGGACCTGTTCGCGGGCCGCCGTGATGGCTGTCGCCCAGCCGCTGCTGACGAGCTGGGCAGCCTCGACGGTGCAGCTCCAACTGCCCAGCAGGAAGGCGCACTTTCCCCGTGCAGCGCGCAGCTCCAACACCTCGCGCACATGCGGGAACGGTGCGTTGTCATCGCTGTGGCTGGCGTCGCCGTCGTCCCAGATCACCACCAGCCCCAGGTCCCGCACCGGCGCGAACATGGCGGCCCGCGTCCCCACGACGGCCCGGACCGAACCGCGCCGCACGGACAGCCACTCGAGGTAACGCCGCTCCTGGCCCGCGTCCGCCGTCAGCAGGGCGTGCTGATCCGGGCCCAGCAGTTCCCTCAGCGCCGCGTCGACCCGCGCGGCGAAGCGTCCCGTCGGTACGACGACCAGAGCGCCACGCCCCGAAGCCAGCGTCGCCTGCACGGCCCGCGCGATCTCCTCCGCCCACTGCGGACCGGGCAGCGCGGTCCACACGGCGCGCGGAGCGTGTCCAGACGCCAGCGCCTCCAGGAACTGCGGCCCCCTCTCATAGCGGCGCCAGGAACCCGGATCCGGTGCGGGGGGCGGGGCTGCCGCCGGCGGCAGGGTCCGGGCCTCGGCACCCGCGTGGCGCGGGGGAATCGCCAGCTGCAGCACGTCCGCGAGGCTCCCGGCGTACCGGTCGGCCACGGCCCGGGCGAGCGCCAGCAGTTCGGGGTCGAGCACCGGCTCGGGCGACAGCACCTGCGCGAGGGCGGCCAGCGGTCCCTTGTAGTCGGTCTCGGCCAGCCTCTCGACGATGAACCCGTCTCTCAGGCCGCCGCCCTCGCGGCGCCCCTCCCGTACGTTGTGGGCGCCCGCCCCGAACCGCACCCGCACCCGCACCCCGGGCTGCGCCTGGGCGTCCAGCTCCTCGGGCACGGCGTAGTCGAAGTACCGGTCGAGGTGGAGCACGCCCTTGTCGACGACCACGCGCGCGATGGGCAGCTCCTTGGCGAGCGCGGCTCCCCGCCACGTCCGCGGTTTGGCCTTGGGCGCCGTGGCCTTGGCCTTGCGCACACTCTCCCGAATGAGCGCGAGCTGCTCGGGCGGCGCACCCTCCGCGCCGCCGCCGGCCTGTCCGTTCTCGCTGCTCACGCTTGCATTCTTACCAAACGCCGCTGACAACCGACGGCGCGCGAGATCCCCGGCGGCGACGGTCCGCACTCTGCCTCGGACCACTCGGCCCCAGCCCGGCCGACGACGGGATCGGAACCCGCGGCGGCTCCTGCGAGCCCCGGAGTACCCGTCCCCTTGGAACCGAGCGCCCGGCGTCACTCCTCCCGCGTTCCAGGCGGCAGCGGGGCATGTCGCTCAGCATCACCGCATGCACGAAGCGCACTGCACCGAAGTACCCGCGACCTGCGCACCGGGAGATGAGCAGCGTACGGAGCCGATCGTGCGGCTCGCCGGCTGTTCACCGGGGCGCGGCGGACGCGCCGAGGCCCGGCACCACCCTGGGCACCGGGCCTCGCACACAAAGCCGTGCGTGTTACAGCCCCGCGGCCTTCCGCAGCGCGTCCACGCGGTCCGTGCGCTCCCACGTGAAGTCGGGCAGCTCGCGGCCGAAGTGGCCGTACGCCGCGGTCTGGGCGTAGATGGGGCGGAGCAGGTCGAGGTCGCGGATGATGGCGGCCGGGCGGAGGTCGAAGACCTCGTCGATGGCCTTCTCGATCTTCTCGGGCTCGATCTTGTGGGTGCCGAAGGTCTCGATGAAGAGGCCGACCGGCTCGGCCTTGCCGATGGCGTAGGCCACCTGGACCTCGCAGCGGGAGGCCATGCCCGCGGCGACCACGTTCTTGGCGACCCAGCGCATGGCGTAGGCGGCGGAGCGGTCGACCTTGGACGGGTCCTTGCCGGAGAAGGCGCCGCCGCCGTGGCGGGCCATGCCGCCGTAGGTGTCGATGATGATCTTGCGGCCGGTCAGGCCGGCGTCGCCCATCGGGCCGCCGATCTCGAAACGGCCGGTGGGGTTGACCAGCAGCCGGTAGTTCTCGGTGTCCAGCTTGATGCCCTCGTCCAGCAGAGCCTTCAGCTCCGGCTCCACGACGAACTCCTTGATGTCGGGAGCGAGGAGGGAGTCGAGGTCGATGTCGGAGGCGTGCTGGGAGGAGACCACGACCGTGTCGAGTCGGACGGCCTTGTCGCCGTCGTACTCGATGGTGACCTGGGTCTTGCCGTCGGGGCGCAGGTAGGGGATCGTGCCGTTCTTGCGCACGTCCGACAGCCGCTTCGACAGGCGGTGGGCGAGGAAGATCGGCAGCGGCATCAGCGTCGGCGTCTCGTCCGTCGCGTAGCCGAACATCAGGCCCTGGTCGCCGGCGCCCTGCCGGTCCAGCTCGTCGTCGTCGCCCTCGACCCGCGCCTCGTAGGCCGCGTCGACGCCCTGGGCGATGTCCGGCGACTGCGCGCCGATCGACACGGAGACGCCGCAGGAGGCGCCGTCGAAGCCCTTCTTGGAGGAGTCGTAGCCGATCTCGAGGATCTTGTTGCGGACCAGGGTGGCGATGTCCGCGTAGGTCTTGGTCGTGACCTCGCCGGCCACATGCACCAGGCCGGTGGTGATCAAGGTCTCGACGGCGACCCGGGAGGTCGGGTCCTCGCGCAGGAGCGCGTCGAGAATGGTGTCGCTGATCTGGTCAGCGATCTTGTCGGGGTGGCCCTCGGTCACGGACTCCGAGGTGAACAGGCGACGGGACACAACGCTCCCTGGGGTTGCAGCGGCTGCTGGCTGATCATTGGCGGACGGCGGGGGCTGCACCCGGCGCCGTCCGTGGAACAGTTTATCGGTCACGCTTCGGCCACGGGTCCCCTGTCTCGCCTCTCGGGAGTGCTGTGACCTGCGGCACGGGCATTCTGCCCAATTCCGAGCGGCATTGGCCAGAGGCGCCACGCCCAGATGAACGAGGTTTCGTGGGCGCTCGCGGCGCATGAAACCCTCATCGCAGGCGCTCGGCCACCAGGTCCCACACGGTTTCGGCCAGGGCTTCCTTCGGGCCGTGCGCGACGGGCGTCTCACTGCCGTCGGCACCGAGCACCACGGCTTCGTTCTCCTCGGACCCGAACGTCTTGCGCTCCCCCACCTCGTTCACCACCAGCAGATCGCAGCCCTTGCGCTTCAGCTTGGCGCGGCCGTTGGCGAGCACGTCGTCGGTCTCGGCGGCGAAGCCGACGATCACCTGCCCGGGGCGGGCGCGGCCGGCGGAGATCTCCGCGAGGATGTCCGGATTTCGTACGAGGGCGATCGGCTCGGGGTCCTGGTCGTCCTTCTTCTTGATCTTCCCGGCCGCGTACGTGGCGGGGCGGAAGTCGGCGACGGCGGCGGCCATGACGACCGCGTCGGCGTCGGCGGCCGCCTTCAGCACCGCCTCGCGCAGCTGCACGGCCGTCCCGACGGGGACGACGTCGACACCGGCCGGGTCCGGCAGGGCGGTGTTGGCCGCGATCAGGGTGACGCGGGCGCCGCGGGCGGCGGCGGTGCGGGCGAGGGCGTAGCCCTGCTTGCCGGAGGAGCGGTTGCCGAGGAAGCGGACCGGGTCGAGCGGCTCACGGGTGCCTCCCGCGCTGACGACGACGTGCCGGCCCCTGAGGTCGGGCTCGGTGGCGCCCCGGGCCAGGACACGGCGGCAGATCTCGAAGATCTCGGCCGGGTCGGGCAGCCGGCCCTTGCCGGTGTCGACGCCGGTGAGGCGGCCGACGGCCGGTTCGATGACGACGGCGCCGCGGCGGCGCAGCGTCGCCACGTTCTCCCGGGTGGCCGGGTGCTCCCACATCTCGGTGTGCATGGCGGGCGCGAAGACGACCGGGCAGCGGGCGGTGAGGAGCGTGTTGGTGAGGAGGTCGTCGGCCAGGCCGTGGGCCGCCTTCGCCAGCATGTCGGCCGTGGCCGGGGCGACGACCACCAGGTCGGCGTGCTGGCCGATGCGGACGTGCGGGACTTCGTGGACGTCGTCCCACACCTCCGTCGCGACCGGGTTGCCGGAGAGCGCGGACCAGGTGGCGGCACCGACGAAGTGCAGCGCGGAGGCGGTGGGGACGACACGGACGTCGTGCCCCGACTCCGTCAGCCGCCGCAGCAGCTCACAGGCCTTGTACGCGGCGATGCCGCCGCTGACCCCCAGAACGACCTTCGGCTTGTCCACCGTCTCTCCCCGGAACCTCGGAAACGTGCAACCAACCCCCATCAGACACCACAGGCCCGGCAGTCGCGCTGCCGGGCCTGTGGAAAAGTCAGCTGCAGGCTGAAAGTAATACTTACTGCCCCGGGCCCTCGATGGCCTCGGACGTCAGCAGCCCCGCGTTGATCTCGCGGAGGGCGATCGAGAGCGGCTTCTCGTGGACGTGGGTGTCGACGAGCGGACCGACGTACTCGAGGAGGCCCTCGCCGAGCTGCGAGTAGTACGCGTTGATCTGGCGGGCCCGCTTGGCCGCGTAGATCACGAGGCTGTACTTCGAGTCGGTGGCCTCGAGGAGCTCGTCGATCGGCGGGTTGATGATGCCCTCGGGCGCGGAGATGGAAGAGGACACGCTCTACCTTCCGATGGATGGGAAAGAATCAGTCGGGGTGAGCCGGGGTGATCAGCCCGTGAGGACGACCAGCCTCGATCACACGACGTCCATCAAGGCTAGCAGCTCGCGCGCCACGTCCTCGACGGAGGTGTTGACCAGGGTGACGTCGAACTCCGGCTCGGCCGCCAGCTCGATCTTCGCGGCGTCGAGACGGCGCTCGATGACCTCGGGCGGCTCGGTGCCCCGGCCGGTGAGTCTGCGCACCAGCTCCTCCCAGGAGGGAGGAGCCAGGAACACCAGCTGAGCCTCGGGCATCGACTCCCGGACCAGACGGGCGCCCTGCAGGTCGATCTCCAGGAGGACCGGCTCACCGGCCTCCAGGCGCTCCTGCACGGCCGCACGCGGCGTGCCGTAGCGGTTGCCGGCGAACTCGGCCCACTCCAGCAGCTCGCCGTTGGCGATCAGCTTGTCCATCTCCTCGTCGGTGACGAAGAAGTAGTGGACTCCGTGCTGCTCGCCGGGGCGGGGCTTGCGGGTCGTCGCCGACACCGAGAGCCAGACCTCGGGATGTTCCTTGCGCATATGGGCGACGACCGTGCTCTTGCCGACCCCGGAGGGGCCGGAGAGCACGGTCAGCCGCGGACGTTCACTCATGCAGCGATTATTCCAGCAATCCCGGAGTGACCGGGACTCCCTTCCCGGGCGACCCGGTTCAGGAGCCGGTGCTGCCGAACTCGCGCTCCAGAGAAGCGATCTGGTTGGAGCCGAGGCCGCGCACGCGACGGCTCTCGGAGATGCCGAGTCGCTCCATGATCTGCTTGGCGCGGACCTTGCCCACGCCCGGCAGGGACTCAAGAAGGGCGGAGACCTTCATCTTGCCGATGACGTCGTTCTCCTGGCCCTGCTTGATGACCTCGTGGAGGGAGGCGCCGGAGTGCTTGAGTCGATTCTTGACCTCGGCCCGCTCCCGGCGAGCCGCGGCGGCCTTTTCGAGCGCGGCTGCGCGCTGTTCAGGGGTAAGGGGCGGAAGAGCCACGCCTACGTCACCTCGGATGTCGAACTGTCGGATACGGACCGGTGAGGAACCTAGTCGCCCCACACCTGGGGAGCCACGAGCAACACGCTTGCCCGTTCACTCTCGTCGGAGACTAGCGGGCAAGTCCGCCAGAGTCAGCGAGAACAGCGGAAAAGTCCTGGTCAGCCTCCGCCAGGACGGACATTGAGGACATAATGCCCCGGATTTGAGGATGTATCCAGGCTCAAGTGAGTCCCGGGTCACTCGCGGGAGGACCCGGGAAACCCTCAGGCGGAGGTCACGGCGGTCCGGATCTCCTCCGCGAAGCGTTCCGCGGCGTCACGCAGCGCCACCACGTCGGGACCGTGGCGCAACACTCCCCGGCTGACGTTCGGCACCACGTTGCGCACCACCGCCCCGAAGACCCGGGGAAGATCGGCCGGCGTCGCCCCCTGGGCGCCGATCCCGGGCGCGAGGAGCGGACCGCCCATGTCCAGGTCGTAGGACGACAGGTCGCCGAGCGTGGCGCCGACCACCGCGCCGAAGGAGCCCAGCGGCTCCTCCCCCGCGTTCTCGGCGGCCAGGTGCGCCAGCATCGTCGCTCCGACGCTGCGGCCGTCGGCGCGGACGGCGTGCTGGACCTCGCCGCCCTCCGGGTTGGAGGTCAGCGCCAGCACGAACAGCCCGGCGCCGCTCTCGCGCGCCAGCGAGACGGCAGGGCCGAGCGAGCCGAAGCCGAGGTACGGCGAGACGGTCAGGGCGTCCGAGAACAGCGGCGCGTCCTTGTGCAGGAAGGCCTCGGCGTACGCGGCCATGGTCGAGCCGATGTCGCCGCGCTTGGCGTCCATGACGACCAGGGCGCCCGCCGCCCGCGCCTCGGCCACGGACTTCTCCAGCACGGCGACGCCGCGGGAGCCGAAGCGCTCGAAGAACGCGCTCTGCGGCTTGAGCACGGCGACCCGGTCGGCGACCGCCTCGACGACCGTGCGGCTGAACCGCTCCAGGCCCGCCACGTCGTCGTTCAGGCCCCACTCGGCGAGCAGGGAGGCGTGCGGATCGATGCCGACGCAGAGCGGGCCGCGCTCGTCCATGGCCCGCCGCAGACGGGCGCCGAAGGGTTCGAGACCACTCATGCCGTCTTCCTCACGTCGGCGCCCACCGCGTCGGCGAGCGTGGCGTACGGGCTGGTGCGCAGGCGCGCGGCGAGCCCCTTGTGGATGGCGCGCCCCCAGAAGGGCCCCTCGTAGATGAAGGCGCTGTAGCCCTGCACCAGCGTGGCACCGGCCAGGATGCGCTGCCAGGCGTCCTCGGCGTTCTCGATGCCCCCGACGCCCACCAGGGTGATCCGGTCGCCCACGCGCGCGTACAGGCGGCGCAGCACCTCCAGGGAGCGCGCCTTGAGCGGGGCGCCGGACAGGCCGCCGGTCTCCTTCACCAGCGACGGGTCCGACGTCAGGCCGAGTCCCTCGCGCGCGATGGTGGTGTTGGTGGCGATGATCCCGTCCAGGCCGAGCTCGACGGCCAGGTCGGCGACCGCGTCGATGTCCTCGTCGGCGAGGTCCGGCGCGATCTTGACCAGGAGCGGAACGCGGCGGGCGGGGACCGTCCGGTCGGCGGCCTCCCGCACGGCGCTCAGCAGGGGCCGCAGCGCCTCGGTGGCCTGCAGGTTCCGCAGGCCCGGGGTGTTCGGGGAGGAGACGTTGACCACCAGGTAGTCGGCGTACGGTGCCAGCCGCTCGGCCGACTTCACGTAGTCGGCGACGGCCTCGTCCGCCGGGACGACCTTGGTCTTGCCGATGTTGACGCCGACGACCGTCTTGAAGACGGGCGTACGGGAGGCCAGACGGGCGGCGACGCGCAGCGAGCCGTCGTTGTTGAAGCCCATGCGGTTGATCAGCGCCCGGTCCTCGACCAGGCGGAACAGGCGCTTTCTGGGGTTGCCGGGCTGCGGTTCCCCGGTGACCGTGCCGATCTCGACGTGATCGAAGCCGAGCATGGCCATGCCGTCGATGCCGACGGCGTTCTTGTCGAAGCCCGCGGCGAGCCCGAAGGGGCCGTGCATCCGCAGCCCGAAGGCCTCCGTGCGCAGTTCCCTGTAGCGGGGGGCGAGCACGGCGGCCACGAAGGTGCGCAGCACGGGAATGCGGGCGGCCCGGCGGATCCAGCGGAAGGCGAGGTGGTGGGCCTGCTCCGGGTCCATCCGCTTGAAGAGGAGACTGAAAAAGATCTTGTACACGATGTCCTCACGAAGAGGGGGACACCGTTTCCGGTGTCCCCCTCGTGGCTGCTAGTCGCGGGCCGCGGTCAGGAATTCCGCGTGTTCCTGGAGCGAGCGGACGCCCACGTCGCCGCGGTGCAGGGCGTCGATGCCCTGGACCGCCGCGGCGAGCGCCTGGACCGTCGTCAGGCACGGCACGGACCGCGCCACGGCCGCCGTACGGATGTCGTAGCCGTCGAGGCGGCCGCCGGTGCCGTACGGAGTGTTGACGATGAGGTCGACCTCGCCGTCGTGGATGAGCTGGACGATGGTCCGCTCGCCGTTCGGGCCGGTGCCCTCGGACTGCTTGCGCACCACCGTGGCGTTGATGCCGTTGCGCTTGAGGACCTCGGCGGTGCCGGACGTGGCGAGCAGCTCGAAGCCGTGCGCGACCAGCTCGCGGGCCGGGAAGATCATCGAGCGCTTGTCGCGGTTGGCGACCGAGATGAAGGCGCGGCCCTTGGTGGGCAGCGGCCCGTAGGCGCCCGCCTGCGACTTGGCGTACGCCGTGCCGAAGACGGAGTCGATGCCCATGACCTCGCCCGTGGAGCGCATCTCCGGACCGAGGACCGTGTCGACGCCGCGGCCGTGGATGTCGCGGAAGCGCGACCACGGCATGACGGCCTCCTTGACGGAGATCGGCGCGTCGAGCGGGAGCTCGCCGCCGTCGCCGTTCGCCGGGAGCAGGCCCTCGGCGCGCAGCTCGGCGATGGTCGCGCCCAGCGAGATCCGGGCGGCGGCCTTCGCCAGCGGCACGGCGGTCGCCTTGGAGGTGAAGGGGACCGTGCGGGAGGCGCGCGGGTTGGCCTCCAGGACGTACAGGATGTCGCCGGCCAGCGCGAACTGGATGTTGATCAGGCCGCGCACCCCGACACCGCGCGCGATGGCCTCCGTGGAGGCCCGCAGCCGCTTGATGTCGAAGCCGCCCAGCGTGATCGGGGGCAGGGCGCACGCCGAGTCACCGGAGTGGATGCCGGCCTCCTCGATGTGCTCCATGACGCCGCCGAGGTACAGCTCCTCGCCGTCGTACAGCGCGTCGACGTCGATCTCGATCGCGTCGTCCAGGAAGCGGTCCACGAGGACCGGCCGGGACGGGCTGATCTCGGTGGACTCGGCGATGTACGACTCCAGGCGGGCCTCGTCGTACACGATCTCCATGCCGCGCCCGCCGAGCACGTACGACGGCCGGACGAGGACCGGGTAGCCGATCTCGTCGGCGATGGCCTTGGCCTCGGCGAAGGTGGTGGCGGTGCCGTGCTTGGGCGCGGGGAGGCCGGCCTCCTTCAGGACCCGGCCGAAGGCGCCGCGGTCCTCGGCGGCGTGGATGGCCTCCGGGGAGGTGCCGACGATCGGCACGCCGTTGTCCTTCAGCGCCTGGGACAGGCCGAGCGGGGTCTGCCCGCCGAGCTGGACGACGACGCCCGCGACCGGACCGGCCTGCTGCTCGGCGTGGACGATCTCCAGCACGTCCTCGAGCGTCAGCGGCTCGAAGTACAGGCGGTCGGAGGTGTCGTAGTCCGTGGAGACGGTCTCCGGGTTGCAGTTGACCATGACCGTCTCGTAGCCCGCGTCGCTCAGCGCGAAGGAGGCGTGGACGCAGGAGTAGTCGAACTCGATGCCCTGGCCGATGCGGTTCGGGCCCGAGCCCAGGATGATGACGGCCGGCTTCTCGCGGGGCGCGACCTCGCTCTCCTCGTCGTACGAGGAGTAGAAGTACGGCGTCTTCGCGGCGAACTCGGCGGCGCAGGTGTCGACCGTCTTGTAGACCGGGCGGACGCCCAGGGCGTGCCGGACCTCGCGGACGACGTCCTCGCGCAGGCCGCGGATCTCGGCGATCTGCTGGTCGGAGAAGCCGTGCCGCTTGGCCTCGGCGAGCAGGTCGGGCGTGAGTTCGGCGGCGTCCGCCAGCTCGTCGGCGATCTCCTTGATGAGGAAGAGCTGGTCGACGAACCACGGATCGATCTTCGTGTACTCGAAGACCTCCTCCGGTGTGGCGCCCGCGCGGATGGCCTGCATGACGGTGTTGATCCGGCCGTCGGTGGGCCGGACGGCCGCGCGCAGCAGCTCGTCCTTGTCGCCGGGCTCGCCGACGAACGTGAACTGGCTGCCCTTCTTCTCCAGCGAGCGCAGCGCCTTCTGGAACGCCTCGGTGAAGTTACGGCCGATGGCCATGGCCTCGCCGACCGACTTCATGGTGGTGGTGAGGGTGGAGTCGGCGCTCGGGAACTTCTCGAAGGCGAAGCGCGGCGCCTTGACGACCACGTAGTCGAGGGTCGGCTCGAAGGAGGCCGGGGTCTCCTGCGTGATGTCGTTGGGGATCTCGTCGAGGGTGTACCCGACGGCCAGCTTCGCGGCGATCTTGGCGATCGGGAAGCCGGTCGCCTTGGAGGCCAGGGCCGACGAACGCGACACACGCGGGTTCATCTCGATGACGATCACGCGGCCGTCCACCGGGTTCACGGCGAACTGGATGTTGCAGCCGCCGGTGTCGACGCCGACCTCGCGGATGACGGCGATGCCGATGTCCCGCAGGATCTGGTACTCGCGGTCGGTCAGCGTCATCGCGGGCGCGACCGTGATCGAGTCGCCGGTGTGCACGCCCATGGGGTCGAAGTTCTCGATGGAGCAGACGACCACGACGTTGTCGTGCTTGTCGCGCATCAACTCCAGCTCGTACTCCTTCCAGCCGAGGATGGACTCCTCCAGGAGCACCTCGGTGGTCGGCGAGAGCGTGAGGCCGGTGCCGGCGATGCGGCGCAGCTCCTCCTCGTCGTGGGCGAAGCCTGAGCCGGCGCCGCCCATGGTGAAGGACGGACGGACGACGACCGGGTAGCCGCCGAGCTCCTCGACGCCGGCGAGGACCTCGTCCATGGAGTGGCAGATGACCGAGCGGGCGGACTCGCCGTGCCCGATCTTCTTGCGGACCTCCTCCACGACGTCCTTGAACTGGTCGCGGTCCTCGCCCTTGTGAATGGCCTCGACGTTGGCGCCGATCAGCTCGACGCCGTACTTCTCCAGCACCCCGTTCTCGTGCAGCGAGATCGCGGTGTTGAGGGCCGTCTGGCCGCCCAGGGTGGGCAGCAGCGCGTCCGGCCGCTCCTTGGCGATGATCTTCTCGACGAACGCGGGGGTGATCGGCTCGACGTAGGTGGCGTCGGCGATCTCCGGGTCGGTCATGATCGTCGCCGGGTTGGAGTTGACGAGGACGACGCGCAGGCCCTCGGCCTTGAGGACGCGGCACGCCTGGGTGCCGGAGTAGTCGAACTCGGCGGCCTGGCCGATGACGATCGGGCCGGAGCCGATGACCAGGACGGACTGGATATCGGTGCGCTTAGGCACGCTGGCCCTCCATGAGCTTCACGAAGCGGTCGAACAGGTAGGCGGCATCGTGCGGGCCGGCTGCCGCTTCGGGGTGGTACTGGACGCTGAAGGCCGGCTTGTCGAGGAGCTGGAGACCCTCCACCACGTTGTCGTTCAGGCAGACGTGGGAGACCTCGGCGCGGCCGTAGGGGGTGTCGGAGACCTTGTCGAGCGGGGCGTCGACGGCGAAGCCGTGGTTGTGCGCGGTGACCTCGACCTTGCCGGTCGTACGGTCCTGCACCGGCTGGTTGATGCCGCGGTGGCCGTACTTCAGCTTGTAGGTGCCGAAGCCGAGGGCGCGGCCCAGGATCTGGTTTCCGAAGCAGATGCCGAACAGCGGGGTGCCGCGCTCCAGGACGCCCTGCATGACGGAGACGGCGTGGTCGGCGGTGGCGGGGTCGCCGGGGCCGTTGGAGAAGAACACGCCGTCGGGGTTCACGGCGTACACGTCCTCGACGGTCGCGGTGGCGGGCAGCACGTGCACCTCGATGCCGCGCTCGGCCATGCGGTGCGGGGTCATGCCCTTGATGCCCAGGTCGACGGCGGCGACGGTGAACTTCTTCTCGCCGATCGCGGGGACGACGTACGGCTCGGTGGTGGCGACCTCGGCGGAGAGGTTCGCGCCCTTCATCTGCGGGGCTTCCTGGACGCGGGCCAGCAGCGCGGCGTCGTCCTGGATCGTGTCACCGCTGAAGATGCCGACGCGCATGGCACCGCGCTCGCGCAGGTGGCGGGTGAGGGCGCGGGTGTCGATGCCGGAGATGCCGACCACGCCCTGGGCCGCGAGCTCCTCGTCCAGCGTGCGCCTGGCCCGCCAGTTGGACGGCACGCGCGCGGGGTCGCGCACGACGTATCCGGCGACCCAGATGCGCTTCGACTCGGGGTCCTCGTCGTTGACGCCGGTGTTGCCGACGTGCGGGGCGGTCATGACCACGACCTGCCGGTGGTACGACGGGTCGGTCAGGGTCTCCTGGTAGCCGGTCATGCCGGTGGAGAACACCGCCTCGCCGAAGGTCTCCCCCACGGCCCCGTAGGCACGGCCGCGGAAGATCCGGCCGTCCTCCAGGACGAGAACGGCGGGAGTCTTGGCCACTCCCCTGGTGGAGGTCGTCATCGTTCGGCGCCTTCCGTCGTGGTGATCATCTGATTCAGGGTGTCGACCCACTCGGTGTGCTCGGCCGCGCGGTCGGAGCG
The DNA here is from genome assembly GCF_042657145.1 of Streptomyces bullii. Taxonomy (NCBI): domain Bacteria; kingdom Bacillati; phylum Actinomycetota; class Actinomycetes; order Kitasatosporales; family Streptomycetaceae; genus Streptomyces; species Streptomyces bullii. Next base: position 111,300 of record NZ_JBHSNY010000010.1, read on the forward strand.
GAAGCCGGAGTCGATCAGCTTGTCGCCGTGCGCCCAGGTCACGACGAGCAGACCGCCCTCGGTGAGCACCTTGCCGGCGATGCCCTTGTCGAGGCGGGCCTCGCGCAGCGCGGCCGCGGGGATGAAGAAGTCGGTCGCACCGGGGCGTACGACGTCCAGTCCCGCGTCCGTCAGCGTGAGCTCGACCCGGCTGCGGGTGCCGAGGCCGTGCGCCACGATGCGGTCCAGCCACTGTCCGGCCGTGGTGGAGCCGTGGTAGCGGCCGCTCAGGGTCAGTCTGGCCGGGCCCGGGTCGTCCGGTGCGGCGGGCAGGTCCGGCAGGTCGCCCTGGAGCGTGCCGCGCCACTTCCAGCCCTCGCGCATCAGCCAGTAGACGAGCGCGACGAAGAGGGCGAGACCGACGACCCAGCCGAGGCGGGCGGCCCAGTCGGTGACCGGTGCCGACTTCTCTTCGGCGGCGATCAGGAGTGCAGGTGTCACGTGAGCTTCCCGTCGACGAGCGTGGCCTTGCCCCGGAGCCACGTGTGCGTGACACGGCCCGGCAGCTCGCGGCCCTCGTACGGGGTGTTGCGGCTGCGCGAGGCGAAGCCCGCGGGGTCCACAGGGCCACGGTATGCCGTGTCGACGAGGGTGAGGTTGGCGGGCTCACCTGCCGAGACGGGACGGCCGTGTCCCTGGGCCTGTCCGATCAGCGCGGGCTTGAAGGACATGCGGTCGGCGACGCCGGCCCAGTCCAGCAGGCCCGTGTCGACCATGGTCTCCTGGACCACTGACAACGCGGTCTCCAGCCCCACCATGCCCATGGCCGCGGCGGCCCACTCGCAGTCCTTGTCCTCGTGCGGGTGCGGGGCGTGGTCGGTGGCGACGATGTCGATGGTGCCGTCGGCGAGCGCCTCGCGCAGCGCCATGACGTCACGCTCGGTGCGCAGCGGCGGGTTGACCTTGTAGACCGGGTTGTACGTCCGCACCAGCTCGTCGGTGAGGAGCAGGTGGTGCGGGGTGACCTCGGCGGTGACCTGGATGCCGCGGGACTTTGCCCAGCGGACGATCTCCACGGACCCGGCGGTCGACAGGTGGCAGATGTGGACGCGGGACCCGACGTGGTCGGCGAGCAGGACGTCCCGGGCGATGATCGATTCCTCGGCCACCGCCGGCCAGCCGCCGAGGCCCAGCTCGGCGGAGACGACGCCCTCGTTCATCTGGGCGCCCTCGGTCAGTCGCGGCTCCTGCGCGTGCTGGGCGACGACGCCGTCGAAGGCCTTCACGTACTCCAGGGCGCGGCGCATGATCACAGCGTCGTGGACGCACTTGCCGTCGTCGGAGAAGACGGTGACGTCGGCGGCCGACTCGTGCATGGCGCCCAGCTCGGCGAGCTTCCGGCCCTCCAGGCCCACGGTGACGGCGCCGATGGGCCGCACGTCGCAGTAGCCGTGCTCCTTGCCGAGCCGCCAGACCTGCTCGACGACGCCGGCGGTGTCGGCGACCGGGAAGGTGTTGGCCATGGCGAACACGGAGGTGTAGCCGCCGGAAGCCGCCGCCCGCGTACCCGTGAGAACGGTCTCGGAGTCCTCACGGCCCGGCTCGCGCAGGTGGGTGTGCAGGTCGACCAGGCCCGGCAGCAGCACCTTGCCGTCGGCCTCGACGACCTCGGCACCCTCGGCCGACAGGCCGGTGCCCACCTCGGCGATGGTCTGGCCGTCGATCAGCACGTCCTGCGGCGCGCCGCCGAGCACCTTCGCCCCACGGATCAGGGTCTTGCTCATGTACTTCACTTCTCCTCGGTACGGGGGGCGGTGACTGCGGGTTCGTTGCCGCCGAGCAGCAGGTACAGCACGGCCATCCGGATGGAGACGCCGTTGGCGACCTGCTCGACGACGGTGCAGCGGTGGGAGTCGGCGACCTCGGCGGTGATCTCCATACCGCGGACCATCGGGCCCGGGTGCATGACGATCGCGTGCTCGGGCATCCGCGCCATGCGGTCGCCGTCCAGGCCGTAGCGCCGCGAGTACTCGCGCTCGGTCGGGAAGAAGGCGGCGTTCATGCGCTCGCGCTGGACGCGCAGCATCATCACCGCGTCCGACTTGGGCAGCGTGCTGTCCAGGTCGTAGGAGACCTCGCAGGGCCAGGTCTCGATGCCGACCGGCAGCAGGGTCGGCGGGGCGACGAGGGTGACCTCGGCGCCGAGGGTGTGCAGCAGGTCGACGTTGGAGCGGGCGACCCGGCTGTGCAGGACGTCGCCGACGATGGTGATGCGCTTGCCGGCGAGGTCCTGGCCGATCCCGGCGTCCCGGCCGACGAGCCGGCGGCGCATGGTGAAGGCGTCCAGGAGGGCCTGGGTGGGGTGCTGGTGGGTGCCGTCGCCCGCGTTGATGACGTGGGCGTCGATCCAGCCGGAGGTGGCCAGACGGTAGGGGGCGCCGGAGGCGCCGTGCCGGATGACGACGGCGTCGACGCCCATGGCCTCCAGGGTCTGGGCGGTGTCCTTCAGGGACTCGCCCTTGGACACGCTGGATCCCTTGGCGGAGAAGTTGATGACGTCCGCTGACAGCCGCTTCTCGGCCGCCTCGAAGGAGATCCGGGTGCGGGTGGAGTCCTCGAAGAAGAGGTTGACGACGGTGCGGCCGCGCAGGGTCGGCAGCTTCTTGATCGGCCGGTCGGCGACCCGGGCCATCTCCTCGGCGGTGTCGAGGATCAGGACGGCGTCGTCGCGGGTGAGGTCGGCGGCCGAGATGAGATGACGCTGCATCGTGCAGGCTCCGTAGGGCAGTTCATTCAGGAGAATCCGGGCAGATGGGCGCGCGCCCGGGCGCACCGATCCGGCGTACGACAGCGGCGTACGCCTGGGGGTGCTACTGGGCGGCCTGCTTGGCACCGAGCAGCACGGTGTCGCGACCGTCCTCCTCGGCGAGCTGGACCTTGACCGTCTCCCGCAGCGACGTGGGGAGGTTCTTGCCGACGTAGTCGGCACGGATGGGCAGTTCGCGGTGGCCGCGGTCGACGAGGACCGCCAGTTGCACCGCGCGCGGACGCCCGATGTCGTTCAGGGCGTCGAGGGCGGCACGGATGGTGCGGCCGGAGAAGAGCACGTCGTCGACGAGGACGACCAGACGGCCGTCGATGCCGTCACCGGGGATCTCGGTACGGGCGAGCGCGCGCGGCGGCTGCATGCGCAGGTCGTCGCGGTACATGGTGATGTCGAGCGAGCCGACCGGTACCTGGCGCTCGGTGATCTGCTCGAGCTTGGCGGCGATCCGCCGGGCGAGGAAGACGCCCCTGGTCGGAATGCCGAGGAGCACCACGTCGTCGGCGCCCTTGGCGCGCTCGACGATCTCGTGGGCGATGCGGGTCAGCACCCGCGCGATGTCAGGGCCTTCGAGAACGGGCCGTGCATCGGACGCTTGCGTGTCCATACGAAACGGACCTCCTTCTCCGCCTCACGGGACGGACCTTAAAGGACGTCGGGATTGCGTCATCCACGGTAGCAGGCCGGAACGACACCCCCGCTCACCCCCCTGCCGCCCCACTGTCACCCACATGGCGCAATGGGTGGCCACTAGCACGGAAGCGTCGGTGTGGACCATTCGGCTTGACGCACGAGAGTAACGCTGCGTAACCTCACAGTGAGTTACCAGCCGCGGTCTGGAAACCAAGCCAGCCGCGTCGACACAGTGCCGGGGAGCCATATGTCCAGCGAATACGCCAAACAGCTCGGGGCCAAGCTCCGGGCGATCCGCACCCAGCAGGGCCTTTCCCTCCACGGTGTCGAGGAGAAGTCCCAGGGACGCTGGAAGGCGGTCGTGGTCGGTTCGTACGAGCGCGGCGACCGCGCCGTGACCGTGCAGCGCCTCGCCGAGCTGGCGGACTTCTACGGCGTTCCCGTGCAGGAGCTGCTTCCGGGCACGACCCCGGGTGGCGCGGCCGAGCCGCCGCCGAAGCTGGTCCTGGACCTGGAGCGGCTGGCCACCGTGCCGGCCGAGAAGGCGGGCCCGCTGCAGCGCTACGCGGCCACGATCCAGTCGCAGCGCGGTGACTACAACGGCAAGGTGCTCTCGATCCGCCAGGACGACCTGCGCACACTCGCCGTCATCTACGACCAGTCCCCCTCGGTCCTCACGGAGCAGCTGATCAGCTGGGGCGTGCTGGACGCGGACGCGCGGCGCGCGGTGGCCTCCCACGAGGAGAGCTGACCGCTGCACAGGCCCGGCGAGGGCTGAGCAGAAACGTACCGTCGGGGTGGCCGGGGACCGCATGGTTCCGGCCACCCCGACGGCGTTGTGCGGGCCTCGCGGGCCGCAGCGGTACGGGAGTACGGAGCATGCCGGAGGGCCCGCAGCAGTCGGCTGCGGGCCCTCCGGCATGTTGTGGTGTCTCTCAGGCCTCGTCGCGGCGCAGTGAGGGCTTCAGGTCCTTCAGACGGCCGAGCAGGCCGTTGACGAACGAGGGCGACTCGTCCGTGGAGAACTCCTTCGCCAGCTGCACCATCTCGTCGAGGACGACGGCGTCCGGGGTCTCGTCGACCCAGATCAGCTCGTAGGCGCCGAGACGCAGGATGTTGCGGTCCACGACCGGCATCCGGTCGAGCGTCCAGCCGACGGAGTACTGCGCGATCAGCTCGTCGATGCGCTGCGCGTACGTCGCGTAGCCCTCGACCAGCTGCATCGTGTACTCGCTCACCGGCGGCTGCCGGGTGTCGGTCCGGGAGAGCCGGATCCAGTCCGCGAGGACCGTCAGGACGTCGGCGCCGCGCTGATCGCCCTCGAAGAGGATCTGGAAGGCGCGTTTGCGGGCCGTGTTGCGGGCAGCCACGGTTAGCTGTTCACCCGGCCGAGGTAGTCGCTGGTGCGGGTGTCGACCTTGATCTTCTCACCGGTGGTGATGAAGAGCGGGACCTGGATCTGGTGGCCGGTCTCCAGCGTGGCGGGCTTGGTGCCGCCGGTGGAGCGGTCGCCCTGGACGCCGGGCTCGGTCTCGGCGATGGTCAGCTCGACGGCGGCCGGGAGCTCGACGAAGAGCACCTCGCCCTCGTGCTGGGCGACGGTGGCCGTGAAGCCCTCGACGAGGAAGTTGGCGGCGTCGGCGACCGTCTTGCGGTCGATGTGCAGCTGGTCGTAGGTCTCCATGTCCATGAAGACGAAGTACTCGCCGTCCATGTAGGAGAACTGCATGTCCCGCTTGTCGACGGTGGCCGTTTCGACCTTGACGCCGGCGTTGAAGGTCTTGTCGACCACCTTGCCGGAGAGCACGTTCTTGAGCTTGGTGCGCACGAAGGCCGGGCCCTTGCCGGGCTTGACGTGCTGGAACTCGACGACGGACCAGAGCTGGCCGCCTTCGAGCTTGAGCACCATGCCGTTCTTGAGGTCGTTCGTGGAAGCCACGGTTGCGGAATCTCCTGGACTGACGTGGACGACCCCGGGGCGAGCGCACAGCGCGGGGCTAGAGCGCGAGCAGCTCCTTGGTCGTGATGGTGAGTAGCTCGGGTCCGCCGTCCGCCTCGGGGCGTACGACGAGCGTGTCATCGATCCGGACACCGCCCCGGCCCGGGAGGTGGACCCCCGGTTCGACGGTGACCGGCACGCAAGCGTCCAGTTTACCCATGGCCGCAGGGCTCAACTGAGGGTCCTCGTCGATTTCGAGCCCGACCCCGTGTCCGGTGAGCCGCGGCAGGCCCTCGGTGTACCCGGCGGAGTCCAGTACCTGGCGTGCGGCGCGGTCCACGTCACGGCAGGCGGCGCCGGGCGAGAGGGCCTCCCGGCCGGCGCGCTGGGCGGAGAAGACCAGGTCGTAGAGCTCGATCTGCCAGTCGGCGGGGGTGGTGCCGATGACGAAGGTGCGGCCGATCTCGCAGCGGTAGCCGCGGTAGGTGGCGCCGAGGCAGACGGAGAGGAAGTCGCCCTCCTCGACGCGGCGGTCGGTGGGGCGGTGGGCTCGCCGGCCGGCGTTGGGTCCGGTGGCGACGGAGGTCGGGAAGGCCGGGCCGTCGGCGCCGTGGTCGACCAGGCGGCGCTCCAGCTCCAGGGCGAGGTGGCGCTCGGTGCGGCCGACGAGGATGGACTCCAGCAGCTCGCCGAGGGCCTGGTCGGCGATCTCGGCGCCGATGCGCAGGCAGGAGATCTCCTCCTCGTCCTTGACCACCCTGAGCTGCTCCACCGCGCAGCCGAGGTTGGTCAGGCGCAGCCGGGGGGCGACCGAGGCGATGGCGCGGTGCCGGGCCACGGTGAGGTGGTGCTCCTCCACGGCGAGGGAGTCGCCGCCCTCGGCGGCGAGGCCCGCGGCGGCGACGGCCGGGTCACCGTCGTTCCCGGGCAGGGTGTGCACACGCAGGGCGTCGTCGGGCCGTGGCTGCGTGGGGCGGTCGTCCGGAGACTCGCCGCAGACCAGCAGGTCCTGGTCCTCGGTCCTGCCCAGCAGCAGGACGGCGCCGCTCGGGGCGGGGCCCGCGAGGTAGCGCACATTGGCGGGGCGGGAGACGAGCGCCGCCGCGCTGCCGCCCGCGTTGCAGCAATCCCGTAGCCGCGTCCGGCGGGCCGCGTACACCTCTGACATGAGCCGAGCCTACGAGCGGTGGCCGGATGTCGCCGGTCGAGAGCGGCCGAGTGGGGTGCGCTGGCGGTGGCGCGGGGGCGTGCGGGCGTTGCGGGGGGTCGCAGGCGCTGTGCGTGCGCAGTTGCGTGGGGACGTAGGAGTCCTGGATCCAAACCCCAGGCGCGATCATCCGCTGCCGCGAGCCCGCCGCGGGTCTGGTCCCTCCGCCCGCAGCCACGGCAAAGGTGCGCCGGGTCGGCTGAGCGGTCGGCCGCGTCGGGTCCGGCGGCGGAGAACCCGTGAGGTCCCCGTGCGCGGGTCCGTACCCGCCCCGGGCGGCTCACACGGGTTCGCGCGTGTGAGCGCGCCGGGGTGCGGCGTGCGACCGCGCGTGCTACGCGGCCGGGGCCGGCATCCCTTCTCGCGGTTCCCGGCACCTACCACTTCGGCGGGCTGGTGATCGCCCTCGCCAGGACGTCGTCCAGTACGCGTGCCGTCTCCGGGACGTCGAGCTGGGAGTTGTCGATGATCGGCAGGCCGGAGCCGTACCAGCCGGCCATGCGTCCGTGGATGCGGGCGACCTCCTCGTCGGTGAGGCGGCGGTTGCCCGTGCGCTCGGCGTTGCGCTCCAGGACGATGTCCAGGCCGGGGAGGAGGACGACCGGGAGGAGGCCGGGTCCCACGTGTCGTTTCCAGCCACCGAGGCCGACGACGGGGCGGTCGGGGAAGACGGCGTCGTCGAGGATGCACGAGATGCCGTTGGCGAGGAAGTTGCGCGCGGCGAAGCCACAGGTGCGGCGGGCGAGGCGGTACTGCGCCTCTGAGTTGTCGTTCCAGCCGGACTGCGGGTCGGCGAAGCCCGAGCGGACCCATTCGCGCACGTCGTCGAGGCTGATGTGGGCGGTGGGAACCCGGCGGTGGTCCGCCCAGTACTTGGCGACACTCGTCTTGCCCGCGCCCGCGGGGCCGATGAGCAGCACGGCGAGGGTCGTGGTGTCCGGGTCCGGCGCGGCGACGGCGGCGGGCGGTGTGCCGGGTCCGCAGACGGGGCCGCCCGGCGGCAGCGGTACGTGGCCGGTGGTGTCCGGGGCCGGGGGGACCTGCGTGGACTGCGGGACGGTCGGGTGCGGCGGCGAGGCGGGGTAACCGGGAGGCGGCGGGGGCACGGGGGCGGAACCCTGGTGGGGGCCCGGGTGGTGCTGGCCCGGGTGCTGTGCGGCCGGCGACCAGCCGGCGGCCGGTCCGTGCCCCGGCTGGTGGGGCTGCGGCAGCGGAGAACCCACTGCGTGCTGCATCCGGTGCCACTCCGTCTCGTACAGGCGACTGCGCTGGCAGCGGGGGCCTGCCCCGCTCGCTACCGAACGGTACCGCCCCCGGCTGTCGTTTGGTGAACGGCCGGGGGCGGCCCGAAGTGCCCGGTGGCGCAAGGAGAATCGGGCAGAAGACGTTCCGCGGGACCTACTGCCCCACTTCGCCGTACGCGGCGAGGAGGACGGCCGGGTCGGGACCCTCCAGGACGGTGGGCTTGGCGAGACCGTCGAGGACGATGAAGCGCAGCAGGTCGCCGCGGGACTTCTTGTCGACCCTCATGGTCTCCAGCAGCTTGGGCCACTGGTCGTAGCGGTAGTGCAGGGGCAGGCCCACGGATTCCAGGATCGTACGGTGGCGGTCGGCGGTGGCGTCGTCCAACCGGCCCGCCAGACGGCCCAGTTCGGCGGCGAAGTGCATGCCGACCGAGACCGCGGCGCCGTGCCGCCACTTGTAGCGCTCGTTCTTCTCGATGGCGTGGCCGAGCGTGTGGCCGTAGTTGAGGATCTCCCGCAGCCCCGATTCCTTCAGGTCGGAGGAGACGACATCGGCCTTGACCCTGATCGAGCGCTCGATGAGCTCCGCGGTGTGCGGTCCGGCCGGGGTGCGCGCCGCCTCGGGGTCGGACTCGATGAGGTCGAGGATCACCGGGTCGGCGATGAAACCGGCCTTGATGACCTCGGCCAGGCCGGAGACGTAGTCGTTGACCGGCAGGGAGTCCAGTGCCGCCAGGTCGCACAGCACACCGGCGGGCGGGTGGAAGGCGCCGACGAGGTTCTTGCCCTCGGCGGTGTTGATGCCGGTCTTGCCGCCGACCGCCGCGTCCACCATGGCCAGGACGGTGGTGGGGACGGCGATCCAGCGCACTCCGCGCAGCCAGGTCGCGGCCACGAAACCGGCCAGGTCGGTCGTCGCGCCGCCGCCGACGCCGACGATCACGTCGGTGCGGGTGAAGCCGGACTGGCCGAGCGCCTTCCAGCAGTAGGCGGCGACCTCGGCGGTCTTTGCCTCCTCGGCGTTCGGCACCTGGATGGCGATCGCCTCGTAGCCCTGCTCGGCCAGGTCGGCGCGCAGCGCGTCGCCGGTCTCGGCCAGCGCCTCGGGGTGGACGACCGCGACCCGCTTGGCCTTCGCACCGACCAGCCCGCCGAGTTCGCCGAGGAGTTGACGGCCCACCAGTACCTCGTACGGCTCGGTGCCCGCGGTGCCGCCGACCTGGATCCGGGTGACTGCCTCGCTCATGCTTCCTTCAACTCCAGTGCGTCCAGGGCGGCTCGGGTGACCTCTTCGGGGGTGCGGCCGTCGGTGGGGACGACGGCCGTGGCGACCTCCTCGTACAGGTGCCGGCGCGCCTCCATCAGTTCGCGCCACTGCTTGCGCGGGTTGACCGCCAGCAGGGGCCGGGCCGCGTTCAGCCCCGTGCGCTTGACCGCCTCCTCGACGTCCATCGACAGGTACACGACGCGCTGCCCGGACAGCAGCGCGCGGGTGTCCGGGTCGAGGACGGCGCCGCCGCCGAGGGCGAGGACACCGTCGTGCTCGGCGAGGGCGGTGCGCACCGCCTGCTTCTCCAGCGCGCGGAAGGCCGGTTCGCCGTCTTCGACGAAGATGTCGGCGATGGCGCGGCCCTGCGAGGCGACGATGTCGTCGTCGGTGTCCCGGTAGCCGACGCCGAGCCGCTCGGCCAGCAGCCGCCCGACGGTGGACTTGCCGACCCCCATGGGGCCGACCAGTACGACGACAGGCACCGCGCTCACCTGATCGCCAGGTTGTCGAGGTAGGACCGCACGTTGCGGCGGGTCTCGGCCACGCTGTCGCCGCCGAACTTCTCCGCCACCGCGTCGGCGAGGACCAGCGCCACCATCGCCTCGGCGACGATGCCGGCGGCCGGCACCGCGCACACGTCCGAGCGCTGGTGGTGCGCCTGGGCGGGCTCGCCCGTGGTGACGTCCACGGTTCGCAGTGCCCGCGGCACGGTCGCGATCGGCTTCATCGCGGCCCGCACCCGCAGCAGCTCACCGGTGGTCAGGCCGCCCTCGGTGCCGCCGGAGCGGCCGGTGGCCCGCTTGATGCCCTCGGGCGTGGTGACGATCTCGTCGTGCGCCTTGGAGCCGGGCACCCGCGCGAGATCGAAGCCGTCGCCGACCTCGACACCCTTGATCGCCTGGATGCCCATGAGCGCGGCGGCCAGCCGCGCGTCGAGCCGCCGGTCCCAGTGCACGTGCGAGCCGAGGCCCACCGGCACGTCGTACGCCAGCACCTCGACCACACCGCCGAGGGTGTCGCCGTCCTTGTGGGCCTGGTCGATCTCGGCGACCATCGCCTTCGAGGCGTCCGCGTCCAGGCACCGCACGGGATCCGCGTCCAGTTTTTCGACGTCCGCCGGAGTCGGGTACACGCCGTACGGCGCCTTGGCCGCCGCCAGTTCCACGACGTGGGAGACGATCTCGATGCCGGTGGTCTCCTTCAGGTACGACCGGGCCACCGCGCCCAGCGCCACCCTGGCCGCCGTCTCGCGGGCGGAGGCCCGCTCCAGGATCGGCCGGGCCTCGTCGAAGCCGTACTTCTGCATGCCGGCGAGGTCGGCGTGACCGGGCCGGGGCCGGGTCAGCGGCGCGTTGCGGGCCAGCCCGGCCAGGATCTCCGGGTCCACCGGATCGGCCGCCATGACCTGTTCCCACTTGGGCCACTCGGTGTTGCCCACCATGATCGCGACCGGCGAGCCGATGGTGAGGCCGTGCCGGACACCGCCGAGGAAGGTGACCTCGTCCCGCTCGAACTTCATGCGGGCACCGCGCCCATAGCCCAGCCGCCGCCTCGCCAGATGGTCCGCCACCATGTCCGTGGTGATCGGCACGCCGGCGGGAAGACCCTCCAGCGTCGCGACAAGTGCGGGACCGTGGGACTCCCCCGCGGTCAGCCAGCGCAACCTGCTCAACGGTGCTCCTCAGTGCTCGCGCCCTGGTATTGCCCTGCGTACGCACGTCCTCGCGTACGGCGACGGCCCGACCGGGTGCGCGGCCCCGGTCCGCCACCTCCGATCCTCGCACGCCCGGGCCCTCGATCCGTCCGCCGGTCCATCCATCGGACGGGCGTGCCGGGCGGGGTGATCAGGCCGGGCCCTGGCGCTGCTGAGGAGCGTACGCCCCGAGGAAGTCGGCCCCGCTCGGCTGCCGCTGCGGCTGCTGCGCGTAGGCCCCCAGGTGGCCTGCACCACTCCCCTGCGGCGCGCCCAGATGGTCGGCACCACTGCCCTGCTGCGCCTGCGGCGCATACGCCCCGAGATGGTCCGCCCCGCTGCCCTGCTGCGGCGCGTAGGCGCCGAGGTGGTCGGCGCCGCGCCCCTGTCCGCACTGGGCCGCCGCGTGGACGGGCCTGCCGGCGCGGACGGCGCGCCGGTAGGCGATCCTGCGCTTGAGCTTGAGTCCCCAGGAGACGAGGACGGCGAGCACGACCAGGGCGAGCACCGTGATCTGCACCCAGTCGGGCATGAACCTCAGCACGGCCTCGACCATCTCGGCCTTGCCGGACGCCGTGGACACACCTGCGGACATGAACTCTTTCCCCTCCCGTTCCGCCCCCTGCAGAACCGAACAGGGATGCTAGCGGTCCGCGAGGGCGCGCTCGCCCGCTTTCCGCATGGCGTCCAGCGGCGCCGGGGACCGGCCCGTCATCTGCTCGACCTGGAGCACGGCCTGGTGCACCAGCAGGTCGAGGCCGCTGACGACCGCACCGCCGTACGCCGACCAGCGGGCCGCGAGGACGGTCGGCCAGGGGTCGTACAGCACGTCGAAGAGGGCCGCCGGCCGCTCCGGGACGGCCTGGGCGAGGGCGTCGGTGACGCCGGTCGGCGTGGTGGCGACGACCAGCGGGGCGCGCAGGGCCTGCTCGGCGTCCGCCCAGTCCGCGATGCGCACGGTCACGTCCAGCCGCTCGGCCCACTCCCGCATCTCCGCGGCCCGGGCCTCGCTGCGTACGTACACCACGATCTCGCCCGTGCAGATCCGGGAGAGCGCGGCCAGCGCGGAGGAGGCGGTGGCGCCCGCACCGAGGATCGCCGCGGTGTCCACCTCCTCGATGCCGTGCTCGCGCAGGGCCGCGACCATGCCTGGGATGTCGGTGTTGTCGCCGGTCCTGCGGCCGTCCTGGGTGAGAACGACGGTGTTGACCGCGTCGACGGAGGCCGCGGTCTCGCTGATCTCGTCGAGCAGGGGGATCACGGCCCGCTTCAGCGGCATGGTCAGCGAGAGCCCCGCCCACTCCGGGCCGAGCGTCTCGAAGAAACCCGGCAGCGCGTTCTCGTCCACCTCGAAGCGGTCGTACGTCCAGTCCCCGAGGCCCAGCTCGGCGTACGCGGCGCGGTGCAGCACCGGGGAGAGCGAGTGGGCGATCGGGGAGCCGAGAACGGCGGCTCGGCGCGGTGCGGCCATCAGGGGTTCCTCAGTTGTTCCTCGAGGCGTTGAACTCCTCGACCAGCTTCTGGTGCTCGGCGTTCGTCTTGGTGAACTCGCTGGTCTTCCCGTCGAGCGAGATGAAGTAGTACCAGCCGTCGTCCGTCGGGTTGAGGGCGCCCTTGATCGCGTCCTCGCCGGGGTTGTCGATCGGCCCGGGCGGCAGGCCCTTGTAGAAGTACGTGTTGTACGGGTTGTCGTACGTCCGCAGTTCCTGCAGCGTCAGGTCGATCTTGCTCTGGTTCTTGATGTAGTTGTACGTGGAGTCGAACTCCAGCTTGCCGTAGGTCTGCGGGTTGTCGGGCTTCATGCGGTTGTAGATGACCTCGGCCATCTTCCGGAAGTCGCTGTGGCTGGTGCCCTCGGCCTGGACCAGGCTGGCGATGGTCACCAGCTGCCACGGGTTGTCGAGTCCGAGGCTCTCGGCCTTCTTCTCGACGCCCAGCTTGGTGTAGGTCTCGGTGGCCCGCGCCACCATCTTCTTCAGGACGTCCGCGGGCTTCTGCCCCTTGGCGACGCCGTAACTGGAGGGGTAGAGGAATCCTTCCAGCGGGTCCTTGACGTTCTTGTGGTTCATCGCCCAGTCGGGCAGGCCGAGGTTCTTCCAGTCCTTCTTGGCGACCTCGGCGGTGGTGCCGTCCTTGAGCTCCAGCCGCTTGTCGATGAGGCGGTAGATGTCGGCGTTGCGCCTGCCCTCGGCGATGATCAGGTTGTCGCGGCTCTCCGGGCTGAGCATCAGTTCGACCGCACTCGCGGCCGACATCTCCTTCTGCAGCGTGTAGACGCCGTCCTGGATGTTCTTGCCCTGCGGGTTGCTGCCCTGAGCCGCGACGAAGGCGTCGACGCTCTTGACGACGCCCGCCGCCTTCAGCGCCCGGCCGATCGCGTAACCGTCCGCTCCTCCGGGGATCTCGACGGTCACCTCTTGGCCGTTGCCGTCTCCGGTGAAGTCCGGAGCCGCGGCGAAACGATCCTGGTAGAACTGGTACCCGAAGTAGCTCACCCCGGCCAGACCGCCACCCAAGACCAGCACGACCACCAGGCAGGCGACGCCGTTGCGTCCCTTCTTGCCCTTGCTGTTGCCGTTGCCCTTGCCGCCGCCTCGGCCGCGCCGGTCGCCGCGCCCGCGGCGGTTGCCGGGCTCGTCGCCGTCGTCCTCGTCGTCGCCCGCGAAGAAGGCGTGTTCGCCCTGGTCGGGGCCGGGGTCCCAGTCGGTCTCCGGCTCCGGTTCGGCGCGCCGCCGGCCGGGCGGCTCGGGCGGCGGGTAGGCGTCCGGCGTGCCGTAGTAATCGGGCTGGTGACCGGCGTCGTACGCGACCTGCTGGCCGTACGGGTCCGCCGGGTCGGCGGGGTACTGGACGTGCTGGTGCGTGCCCGTGGCCCAGCCGCCGTTGTCGTACTGCTGCTGGTGCCCGTGCCCCTGGTCCTGCGGGTGGCCCTGGGCGGGGTACTGCTGGTCGTACCCGTACTGCTGCTGCGCCTGACCGTATCCGGCCTGCTCACCGGTGCCCCAGTCGCCGTACTGCGGCTGCTGCGGCTGCTCTGGATAGTGCTGCGGCTGGCCGCCGTAGGGGGACTGCTGACCCACGGGGGCCTGCTGTCCTCCCCATCCGCCGTCCCCGTACAACGGGTCCTCCGGATGCCACGGTTCGGAGCCTTGGCCCCGGCCATACTCAGTCATCGATCCCCTAGAGCCGCGAGGCGGCGGTCGCGCGGCTTCCGGCTCGGCTTCCGTCCCGCCTCTCTCTGTGCGTCGGCTGTTCGAACACCGGCGCATCGCGCGGAACGTTACCGTATCGCGATCAGATGACCACTTCGACGCCTTCGCCGGGTGCTTTGCCTGACACCCGTTCGGATTCAAGCGCCTGTTGCAGGATCACCACGGCGGCCGCCTGGTCGACGACGGACCGGCCCTTCTTGGACTTCACGCCTGCGGCGCGCAGTCCCTGACTGGCCGTCACCGTCGTCATGCGTTCATCGACGAGTCTCACCGGAACGGGCGCGATCATGCGCGCCAGTTCCTGGGCGAATCCGCGGACCTTGACGGCGGCCGGGCCCTCACCCCCCTTCAGGGAGCGAGGGAGACCGATGACGACCTCGATCGGCTCGTACTCCTCGATAAGTTGTCCGAGCCGCCGTCGGGCTGCGGGGATGTCCCGGCCGGGGACCGTCTCCACCGGCGTGGCGAGGATCCCGTCGGGGTCGCACGAGGCGACCCCGATGCGGGCGTCCCCGACGTCGATCGCGAGTCGACGTCCTCTGCGCATGTTCTCGGCCGTTTCTTACTTGGCCGTCTCGGCGACGAGGCGCTCGACGGCGTCGACGGCCTCACCGACGGCGGCCGGGTTCTGGCCTCCGCCCTGGGCGACGTCCGGCTTGCCGCCACCGCCGCCGCCGAGGGTCTTGGCGGCCGTGCGGACCAGGTCGCCGGCCTTGAGGCCGCGGTCGCGGGCGGCGTCGTTGGTGGCGATGACCGTGAGCGGCTTGCCGTTGTTCACCGTGAACAGGGCGACCACGGCGGGCCGTCCGCCCTGGATGCGGCCGCGCACGTCGAGGACGAGCCTGCGCAGGTCGTCGGCGGTGGTGCCGTCCGGGACCTGACCGGTCACGACAGCGACCCCGCGGACGTCCTTGGCGGACTCGGCGAGTCCGGCGGCGGCCTGGAGCACCTTCTCGGCGCGGAACTTCTCGATCTCCTTCTCGGCGTCCTTCAGCTTGCCGAGCATGGCGGAGACCTTCTCCGGCAGTTCCTCCGGGCGGCCCTTGAGCAGCTCGGTGAGCTGGTTGACCACCGTGTGCTCGCGGGCGAGGAAGCTGTAGGCGTCCACGCCGACCAGGGCCTCGATACGGCGCACGCCGGAGCCGATGGACGACTCGCCGAGCAGCTTCACCAAACCCAGCTGGGCGGTGTTGTGCACGTGCGTGCCGCCGCACAGCTCCTTGGAGAAGTCGCCGATGGTCACGACACGCACCCGCTCGCCGTACTTCTCGCCGAACTCGGCGATGGCGCCCTGCTTCCTGGCCTCGTCGATGCCCATCACGTCGGCACGGACGTCCAGGTCGCGGGCGAGCACCTCGTTGATCTTCTGCTCGACGTCGAGCATGACCGTCTGCGGCACGGCGGACGGCGAGCCGAAGTCGAAGCGGAACCGGCCGGGCTGGTTCTCGGAGCCGGCCTGGGCGGCCGTCGGGCCGAGGGCGTCGCGCAGGGCCTGGTGGGTGAGGTGGGTGGCCGAGTGGGCGCGGGCGATGGCCTTGCGGCGGCGGGCGTCGATGGAGGCGTGGGCCTTGGCGCCGACGGTGACCTCGCCGACCTGGACGACGCCCTTGTGGACGTACACACCCGGGACCGGCTTCTGGCAGTCGCGGATCTCGATGACGGCGCCGGCGTCGGTCTTGATCCGGCCGGTGTCGCCGATCTGGCCGCCGCCCTCGGCGTAGAACGGGGTGCGGTCGAGGACGACCTCCACCTCGTCGCCCTCGGTGGCGGCCGGCGAGGACAGACCGTCGACGAGGATACCGACGATCGTGGACTCGCCCTCGGTGTCCGTGTAGCCGATGAAGTCGGTCGCGCCGGCCTTGTCGGCGATCTCCCGGTAGGCGCCCATGTCGGCGTGTCCGGTCTTCTTGGCCTGGGCGTCGGCCTTGGCGCGCTCCCGCTGCTCCTTCATCAGCCGGCGGAAGCCCTCCTCGTCCACGGACAGCCCCTGCTCGGCGGCCATCTCCAGGGTGAGGTCGATCGGGAAACCCCAGGTGTCGTGGAGCAGGAAGGCCTTGTCGCCGGGCAGGACGGTGGAGCCGGCGGCCTTGGTCTCGGACACGGCCGTGTCGAGGATGTTGGTGCCGGCCTTCAGCGTCTTGAGGAAGGCGTTCTCCTCGGCGAGGGCGACTTTCTCGATGCGCTCGCGGTCGGTGATGAGCTCCGGGTACTGCTGGCCCATCATGCCGATCACGACGTCGATCAGGTCCTTGACGACCGGGCCGGTGGCGCCGAGCAGGCGCATGTTGCGGATGGCGCGGCGCATGATGCGGCGCAGCACGTAGCCGCGGCCCTCGTTGCCGGGCGTGACACCGTCGCCGATGAGCATGGTGGCGGTGCGCATGTGGTCGGTGACCACGCGCAGGGAGACGTCCGAGGCGTGGGCGTCGCCGTAGCGGACGCCGGTCAGCTCGGTGGCCTTGTCGATGACGGCCATCGAGGTGTCGATCTCGTACATGTTCTGCACGCCCTGCAGAATCATGGCGAGCCGCTCGAGACCGAGGCCGGTGTCGATGTTCTTGCTCGGCAGTTCGCCGAGGATCTCGAAGTTGTCCTTGCCGGTGCCCTCGCCGCGCTCGTACTGCATGAAGACGAGGTTCCAGATCTCCACGTACCGCTCGTCGTTGACGGCGGGGCCGCCCTCGGCGCCGAACTCGGGGCCGCGGTCGTAGTTGATCTCGGAGCAGGGGCCGCACGGGCCGGGCACGCCCATGGACCAGTAGTTGTCCTTCATGCCCAGGCGCTGGATGCGCTCCTTCGGCACGCCGACGACCTCGTGCCAGATGCGCTCGGCCTCGTCGTCGTCCTTGTAGACGGTGATCCACAGGCGCTCGGGGTCGAGGCCGTAACCGCCCTTGTCCTGGGGCGTGGTGAGCAGCTCCCAGGCGAGCTTGATGGCGCCTTCCTTGAAGTAGTCGCCGAAGGAGAAGTTGCCGCACATCTGGAAGAACGTGCCGTGCCGGGTGGTCTTCCCGACCTCTTCGATGTCCGGCGTGCGCACGCACTTCTGCACGCTGGTGGCCCGGGCGAAGGGCGGTTTGACCTCCCCCAGGAAGTAGGGCTTGAACGGCACCATGCCGGCGGGGACGAGGAGCAGAGTCGGGTCGTCCGCGATGAGCGACGCCGAAGGGACGACGGTGTGCCCGCGCTCCTCGAAGAAGCTCAGCCAGCGACGGCGGATCTCAGCCGACTCCATCAGTGGTCCTCATTCCGGTTGTACGAGTACGTCTGGTACGTCGAGCCCTCGACGTACTTCGGGTCGTTGCGGTTCTCGATGGCGGCGTACCGCCGGGGTGCGGGCAGTTCGTGGTCGGCGACCGGGGCGTTGAGCCCGAGCGCGTCTCCCAACTCGGCTTCCCGCTGGGCCATGTTGTCGCGGACGTCGAGCGCGAAGCCCACCGCGCGGTCCTTCAGCCGGTGACCGGCCTCGATGGCCTTGTTCGCCGCGGCGTGGGCGAGGCTCTCGGGCGTCAGCTGCTTCAGCTTCCGGTTGACCTTGGTGGTGGCCCACACTCCGGCGGCGACGCCGGTGGTGAACCAGAACGTACGGCGGAACATGTCTGGGTCAGTCCCTCTTCCCGCGGAGGTTGCGCTTCGTGCGTCGCGCGGCCGGTACGGTGCGCCCCACGATGACCGTGCGCCTCGACGCCTTGGCGGGCACGTCGTCCTCCTTGCGGCCTGCGATGGCCCGGCGCACGCCGTAGCCGAAGGCCGCGACCTTGACCAGGGGGCCGCCGAAGGTGGAGGCGACGGTGGTGGACAGGGCGGAGGCGTTCGACGTGACCTCCTGGACGTCGGAGGCGATCGCGTCCACCCGGTCGATCTGGGTCTGCGCGGAGCGCACCGCCGCGGAGGCGTCGGCCAGCAGCGGGACGGCCTGATCGGTCACGTCCGCCACGAGCTTGGTGGTCGCCCTGAGCGTCTGGGCCAGCCTCGCCAGCGCGACGGCGAGGAAGGAGACCAGGATCGCCCAGAACACGGCCACCAGGATTCCGGCCACCTCTCCACCGGACACTGTGTGCACCCGCTCCCTGAAACGTGCCTGAATAGCTGCCTGAACATCGAGAAAGTCGTGTGACCGAGCCTATCGCGCCGGGCGTGGGGCTCCGTACCGGATTACCACCCGGGCGCGGAAGTAGTCCGGCATGCACAAACCCGCCGCCTCGCCCGCCCGGAAGGGCGGGGAGACGGCGGGTCGGGGTACTGCTGCCCGGCTGGGATCAGCGGGCGTAGTACTCGACGACGAGCTGCTCGTCGCAGACCACCGGGATCTCCTTGCGGTTCGGCTCGCGGTCCAGGCGGAACGCCAGGGCCTTGAGGTTCACCTGGAGGTAGCGCGGGGTCTCGCCGTCGGGGGCGAAGCCGCCTTCACGGGCGATCGTGAAGAGCGTCTTGTCCTTGCTGCGGTCGCGGACCTGCACGACGTCGTCCGGGCGGACACGGAAGGAGGGCTTGTCGACCTTCTTGCCGTTGACCTGGATGTGGCCGTGGGTGACCATCTGGCGGGCCTGGTAGATCGTGCGGGCGATGCCCGAGCGCAGGACCAGCGCGTCCAGGCGCCTCTCCAGCTCCACGATCAGGGCCTCACCGGTCTTGCCCTGCACCTTGGACGCGCGCTCGTAGGCGCGGACCAGCTGGCGCTCGGAGAGGTCGTACTGAGCGCGCAGACGCTGCTTCTCCAGCAGACGGACCTTGTAGTCCGAGTTCTGCTTGCGGCCGCGGCCGTGCTCACCCGGCGGGTAGGGACGGGCCTCGAAGTACTTGACGGCCTTCGGGGTCAGCGCGATGCCGAGGGCACGCGACTTCTTGACCTTGGGGCGGGACTGGTTCGCCACTGTCTCTGTCTCTTTCCTGGAATGATCCGGCTCCCCAGGGTTAGAGGAGGTCGCATCCGCAGCCGGGGAAATCCCGCCGGGCCACTGGGGCCTGGTGGGCAGCCGCTCCCTGGTCTGGGCACATACGTGCAGCACGCGAGTGGCCCACCGACCTCTCCCGGGGGTCCGGGTGGTGGTGGGCTGCCCGCGACACCGTTCGCCGGTGCGCGACGCTCCTGGAGATCCCTGCCCGGGGGCCGGGTCTCCGGCTGGGTGTCCCGCTCTGGGGTGCCGACCCCCTGTCGGGGTGCCGGACACGGGACTCAGCACTTCGGGTCAGTCTACAGGGCGCTCAGGACCGCTTTCGACCGAGGTGTTTCCTGGTCCACTCGACGGCGTCCGCGTATCGCGCCTCGGCGCCGTGCCGGGTCGGCGTGTAGTACTCGCGGTCCTTGAGCGCGTCCGGGGCGTACTGCTGGGCGGCGATGCCCTCGGGCACGTCGTGCGGATACACGTATCCCTGTCCGTGCCCGAGCTTGGTCGCTCCCTTGTAGTGGCTGTCCCGCAGGTGCGGCGGCACCGGGCCCGCCAGTCCCTTGCGTACGTCGTCCAGGGCGGCGCCGATCGCGGTCGTCGCGGAGTTGGACTTGGGGGCGAGGGAGAGGGCGATGGTGGCGTGGCTGAGGGTGAGGGCGGCCTCGGGGAAGCCGATCATGGCGACGGCCTGGGCGGCGGCGACCGCGATGGGCAGGGCGTTGGGATCGGCGAGGCCGATGTCCTCGCTGGCGGAGATCATCAGCCGGCGCGCGATGAAGCGGGGGTCCTCGCCGGCCTCGATCATGCGGGCCAGGTAGTGCAGGGCGGCGTCGACGTCGGAGCCGCGGATGGACTTGATCAGGGCGCTGGCCACGTCGTAGTGCTGGTCGCCGTCGCGGTCGTACTTGACGGCGGCCCGGTCGACCGTCTCCTCCAGGGTCGTCAAGGCGATCTCCGTCTCGCCCTTGTCGAGGGCGGCCCCGGCCGCGGCCTCCAGGGCCGTGAGGGCGCGACGGGCGTCGCCGCCGGCGATGCGCAGCAGGTGGTCCTCGGTGTCCTCGGGAAGGGTGACGGCGCCGTTCAGGCCGCGTTCGTCGGTGAGCGCCCGCTTGAGCAGCCCGCGGATGTCGTCGTCGGTGAGGGGCTCCAGGGTGAGCAGGAGCGAGCGGGAGAGCAGGGGCGAGATGACCGAGAAGTACGGGTTCTCGGTGGTCGCCGCGATCAGGGTCACCCAGCGGTTCTCCACGGCCGGGAGCAGGGAGTCCTGCTGGGCCTTGCTGAAGCGGTGGATCTCGTCCAGGAAGAGGACGGTCTCCTTGCCGTACCCGCCGGAGGCGCGGCGGGCGCCGTCGATGACCGCGCGGACCTCCTTGACGCCCGCGGTGATCGCCGACAGTTCGACGAAGCGCTTGTTGGTGGCCTTGGAGACGACGTACGCCAGGGTCGTCTTGCCGGTGCCGGGCGGGCCCCAGAGGATCACCGAGGAGGGGCCGGCGGGGCCCGAGGCAACCTCGCCGACCAGGCGGCGCAGGGGCGAGCCCGGCTTCAGCAGGTGCTGCTGGCCCACGACCTCGTCGAGGGTGCGCGGGCGCATCCGTACGGCCAGGGGGCTGCTGGACGGCTCCTTCTCCTGGCGTTCTTCTGCTGCGGCGGTGAACAGGTCGGGCTCCACGCTGAAACCCTAAATCACCGCACTGACAGTCCGACCGGCTGTCAGCTGGTCCAGAAGTCCCACCAGCGGGTCAGGATGAGCATGCCGATGATGCCGATGTGCAGGACCGGCAGGACCCAGGTGAACTCGCCGAAGAAGCTCTTCAGCCAGCCGGGCGCGGGCAGGAAGCCCTTGCGGACGTTGAACGAGGTCACGTACCAGAACATGACGATCGTGGCGACCCAGGCCAGGCAGCACCACAGGCACAGGGCGTTGATCCGGTACAGCGACTGGAACATCAGCCAGGCGCAGAAGCTCACGCCGAACAGGCAGCCGGCGTTGAAGGTGAGCCAGTACCAGCGCGGGAAGCGTGCCCGGGCGAGCAGGCTCAGGCCGACGCACACGACGATGCCGTAGGCGACGAGGCCGAGCATCGGGTTGGGGAACCCGAAGACGGCGGCCTGCTTGCTCTCCATGACGCTGCCGCAGGAGACGACGGGGTTCAGGCTGCAGCCGGGCGTGAAGGTCTTGCCCTCGACCTTGGCCTCGAGCAGCTTGAACTTGTCGATCGTGATGACCCACGCGGCGAGCAGTCCGGCCGCGCCGGTGATCACCAGGAGCAGCGCGAAGGCTCGACTGCCGCCCTCGGCGCGCGGAGCGGCGGTGGTGCGCTCCGGCACGGGGCCGGACTCCGTGGAGACGTCGTTGACTGTCGTCTTGCTCATCACGCCGATTCCGTCACTTGAGAGCTGGAACATCTTCGGGCAGGGCCATTGTGCCGCACTCGCACACGTCTCCACCGTTCAGTGGACATAAGGAAGTACGCGCGGTCGCCCCTGAGGGTTGGGTTCCGGCCGACGTCCGTTGCAGGACAGAACGCACGAACGAACCCGCGGGGGCGGGCGCACCGGGGCGGCGTCCCGCCGAGCCTGGGGGCACGCGCGGCGGAATGTCCGCAGGGCAGTCACTGAAGGGCAGCCGCTGAAGGCGTGCGTGCAGGTCTGCCGGAGGTCTGCCGGGCAAGATGGCGCATTTGCTGCCCGGGGAGCGAGGAAGGGGGCCGGCGCTCGTCGCGCACCGGCCCCCTTCCTCGACGTACGGCTAACCGAGCCGGGCCTCCAGCTCCGCCACGATCTCGTTGACGCCGACCGCCGTCTGCTCGCCGGACTCCATGTCCTTGAGCTGGACGACGCCCTCGGCGAGGTCGCGTTCGCCGGCGACGATCGTGTAGCGGGCTCCGCTGCGGTTGGCGTTCTTCATGGCGCCCTTGAGGCCCTTGCCGCCGTAGGAGAAGTCCGCCGCGATGCCCACCTTGCGCAGCTCGGTGACCTTGCCGAAGAGGAAGCGGCGGGCCTCCTCGCCGAGCGGGACAGCGAACACGCTGGTGGTGGCGGGGAGTTCGAGCTCGACGCCCTCGGCCTCCAGGGCCAGCACCGTGCGGTCGACGCCCAGGGCCCAGCCGACGGACGGCAGCGCGGGGCCGCCGATCATCTCCGACAGGCCGTCGTAGCGGCCGCCGCCGCCCACGGCGGACTGGGAGCCGAGGCCGTCGTGGACGAACTCGAAGGTGGTGCGGGTGTAGTAGTCCAGGCCGCGCACCAGCTTCGGGTCGTCCTCGAAGGAGACGCCCGCCGCGGTGATCAGCTCGCGGACCTCCTCGTGGTACGCCTTGCACGCGTCGCAGAGGTAGTCGCGCAGCAGCGGCGCCTCCGTCAGCTGCTTCTGCACGTCCGCGCGCTTGTCGTCCAGGACGCGCAGCGGGTTGATCTGCGCACGGCGCAGGGTGTCCTCGTCGAGGTCCAGGCCGCGCAGGAAGTCCTGCAGGGCGGCCCGGTACACCGGGCGGCACTCCTTGTCGCCCAGGCTGTTGAGGAGGATCCGAAAGTTCCGCAGGCCCAGCGAGCGGTACGCCTGGTCGGCCAGGATGATCAGCTCGGCGTCCAGCGCCGGGTCCTCGGCGCCGATGGCCTCCGCGCCGACCTGGGAGAAGTGGCGGTAGCGGCCCTTCTGGGGACGCTCGTAGCGGTAGTACGAGCCCGAGTACCAGAGCTTGACGGGGAGGTTGCCCGCCTTGTGCAGGTTGGCCTCCAGCGCCGCGCGCAGCACGGAGGCGGTGCCTTCGGGGCGCAGGGCCAGCTTGTCGCCGCCCTTGGTCTCGAAGGCGTACATCTCCTTGGTCACGATGTCCGTCGACTCGCCGACACCGCGCGCGAACAGCTCCACGCTCTCGAAGCCGGGCGTCTCGATGTAGCCGTAGCCGGAGTTGCGCAGCGGGGCGGCGATGGCCTCGCGGACGGCGAGGTACTTGGCGCTGTCCGGCGGGATCAGGTCGTACGTGCCCTTGGGGGCCTTGAAGGTGCTCACGGAAGGTCTCGTCACATTCCTCGTCGGGGAGCTTCCTGGGCTCCCAGGCCGGCGGCCACCTGCCGCAGATACGGGTTGGTGGCGCGCTCCTGGCCGATGGTCGTCTGGGGGCCGTGGCCGGACAGCACCACGGTCGAGTCGTCGAGCGGCAGGCACACGCGGGCCAGCGAGTCGAGCATCTCGGCCATGTCACCGCCGGGCAGGTCGGTGCGTCCGATGGAGCCGGCGAACAGCAGGTCGCCCGAGAACAGGATCGGCGGGATGTCCGCCGCCTCGGGCATGCCGAAGGTCACCGACCCCTTGGTATGGCCCGGCGCGTGCGCGACGGTGAGCTCCAGGCCCGCCAGCTCCAGCTTCGCGCCGTCGGTCAGCTCCTTGACGTCGTCCGGCTCCCCGACGGTCAGCTCGCCCAGCAGCGGCATGCCGATGGAACGGCCGAGCGCCTTCTCCGGGTCGCTCATCATGTATCGGTCATCCGGGTGGATCCAGGCCGGTACGTCGTGCGCGCCGCACACCGGGACGACCGAGGCCACATGGTCGAGATGGCCGTGGGTGAGGACGACGGCGACGGGCTTGAGCCGATGCTTCTTCAGTGCTTCCTCGACTCCGGGGGCCGCCTCGTGGCCCGGGTCGATGATCACGCACTCCTCACCGGCGGCGGGGGCGACGAGATAACAGTTCGTCCCCCAGGCCCCGGCGGGGAACCCGGCAATGAGCACGATCGTCCTTCGTTGTGTCGATTACGGGTGGCTTGCGGCGGGGCCGCGCCCTGGTCAGAGACTACCGGCGCTGCCGTTTCCTCAGCGAACCCATATACGGTACGGGGCACACGCACGCGGTCGGTTCACCGGACGCACGCGTACCGGTCGGCACACGAGACGCATGAGGAGAGAACCCGGTGGTCAGCCAGGAGCAGCGGCGGCGTCAGCTCGCCCGGGAGAAGTTCTTGCGGCAGCAGCAGCGACGCACCGAGGCGCGGCGCAAGGCGCGCATCCGCAACTCGGTGATCGCATCCGTCCTCGGCGTGGTCATCGTGGGCAGCCTCGCGATCTACACGACCGGGGTACTCAAGAAGGACGACGACAAGACCAACGCGAGCGCGGAGGTCACCCCGAGCGCCTCGCCCAGCAAGGCGCCGGACCCGTGCGAGAAGCCCGCCGCGGGCAAGGTCAAGTCGGAGACCTGGAAGAAGGAGCCGGCGATGACGATCGACAAGTCGGCCACGTACACGATGAAGCTCGCGACGACCTGCGGCGAGATAGACATCGCGATGAAGGCGTCGGCTGCGCCGCACACCGTCAACTCCTTCGCCTTCCTCGCCGGTAAGGGCTATTTCGACCACTCCAAGTGCCACCGGCTCACCACCAACGGCATCTACGTGCTGCAGTGCGGTGACCCGACCGGCACCGGGACGGGCGGCCCCGGCTACACGATCCCGGACGAGAACCTGAAGGACAAAAGCCTGAAGGACAACATCTACCCGGCGGGCACCGTCGCGATGGCGAACACCGGGCAGAAGAACAGTGGCGGCAGCCAGTTCTTCCTCGTCTACCAGGACAGCCAGTTGCCGCCCAGCTACACACCGTTCGGTACCGTCTCGGAGGCGGGCATGAAGGTGCTGAAGAAGATCGCCGCGGCCGGCGAGAGCACCGGAGCGGGTGACGGGGCGCCCAACGCGACGGTCGTGATCGACAAGGCGACCGTCACGAAATCCTGAGCCCCATCTGCGAAATTTCGGTCGCGCGGGATGCGGACAGGCCGCCCGCCGGTCGCCTATGTTGGCCGTGACGAAACTGTGGACGATGCCCGGGGGAGCTGAGGCCCCTCGCAGGCATCATGTGGAGGAGGCGCTGTGAGCAGCGACCCGTGGGGCCGCGTCGACGAGACGGGGACCGTGTACGTGCGTACGGCCGACGGCGAGAAGGTCGTCGGTTCCTGGCAGGCCGGCTCCCCCGATGAGGCGCTGGCCTACTTCGAGCGCAAGTACGAGGGCCTGGTTGTCGAGATCGGCCTCCTCGAGAAGCGAGTGAAGACCACCGACCTGTCGGCCAAGGACGCCCTGGCCGCCATCGAGCACCTGCGGGAGCAGGTCGACGCGCATCACGCGGTGGGCGACCTGGACGCCCTGAGGGTCCGGCTGGACAAGCTCGTCGCGTTGGTGGAGGCGCGCCGCGAGGAGCGCAAGGCGCAGCGGGCGAGGCAGTCGGACGAGGCGCGCAAGGCCAAGGAGGCGCTGGTCGCCGAGGCGGAGGAGCTGGCGCAGTCCGACCAGTGGCGGGCGGCCGGTGAGCGGCTGCGGGCGCTGGTGGACACCTGGAAGGGGCTGCCGCGCCTGGACCGCAAGTCCGACGACGAGCTGTGGCACCGCTTCTCGCACGCGCGGTCGGCGTTCTCCAAGCGCCGCAAGCAGCACTTCGCGCAGCTGGACGCGCAGCGCGAGGAGGCGCGCAAGACCAAGGAGCGGCTGGTCGCCGAGGCGGAGGCGCTGTCCGGCTCGACGGACTGGGGTCCGACGGCCGCGCGTTACCGCGAGCTGATGGCCGAGTGGAAGGCCGCCGGCCGCGCCCAGCGCGAGCACGAGGACGACCTGTGGAACCGCTTCCGTGGCGCCCAGGACGTCTTCTTCGCCGCCCGCAGCTCGGTGTTCGCCGAGCGGGACGCGGAGCAGGCGGAGAACCTCAAGCTCAAGGAGGAGCTGGCCGAGGAGGCCGAGAAGCTCCTGCCGGTCACGGACCTGAAGGCGGCCCGTGCCACGTTCCGTTCGATCAACGAGCGCTGGGAGGCCATCGGCCACGTGCCGCGCGACGCGCGCCCGAAGGTCGAGGGCCGGATGCACGCGGTGGAGCGGGCGATCCAGGAGGCCGAGGAGGCCGAGTGGCGCCGGACCAACCCGGAGGCCCGCGCGCGTGCCGAGGGTCTGACCGGTCAGCTGCAGGCAGCCGTGGACAAGCTGACGTCCCAGATCGAGCAGGCGCGTGCCCAGGGCAACAACGCCAAGGCCGACAAGCTCGAGAAGGAGCTCCAGGGCCGCCAGGCACTGCTGGACCAGGCTCTGAAGGGGCTGCAGGAGTTCGGCGGCTGACCCTGTCGTGCACGCAGGCGGCCCGGCGGTGTGTCCCACCGCCGGGCCGCTTCGTCGTTCCGGCAGCTCTCCTACGACGGCCTGCGCGCCGACGTCACCCGGTACACGTCGTACACCCCTTCCACGCCCCGCACGGCCTTCAGGACGTGCCCGAGGTGTTTCGGGTCGCCCATCTCGAAGGTGAAGCGGGACGTGGCGACACGGTCGCGGGAGGTCTGCACGGCGGCGGAGAGGATGTTGACGTGCTGGTCGGACAGCACGCGGGTGACGTCCGACAGCAGCCGGGAGCGGTCCAGGGCCTCCACCTGGATGGCGACCAGGAACACCGAGGACTGGGTCGGCGCCCACTCGACCTCGAGAATGCGCTCGGGCTCGCGGGACAATGACTCCACGTTCACACAGTCACTGCGGTGAACCGATACGCCGCTACCGCGTGTGACGAAGCCGATGATCGGGTCGCCGGGCACGGGCGTACAGCAACGGGCCAGTTTGACCCACACGTCGTCGACGCCCTTGACGACGACGCCGGGATCGGCGCTGGAGCGGCGCTTGCGGCTGCGGCCGCGGGACGGCGGGACCGTCTCGTCGATCTCCTCGGTGGCGGCCTCCTCGCCGCCGAGCGCCTGGACGAGCTTCTGCACGATGTTCTGCGCGGAGACATGGCCCTCGCCGATCGCCGCGTAGAGCGCGGAGATGTCCGCGTAGCGCATCTCGTGCGCGAGCGTGACCAGGGAGTCGCCCGTCAGGATGCGCTGGATCGGCAGGTTCTGCTTGCGCATCGCCCGGACGATGGCGTCCTTGCCCTGCTCAATCGCCTCGTCGCGACGCTCCTTGGAGAACCAGGCACGGATCTTGTTGCGGGCGCGCGGCGACTTCACGAAGCCCAGCCAGTCGCGGGACGGGCCCGCGCCGGGCGCCTTGGAGGTGAAGACCTCGACCAGGTCGCCGTTGTCCAGCGTCGATTCGAGCGGCACGAGGCGGCCGTTGACCCGCGCTCCTATCGTGCGGTGCCCGACCTCGGTGTGCACGGCATACGCGAAGTCGACCGGGGTGGCACCGGCCGGGAGCGCTATGACGTCGCCCTTGGGGGTGAAGACGAAGACCTCGTTGCGGGACAGGTCGAAGCGCAGCGACTCCAGGAACTCGCTGGGGTCCTCGGTCTCCTTCTGCCAGTCCAGCAGCTGCCGCAGCCACGCCATGTCGTTGATGGCGTCCTTGTCCTTGGCCGATGTCTTCGGGGCGTCGGTGCGGATCTTGGAGGCACCGGCGACGGCCTCCTGCTTGTACTTCCAGTGCGCGGCGATGCCGTACTCGGCGCGGCGGTGCATGTCGAATGTGCGGATCTGCAGCTCGACCGGTTTGCCGCCCGGGCCGATGACCGTCGTGTGCAGCGACTGGTACATGTTGAACTTGGGCATCGCGATGTAGTCCTTGAACCGGCCGGGGACCGGGTTCCACCGCGCGTGCACCGTGCCGAGGGCCGCGTAGCAGTCGCGGACGGTGTCCACGAGGACGCGGATGCCCACCAGGTCGTAGATCTCCGCGAAGTCACGGCCGCGGACGATCATCTTCTGGTAGACGCTGTAGTAGTGCTTGGGGCGGCCGGTGACGGTCGCCTTGATGCGGGCCGCCCGCAGGTCCTGCTGGACCTCGTCGGTCACTATGGCGAGGTACTCGTCCCGCTTGGGGGCGCGCTCGGCGACCAGGCGGACGATCTCGTCGTACATCTTGGGGTAGAGGATCGCGAAGGCGAGGTCCTCCAGCTCCCACTTGATGGTGTTCATGCCCAGGCGGTGGGCGAGCGGCGCGTAGATCTCCAGGGTCTCGCGCGCCTTCTTCTCCTGCTTCTCGCGCTTGAGGTAGCGCATGGTGCGCATGTTGTGCAGGCGGTCGGCGAGCTTGATGACCAGGACGCGGGGGTCCTTGGCCATGGCGACGACCATCTTGCGCACCGTCTCGGCCTGCGCGGCCTCGCCGAACTTGACCTTGTCCAGCTTGGTGACGCCGTCGACGAGCAGGGCGACGACGTCACCGAAGTCGCGGCGCAGGTCCTCCAGGCCGTACTCGGTGTCCTCGACCGTGTCGTGCAGCAGGCCCGCCATCAGCGTGGCCGGGTCCATGCCGAGCTCGGCGAGGATGGTGGTGACGGCGAGGGGGTGCGTGATGTACGGGTCGCCGCTCTTGCGCTTCTGGCCGCGGTGCCAGCGCTCGGCGACCTGGTAGGCGCGTTCGATCTGGCGCAGCGTCGAGTTCTCGATCTTCGGGTCGTTGCTGCGCACTATCCGCAGCAGCGGCTCCAGGACCGGGTTGTACGGATTCGCTCGCTGGACGCCGAGACGGGCGAGGCGGGCGCGGACGCGGTTGGAGGAGCCGGTGCGGGCGGGCTGGCCGGCGGGCGGGCGGACCACGGGCGGGTTCGCGGAGCGCTCGGGCGGCGCCGGCTTGGGACGAGGCTGCTCGGCCGGCTTGTCGACGGGCGCCGACTGGGCGTGCTGCACCGGCCCGCGCACGTCGTTCTTCGCGTGCGGCGCGTTCGGCGCGGGCTTCGCCGCGGCGGCCGAGGCGGACTCGGGCTTGGCGGCGGTCAGGTGCTGGGCCTCGTCTGGCAAGAGGACTCCTCGTGCGCGATCCGGGTCCCCCGGTCAGGCTCCGGACAACCCATGGTAGCGATCCTGAGCCCCAGGATCGCCTTCGGACCGATGTGAGAGCCGTCTACCGGAGAAACGGGAGAGGCGGGCACCGGATCTCTCCGGGCCCGCCTCCGCGGTGTCGTGCCGGTGTACCCCAGGCCGCGCACGGGTTTCTACACCGTGAGCAGCGCCTGAAGCGGAGCGTCGCCGAGGGCCGGTTCCAGGCGGGTACGGCCGCCGAGGAAACCGAGCTCCATCAGGACGGCCAGGCCCGCGACCTCGGCGCCGGCCCGGCGGATGAGCTGGATCGAGGCCTCGGCGGTGCCGCCGGTCGCCAGGACGTCGTCGACGATGAGGACACGGTCACCGCCGGCCAGGTCCTCGGCGTGCACCTCGATCTCGGCCGATCCGTACTCCAGGTCGTACGCCTGGCTGAGGGTGGCTCCGGGGAGCTTGCCCGCCTTGCGTACGGGGATGAAGCCGAGGCCGGCGCGGACCGCGACCGGGGCGCCGAGGATGAAGCCGCGGGCTTCCAGGCCGACGACCTTGGTGGCGCCGGTGCGCTCGGCGATCCCGGCGAGGGCGTCGGTGAGCGCGGTGAACGCCGACGGGTCGGCCAGGAGCGGGGTGATGTCCTTGAACATCACGCCCGGCTCCGGGTAGTCCGCCACGTCACGGATGCGGCTGAGCAGCAGCGCGCTGACGTCGGTGAGGCCGGTCATCGGCGCTTCCCGGAGGGCCGGCCACGGCCCCGGCTGCGGGACGCGGGCTGGTTGCGCGGGCCGACGACCGCGGGTGCGGCGTCCTCCGGCTCGTCGTCCCGCGGCTCGTCGGCGACCCGGGTGTCCTGGGGCTCTCCGTGGGTGCCGGCCTGCGCCCGCTTCGCCAGCACGCGCTTCCTCAGCGCCTTCATCTGCGGCTCGCGCTCCTTGAGGTCGGCGACGAGCGGCGTGGCGATGAAGATCGAGGAGTAGGCGCCCGCCGCGAGGCCGACGAACAGCGACAGCGAGATGTCGTTCAGCATGCCGGCGCCGAGGACACCGCCGCCGATGAACAGCAGACCCGCCACCGGCAGCAGTGCGACGACGGTGGTGTTGACGGAACGGACCAGGGTGCTGTTGATCGAGCGGTTGGCGACGTCGCTGTAGGTCCAGCGGGTCTGCTTGGTGATGTCCTTCGTCTGCTCCTTGAGGCTGTCGAAGACGACGACCGTGTCGTAGAGCGAGTAACCGAGGATGGTCAGCAGACCGATCACCGTGCCGGGCGTGACCTCGAAGCCGACGAGGGAGTAGATGCCGACCGTGATGGTGATGTCGTGGATCAGGGCGACGAACGCGGCGACCGCCATGCGCCACTCGAACGCGATCGCCAGGTAGATCACGACGAGGACCAGGAAGATGCCGAGGCCCTGCCATGCCTTGTTGGCGATCTGGTCACCCCAGCTCGGGCCGACCAGTTCGGCGTTGATCCGCTCCGCGTCGACCTTCAGGTCCTCGGCGAGGAGCTGCTTGATCTGGTCGGCGCGGTCGGTGTCGATACCGGCGACCTGGATGCGCAGGGTGCCGTTGCCGAGCTGCTGGACGATCGCGTCGTGGCCGGCGGCATCTTCCGCGTACTCCTCGGCCTGGGAGACGGACACGCTGGTCTTCGGTGTGTTGAAGACGGCTCCGCCCTGGAACTCGATGCCCATGTTGAGGCCGCGCACCGCCAGGCCGACGATGGCGGTGATCGTGATCAGGATCGAGATGCCGTACCAGATCTTGCGGTTCTTGACGAAGTCGTAGCCGATCTCGCCACGGTGGAGTCGGGCGCCGAGGTTGCCGAGCTTCGACATCTCTCACGCCTCCTTCGGTTCGACGGGGGCGGGGGCGGAGGGACGGCGGGTGCGGCGCAGTGGCGGCTGCGCACCCAGGCTCTTCGGGTCGAGGCCGGACCAGCGGTGGCCGTTCGCGAAGAACGCCCTGCGCGCAAGGAGCGTCATCAGCGGCTTGGTGAAGAGGAAGACGACGACCACGTCGAGCAGGGTGGTCAGGCCGAGCGTGAACGCGAAGCCCTGAACCTTGCCGACGCTGACGACGAACAGCACGGCGGCGGCGAGGAACGACACGAAGTCGGAGACCAGGATGGTGCGGCGGGCACGCGGCCAGGCCCGCTCGACGGCGGGGCGCAGCGTGCGGCCCTCACGGATCTCGTCCCGGATGCGTTCGAAGTACACGATGAACGAGTCCGCCGTGATGCCGATCGCCACGATGGCGCCGCAGACGGCGGGCAGGTTCAGCGCGAAGCCGATGGCCGGGCCGAGCAGCGACATGATCGTGTACGTGAGGGCGGCGGAGACCAGCAGCGAGAGGATCGCGACGAACGCCAGGCCGCGGTAGTAGACCAGCAGGTAGAGGACGACCAGCGCGAGTCCGATGGCGCCGGCGATCAGACCGGCCTCCAGCTGCTCGCCGCCGAGGGCGGGGCTCACCGTGGTGATGCTCGCCTCACGGAACGACAGCGGCAGCGCACCGTACGACAGCATGTTGGCGAGGCTCTGGGCCGACTCCTGGTTGAAGTTGCCGGAGATCTCCGCGTTGCCGCCGGTCAGGGCCTGGCTGACGTACGGGTCGGAGACGACCTCGCCGTCCAGGACGATGGCGAACTGGTTCTGCGGGGACTGGTTCTGCGCCAGCTTGCCGGTGATGTCCGCGAACTTGTCGGCGCCCTTCTTCGTGAAGTCCATCTGGACGGTCCAGCCGGCGCCGGTCTGGGTGTTGATGACCGCCTGGGCCTTCTTCACGTCCGTGCCGTCGACCGCGGCGGGGCCGAGGATGTACTTCTGCCACTGCCCCTGGGAGTTCTGGCCGCAGGCCACGGTCGAGTCGGTGGGCTTGGCGCCGTCGCCGGCCGTGGCCCGGACCTTCTCCTTGGTGCAGTCGAGCGCGGCGTACTCCGCCTGGAGCTTGCTGTCCGCGTCACCGGTGGTGCCGCCGGTCGCGGACGGGGAGGGGCTCGCCTTCGCGTCGGCCGAGGCGCTCGCGGACGGCGTGGCGTCCGCCTTCAGGGCGTCGGTGACGGCGCGGCCCTGGGTGGTGGCGCTCGCCGAAGGGTCGGCGGAGCCGCTGGCGGAGGGGGACGCCGTGTCGGTGGCCTTGTCCTTGTCGGTGGCCTTGTCCGACGGGCTGCCGGAGGCGCTCGGCGTCGGAGTGGCCGCGCCGGCTCCGCCGGAGATCTCCGTGGCGATGACCGGACGGAAGTACAGCTTGGCGGTGGTGCCGACCTGGTCCCGGGCCTGCTGGGAGTTGGTGCCCTTGGGGATGTTGACGATGATGTTCCGGTCGCCCTGCGTCTGCACCTCGGCTTCCTGGACGCCCAGACCGTTGACGCGGCGCTCCATGATCGCGACCGCTGTGTCCATGTTGGTCTTGTTGATCGCGTTGGGCTGGCCGGGTTCGTTCCTCGCCTCCAGCGTGATGCTGGTGCCACCGGCGAGGTCGATGCCGAGACGTGGCGTGGTGTGCCCGGAGGCGAACATCCCGCCGGTGAGCGCCGCGATGGCGATCAGGATCAGGGCCAGCGAGCGCCCCGGCTTGCTCTGGGCGCTCGCGTTCCGGCCCTTTTTAGGTGCTGCCACCTTCTCGTACTCCCTCTCGGGCCGCCTCGCGCCGGGTCTTCGGTCGGGCGGCCATGACATGGTGTCGGGATTCCGTGCGAGCAGGGCACGTCCCGGGGCGCGCAGGCCGTACCTGCGCGCCCCGGGACAGCACTACTTCGCTTGGGAGTCGCCGTCGGTCTTCTTCGACTGTGCGTCCGTCTTCGCCTCGTCGGCCGGGCTGTCGTCGGCCGGCTCGTCGGCCACGTCCTTCTTGCCGAGGTCGACGGACTTGTCGTCGGAGGCGGCGGCAGCGTCGGCGGCGGGCTCGTCGGTCTCGGTGAGGGAGGAGGCGTCGTCCGGGACGACGTCGGCGTCGGACTTCAGGTCGTGCTCGATGCCGTGGACGATGCGGTTGTACTCGTCGTCGGTCAGGACCGCGCCGATCGAGTTCTTGGCGAAGAGGAGCTCGACGCCCGGACCGGCGTCGAGGAGGACCGTGTCCTCGCTGACCTCCTTGACCGTGGCGTACATGCCCCCGATGGTGCGGACGCCGGAACCGGGCTGCATCTGGTTCCGCATCTCGATGGCCTGCTGCTGCTTCTTCTTGGCCGACCGGGTCATCAGGAACATGGCCCCGATGAGCACGATGAACGGGAGGAGGGTCACGAGACTCACGGGTCGGTACTTCCTTCACACGACCGCGATGGTGAGCGGCCTGATGGTTGGGGGTTTTGTGTGCCGCCGACAAAGGCGGCATCGGCGGAGTCTAAGCGAGTCCGCGCGCATGGAACAACGCTCAGCATGGCACCGGGGTTCCTGCTCCGGCCAGTGAGCTCGCCGTCGTGGCGCGGTCACGCACCCCTCACGCCCCGAACAGGTCCTGTTGTCCGTTTCCGGCGGCCTGTGAGCGGGGCGGTGTGAGGCCGAGATGCGCCCATGCGGCGGGTGTGGCGACCCGGCCGCGCGGGGTGCGGGCGAGCAGTCCCTCCCGGACGAGGAAGGGTTCGGCGACCTCCTCTACGGTCTCGCGCTCCTCCCCCACCGCGACCGCGAGCGTGGACAGGCCGACCGGGCCGCCGCCGAACAGCTTGAGCAGGGCCTCCAGGACGGCCCGGTCGAGGCGGTCCAGGCCGCGGGCGTCGACCTCGTACACCGCCAGGGCCGCCGCGGCGATCTCCTTGGTGATCACGCCGTCGGCCTTGACCTGGGCGTAGTCGCGTACCCGGCGCAGCAGACGGTTGGCGATGCGGGGCGTGCCGCGGGAGCGGCCGGCGATCTCGGCGGCGCCGTCCGGCTCGATCTCGACGTCGAGGAGGCTCGCCGAGCGGTGGACGACCCGCTCCAGCTCGGCCGGCTCGTAGAACTCCATGTGCGCGGTGAAGCCGAAGCGGTCGCGCAGCGGGGGCGGCAGCAGACCGGCGCGGGTGGTGGCGCCGACCAGGGTGAAGGGCGGCAGTTCCAGCGGGATGGCGGTGGCACCGGGGCCCTTGCCGACGATGACGTCGACGCGGAAGTCCTCCATCGCCATGTACAGCATCTCCTCGGCGGGCCGGGACATGCGGTGGATCTCGTCGAGGAAGAGGACCTCGCCCTCCTGGAGGGAGGACAGGATCGCCGCGAGGTCGCCGGCGTGCTGGATGGCGGGGCCGGAGGTGATGCGGATCGGGGCGCCCATCTCGGCCGCGATGATCATCGACAGGGTGGTCTTGCCGAGGCCGGGGGCGCCGGACAGGAGCACGTGGTCGGCGGTGGCGCCCCGCGCGCGTGCGGCGCGCAGCACGAGGTCGAGCTGCTCGCGGACCTTCTCCTGGCCGATGAACTCGCCGAGGTCCTTGGGCCGCAGGGCGGCCTCGACGGCCTGGTCCTCACGGCCGGCGACGGAGTCCACCAGCCGCTCCGCGGCGGAGGTGTCGGTCGTGTCGTCCCAGTTCATGTGTGTGCCTCGGAAGTCGTGGGTCAGCGGGCTCGGTTCAGCGTCTGCAGGGCCGCCTTCAGCAGCTGCCCCACCTGGGGCGTGCCCTCGGCGGCCTCGGCCTGCGGGGCGACCGCGGCCACGGCCTCGTCGGCCTCGCGCGTGGCGTAGCCGAGACCGATCAGGGCGGCGTGCAGCTGGTCGCGCCATCCGGTGCTGACGGCCGTACCGACGGCGGGTGCGCCGACCGGCTCGCCGAGGCGGTCCTTCAGCTCCAGGAGCAGTTTCTGGGCGCCCTTCCTGCCGATGCCGGGGACGGCGGTGAGCGCCTTCTCGTCGCCGGTCGCGACGGCCCGCCGCAGGGCGTCCGGCGCGTGTACGGCGAGCATCGCCTGGGCCAGTCTCGGTCCCACCCCGCTGGCGGTCTGGAGCAGTTCGAACACCTGGCGTTCGTCGTCGTCCGCGAAGCCGTACAGGGTCAGCGAGTCCTCGCGTACGACGAGCGAGGTGTGGAGCTTGGCCGGCTGGCCGGCGCGGAGCGTGGACAGCGTGTTCGGCGTGCACTGGACGGCCATGCCGACGCCGCCGACTTCGATCACCGCTGCGTCGGGTGCGAGTGCGGCGACCGTGCCGCTGACGAAGGCGATCATGCCGTACGGCCTTTCGATGCGTGCAGGGCGACGGCCTGCTGGAGTCGGTTCTGGGCGGGGGCCCGCCAGATATGGCAGATGGCGAGCGCGAGGGCGTCGGCGGCGTCGGCGGGCTTCGGGGGCGCGCTCAGTCGCAGCAGGCGGGTGACCATGGCGCCCACCTGGGCTTTGTCGGCGCGGCCGGAGCCGGTGACGGCGGCCTTGACCTCGCTGGGGGTGTGCAGGGCGACGGGGATGCCGCGGCGGGTGGCGCACAGCAGGGCGACGGCACTGGCCTGCGCCGTGCCCATCACCGTACGGACGTTGTGCTGGCTGAAGACCCGCTCCACGGCGACGAACTCCGGGCGGTGCTCGTCCAGCCACTGCTCGATGCCCTGCTCGATCGCGACGAGGCGGTGCCCGAGGTCCGCGTCGGCCGGTGTGCGGACGACGCCGACGCCGATCATGGTGAGCGGCCGGCCGGCGACGCCCTCGACCACGCCGACACCGCACCGGGTCAGCCCCGGGTCGACCCCCAGTACGCGCACGCGCCCCTCCCTTTCGATCGCCTGTTTGTGCAGGCTATCGGGTGCCACCGACAACGCGACGGGCCGACGGGGTGTGTCCCGTCGGCCCGTTGAGGCTGTGGAGCCCGCGGCGGCGCTACGCGCCGACCTTCTCCATGATCTCGTCGCTGACGTCGAAGTTGGCGAAGACGTTCTGCACGTCGTCGCTGTCCTCCAGCGCGTCGATCAG
Organism: Streptomyces bullii; assembly: GCF_042657145.1. Lineage (NCBI taxonomy): Bacteria > Bacillati > Actinomycetota > Actinomycetes > Kitasatosporales > Streptomycetaceae > Streptomyces > Streptomyces bullii. The sequence goes on from NZ_JBHSNY010000010.1 coordinate 146,791, forward strand.
CTTGAAGATCTTCTTGGCGCCCTCCTCGTCCAGTTCGACCTGCATGGTCGGGACGAAGTTGGCGTCGGCGGACTCGTAGTCGATGCCCGCGTCCTGCAGGGCGGTGCGGACCGCGACGAGGTCGGTCGGCTCGCTGATGACCTCGAAGGTCTCGCCGAGGTCGTTGACCTCCTCGGCGCCCGCGTCCAGGACGGCCGCGAGGACGTCGTCCTCGGTGAGGTCGCCCTTGGGGACGATCACGACGCCTTTGCGGTTGAACAGGTACGACACCGAGCCCGGGTCGGCCATGGAGCCGCCGTTGCGGGTCATGGCGACGCGGACCTCGGAGGCGGCGCGGTTGCGGTTGTCGGTGAGGCACTCGATGAGCACGGCCACGCCGTTCGGGCCGTAGCCCTCGTACATGATCGTCTCGTAGTCGGCGCCGCCGGCCTCCAGGCCCGCGCCGCGCTTGACGGCGGAGTCGATGTTCTTGTTGGGGACCGACGACTTCTTCGCCTTCTGGATGGCGTCGTAGAGCGTCGGGTTGCCCTCGGGGTCGGCGCCGCCCATCCGGGCCGCCACCTCGATGTTCTTGATCAGCTTCGCGAAGAGCTTGCCGCGCTTGGCATCGATGACGGCCTTCTTGTGCTTCGTCGTGGCCCATTTAGAGTGGCCGGACATCTGCCTGTCTCCTTCGCGTTACCCAACTCTCTACGAACGCCTGCGATCCTACAAGGACTCCGCCGCCCGGTCGGCCCGCACCATGTCGACGAACAGGGCGTGCACGCGGTGGTCGCCGGTCAGTTCCGGGTGGAACGACGTGGCCAGCGCGTTGCCCTGACGGACCGCGACGATGTGACCGTCGTGCTCGGCGAGCACCTCGGCCCCGGCGCCGACGGACTCCACCCAGGGGGCGCGGATGAAGACGCCCTCCACGGGGTCGCCCGCGATGCCCTTGACGGCGAGGGCGGCCTCGAAGGACTCGTTCTGCCGCCCGAAGGCGTTGCGGCGCACGATCATGTCGATGCCGCCGATGGTCTCCTGGCCCGAGCGCGGGTCGAGGATCTTGTCGGCGAGCATGATCATGCCGGCGCAGGTGCCGTAGACGGGCATGCCGTCCCGCACGCGCGCGCGGAGGGGCTCCATGAGGCCGAAGAGGACGGCCAGCTTGGAGATGGTGGTGGACTCCCCGCCGGGCAGGACCAGGCCGTCGACCTCGGCGAGTTCTTCGGGGCGCCGCACCGGCCTGGCCACGGCGTCGGCCGCGGCCAGGGCGATGAGGTGCTCCCGTACGTCGCCCTGGAGGGCCAGGACGCCGATGACAGGAGTGTTCATGTGATGACTGCCGTGGGGTCGGTTACCAGCCGCGGGTGGCGTAGCGCTCGGACTCGGGGAGGGTGTCGCAGTTGATGCCGACCATGGCCTCGCCCAGGTTGCGGGACGCGTCCGCGATGATCTTCGGGTCGTCGTAGAAGGTGGTGGCCTTCACGATGGCGGCGGCGCGCTTGGCCGGGTCGCCGGACTTGAAGATGCCGGAGCCGACGAAGACGCCCTCGGCGCCGAGCTGGCGCATCAGGGCCGCGTCGGCCGGGGTGGCCACACCGCCGGCGGAGAAGAGGACCACCGGGAGCTTGCCCAGCTCGGCGACCTCCTTGACCAGCTCGTACGGGGCGCGCAGCTCCTTGGCGGCGGCGTACAGCTCGTGGTTGTCGAAGCCGCGCAGCTTGGCGATCTCGTTCTTGATCTGGCGCAGGTGGCGCACGGCCTCGACGACGTTGCCGGTGCCGGCCTCGCCCTTGGAGCGGATCATCGCGGCGCCCTCGGCGATGCGGCGCAGCGCCTCGCCCAGGTTGGTCGCGCCACACACGAAGGGGGTCGTGAAGGCCCACTTGTCGGAGTGGTTGACCTCGTCGGCCGGGGTGAGGACCTCGGACTCGTCGATGTAGTCGACGCCGAGGGCCTGGAGGACCTGGGCCTCGACGAAGTGGCCGATGCGGGACTTGGCCATGACCGGGATGGAGACGGCGTTGATGATGCCCTCGATCATGTCCGGGTCGGACATGCGGGCCACACCGCCGTCCTTGCGGATGTCGGCCGGGACCCGCTCGAGGGCCATGACGGCGACGGCGCCCGCGTCCTCGGCGATCTTCGCCTGCTCCGGGGTGACGACGTCCATGATCACGCCGCCCTTGAGCTGCTCGGCCATGCCGCGCTTCACGCGCGCGGTGCCGGTCTCGGGAGCCTGGTTCTCGGTGATGGACACGGGTTGACCTCACTGAAGTGAAAGAGGGTTTCCTGCAGCACCGAGGAAACGTGAGTGGACCAGGCCACAGCAAGGGCCAATGGCGAGCCGGTGGATCCTTTTTCGGCCGACGGCCGAAAAACACCTGCTATGCGGCTCGCTCCAGCAGCGCGGCGGGCGGCTCGTCGTCCATCTCGAAGGCCATCGGGAACGGCGCGTGGCCGGCCAGCCGGAACCAGCGCACCTTGCGGTGCCGGCGCAGCGCCCGGGCGGCGCGTACGGCGTCGTTGTGGAAGCGCCGGGCCATGGGCACCCTGCGGACCGCCTCGGCCAGCTCCCGGGCCGTCTCCTCTCCCCCGGGCGCCTCCCGTACCGCCTCCACCTGCGCGGGCTCCCCGAACACGGCGCGCAGGGCCTGGCTCAGTTCGCTCTCGGCGACCTCCCGCTGCTCCTCCTCGGCCTGCCGGGCGGCGTGGGCGGCCTCGTACAGCACGATCGAGGCGGCCGGGTCGAGCACCCCGGAGGTGGCCAGTTCCTGGGCCACCGAGGCGCGGCGCAGCAGTTGGGCGTCGAGCGCGGCGCGCGCGGCGTCGATCCGGGCGTGCAGCCGGTCCAGCCGCCCCGCCGTCCAGCTCAGGTACAGGCCGATCGCCACGAGGGCGACGAGGATCCAGATGAGGGTTGCGGTCACGGGCGGCAAGACTAACGGGACCGGCGCGCGCCCCCGCGCTCAGTGGTCAGTCCCGCGCCAGCCCGAACCGCGACCACAGCCCCGTGGTCCGCTCGTCCGCGGCCACCGCCGCGGCGCCGGCCGTCACGGTCTCGTAGACGGACATGATGTCGGCCCCGACGGTCGACCAGTCGAAGCGCCGGACGTGGGCGCTGCCCCGCTCGCGCAGCTCGGCCCGCCGTTCCGGGTTCTCCAGCAGCTTCACGGCCGCCTGGGCCAGCGCGTCCGCGTCCTCGTTGGGGAACAGCTCGCCCGCCGCTCCCTGGTCGAGGACCTGCGCGAAGGCGTCCAGGTCGGAGGCGAGGACGGGGGCGCCGGCGGACATCGCCTCGACCAGGATGATGCCGAAGCTCTCACCGCCGGTGTTGGGCGCGACGTACAGGTCGACGCTGCGCAGGAAGCGGGCCTTGTCCTCGTCGCTGACCATGCCGAGGAACTCCACACGCGAGCGCAGTTCCCGCGGCAGCGGCTCCACGGCCTCCTCCTCGTCTCCGCGCCCGGCGACCAGCAGCCGGGTCTGCGGGCGCGCGGCGAGGATCTTCGGCAGGGCCCTCATCAGGACGGGCAGGCCCTTGCGGGGCTCGTCGATGCGCCCGATGAAGCCGATCGTGTCGCCCTGCCACTCGGGCTTGGGCTCGGCCTTGGCGAAGAAGTCGACGTCGACGCCGTTCGGGATCACCACCGCGTCCCCGCCCAGGTGCTCGACGAGGGTGCGGCGGGCGTACTCGCTCACGGCGATCCGCGCGCTGATCTTCTCCAGGGCGGCCTGCAGGATCGCGTACGCGGCGATCATGGCCCGGGAGCGCGGGTTGGAGGTGTGGAAGGTCGCGACGATCGGCCCCTGCGCGGCCCAGCAGGTCAGCAGGCCCAGCGAGGGCGAGGCCGGCTCGTGGATGTGGATCACGTCGAAGGCGCCGTCGTGCAGCCAGCGGCGCACCCTGGCGGCGCTCAGGAAGCCGAAGTTCAGGCGCGCCACGGAGCCGTTGTACGGCACGGGCACGGCGCGGCCGGCCGAGACGACGTACGGCGGCAGCGGGGTGTCGTCGTCGGCGGGGGCCAGGACCGACACCTCGTGGCCGAGCCGGATGAAGTACTCGGCGAGGTCACGGATGTGGAACTGGACGCCGCCCGGTACGTCCCAGGAGTACGGGCAGACGATGCCGATTCTCACGCGGTCCCCTTCTCGGCAGACGTCGCGGGATCCAGGTCCTTCAGCCACAGGCGCTGCAACATGTGCCAGTCCTGCGGATGGTCGGCGATCCCCGAGGCGAAGACATCGGCCAGCGCCTGTGTCATGACAGACGTCTTCTCGGCGCGCGTACCCGACTGGGGTACGTCGACCGGTGGGTGGACTTGGCCCCGCATGACGGGCGTCTCGTCGTACCAGAGGGTGACGGGGAGCAGCAGGGCGCCCGTCTGCTGGGCGAGCAGGGCGGGGCCGGCGGGCATCCGGGCGGTCTCGCCGAAGAACTCGACCTCGACGCCGGAGGCGGACAGGTCACGGTCGGCGACCAGGCAGACCAGGCCGCCGGCGCGCAGCCGCCGGGCCAGGACGCCGAAGGCGGCGCCCCCGCTGTGCGGCAGGACCTCCATGCCGAGGCCCTCGCGGTAGGCGACGAACCGGTCGTAGAGAGTCTCCGGCTTCAGGCGCTCGGCGACCGTGGTGAACGGGATGCCCAGTTTGGTGGTGGCCCAGGCGCCGGCGAGGTCCCAGTTGGCCAGGTGCGGCAGGGCGAGGATGACGCCCTTGCCCGCGGCCATGCCTTCGGTCAGGTAGTGGATGTCCTTCGCCTCGAAGCCCGCCCCGATGCGCTCGGCGCTCCAGGCGGGGAGCCGGAAGGACTCCATCCAGTAGCGGAGGTACGACCGCATGCCCGCGCGCGAGAGCTCAGCGAGCCGCTCCGGGCTCGCGTCGGGCACCACGCGCGCGTAGTTGCTCTCCAGCCGCCGCACGCCCTTGCCGCGCTGTTTCCAGGCGAGGTCGGCGATGGTCCGGCCCAGCCGTACGGCGACCGGCTCGGGCAGCTTCTTGACGGTGCCCCAGCCCAGGCCGTACAGCCCGTCGATCAGGCGCTCCTGGGCGCTCACTTGGCTGCCTCGCTCCCGTGGGAGGCGTTTTCCTGCTTGGGTCCATTGTCCTGCGCGGAGTCCGCGGAGTCCGCGGAGTCCGCGGCCTCCGGTGCCTCCGTGGACTCCGGTGCCTCCGCGGCCTCCGCGGCCTCCGCCTCGGCGGACTCCCGGCGGACGGTGACGACCCGCTGGACGAGCGTGACCAGGCTGCCGACGGCGACGATCCACAGGGCGATCGGCAGCAGCACGTGGATGCCCGGGACGCCGAACTTCTCGAAGCCCGCGAGTCCGGCCGCGACCAGCGAGACCACCAGCCGCTCGGCCCGCTCGACGAGCCCGTTGACGGCGACCGGCAGGCCGATCGACTCGCCGCGCGCCTTGGTGTACGACACCACCTGGCCGCTGGCCAGGCAGAAGATCGACACGGCGCACAGGATGGTGTCGTTTCCGCCGCCCGCGTACCACAGGGCGAAGCCGCCGAAGATCGCGCCGTCGGCGACCCGGTCGAGGGTGGAGTCCAAGAAGGCGCCCCAGCGGCTGGAGCGGCCGAGCTGGCGGGCCATGTTGCCGTCGACGAGGTCGGAGAACACGAACAGCGTGATCACGACCGTGCCCCAGAAGAACTCACCCCGGGGGTAGAAGACCAGCGCGCCCGCGACGACACCGGCGGTGCCGATGAGTGTGACCGTGTCGGGGCTGACGCCCCGCCGGATGAGAAACGCGGCGAACGGTGTGAGGACACGCGTGAAGAATGCACGCGCGTACTTGTTCAGCATGGCCTTCCCGAGGGTCGGTGTCGCCGCGTGGCCCCTGCTGGCCACCGGCTGGCCCATCGTAGCCACGCGCGCGCGTGTGCGACGGCCGGGCGCCCGCACCGAGGGCCGGGCTGTCGGAGCGTCCCGCGGCAGCGGCTCCGGGCGGCGTTCCCGGTGGCGGCTCCGGGCGGCCTTCCCGGCGGCGGCTCCGGGCGGCCTTCCCGGCGGCGGCTCCAGGCGGCCTTCCCGGCGGCGGCTCCGGGCGGCGTTCCCGTGGTGTTCCGCGCGGGGCAGGACGCCCGAGCGGTCGCCGTGGGAGGGCTGCGGGCAGCTCGGCCCCGCAGGCAGCCCACCGGCCCGCAGGCCCGGCCCGAGCGCCCCTCGGCGAAACGGCAGCGCCCCCTCGGCGACCGAAAGCGCCCCCCACCAGGCCGGACAGCCACGATCACGTCCGTCGTATGGACGCACCGTGACGGGAGTGGAAAGCTCGAATCAACCGCGGGCGTCGCCGGAGCCGCCCAGCACGCGGCCCCCGCGTGTCCGCGCCCACAGTGACCTCACCGTGCACGGGAGGCAGGACCATGGGCGACAAGGCACAGACCCACCCCGGAGCCGCCGGCAGGGCACAGGCGGCCGACCATCCCCAGTCCGTACGGAATGTGGTGCTGGTCGGCCACTCCGGATCGGGCAAGACGACTCTGGTGGAGGCTCTCGCCCTCACGGCAGGAGCGATCAACCGTGCGGGCCGCGTGGAGGACGGCGGCACCGTGTCCGACTACGACGAGATGGAGCACCGGCAGCAACGCTCGGTGCAGCTCTCCCTGGTGCCCGTCGAGTGGGACGGCATCAAGATCAACCTTCTGGACACCCCCGGATACGCCGACTTCGTCGGTGAACTCAGGGCCGGTCTGCGAGCGGCGGACGCGGCCCTCTTCGTCGTCTCGGCCTCCGACGGTGTGGACGGCTCGACCCGCATGGTGTGGGACGAGTGCGCCGCCGTCGGCATGCCGCGGGCGATCGTGATCACGCATCTGGAGGCCGCCCGGGCCGACTTCGAGGAGATGACCCGGATCTGCGCGGAGGCGTTCGGCAGGGACGACCCCGACGCCGTGCTGCCGCTCTACCTGCCGCTGCACGGCCCGCAGGCACCCGACGGGCACGCGCCCGTGACCGGCCTGATCGGACTGCTGTCGCAGAAGCTGTTCGACTACTCGACCGGCGAGCGCAAGGAGTCCGAGCCCGGCGAGGACCAGCTGCCGCTGATCGAGGAGGCCCGCAACCGGCTGATCGAGGGGATCATCTCGGAGAGCGAGGACGAGACCCTCATGGACCGCTACCTCGGCGGTGAGCAGGTCGACGTCAAGACGCTCATCGAGGACCTGGAACGGGCCGTGGCGCGCGGGGTGTTCTTCCCCGTCCTGGCCGCCGCCCCCGCGGCCGAGGGCGCCCGCCACGGCCTCGGCACAGTCGAGCTGCTGGAGCTGGTCACCCGTGGCTTCCCGACGCCGCTGGAGCGCGAGCCGATCCGGGTGACCACGCCCGACGGCGAACCCCGTGAGCTGAAGGCGGTCTGCGACCGCGACGCGCCACTGGTCGCGGAGGTCGTGAAGACCTCCTCCGACCCGTACGTCGGACGGCTCTCGCTCGTCCGCGTGTTCTCCGGGACGCTGCGCGCCGACCAGACGGTGCACGTCTCCGGGCACGGGCTGTCCGATCGCGGGCACGAGGACCACGACGTGGACGAGCGGATCGGCGCCCTGTCCACGCCGTTCGGCAAACAGCAGCGCCCGGTCAGCCACGTCATCGCGGGCGACCTGGCGTGCGTGGCGAAGCTGAGCCGCGCGGAGACCGGGGACACCCTCTCCGCCAAGGACGACCCGCTGCTCATGGAGCCGTGGGAGATGCCCGACCCACTGCTGCCGCTCGCCATCCAGGCGCACAGCAAGCCGGACGAGGACAAGCTGTCCCAAGGGCTGGCCCGGCTGGTCGCCGAGGACCCGACGATGCGGCTCGAACAGAACCAGGACACCCACCAGGTCGTCCTGTGGTGCCTGGGCGAGGCGCACGCGGACGTGGCGCTGGAGCGGCTGCGCAGCCGGTACGGGGTCCAGGTCGACGTCGTGCCGCACCAGGTCTCCCTGCGCGAGACGTTCGCGACCAGGGCGGCGGGACGCGGCCGGCACGTCAAGCAGTCCGGCGGGCACGGGCAGTTCGCCATCTGCGAGATCGAGGTGGAGCCGCTGCCGGGCGGTTCGGGCATCGAGTTCGTGGACAAGGTGGTCGGCGGCGCCGTGCCGCGGCAGTTCATCCCGTCGGTCGAGAAGGGCGTACGGGCCCAGGCCGCGAAGGGAGTCGCCGCCGGCCATCCGCTCGTCGACGTACGGGTGACCCTGCTGGACGGCAAGGCGCACTCGGTGGACTCCTCCGACGCCGCGTTCCAGACGGCCGGGGCGCTCGCGCTGCGGGAGGCCGCGGCCGACGCGAAGATCCATCTCCTGGAGCCCGTGGCCGAGGTGAGCGTCCTGGTCGGCGACGACTACGTGGGCGCCGTGATGAGCGACCTGTCGGGGCGGCGCGGCCGGGTGCTGGGCACCGAGCAGACCCCCGGCGGGCGCACCCTGGTCCGGGCCGAGGTGCCCGAGATCGAGATCGGCCGGTACGCCGTCGACCTGCGGTCGCTCTCCCACGGCACGGCGCGCTTCAGCCGCCGGTACGCGCGGCACGAGCCGATGCCGCCGCAGATCGCCGAGCGGGTCCGTGAAGACGCCAAGGGCGCTTCCTAGTTGACCTGACGCCGCACCGAACTCAGCTGTGCGGAACGCCCTCTTCCGTGTCGGCGGACGGTCTTGGCCGTCCGCCGACGCATGTCGGCCCCTGCGGATACGCTGAAGACCAGATCAACAGGTGTGCGGAGCACGGAAGTCGGGAAGGCCGCAGAAGCAGATGCGGCGGCAATGGGGGCGGCAGTGACGGACGGATTCGATTTCAGTCCAGGGGCCCAGGTGCCCCTGTCGGGTTCGGCGGGGCAGACGGCCGCGACCTACGCGCTGGCCGCGGCCGCCTACCGCGACGACGAAGTGACCAAGATCCTGGACGCCGACAACGAGTGGCACCAGTCCAAGGTCACACCGCCACGCCCGTGGGCGAAGATCTTCCGCCCGCGGTTCGGTGAGGCCTTCTCCCGCGCGGTGATCGACCGCATGCTGGGCGCCGGACGCAAACCGGTCATCCAGTCCTTCGGCATCGAGCCCCAGGTCGTCGTGGAGCACTGCCTGGCGGCCCACCGCATCCGCCGCGAACGCGACAACTGGCTCACGGCGGTGACGGTGCTCTGCGGGCTGCTCTTCCTGCCGGGCTTCCTGGTGTGGCTCATGGTGTTCACGCTGCGCAGCAACATGAGCAAGCGCGAGGACAAACGCGCCGGCGCCCTGGCCACCACCCTGCTGGTCGCCGTGGGCGCGCTGGCGGTGATCTTCCTGATCCGCATGCCGTTCACGGGCTTCTGGGCGTGGTACGCGCGTGCGTCGGTCGTGATGCCGGTGGTCGGCTGGTTCTGGGCCAAGCAGATCTGCGAACGTACCGCCCGGGACCTGCGGGAGCGCTGGTCCGGCCTGTTGTCGGGCGGCGGGGTGGGCGCCAAGATCCCCGAGGCGGTGCCGGGCAGCCCCGGCGACGCGGCCGAGCAGGTGCGCAAGGAGCTGGCCAGGCTCGGCGCCGAGCAGCGGTCCAACTCGGTCTTCTACGCGGGTCCCAAGGGAATACTGGGCATGGGCACGCGGTGGGGCAGCTGGCAGCTGGCCGAGGAGCTGGTCTCCGCCGATCCGGGCAAGGACTTCCACCCGTTCCGCAGCTGGGACGTCATCGTCGCGATCCAGGGCGGGCTCGCGATGCTGGAACGCACGCCCATCAACACCGGTGGCTTCCCCAAGCCGTCGATCACGCACTGGATCGTCACGCCGATCGGCGAGGGGGCGACGGAGGTGTCCCGCCCGAGCGGCACCGACGTGGACGCGTACACGGTCAAGACGCACGCCATACAGGACATCTGCAACAAGCAGCAGTTCGGCAGCGGGGACCGGCACTACCTGGGTGTGCAGTGGACGCTCTGGGACGGCCATCTGGTGATCACCATGCTGATCACCGTGACGGTGCTGCACGAGACCCTGCGCATCGAGGTCACCGGCCACGCCCTGGGGCCGGTCCACCCCCTGTTCAACGAGAAGCCGGCGGCCAAGGAGAAGGAGGTGCAGAAGGCGTTCCGCTTCTGGGAGACCCGCAAGGTGAAGCTGCCGCTGATCGAGACCGACGAGGTGGTACGGCTCGCCGCGCGCGCCCCCCTGACCTGGTACCCGCCGCTGCTGAACTGGCTCGGCGGCAGCCTGACGCTCCCGGAGCCGTTCGGCCTGCGGCACGCCTGGGCCGACCAGCCCTGGCGCCACCGCTTCATGGCGGACGACGCGTTGCGCGCCGCCACGCCGGTGCTGCGGGTGGTGCACACGGCCGCGCTCAAGGTGCTGCGGGAGAACGGGGTGGACGTGGAGAAGTTCGGTTCGCGGTCGTCGGTGCTCAGCGGGGCGGTGCAGGAGGCGTCGCCCAGGAAGGCCGACGTGTACGACGCGTAGGCCGGTTCTCCCAGGTACCCGCGTCGCGGGCCGGGAGGCCGTCGCGCAGCCCGGGACAGCGGGGTACCGCCGGCGCCCACCCGTGCCGCCCCGGCGGCACGACCGCCCGCGGGCTACGTCGCTGGCCAGGCCTCGGCCAGCATCTTCCGGGTGTCGGCCAGCAGCTGGGGCAGCACCTTCGTGTGGCCGACCACCGGCATGAAGTTCGTGTCGCCGCCCCAGCGCGGGACGATGTGCTGGTGCAGGTGGGCGGCGATGCCCGCGCCCGCGACCGTGCCCTGGTTCATGCCGATGTTGAAGCCGTGCGCGCCGGAGGCGGTGCGCAGGGCCGTCATCGCCTGCTTGGTGAGTTCGGCGAGTTCGGCGGTCTCCCCCGCCGTGAGGTCCGTGTAGTCGGCGACGTGGCGGTAGGGCACGGTCATCAGGTGCCCGCCGTTGTACGGGTACAGGTTGAGCACCGCGTAGACCTGTTCACCGCGCCGGACGACGAGTCCGTCCTCGTCGGACTTGGCCGGGATCGAGCAGAAGGGGCACCCGTCGTCGGCCCCGGGGCCGGTCGGCTTGTTCTCCCCCTGGATGTAGGCCATCCGGTGGGGCGTCCACAGACGCTGGAACGCGTCCTGCGTCCCCACTCCCAGCTGCTGCTCCGGCTCACTCGTCATGCAAGGCAGCATATGGCGTCGACCTGGGGGGACGGCAAAGCCCCCGGGATCCCCCGGGGGCTTTGCGCGGTCCGATCAGCTCGCGGCGTGCGAGCGGCGTGTGATCGTGTGCGATCAGACCTGGGCGCGCTCCTCGACGACCTTCACGATCTTCGCGATGGCCTCGTCGAACGGGATGCCGTTCTCCTGCGAGCCATCGCGGTAGCGGAAGGACACCGACCCGTGGGACATGTCCTCGTCGCCCGCGATGACCATGAAGGGCACCTTCTGCTTCTGGGCGTTGCGGATCTTCTTCTGCATACGGTCGGAGGAGGAGTCGACCTCGACCCGCAGGCCCTTCTTCTTCGCGGCGGCGGCGAACTTCTCCAGGTACTCGACGTGCGCGTCGCCGATCGGGATGCCGAGCGCCTGGACCGGCGCGAGCCACGCCGGGAAGGCGCCCGCGTAGTGCTCCAGCAGCACGGCGAAGAACCGCTCGATGGAGCCGAACAGCGCGCGGTGGATCATGACTGGGCGCTGCTTGGAGCCGTCGGCCGCCGTGTACTCCAGGTCGAAGCGCTCGGGCAGGTTGAAGTCGAGCTGGATGGTCGACATCTGCCAGGTGCGGCCGATGGCGTCCTTGGCCTGGACGGAGATCTTCGGGCCGTAGAAGGCGGCGCCGCCCGGGTCCGGGACGAGGGGCAGGCCCTGCTTCTCGGCGACCTGGCGCAGGGTCTCGGTGGCCTCCTCCCAGGCCTCGTCGGAGCCGACGAACTTCTCCGGGTCCTTGGTGGACAACTCCAGGTAGAAGTCGGTCAGGCCGTAGTCGCGCAGCAGCTCCAGCACGAAGGTGAGCAGCTTGTCGAGCTCCTCGGACATCTGCTCGCGCGTGCAGTAGATGTGCGCGTCGTCCTGGGTGAAGCCGCGGGCCCGGGTCAGGCCGTGCACGACGCCCGACTTCTCGTACCGGTACACGGTCCCGAACTCGAAGAGGCGCAGCGGCAGTTCACGGTACGAGCGGCCGCGCGCGTCGAAGATCAGGTTGTGCATCGGGCAGTTCATGGGCTTGAGGTAGTAGTCCACGCCCTCGTCGAGCTGCATGGGCGGGTACATGCCGTCGGCGTACCAGTCCAGGTGGCCCGAGGTCTCGAAGAGCTTCCCCTTCGTGGCGTGCGGGGTGTAGACGAACTCGTAGCCCGCCTCCTCGTGCCGCCTGCGCGAGTAGTCCTCCATGACCCGGCGGATGATGCCGCCCTTGGGGTGGAAGACGGCGAGGCCGGAGCCGATCTGCTCCGGGATGGAGAACAGGTCGAGCTCGCTGCCGAGCTTGCGGTGGTCGCGCTTCTCGGCCTCGGCGAGGAAGTCCAGGTACTGCTTCAGCTCGTCCTTCGACGGCCAGGCGGTGCCGTAGATGCGCTGCAGCATGGGGTTCTTCTCGCTGCCGCGCCAGTAGGCGCCCGCGTTGCGCATCAGCTTGAACGCCGGGATCAGCCGGGTCGAGGGCAGGTGCGGACCACGGCAGAGGTCCTTCCAGCACAGCTCGCCGGTCTTGGCGTCGAGGTTGTCGTAGATCGTCAGCTCGCCGCCGCCGACCTCGACGTCCGCGCCGTCCTCGCTGGAGGCGGAGCCCTTGAGGCCGATCAGCTCCAGCTTGTACGGCTCGTTCGCGAGCTCCTCGCGGGCGGCCTCGTCGGTGACCACACGGCGGGCGAACTTCTGCCCCCGCTTCTGGATCTCCTGCATCTTCTTCTCGATGGCCTTGAGATCCTCGGGCGTGAACGGCTTGTCGACGTCGAAGTCGTAGTAGAAGCCGTCCTTGACCGGCGGGCCGATGCCCAGCTTGGCCTCGGGGAAGAGCTCCTGCACGGCCTGCGCCATGACGTGCGCCGTGGAGTGGCGCAGGATGTTGAGACCGTCCTCGGAGGAGATCTCGACGCCCTCCACCTCGTCGCCGTCGGTCACCTCGTAGGCGAGGTCCTTGAGCTCACCGCCCACGCGCGCGGCGATGATCGAGCGCTCGCCGGCGAAGAGCTCGGCGGCCGTAGTGCCCGTCGTCACCACGCGTTCTTCCCGCTCGGAATCGCGTTGGATGATCACACGGACGTCTGACACCGGTCTCTCCTGACTGAAGGGCGTGAGCCATACCCCATCGCACTGCAATGGCATACGGATCCTACCGAGCCGGAGACACCCTCCGCGAAATCAGTCCCCGCACTCCGCTGCGCAGGCCTCCTCGAAGAAGGCCGCCATCTCGGAGTTCTCCTGCAGCGACTTCATCAGCCGGTCCCGCTCGGCGTCGTCGACCTGCACGGGAGCGACCCCGTGGGCCCCGGTGAGCCGGCGGAAGCCGCCGCGGCTCTCCAGTTGCCCGTGCACCCGCACCGGCAGCCCGACCAGGTGCGCGTGCCCGGCGACCCGGTACGCCTCCTCGTCCAGGGTGATCTTCACGTGCGGGACCTCCGCCCCGGCGAGCACCCGCAGCCGTACGGTGCCCTCGCCGCGCGGCCCCGACCTGCGCAGCCGTACGACCGCGCCGGTGATCCGCACCGGTACCGAGGGTTCCCCGCGCCGGTAGCGGGCCCCTGCCTGCCGCAGTACGGGCAGGTCGCCCGGGGAGAACTCGACGGGCTCGGCGGATCCCGCGCACCCCTCGGGGACTCCTGCCGCCGGGTCCCACTCGACGGCGATCCGGGCGCCCTCGGTGCCCCGGACCAGGGCGACGATCGCCTCGGTGAGCTCGTGGCTGACGCCCGCCTCGACGGCCCCGTCGAAGGCGTGCATGCCGCCGGTGGCGCGCTGGTAGTCGATGGCCTCACGGGCGGCGTACAGGGCCTGGTGGAGGCGGACGGCCAGGGGGCGGTCGGTGGCCACGGGCACGAAGGCGCTGAGCCGGCCGTCCTCGGCGGGGCCCACCAGGACGTGCTCCAGGGACGCGGCGGCGGTGCGACGGTGCCGGGCCCCGTGGTAGCCGGCACGCGCGTGTGTGGCGAGCGCGCCGGCGAGCAGCATCCGGCGGGCGGCGATGCGCAGCTGCTCCTCCACGGCCCACGTCGCGGCGCCGCCGGGTCCGGCCGGTACGTCCCGCCACCAGCGGATCTCGTCGCTGGGCACGGCGAGGGAGAGCAGGATCTCGCGCGCGGAGGGCATCGGGCTGCGGGACAGCGCGAGCAGGGCGTCGCCGAGCAGGTCGTCGCTGTCGGGGAAGGCCCGGCTCTCGGGCACGAGCAGGCTCATGGCGCTCCCGCCCGGCCCGGGCGGGGTCCAGCGGCCGTAGCGCCCGGCGGCGCCGCCGCGCCGCTGCCAGCCGTGCCGGTGGAGCAGGGCAGCGAGGACGGCCGGGTCGACGTCGCCGGGCTCGGGCGGCCGGCCGCTCCAGGCGGCGTCCACGGGGTGTGGGCGTACGGGCCGCAGGCGCTCCTCGGTCGGGCGGTGCGTCACGGTTTTCCTCCCGTCCCGACCCGCGTCATGATCTCGCACAGCGCCCGGTCGTCGAAGATGCGTGAGGTCGGGATCCGCACGGTGGTGCGGCGCCGGCCGGTGACCGGGTGTCCGGCGAGGTTGGTCCAGTAGCAGCAGTGCCTGAGGTCGAGCCGGTCGTGGCTCGCGCGCAGCCAGTCGTCCCGCGAGCGCGGCACGAGCATCACGACGAGGATCTTGTGCACCGAGACCGGGGTGCGGGCGAGCTTCGCCAGGTGCTCGTTGTCGAGCGTGAAGGAGAAGGAGCGGCCCGGCGGGTTCGGCGGGACCTGGTAGGTCGCCTTGAGCTGCACCTTGATGGTGACCTCGTCGTCGACCGTGTGCCCGGGCGCGCTGTGGCTGACGTGCCAGTCGATGCCGTTGTCCGGAAAGGGCTGGGACAGCGAGCATCCCGCCGCCGCCGCGACGGCGTGCAGATAGCCGACCTGCAACGTCTCCATGCATGCGGTGGTGGCGAGGGTGCCGCGCGTGGGGGCCGTGCGCTCGGGCAGCAGCCCGCCCCGTTCGGGCTGCGCAATGGCCATGACCAACAGCCTTCCAGAACTGGTGAAACCCCGTTGCGGGCCTGTGAACTGGACAGACCCGTACTCCTGTTGTGTCCTCCCGGCGTACGGCGCAAACAGCCCGGGTATCACCGAATCGGGCAGCGGACGGTGCGTCAACTGCCGAAGGTGAACGAGGGGTTGTTGGGTATGACGTGCTGGTACGAAGGGCCGCTGGCCGCTTTCGACACGGAGACGACGGGCGTGGACGTCGAGACCGACCGGATCGTGTCGGCCGCCGTCGTCGTCCAGGACGCCCCGGGCATCCGGCCGCGGGTCAGCCGCTGGCTGGTGAACCCGGGGGTGCCGGTGCCCGCCGCGGCGACGGAGGTGCACGGGCTGACGGAGGATCACCTCCAGCGCAACGGCCGCTGGCCGGCGCCGGTGATGTACGAGATAGCGGAGGCGCTGGCCGAGCAGGCCCACCACGGCCGTCCGGTCGTGGTGATGAACGCGCCGTTCGATCTGACGCTGCTGGACCGCGAGTTGCGGCGGCACCGGGCCTCGTCGCTGGGCCGCTGGTTCGAGGCGGCACCGCTGTGGGTCCTCGACCCGCGGGTCCTGGACAAGCACCTGGACCGCTACCGCAAGGGCCGTCGCACCCTGACGGACCTGTGCGCGCACTACGGCGTCGCCCTGGAGGGCGCGCACGACGCGGCCGCCGACGCCGTGGCCGCGCTGGAGGTCACCCGGGCGGTGGGCCGCCGGTTCGCGTCCCGGCTGGAGCGTCTCTCCCCCGGTGAGCTGCACACCCTCCAGGCGGTGTGGCACGCGGCACAGGCCCGGGGCCTGCAGGCGTGGTTCGCCCGCAGCGGCACGGAGGAGGAGGTCGACCCAGCCTGGCCCCTGCGCCCGGACCTGCCGGCGGCGGCCTGACCACACCTGTACGTACAGGACGAAGCCGGTCCGGCAAGACGGACCGGAGGAGGTGCGGGTGGCGGAGCCCCGTCGCGCGGCGAAGCGGCGCAGAACACGACGATGGCGACTCCGCCTGCGCAGTGTGCAGGCACGAGCCGCCATCGACATGGTGGGCGATACTGGGATCGAACCAGTGACCTCTTCGGTGTGAACGAAGCGCTCTCCCGCTGAGCTAATCGCCCGGGAACGCACTGAACAATACAGGTCCCGGGACGGTTCCTTCAAACGGCTTGCAGGTGGGCGGCCAGGCCGCGTGCACCGGCTCGCATCATCAGCGTGTGGTTGGCCCGCAGGACAGGCCGCCCGGGCACGGCGAGCCACCGCAGCAGCGGCTTGCGGACGTCGACCTCCTGCTCGTAGCGCGCGAGGGTGCCGGACCCCTGGGCGGCGAGTGTCCAGCGCGCCCAGCCCTCCATGTCTCCGGACAGCGTGACTTCCAGGACCCCCGCCCCGGGATCACGCCGCCGCTCCCGCAGCGTCGAGGTCAGGTCGAACGGGAGCAGAGAGCGGAACCGGATCACCCCGCTGGTCTCGCCGAGCCGGGCGACCTCCCGGACCTGCGGCCACCAGCGAGGGTAGTCCTCGACCCGTTCCAGCGCCTCGTACACGGCCGGCACGGGCGCGGGCAGCACCCACAGACTGCGGAATCGGTAGTGGTTCCAGTCCATGGGCGCAGTGTGCCCGGCCCGTGCCCGCCGCTCACGTGCGGCTAGGGCATCCTGTCACCCAGCAGTGCCAGGTTCTCGATGGCGGCGAGTCCGTACAGCGAGGTGTCGTTCGTGGACACCCAGGGCGCCTCGCTGCCCGGCACCAGCGTGAGCGGGCCGCTCAGTTTCTCGGTCTTCCAGGGCGCCGACTCCTTGTAGCCGTCGGAGTTGTAGAACTTGTCCCACGCACGCTTGGCGAGCTTCTCGTCGCCCGTCTGGACGGCGGCGTACGCGTCGAGGCGCGAGTGGCCCTGGAAGAGGATCAGGGAGCCGAAGTTGCTGCCGTAGCGGGCCGCTTGTTCGGCCCTGGTGGCGTTGAAGTAGCGGCAGTAGTCGAGGTACGCCTCCTTGAACTTCGGCATGTCGACGAGGTCGATGAGCTCGGCGCACAGTTCGTTGAGGCCGAAGACGGCCGACAGGTGCGAGACCTCGACCTTGGGCTTGTCGGCGACGGCGAACTTGCCGGTGTCCAGGTCGTACAGGCCGCTGCCCTGCACGAAGCCGTTGGGCTGGGCGGCGATGGTCTCCATGGTGGACAGCACGCGCGCGCGTGCCTTCTCCCACTTGGGGCCCTTGCGCTCCCACTCGGTCAGCCACGCCGAGACCAGGCCGCTCCAGTCCGTGCCGAAGCCGATCGACAGGGCGTGCCGGTCGGGCGTGTACGGCTCGGTACGGATCTTGCGGAGCGGGTCGAGGGCGAGGAAGGTCTCGTCGGAGTCGACGTTGGCCCGCATGAGGTCGCCCACGCGTTCGTCGGCGGTGAGGAAGTAGTAGTAGCGCCGGTACGTGGTGTTGGCGATGCGCTGCTGTTTGGCGCTGTCGGCCCAGTGCTGCACACCGTGCCGGGTACCGAGGCCCGCCCATGCGCCGAGGTGGTAGACGTCGACCTCGCCGGTGTGCCGGGTCATGGCCTCGGCGAAGCGGAAGATGTCGGCGCGGCCGGAGCGCAGGTACGCGTACCAGAGCCACAGGTCCGGCGACAGCTCGGAGTTGTCCCAGGCGTAGCCGCCGACGTCGTAGCGCCACTGGTGCCGGACGGTGTCGTAGGTATGCATGATGTCGCCGTAGTCCCAGAAGCCGTACCACCGGCGCATCTCCACCTGGTCCTTGTAGTAGGTGAAGAGGAAGTCTAGGTGGTCCTCGATCTTGGCCTTGGCGGGGGTGGAGCGGTCCGGCTCGGAGAACAGGCCCGGTCCGAAGACCTTGGCCTTGATGAGCTGCTTGGGCGGGGCGGCGAGCTGCGGCAGCACGCGGACGGCCTCGACCTGCTCGGCGAGCGTCTGGGCGCTCGGGGTGGACGCGTTGGCCCAGAACATCAGCTCGGAGGTGCGGGCGATGCCGTACGGCGTGCCGAACTTCGGCTCGTAGTCCTCGTAGGTGATGTTGAGGCCTTCGAGCTGCTCGGGGAAGGTGTCCTGGCCCATGCCGTCGTGGTAGAAGCGCAGGTCCATGGGCTGCGCCTCGGGCGACCAGAGCCAGAGGGTGACCTCGGCCTCGTCGGTGTGGGCGCCCCGGATGTCGAGCTGGGCGGGGAACTTCTCCCAGAAGTCGCGCAGGCCGAAGGAGAGGCCGCCGCTGACGCCACCGACGTAACCGAATCCGGAGGCCCGTCGGCCACCGCCTGCGCCGATCCAGCCGTATCCCTTCTTGGTGCGCTTGCGCAGGGTGAAGCCGTCGGCGGACAGCTGCGAGAGGGTGTAGTCGCCCCACTCGGGGATGTACTGGAGCCGGGTGGTGACCCGCTGGTCCCAGGTGGAGGGGTCCGGCAGCTTCCTGCCCTCGTACTGCGCCTGCTGCACGGCCGCGCCCGGGTCGCGGCGCAGGCCGGTGATGCCCTTGACGGCCTCGCGCAGCAGGCCGGTGCCCTCGCCCCCGATGCGGATGTGGCGGTCGTAGGACTCGTCCCGCATCGGCACGGTGAAGCGGACGCCGATGCCGCGGACGAAGTCACCGGATGCCTTGCCCGGCTCCTGGGTGCCGTCGTAGGTGATGGTGTGCACCATGCGGAAGGAGTCGGCGCCCGCGAAGAAGTAGAGGCGGATGGAGAACGGCAGCCAGCTCCGGTCGCCCTTGCGGTGCTTGCCGTCGATGCGGACCACGGCCCGGACCGGGCCCTCCTGCTCGACCTTCACCTCGGAGATCGCGCCGTCGAAGCGCTCGGTCCTGACCGTGCCCTGGTCGCCGTCCTGGAACTCGGGCTGACGGATGAGGACGAGCCGGCCGTTCCTGGCGATCTCCGTCGAGCCCCGGGTGACCGACTTGATGAGGGTGGCGCCGGACTTGCCGATCTTCGCGGTGATGACCCCGGTCGAGATGTCGATCGTGCCGCCGCGCTTGTCGACGGTGACCTTCTTCTCGGGCGCGGCGGGGGTGCCGGCGGTGAGGGTGAGCTTGCCGTTGCCGGAGCTGACGGCGTGCGCGGTCCACTTCAGGGAGCCGTCCGGCCAGTAGGCGAGCGGCCAGGACTGCACGGGTACGGCCTTGCCGTCCGCGTCCGTGAGCGCGAAGGTCTGGGCCTCCTGGTAGACGCCCTTGGGCCAGGGGACGCCGACGGTGGCGCCCGGTGCGGCGCCCAGGCCGCCGTCCTCCAGCCAGTTCAGGGTCACCGGGTCGGCGTCGGCGGGCTCGGATCTGGGGGCTGCTTCGGCGTCCTGCGCCCCCAGCGCCCAGCTGAACTGGGCGGCGGCTGTGGCGACGGCGGCCGCCTTGAGGAGGGACCTGCGGGGGATGGGAGACATGGGAGATCCACCTTTCCTTTCCGTGCGGGGTGCAAGGGGGCGGTCAAGGGCATGACAGACACAGGGGTGGCGCCGAGGCGCCGATCTGGCGTGCCTCGTGGGTGTCAGCGGTGCCGGTACCGCTCCTCAACGGCGACGGCGGCCGCCGCGACGGCCCCGAGCACCGGGGCCGCCAGCGGCGCGGCGAACCAGGCGGACAGGGCGACCACGGCCAGCCCGCCGACGAGCAGGAAGGAGCCGACGGGGTCGAGCACGGTGCGGCGCCCCGCCGCGGCGAGCAGGGTGCGCCACCGGTCGCCCGGCGTCCAGGCAGCCGCCGCACGCAGCCCGGCCACGGCGAGCCCGATCAGCGCGAACAGGCCGACGGCCCCGGCCAACGGCCCGCCGGGAAGGCCGGCGCGCGCCGCCTGGACGTCCACCCAGACCGCGGCCAACGCGGCCCACCCGGCGAGCCCGGCGAGCCAGCCGCCGCGCACGGCCGTACGGAAGTCCGCGACGAACTCCCGCCAGCCGCCGCCCTCATGGGCGGTGCGGCGCCGCAGGTGCCGGGCCCCGGCGGCGAACGCGGCGGGGTAGGTGACCACGCCCAGCGAGGCCACCGCGATCCAGACGCCGGTGAGCAGACACTCCGCGAACAGGCCGAACCGCTCGGCCAGGGCGGACTCGCGCCGGGAGGCACGGGCCTTCACGCGTGCTTCGGCCATGGTGGACCGCCTCAGCCCTTCAGTCCGGACGTCGCCATGCCGTCGATCAGGTATCGCTGGAACGCGAGGAAGAACAGCAGCACCGGCAGCAGCGCGATCAGCGACATGGCGATGAGTCCGCCGTAGTTGGCGGCGACGCCGTCGGAGTCGCGGAACATCATCATGCCGAGCGAGACGGTGTACTTGCCGGGCTCGTTGAGGTAGATCAGCGGGCCCATGAAGTCGTTCCAGGCATTGATGAAGGTGAAGATGGCGCTGGTGATGAGCGCGGGCCGGCACAGCGGCAGCACGATCGACCAGTAGATCCGGAAGTGCCCGCAGCCGTCGATCCGCGCGGCCTCGTCCAGCTCCCTCGGCAGGTTCCGCATGAACTGCACCATGAGGAAGACGAAGAACGCCTCCGTCGCCAGGTACTTGCCGAGCAGCAGCGGCACGTAGGTGTTGATCAGCTCCATCTTCTGGAACATCACGTACTGCGGGATCAGCAGCACGTGGTACGGCAGCAGCAGGGTGCCGATCATCAGGGTGAACATCAAATTCCGCCCGGCGAAACTGACCTTCGCGAAGGCGTACGCCGTCAGCGAGCAGGAGATCAGGATGCCGGCGACCGAACCGAGCGAGTAGACCAGGGAGTTCTGGAAGAACGTCCAGATCGAGATGTCGGCGATCCCGTCGGCCAGGCCCTTGAAGTTGTCGAGGATGGGCTTGGCCGGGAAGAGGTCCAAACTGTTGATGATGTCCTTGCTGGGCTTGAACGAGGCGCCGATGACCCAGACGACGGGATACAGGACGACCGCGAGGACCAGCAGGGAGCCCAGGTGCCAGGCGAGCGAGCCGGTCCGCTTGCGGCCGACGCCCAGCGGCTTGTTGGCGGTGGGGGTGGTGACACTCATCGGGCGCCCTCCTCGTAGTGCACCCACTTCTTCTGCGACCAGAAGAGGACGGCCGTGACCAGGGCGACGGCGAGCAGCAGCATCCAGGCCATCGCGGAGGCGAAGCCCATCTGCGCGTTCTTGAAGCCCTGCTGGTACAGGTAGCAGGTGTAGACGAGCGTGGCGTCGGCGGGGCCGCAGTAGGTGTTGGAGACCACGTACGCCGAGCCGAAGATCTGGAACGAGTGGATGGTCTCCAGCAGGACGTTGAAGAACAGCACCGGGGAGATCATGGGGAGCGTGATGCTCCAGAACCTGCGGAAGGGTCCGGCGCCGTCCATCTCGGCCGCCTCGTACAGCTCCCTGGGCACCTGCTTGAGCCCGGCCAGGAAGATGACCATGGGCGCGCCGAACTGCCAGACGGTCAGCGCGACCAGGCAGTACAGGATCCAGTCGGGGTCACCGACCCAGCCGCCGGTGTGGACGCCGAAGAGCGACATCGTCCGGTCGACGATGGCGTCGTCGGAGAAGATCGAGCGCCAGACGAAGGCGACGGAGACGCTCGCGCCGATGAGCGAGGGGGCGTAGAACGCGGCCCGGTAGAAGGCCTGTCCGCGCCGGCTCTGTGCGAGCAGCAGGGCGACACCGAGGGCCAGCAGCAGCTTCAGCGGGGTGCCGATGACGACGTACTTCGCCGTCACCTCGACGGACTTCTGCCACCGCGGATCGTCGAACATCCGGGTGAAGTTGTCGAAGCCGATCCAGTTCGGCGTACTGAAGAGGTTGTAGTCGGTGAACGCGAAGTACAGGGAGGCCACCATCGGCCCCGCGGTCAGGAGCAGGAAGCCCGCGATCCACGGGGACATGAAGAGGTAGCCGACCAGGTTCTCCCGGCGGTCCCGCCGCCTGACGGCGGCGGGGGCGGGGGAGCCGGCCTTGCGGGTGTCGAGCGGAGACTCCTTGACGAGCGTCACAGTGGTTCCCATCAGGCTTGGAAAGCGGCCTCGGACTCGTCGAAGAACTGCTTCACCGCGTCGGCGACCTTCATCTTGCCCAGGCTCATGTCGCCGGCGATGCGCAGGAAGGCGGCCTCGACGGTGTCGGCGCCGGACGGGTGCGGCGTGATGGTGCCCAGGACGCCCGCCTTGGCGGTCTTCTCCTCGTACTGGGCGATCTCCTTCTCGACCTCGCCGGTCGGCTTGAAGGCCTCGTACTGCTCGGTGCTGGCGAGGATGCCCCGGTCGTAGCCCATGATCTTGCCGACCTCGGGGTCGTGGACCATGAAGTTGATGAACTGGGCGACTTCCTTGGGGTGCTTGGTGCGCGCCGAGGCGCTCAGCATCAGGGAGGCGAGGTACTGGCCGGTGTTCCTGCCGTCCGTGGTGGGGATCGGCGCGAGGCCGTAGTCGCTGTCGCCCTCCGCCGTGTAGCGGACGGTGAAGTTGTCCCAGGTGAACTCAGAGGCGCCGTGCTTCGCGGTGACCGAGGACTTGGGCCGGTCCTGCTGAACGGTCTTCGGGTCGGTGATGATGCCGGCCTTGACGCGGTTGTAGCCGTCCTGCCACCACTCCGTCAGATCGGCCCGGTCGAAACCGAGTCCGTCCTTGGTGAAGAACGCCTTGCCGTTCTGACGGAGGTACAGGTCGTACAGGTACATGATGCTGAAGTAGCCCGTGTCGCCGGGGACCTTCGTCTTGTCATAGATGGTCTTGAGGGCCTTGAAGTACTCGTCCCAGGTCCAGCCGGGCTGCGCCTCGACGCCCGCCTGCTGGAAGACCTTCTTGTCGATGACCAACGCCATGGTGTTGGAGCCGACGGGGATGCCCAGCTGCTTTCCGTCGACCTCACCGACCGAGGCGACACCCTCCCGGAAGTTGTCCAGGCTCAGGTTTCCCGCGTCTATCTGGGACTTGAGGTCGAGAAGGATCCCTCTCTTGTCGTACTTCCGAAGAAATGCGATGGCGTTCTGGAATACGTCCGGCGGATTTCCGCCCGCGGCCTGCGTCTGGAACTTCTCCCAGAATGCGACGTAGTCCTGGAAGTCCGTCTTCACCTTGATCTTCGGATACTTCTTCTCGAAGAGCTTGATGGATTCGTTGATCCTCTTCGCGCGCTCGTCGGCACCCCACCACGAGTAACGGATCGTCACCGTGCCGTCGCCGGAGCCCCCGTCCCCACCGCAGCCGGTCGTCGCGGCCAGCCCGAGGGTGGCCGCCGAGGCTCCCGCCGCCTTCAGGATCGTGCGCCTCTCCACATTGCCGGTTGCCATAGTCGGGCCCCTCCCCGCAGCATCGTTGCCGCTCATGAATCGTTTCAAGTAAGCGCTTGCTGGCACAAGTTACGGAGGGGCTGAGGGTGCGTCAATGATTCGGACAGGATTTCTTGCGGGGCGCGCCGGCGGAGTGGGTGGCTGGAAGGGGCGGCGCTGGACGGCAGCCGGCCTGAAGCAGCAGGTGAGGGAGCCGCTGTCCGGGGGTGGCTTGCTCGGGGTGAGGCGTGGGCGGCTCAAAGTTGTCGGGGGTGGGTGAGGCGGCGGGAGGTCGGTGGCGGCCGGGATGGCGTTGGGGGCGGGGAGAAGGTGCGTCAGCGCACCGCTCCCCCAGCGGGGCGTCGTACGGCCGACCGCCCGAGGGGGTCGCAAGGCCAGTAGGCGCCGGGACTGTCGGGCGCCGGCACCGGACCCGTCCCGCACTGCCGGCCGCCCGGGGCCGGCTTGGTCACCGGTGATCCGGCCGAGTCGCCACCCGCCTCGGCCGTCCGGCGCCCGGCCAGGGGTCGGGGCGCGGGAGGACTGCGGGCGCGCGGCTAGCACTCCGGCGCGGCAAGCGCCACCCGAGCGGAAGGGCGCACCTCCCAAGCCCCCGGCCCGGCACGGTCGCTCGGCCCCTCAGCCACACCGACCCACCGGGCACCCTCACGGGGGGCGCACGACGCCGTGCGCACAGAACACCGGCGGCCCACCTGCACTGTCGCAGGTGGGCCGCCGGTTCCGGGTGGGCGATACTGGGTTCGAACCAGTGA
Organism: Streptomyces bullii; assembly: GCF_042657145.1. NCBI lineage: Bacteria > Bacillati > Actinomycetota > Actinomycetes > Kitasatosporales > Streptomycetaceae > Streptomyces > Streptomyces bullii. The sequence goes on from NZ_JBHSNY010000010.1 coordinate 170,809, forward strand.
CCTCTTCGGTGTGAACGAAGCGCTCTCCCACTGAGCTAATCGCCCGGGCGCAGGAAGAACATTACCCCATGTCAGGGGGTGCCTGTGACCAGCGCGGGCCGCGCACCGGCACCCCCGTGACGGGTCACTGGTCCTTGATCTTCCAGGGCATGACGATCCCGAATTTCCACAGGTAGATCCCGACGAGAACGCCCACGATCACCAGGCCGACCGAGGTCAGGATGATGTTGCGGCGCCGGACCTTCGGGTCCAGGGCCCGCTCCGCCGCCTCGGTGACCTTGCGCTTGGTCCAGCGCAGCACCAACTGGGCCCATACGAACTCCGTCGCCCAGATCGCCATGCCGCCGAAGATCACGACCCAGCCCGGCCCTGGCAGCGGCAGCATGATGATGCCGGCCACCACGACCGCGAGACCGATGACGAAGACGCCGACCTGCCAGCTGAGGTGCAGCATGCGGCGCGCTTTGATGAATTCCGGCGCCCGCGAGCCGAGCCCCCGCTGCTCGCTGTGCACCCCGTCCACCTTCGTCTCGTCCGACGCCACGGCCACCTCGCCCGGCCTGTTACTCCCCGTATTCATACGGCCAAACACTACCGGAGCGAAACCAGTCACCGGAATGGCGGCACGACGCGTGGGATCTCTCGGCCGGAAGAGTTACGTAAAGGCACGCAAAACACTCAGAGGGGTTTACAACGGCACCGTAGGTGGCATGTCGATTTCGCCGACGTGCGAATCCCCGAGCGCACACTGAGCGAAAGGCCCTGGCGCTTATGAACACCACGGTCAGCTGCGAGCTGCACCTGCGCCTCGTTGTGTCGAGCGAGTCCTCCCTGCCTGTTCCCGCAGGCCTGCGGTACGACACGGCCGACCCCTACGCCGTGCACGCCACCTTCCACACCGGAGCCGAGGAGACCGTCGAGTGGGTGTTCGCCCGCGACCTCCTCGCCGAGGGACTTCACCGCCCCACGGGCACCGGCGACGTCCGCGTCTGGCCGTCGCGCAGTCATGGTCAGGGCGTCGTCTGCATCGCCCTGAGCTCCCCGGAGGGCGAGGCCCTGCTCGAGGCCCCCGCACGGGCCCTGGAGTCCTTCCTGAAGCGGACCGACGCCGCCGTGCCGCCCGGCACGGAACACCGGCACTTCGATCTCGACCAGGAGCTCTCGCACATCCTGGCGGAAAGCTAGGGCGAGGCCCTCACAAAGCCGCCCGGCGCCGTCGACTCGGGGAGACGGCTCGGGCCCGGACAACCGCATACGGTAAGCACCGGCGCCTCCTCGCACTGCGGGGAGGCGCCGGTTCTTTCGCCGATCGACGCCCGGCGGGGAACCGCGGTGCCCGTTGCGGCGTTGTATTCGAAGCCGTGTGCGGGCCGAAGCCGCTCGGACGCTTGTCGGAGCCATTACCATCGGCCAGCATCGGCGGGCGCCCGCCCGACCCCCAGGCCAGGGAGCGAAACGTGCTGATCACCCACGACACCCGGTGCGCCCTCGACACCGTGGTGGATCTGGTGAACACCGCGCCGGAGGACGACACGGCGCCGGACGCACTGCCGGACGTCGCGGCTCTCGACGACTTCGTACGAAACCACAAAATGAGCGATGTCGGGGTGCTGTCGGAGTTCGACCTGTCGGCGGTGCGCAAGGTACGTGCCCGGTTCGCCGACGTCTTCGCGGCCCCCGACGCCCGCACCGCCGCCAAAGTGATCAACGAGCTGGTCGCCGCAGCGGGCACCACGCCCCGGCTCACGGACCACGACGGCTACGACTGGCATGTGCACTACTTCGCCCCCGGCGCCTCCGTCGCCGACCACCTGGCCGCCGACTGCGGGATGGCGCTGGCGTTCTTCGTGGTCGCCGGTGAGCAGGAGAGGCTGCGGCGCTGCGAGGCCCCCGACTGCCGGCGCGCCTTCGTCGACCTCTCCCGCAACCGCTCACGGCGGTACTGCGACAGCCGCACCTGCGGCAACCGCCTGCATGTGGCCGCCTACCGGGCGCGACGCAAGGAGGCGGCGGGCTGACGTACGCCCCCGGGGCGGACGGTGGCCGCACGGACACGGTGTCGGCGCGGCCCCGGCGGGTGGCGCCGGGGACCGCGGGTACGGCTCACAGGAACAGCAGGTCGTGCAGCGCGGCCGTGAGCAGCAGACATCCGATCACCGCAAGGAAGATCATCAGCGGTGGCTGGGATAGGGCGAAGAGGCAGCCGCGCGGTTCGTCCCGCGGCGGCGCGGCGTTGCTCTGTGTCGTGTCCAGCATCTCGCGGGCGATGATGGCGCATGGGACACACACCACGCGATCAGCACAGTGGCGACGAACGAGAGTGCGCCGGTTTCCGTGCGGTCCGGTTCACGTCGTGATCGTTTGCGCACGAGCCCGCACCCACTGTGTCGTTTCAGTGCGTCGTACGCAGGTCATATGCCGTGCTTCTTCAGAATGGCCTCGATGTCGCTGAAGTCCTCGTCGCCCCGGGGCGCGGCCGCCGGCTTGGCGGCCGGGCGGGAGCCCGGACCCAGCGAGGGTGCCGAGGCCGCCGGTGCCACCGCCTCGGGCCCGGCCGCCCGGGCCGCCTTGCGCTCCTTGCGGGTGCCGCCCCGGCGGCGCTCCGCGACACGGGTCGTCGTGAACAGCACCCAGGACAGGCCGAGGACGCCGAATCCCGCCCAGGCCGTCGGGCTGAAGGCGGTGTCGGCCAGCCAGTCGACGACGCCGGTCAGCACCAGGCCGAGGGGGACGAGCGCGTAGGCGGCGATACGGGCCGCCGCGAGGAAGCGTTTGCGGTACGCCGTCACCGCCGCGATGCCCAGGCCGGCCGCGGACACGGCGGAGCAGACTGTCTCGGCGATCATCCGGTCCTCCAGGCAGGGCTCGGTCGGGTGGCGGGCACTTCGTCCTTCCATCCTGCACCTCGCGGACCCGGCTCGACCATGCTCCGGCCGGACATCAGGGACATCTCCGGGTCGACTCCTCCGCAGGTGCAGGTGCGGGCGTACGCCCCCCGGCCGCCGTGACCTGCGAGGTCCGGTTGGGTCGCCGGGAACCGGGCTGGGAGACTGGGAGCATGAGCGACTCCTCCCCCGACCGTCCCACCGCCCCCGTCCTCGACGTCTGGTGCGAGCTGCAGTGCCCGGACTGCCGCAGCGCCCTGGACGACCTGCGTGCCCTGCGGGCCCGCTACGGCGACCGCCTGGAGCTACGGCTGCGGCACTTCCCGCTGGAGAAGCACCGGCACGCCTTCGCCGCCGCGCAGGCCGCCGAGGAGGCGTGGGCGCAGGGCCGGGGATGGCCGTACGTCGAGGCCGTGCTCGAGCGGGTCGAGGAGCTGGACCGTGCGGGAGAACCCTTCCTGGTCGAGGTCGCGCGTGAACTCGGCCTGGACGCCGAGGAGTTCGACACCGCGCTGATCGACGGCCGGCACATCCTGATCGTGGACGCCGACCAGGCCGAGGGCAAGGCCATCGGTGTGACCGGCACCCCGACGTACGTCATCGGCGGCGAGCGCCTGGACGGCGGAAAGAGCCAGGAGGGGCTGCGCGAGCGCGTCGAGGAGATCGCCGACCGGCTGCTGGCCGAGCAGCGGGGCTGACCGCCCCCGTCTCCTGCCCCGGGCTCACAGCAACTGCTTGTAGAGGGCGTACTGCGTCGTCTCGTAGCCGAGTGACTCGTAGAGCCGCTCGGCCGGGGTGTTGCCCGCGAAGACGTTGAGACCGATGGTTCGCTGCCCCGCGGCGATCGCCTGGGCCTCGGCCAGCAGCATCAGCGTGCGTCCGTGCCCCCTGCCGCGGTGGGCGGCGTCGGTCTCGACGTCGAACACGAAGGCGTCCTCGTCACGCACCGCCAGCCACAGGGTGCCCACCGGCGTCCCCTCGTGTTCGAGGACGCTGAGCAGCATGCCCGGCGTGCCGTGGCCGTCCGGCAGCAGGGTTGCGTGGTCCTTCTCTGACTTGGCCCGGGCCTCGGCCTCCGGAACGCCGCGCTCGATCCAGGCCCGGGCGTAGTCCTCCTTGCCCTTGGCCAGCCAGGGCCCGAACTCGTCCTCCGTCATGGGCCGCGCGCGGCTGCCCTCGGGCAGCACCGGCGGGGTGTCGCCGAGCGGCTTGGCCATGGCGCGGTTGCGGACGACGTAGCCGAGTGCCGTGGCCAGCCGGAACGCCGTCTCGGCGGTGGCGGGGACCGACGCCTCGATACGCCGGCAGCCCCAGCCGCGCGCCACCTCCTCGGCGGCGAGCGCGGCCACCGTGCCCCGGCCGCGCCGGCGGTCCGGCTCCTCGATACGCAGGTCCAGGACCCGGGCGACGGCGGTGCCGAAGACGGGATGGGTGGCGAGGTGCACCGCGCCCACGGGACGGCTGTTCACGCACACCCGGTAGCGGCGCGAACGCGTGCCGTCGGCGTTGTTCTGAAGCGGCTCGGCGGGCCGCAGGGTCGTGGTCATCAGGGGTGTTCTACCCGCTGCCGCGGCCCGCGTCAGCCCCATGTTCTCCGCCGCTGCGGATCCGCTACGGATCGAGGTCGTCCCCGGACCGCTCGTCGAAGATCCGCATGGCCTTGGCGGTCACCGGCCCCGGTGCGCCCGGCAGTTCGCGCCCGTCGACGCGGTGCACGGCCTGGACGTCCCGCAGGGTGGAGGTGAGGAAGACCTCGTCGGCCCGCTCCAGGACGTCCAGCGGCAGGTCGGTCTCCTTCGCGCCGGTCCACTCGACCGTCAGCGCGCGCGTGACGCCCGCCAGGCAGCCGGAGGACAGCGGCGGGGTGTGGATCTCGCCGTCCAGGACGACGAAGACGTTCGACCCGGTGCCCTCGCAGAGCTGGCCGACGGTGTTGCCGAACAGGGCCTCCGAGGCGCCCTGTTGGTGGGCGCGGGAGAGGGCGACGACGTTCTCGGCGTACGAGGTCGTCTTCAGTCCGGTGAGCGCCCCTCGCTCGTTGCGGGCCCAGGGGACGGTGATCACGGCGGTGGAGTCGGGGCGGCGGGTGGTCTCGCCGAGGGCGACCACCAGGGTCGGGCCGTGCTCGCCGCGGTCGGAACCGAGCGGGCCGTGGCCGCCGGTGTAGGTGATGCGCAGCCGGCCGAGCGGCATCGGGTTGGTGTCGAGGACGGCGGCGCAGGCGCGGCGCACCTCGTCGAGGTCGGGGTCGGGCAGGCCGAGGCCGCGCGCCGAGCGGGTCATCCGGTCCAGGTGCCGGGTGAGGGCGAAGGGGCGGCCGTCGACCGCCTTCACCGTCTCGAAGATGCCGTCGCCCACGGTCAGTCCGTGGTCGAAGACGGAGACGCGGGCGGACTCGATGTCCTGCAGCCCGCCGTCGAGCCAGATCTTCACGTCAGGGTCCCTTCACTCACCTCGTACGCTCCCGACGCTACCGCGAGCAGCCGGGACGCCTTCAGCTCGGTCTCGCGCCACTCTCCCTCGGGGTCGGACCCCCAGGTGATGCCGGCGCCGGTGCCGAACCGCAGCACGCCGTCCTCCCGGTCGATCCAGAAGGTGCGGATCCCGACGGCCAGCTCTCCGACGCCCCGGTCGGCGTCGACCCAGCCGATGCCGCCGCAGTACGGGCCCCGGGGCGCCGTCTCCAGCGCGTCGATGATCCGCAGGGCGCTCGACTTCGGCGCGCCGGTGACCGAGCCGGGCGGGAAGGCGGCGGCGAGCAGTTCGGGCCATCCGGCACCGGCCCGCAGCTCACCGCGTACCGTCGAGACGAGGTGGACGAGCCCGGGGTGCTTCTCGACGACGCACAGGTCGGGGACGGTCACGCTGCCGGTGGCGCAGACCCGCCCGATGTCGTTGCGGACCAGGTCCACGATCATCACGTTCTCGGCGTAGTCCTTCTCCAGCAGGTCCGCCTCGGTGCGCCCGGTGCCCTTGATCGGTCCGGACTCGACGGTCCGCCCGTTCCTGCGCAGGAACAGTTCGGGGGAGGCGGTGGCGATCTCCACGCCGTGCCCGGGCAGGCGGATCGTTCCTGCGTACGGCGCCGGGTTGCCTCGCGCCAGCAGCGCGATGAGCGCGTCCACGTCCGCGCCGGGCTCGACGGGTGCGGACAGCACGCGGCAGAGGTTCGCCTGGTAGACCTCGCCGGCCGCGATGTGCTCGCGTATGCGCCGTACGGCGGCCGTGTACGAGGCGTGGTCGAGCGAGGACGTCCAGTCACCGGCGGCCGGACCCCGCCACGCACCCGGCACCGGAGCGGGTACGGCCTGCTCCCGTACCTCCCGGAACCGGGCACAGGTCAGACGGCCCTCGAAGTCCGCGCACACGGCCCAGAAGCCACGGGAGTCCAGGGCCGCGGGATCGTCGGTGACATCGAGGAGGCCGGTGGCGAAGCGGTCGCCGAAGCGGGCGAGAGGAGGGAGGTCGAGCACGCTGTCGAGTCTATGGCGGGTGTCCTCCGGGTGACCTGGCCCTGTCCCTCCGGGGACCCTCGGCGGGTCTCTGAGCAGGCGCAGCGCAGCACGCTGCACAAACGCGTTTTTGTACTGGCCCCGGAATCCGCTAGAGTTCAACACGTCGCCGAGCCGCGAGAGCGGATCGAAACGACAAGCGGACGTAGCTCAGTTGGTAGAGCGCAACCTTGCCAAGGTTGAGGTCGCGAGTTCGAGCCTCGTCGTCCGCTCGAAGGAACAGGGGATCGTCCCGGTCCCCTACACTCCTGGTGGAGTGGCCGAGAGGCGAGGCAACGGCCTGCAAAGCCGTCTACACGGGTTCAAATCCCGTCTCCACCTCCAAGGACGATTAGCTCAGCGGGAGAGCGCTTCCCTGACACGGAAGAGGTCACTGGTTCAATCCCAGTATCGTCCACTGGATCTTCGGATCCCCCGCGCGATTAGCTCAGCGGGAGAGCGCTTCCCTGACACGGAAGAGGTCACTGGTTCAATCCCAGTATCGCGCACGCAGCACCCGCGATCTTCGGACCGCGGTCCCGAGGACGATTAGCTCAGCGGGAGAGCGCTTCCCTGACACGGAAGAGGTCACTGGTTCAATCCCAGTATCGTCCACACCGCACCACCAGCCCCCGGCCGTCCCGTACGGCCGGGGGCTCGGCCGTGTCAGGACGAGAAGAGCATGTGGCCGAAGCTCTTGTTGCGGCGGTGGCCGTGGTGACCGTGACCGCCGTGCGGGGCGCCCCACGCGGGGGCTGGCGGGGCCGGCGGGTACGCCTGCGCGGCGGGCGGGGGCGGCGGCGCAGGCTGGGACCACTGGGCCTCCAGACGGGTCAGCGCCTCCAGCTCGCCGTAGTCCAGGAAGATCCCGCGGCAGTTGGCGCACTGCTCGATCTGGACGCCGTTGCGGTTGTAGGTGTGCATCGGTGCGTGGCACTTCGGACACTGCATGGGCTCAACTCCTCGCCGGTCGGTCCTGCTTCGGGTACCGCCAGGACAGACTCTGTCCGGCCGCGGTCGGTTGCACCCTACTTCGCGTCCCTCTGCGCCAACTGCGGCGGTACGGACGCCATGCGCGCACAGGCGTCCACGAGCGACTCCTCCACCTCGTCCAGGGCGCGTCCCGCCGCGACGGCCTTGGCGATCGCCCGGGCGGCGCTCTGCACGGTGAGGGCCCGGGCGGGGACGTCCAGGGCGGGCCAGGGGTCGCCGTCCGCGGGGACGGCCGGGCCGCCGGCGAGCCGGTAGGCGGTGAGGAAGCGGGCCCACTCGTCGGGCGGGAGCAGTCCGCAGGCGTACCAGGCCGCCGGGCGGGCCAGGTCCCAGGCCGGGACGCCGGTGCCCAGGTCGTCGACGTCGATGAGCAGCCAGGGGCCGGCCGGGGCGGGGTGGCGTACGAGCTGGCCGAGATGGAGGTCGCCGTGGCACAGGGTGGAGGTGTCGGGCATCGGGGCCTCGGCCCTGGCCCAGGCGGGCAGCGCCGCCCAGGCGTCCAGGACGGGCGTGGCGGCGGGGTGGGGGACGGCGTCCCGGAGGCGGGCGACGGCCCGGGCCGCCTTGGCGGGGCCGCGCATACGGGGCAGGTCCGCGGGGGCGGGAGCGCGGTGCAGCCGCGCGAGGAGTGTGCCGGCGGCCTCCCAGGGTGCCGCGTCGGGGTCGTCCGGGTCGACCGGGGTGCCGTACGGCCAGAAGGTCACGAGCCGCCCGTGCAGTGCGGCCGGCGTCGGGACGAGTGGGGGCAGGAGCACGTCCGGGAGGCCGACGGCGACGGTCAGGCGGCGGGTCAGGTCCGTGGGGTGGGTGTCCGGGGCGTGGGCCTTGGCGACGGTGTCCGCGTGGCGGACGACGGTGCCGTCGGGGCGGTCGGCGAGGGTGGCGGTGATCCCGCAGGGGCAGGCTGAGGCGCGGGTGTGCGCCGTGGCTGTGACCTGGGCGGTCAGGTCGGGGAGGAGGGGAGGTGCTGCGGTCACGGGGCTCCCTGCGGTGGGGGTGTGGTGGCGAGGGTACGTGGGGTCCCGCCGGGTGCGCCGCTGGCCTCCGTTTTCGGGTGGCGTGGGGTGGGCTGCCGGGTGCCGCGTTTGCGGGTCGCGTGGGGCGGGCCGCCGGACACCACGTGCGCGGAGCGCGCGCGGTGGACCGCCGAGCTCCGCTTTCTCTGGTTGGGCGAGGTGGGCGCCTGGCCGCCCACGACGGTTGCGCGAGCCGGCGTCGTGCCGCCTCCGGGCATCTCCTGTCTCAAGGCAAAAGCAATGCCGGCGCAGCTCCCCAGCTGCGCCGGCATCTGTGCCGTCCGCCGCACCCCCGTCCCCACGGGGTTTCATGGGTGGATGTCCCCGCCCGGACCGCTCTTCCGGGCCTGGGGTCGCCGCTCAGCGCCCCAGCATCACGCCCACGGACGACGCCTGTGTGGCCACCGTCTCCCAGCCGTCGAAGACGACGAGAAGCAGGGCCGCCAGGGGAAGGGCCATGAGCGTCGCCACCAGGGGGTGGCGGCGACCCTGACGGCGCGGACGGAGCGTCGTACGCCCCTGCGTGCGGAGCAGTGTCCGCGGTGCCGTGTAGGCCATGGTCCCTCTCCTGACCGTCTCTGTTGTGGTTGACAGCGGCGGGTGTCTGACCTCGGGGGACGAGTGCTGCACCCGCCGCTTGACCTCAAATCTAGGCGTCCGGCGCGCGGCGGTCGTCATGCCCTCGTACCGCTTGCCGGGCCTCCCGGAGGATGAGCCATGACCTGCGGAGTACTCCCCTGGGTGGAGACGGGGTCCTAGGTTTCAGGGTCTTCCCGGAGGGGGCGCCCCGTCTGTCCTGTTTCCTCCGGGCTGTCCTCACACGGAACCGGCTGTTCCAGCAGCGTCGGCACCCGATTCGCCATGAAGCGGGCCGCCCGCACGACAGATCCTCCCCCACTGCGTAAAAGGCGTGGGGGAACCCCCATCGGGTGACTTCGCTCACTTCGACCACGCCCCGGCGTACCGTCGTCTCCACGCGGTGCCCTGCCCCGCTCGCCGCCCCCTCGTACCCGCGCCTGCGGTCTCCGGCGTCCCCGACCGACTCGACGTCATCGCCCTTCACGGGGCCAATCCTCCTTCCACTGCGGGTGGTTGGGATCACGAACGGTGCGAACCAGCCCTGCCGGCATACCCCCTGACCATCCTTCACGTGCCCCGCCCGCCCCTGACAATCGATCGGTGCGAGAGGGCGCGGCCTCTGCGCGCGGGCGGCCGTGGAAACGTAAGCTGTGCCACGTCACACGGACCGGGCAGCGGGGATGGACATGGCGATGATGCGCCTGAGGCGCGAGGACCCGCGCGTCGTCGGCTCGTTCAAGCTACACAGACGGCTCGGCGCGGGCGGAATGGGCGTTGTCTACCTGGGTTCCGACAAGAAGGGGCAGCGAGTCGCACTGAAGGTCATCCGCCCTGACCTGGCGGAGGATCAGGAGTTCCGCTCGCGGTTCGCGCGTGAGGTCTCGGCGGCCCGGCGGATCCGCGGCGGGTGCACGGCGCGGCTGGTGGCGGCCGACCTCGAGGCGGACCGGCCGTGGTTCGCCACGCAGTACGTGCCCGGGCCCTCGCTGCACGACAAGGTAGCCGAGGAGGGGCCGCTCGGTGCGGCCGAGGTCGCCTCCATCGGGGCCGCCCTGTCGGAGGGGCTGGTCGCCGTGCACGAGGCCGGGGTCGTGCACCGGGACCTGAAGCCGTCCAACATCCTGCTGTCCCCGAAGGGGCCGCGGATCATCGACTTCGGCATCGCCTGGGCGACCGGCGCCTCGACGCTCACGCACGTCGGCACGGCGGTCGGCTCCCCCGGCTTCCTCGCGCCGGAGCAGGTGCGCGGGGCGGCCGTCACACCGGCCACCGACGTCTTCTCGCTCGGTGCCACGCTCGCGTACGCGTCGATGGGCGACTCGCCCTTCGGGCACGGCAGTTCCGAGGTGATGCTGTACCGCGTGGTGCACGAGGAGCCGCACCTGCACGGCGTGCCGGACGCCCTGGCACCGCTCATCCAGGCCTGTCTGGCCAAGGACCCGGAGGAGCGGCCCAGCACGCTCCAACTGTCGCTGCGGCTCAAGGAGATCGCCGCTCGGGAGGCGCAGGGCCTCGCCGACGTGCGTCCGCCCTCGCCGCGGGCCGGCGAGGCCGACCGGCCCACCGGGCGGCTCGCCGACAGCTACCCCGAGCGCGCCCAGCGCCGCCCGCACGGACAGCAGGGGGCCGGCGCGCAGGGTGGTCAGGTGACTCCCCCGCCGCGCGGTGCCGCTCCGGCACGCGGTGGAGTTCCTTCCCGGGGCGGGGCACGGGGCGTGACCCCGTCGCGCGGCAACAGCAGCTCGCGAGGTGGCGGCGCCGCGCGGGACAGCGTCGCCTCCCGGGGCAGCGGCGCGCGTACGGGAGGTACGCCGTCGCGGCCGGGTGCCGCGCGCCCCACACCCGCCTCCCGCACCACCACGCGCTCCGGCACCGGGAACCGCCCCGTCTCTCGCGGCACCGGACGCCCGGCGGCCAGGAACACGGGGACCGGACGGCGGCCGCGACCGGCCAATCCGCGGCTGCTGCGCCAGCGGCTGTTCGTGTTCGTCGTGGTGACGCTGCTGGTGGCGCTCGGCATCGCCCTCGTACAGGGCTGCCAGGGCCCGTCGCGGGGACTCGGCGGTGACGGCGAACGGGTGCCGCAGGAGCAGGTGCGGCAGGACTTCAAGCCGCTGGACGAGGACGGGCTCATGTCCCAGCGGTACGAGTCGGTGCTGGAGCAGGACGACTAGGCCGGCCCCCAGGATGCGCGCCCGGGCCGGGCGGCGGGTCACAGCTCCGGCAGGATCCGTTCGAAGAACTCGCGGTCGCCGTCGAAGACGGGGTTCAGGGCGAGGAACTCCCGCGGGGTGACCCAGCGGGTGTCGGCGACCTCGGCGGGGTCGGGGACCACCTCTCCGCAGTCGGCGCGGGCGGTCCACCAGTGCAGGCGAAAACGGCCGTCGTCGGTCTCCGACTCCCAGACCTTCGCCAGGGGCTCGACGGTCAGGCCGACCTCCTCGCGGACTTCGCGGACCAGCGCCTGCTCCTGTGTCTCGCCCGGTTCGACCTTGCCGCTGAGCGGTTGCCAGTAGCCGGGGCGGGCGACCGCGGGGCCGCGCCGGATCGCGAGGACTCGGTGGCCGCGCAGCAGTACGGCGACGATCGCGTGGCGCTGCTCCACAGCCGCCTCCTAGTCGCGGGGACGGCCGGTGGCCACCGCGTAGAAGGCCACGGCCGCCGCCGCGCCCACGTTGAGGGAGTCGACGCCGTGGGACATCGGGATGCGCACCCACTCGTCGGCGGCGACCAGCGCCTGGGTGGACAGGCCGTCGCCCTCGGCGCCGAGCATGAGGGCCACGCGGTCCATCCGGTGCGGGGCGGCCTCGTCGAGCGGCCTGGCCTTCTCGTCCGGGGTGAGGGCGAGGAGCGTGAAGCCCGCCTCGCGGACCGAATCCAGCCCCTTGGGCCAGGTGTCCAGACGGGCGTAGGGGACGGAGAAGACCGCGCCCATCGAAACCTTCACGCTGCGGCGGTACAGGGGGTCCGCGCAGTCCGGGGAGAGCAGGACCGCGTCCATGCCGAGGGCGGCGGCCGAGCGGAAGATCGCGCCGATGTTGGTGTGGTCGTTGACCGACTCCATGATCACGACCCGGCGGGCGGTGCGCAGGAGTTCGGCGGCCGTGGGCAGGGGCTTGCGCTGCATGGAGGCGAGAGCGCCGCGGTGCACGTGGTAGCCGGTGACCTGCTCGGCGAGCTCTGGGCTGACCGCGTACACCGGGGCCGGGAGCTCGTCGATGACGTCGCGCATGACGTCGACCCACTTGGCCGAGAGCAGCATGGAGCGCATCTCGTAGCCCGCTTCCTTGGCCCGTCTGATGACCTTCTCGCCCTCGGCGATGAAAAGGCCCTCGGCCGGTTCGCGCTTGCGGCGCAGTTCGACGTCGGTCAGGCCCGTGTAGTCGCGCAGGCGCGGGTCGTCGGGGTCCTCGACGGTGATGAGATCGGCCACAGGGTGATACTGCCTCGTCCTGAGTGCGGTGCCAACGGCTGGGATCGGTCGTGTTACCCGGGGTTACTCCAGGCCTCGCGGGCCGACGCCGACGACCTCGCCGATGACGATGACTGCCGGAGGCCTGACCTCGTGGGTACGGACCGTCTCGGCGACCGTGGCGAGGGTGGCGTCGACGCGGCGCTGGGCGGCCGTCGTGCCCTCCTGCACCAGGGCGACCGGGGTGTCCGGGGACTTGCCGTGCGCGACGAGCGTCTCGGCGATCTTGCCGATCTTGTCGACGCCCATGAGGATCACCAGCGTGCCGGTCAGCTTGGCCAGCGACGGCCAGTCGACCAGGGAGCGCTCGTCGTCGGGGGCCACGTGCCCGCTGACCACGGTGAACTCGTGGGCGACGCCCCGGTGGGTGACCGGGATGCCGGCCGCGCCCGGCACCGAGATGGAGCTGGAGATGCCGGGCACGACCGTGCAGGGGATGCCCGCCTCGGCCAGCGCCTGGAGCTCCTCCATGCCCCGGCCGAAGACGTATGGATCGCCGCCCTTCAGCCGGACGACCGACTTGCCCTGCTTGGCGTGCTCGATCAGCGCGTTGTTGATGGCCTCCTGCGCCATGAAACGGCCGTACGGGATCTTCGCCGCGTCGATCACCTCGACGTGCGGCGGGAGTTCGGCGAGCAGGTCGCGCGGGCCGAGGCGGTCGGCGATGACGACGTCGGCCTCGGCGAGGAGGCGGCGGCCGCGCACGGTGATCAGGTCCGGGTCGCCGGGGCCGCCGCCGACGAGGGCGACTCCCGGGGTACGGGTGCGGTGGTGCGGGGCCACGAGGGTGCCGTCGCGCAGGCCCTCGACGACCGCGTCACGGACGGCGGCGGTGTGGCGGGGGTCGCGGCCGCGCGCGTCCGTGGTCAGGACGGCGACCGTGACGCCCTCGCTGGTGCCGGTGGCCGGGGTCCAGGCGGTCGCGGCGTCGGCGTCGTCGGAGCGGACGCACCAGACGCGATGGCGTTCGGCCTCGGCGGAGGCCGCGCGGTTGGCCTCGGGGTCGCTGGTGGCGATCAGGGCGTACCAGGCGTCCGCGAGGTCGCCCTCCGCGTACCGGCGCCGCTCCCAGGTGATCTCGCCGGCGTCCGCCATCGCCTCGACGGACGGGGTCGCCTCCGGGGAGACGAGGAGGATGTCCGCGCCCGCGGCGATGAGGGCCGGGAGGCGGCGTTGGGCGACCTGGCCGCCGCCGAGGACGACCACGCGACGGCCGGTGAGGCGGAGGCCTACGGGGTAGGCGGGGTGTTCGGCCATGAGGGTGCGGCTCCTCGGGCAGGCGGCGTGCGATGGGCGCTACGGCTCTGGAGCAGCCCTGACGTGCGGATTTTAGACGTGGGTTCAGCGTACGGCGGGGGTGGGGTGCCGGCGACGGACCGCTCGTGGACCCCACCCCGGCCGGACGCTACTTCTCGGTGACTCCCGCCGAGTCGAACGTCGCGACCTCGTGCATCGCCCGTGCCGTGCTCTGCACCAGCGGCAGGGCGAGCAGCGCGCCCGTGCCCTCGCCCAGGCGCAGGTCGAGGTCGACGAGCGGGCGCAGGCCGAGCTTGTTGAGCGCGGCGACATGGCCGGGCTCGGCGCTGCGGTGGCCCGCGATGCATGCGGCCAGCACCTCGGGGGCGATCGCGCGGGCCACGAGGGCCGCGGCGCCGGCGCTGACGCCGTCCAGGATCACCGGGGTACGCAGGGAGGCGCCGCCGAGGAGCAGACCGACGATGGCGGCGTGCTCGAAGCCGCCGATCGCGGCGAGGACGCCGATCGGGTCGGCCGGGTCCGGCTGGTGCAGTTCCAGCGCGCGGCGGACGACCTCGGTCTTGCGGGCGAGGGTCTCGTCGTTGATGCCGGTGCCCCGGCCCGTGACCTCGGCCGGGTCGGCGCCCGTGAAGACGGAGATGAGCGCGGCGGACGCCGTCGTGTTGGCGATGCCCATCTCGCCCGTCAGCAGCGCCTTGTTGCCGGCCGCCACCAGGTCGCGGGCCGTCTCAATGCCCACCTCGATGGCCTTCTTGGCCTCCTCGCGGGTCATCGCGGGGCCGGTGGTCATGTCGGACGTGCCCGCGCGGACCTTGCGGGGCAGCAGCCCGGGCGTCGCCGGCAGGTCGGCGGCGACACCGACGTCCACGACGCACACCTCCGCGCCGACCTGGGTGGCGAAGGCGTTGCAGACCGCTCCCCCGCCGAGGAAGTTCGCCACCATCTGGGCGGTGACCTCCTGCGGCCAGGGGGTAACGCCCTGGGCGTGCACGCCGTGGTCACCGGCGAAGATCGCGACGGCGGCGGGCTCCGGGATCGGCGGCGGGCACTGGCGGGACAGGCCCGACAGCTGCGCGGAGATGATCTCCAGCATGCCGAGTGCACCCGCCGGCTTGGTCATGCGCTTCTGCCGCTCCCAGGCCTCGCCGAGCGCCTTGGCGTCCAGCGGGCGGATCTGTGCGACGGTTTCGGCGAGCAGGTCGTGGGGGTCCTCCCCGGGCAGGGCGCGGCGGCCGTACGTCTCCTCGTGCACGACCCACGACAGCGGGCGGCGCTTGGACCAGCCTGCCTGCATCAGCTCCGGCTCGTCCGGGAACTCGTCGACGTACCCGACGCACAGGTAGGCGATGACCTCCAGGTGCTCGGGCAGGCCGAGGGCGCGGACCATCTCGCGCTCGTCGAAGAAGCTGACCCAGCCGACGCCGAGGCCCTCGGCGCGGGCGGCGAGCCAGAGGTTCTCCACGGCCAGCGCGGCGGAGTACGGCGCCATCTGCGGCTGCGTGTGACGGCCCAGGGTGTGGCGGCCGCCGCGGGTCGGGTCGGCGGTGACGACGATGTTCACCGGGGTGTCGAGGATGGCCTCGATCTTCAGTTCCTTGAACTGCTTCGCCCGGCCCTTGGGGAGAGACTTCGCGTAGGCCTCGCGCTGGCGCATGGCCAGTTCGTGCATGCTGCGGCGGGTGTCCGCCGAGCGGATGACGACGAAGTCCCAGGGCTGAGAGTGGCCGACGGAGGGCGCGGTGTGGGCGGCCTCCAGGACGCGGAGCAGCACCTCGTGCGGGATGGGGTCGCTGCGGAAGCCGTTGCGGATGTCGCGGCGTTCGCGCATGACCTTCAGGACGGCCTCGCGCTCGGCGTCGTCGTACGGGGGCGCGGCCGGGCCCGTGGGCTGTCGTTCTTCTGCCACTGCGGCCGTGCTCTCTTCTTCCTGGACCTGCTCGACCTGCTGGTCTCGCCGGTCGTTCCGGTGGTTGTGGTCTTCCTGGTCTTCCTGGTCCGCGGCCCGGGTGTCCAGGTCGTCCGCGTTCTGCACCAGTTCGGGATCCGGCGCGGTGTGCGCTCCGGCCCGTGCCGCCTCGGCCGCGCGGGGTGCGGGGACAGTGGCGGCGGGGTCCGGCGCCGGGTGCGCGCTCGGTTCGGAGCCCTCGGCCGGCGGGAACTGGCCGACGGGCTCACCGGGGCCGGTCTCCTGAGGGACGCCGCCGGGCTGGACGGAAGCGTCGCCGGGGCCGGGCTCGTCCTGCGCCTCGGGGGCGGCCGTGGGCGCCGCGTCGGGGGCGGGAGGCTCCACGGCCTGTGCTCCGGCAGGCTGGGCGGCGGCCGGGGCGGGAGCGGGGGGCGTCGCCGCCTCGCCGGTTGCGGGGGCGGGCGCGTCCACGCCCTGGGGAGCGGCGTCCACCGGGCCCGGCTGTTCCGGGAGGGACACCTGCGCCTCGGGCGCTGCGGGCACTTCGGCGGCGGGCTGGACGGCCTGGGCCTGCTGCGGGCCCTGCACCGGCTGCGGGTCGTGCGGCTGGGCCTGCGGGAGGGGCTGCTGCTCGGGGTGTCCCTGCGCCGGGCCTGCGACGGGCACGGTGTCCGCCTGCGGGTGCTGGGTGGCCGGTGCGCTGTCGACCTGAGCGACCTGCGGGGCCGGGTCGGTGCCCGCCTGCGGGTGCGGCGGTTCAGGGGCTGCGGCGGAGACGTCCTCGGCGGGGGCCGGGGAGCCGTGTGCCGACTGCGGCGCCTGTGGGGCGGCCGCGGGCGCGGACTCCGGGAGGGGCGCTGTCTCGATGGTCTCTCCCGGGGCCGGCGCCGCCGGCTGGAGGGATGCGGGGGCGGGCGCCATCGACTCCGCCGTGGGGGCGGACGCGACCGGCTCGGCTGCGGGGGCGGGCACGGCGGTGTCGGTGGGCTGGGCCGGGGCGGCGAACGTCTCGGGGGCTTGAGCGGTCTCGTGGGCCTGAGCGGTCTCGTGGGCCTGAGCCGTCTCGTGGGCCTGAGCCGTCTCAAGGCCGACGGTTCCGGCGGCGTGAGCAGACTCGGGGCCGACGGTCTCGGCGGCCTGCGCGGCCTCGGACGCGACCGTGCCCGCGGCCTGAGCCGTCTCCGGGCCGACGGCCTCCGGAGCCTGGGGAGCCGCCTCCGGGGCAGCCCCGTCGACAGCGGGCGCGACGGCCCCGGGGACGGCCGCCTCGGCAACGGGCGCGGCTGTCTCCGGACCGCCGGCCTCGGGGCCCGATTCGGAGGCGGTCGCCTCAGGCGCCTGCGCCACACTCTCAGAAGCGGTCCCCGCAGGAGCGGGCACGACGGCGTCAGGGCCGGTCTCTCCCGCGGGCACGACGGCCTCAGCCCCGTTCGGCTCCGGGGCGGACTGGTCGGCGACGGCCTCGGGTGCGGTCGCCGGCTCGGCGACGGTGGACTCGGCCACCGGGGTTTCAGGAGAGGCAGCCACCGGAGCGTCGGCCGCCGACGTGGCGTCGGGCACCTGGGCCTGCTCCGGAGCGGCGGCGACTTGCTGGGACTGGACCGTCTCGTCAACCGGTCCGGTGTCCGAGACCGCCTGCCCCTGCGCGGCCTCGCCGACCGGGGCGGCGGCGGTCCGGCCGTCGCTCTCGGCGGAAACCACGGGTACGCCCGTTTCTCCTCCCTCGCCCGGATCCTGGGCAAGGCTTTGGGCGACCTCACCGGCGGGGGCCTCGGACGACGGCTCCTGCCCCGCGCCCGCCACGGCGCCCTCAGCAGGCGCGGCCTGGTCGGACAGCGCCGCACCACCCTGCTCGCCCACGGCCTCCGTTTCCTGCGCACCCTGCGGAGCCCGCACTGCCCGCCCGGCCTCCGCCGGCTGCTCCGCAGCCGCGCCCTGGTCCGTCGGCGCGCCGACGGTCGCCGTGCCCGCCTCCGTCGCGACCCGGGCGATCACCGCCTGCGCGGCGCCCACCGGCTCCTGCGCCGACTCGTGCGCGGGCGCGGGCGCCGGGACAACCGTTTCCCCAGGCGCCTCCCCGGCGCTCACCGGGGCCTGAGCCACGGCCTGCGCGCCCCAGGGCACCGCCGACTGCGCGGGCACCTGCGCGGGCGTCTCCTGCGCAGGGGGGGCGTCGAGGTACTCGGGGCCACCCGTCGTGGGCGGGCCGGGCTGCCGTACCGGCACGGCCGCCGGGCCGCGGTCGGCGAGGGAGCGGACCGGGCTGGCGGAGGTGTCGGGGATGGGCGGGCCGAGGTGCAGCGGCCGGCGCGGGGTGATGGGCGGGATCGGCGGGGGGTCGGGCAGACGCACGCCGCCGAGGTCGACCGAGCCGCTGTCGCGGCCGGAGAGTTCGTGCGCGTCCGGCTGGTGCACGGTCTCGACGACCGGCTCCGGCGCGGGCGGCGGGACCTCGTTGCCCCAGGCGCCCTGGGCGCCCGGCAGTAGCAGGTCTTCGTCCTCGGCGGTGGTTTCGGAGAGGTAGGCGTACGAGCCGTGCGCGGGGGCGCCCGGCTGCTCCACCATGCCTGCGTTCTCCGGCAGCCCCTCGCCCGGGACCTGGCCGGTGTCGGTCATGCGTACCCCTCGCCCATCGGTTAGTGCTTCTACGACCAGCTCACCCGGAACGGCGCACTGACCGCCCCACAGTGAAGAACGAGCGTGCGTCCTCAGCGGCACGAACGGCGCGCCCGGAAAAGGCGACAAAACCATTCACTGGCATTGTCGCGGCCGTACCGCCGTCGCGACAGCATGATCGGCGACGGTTCCGCTGTGGACTGCGCCACGTTGCGCGTCCTCCGGTTCTGCCGTACCACACCCATCCCAAATGGGGTGGGTTTTCCGGACATTGACCGACGAACCGCCGGGCGTCCGAGTGCGGTGCAGCGATCGGCCAGCCTACCGCGCGCGGTACGACAACCCGATCACGGGGACGGTATGAGGGTCAGGGCGCGCGGTCCGGCAGAACCCCGCTGAGCAGGAACGCGACGCTCCGTTCCTTCTCCGTCCAGGCCCTGGTGTCGAGTTCGACGGACTGCAGGAGGGCGCACTCGACGCGGTAGCCGTGTTCGGTCAGGTCGCGGCCGATGAGTTCGGCGGCGTCGCGGGTGGCGGCGTGGGTGACGATGCGCTGCGGGCGGCGGTCGGCGACCGCGGAGACCACGGCCGCTCCCCCGCCGGCGACGCGGACGACGTCCGGTTCGGGGAGTCTCTCCAGGACGTGCGGGGCGGTGCCGTGGACGATCTGGAGCTGGACGCCCCAGCGGCGGGCGGTGGCGTCCGTGCGGGCGCAGGCGTTGAGGTCGCTGTCGACGGCGATGACGGCGGCGCCGGCGCGCGCGGCCTCGACGGCGAAGGCGCCGCTGCCGCAGCCGATGTCCCACACGAGGTCGCCGAGGCGCGGTCCCAGCCGGGCGAGTTGGGAGGTGCGGAGCAGGTCGGTCTCGCTCTCGCCGAGGTCGCCGCCGTACGCCGCGGCAGGCCGCGACCAGCCGCGCGGTCCGGTGGACGGGTCGCGTCCGGCGATCCAGCCGCCCGACTCGCCCGCGGCGGCCGGGCCGCCGATGACGATGACGACGTTGGGATCGCGCCAGGTGTGGTCGGCGGCCTTGTCCGAGGTGACGACGGTGACCTGCTCGCGTGCGGTGCCCAGTTCCTCGCAGATGACGAAGGTGCGGTGGATTCCCTCCAGGAGCAGGCCGAGTTCGGCGGGTCCGGCGCCGGGTGAGGTCAGGACCGCGACTTTGGTGTGGGCTCGGCAGACGTTCACCGCGCGTCGCAGGGTGCGGGGGTGTGCGACGACCACGTGGGCGTCGTCCCACGGCATCCCGGCGCGGGCGAAGGCGGCGGCGACGGAGGAGACGGCGGGGACGACCTCGACCTCCAGGCCGAACTCGGGCGCGCGCAGGGTGCGTACGACGCCGAAGAAGCCGGGGTCGCCGTCGGCGAGCACGACGGCGGTGCCGCGGTGGGCGGCGATGCGGCGGGCGGCGAGGGCGACGCTGCCGAGACGGATGCGCTCGGCGGTCGGGGGCACCTCGGCAAGCGCGAGGTGGTGGGCGGCACCGGCCACCAGCGTGGCGGCGCCCAGGGCGGCGCGTGCCGCGGCGGTCAGCGGCGAGCCGTCCCAGCCGATCACCGTGACCCGGTCGGCCATCGTCGTCAGTCTCCTGGTGGTTCTCGCAGGTGGTGCAGGTCGTTCGGGGCAGGTCGTGCAGGTTGTCCGGTTCAGGTCGTTGCGAGCTGGTGGTCCGGAGCGTGCCGTGGGAGCTCGTTGTCCGGAGCAGGTCGTCCGTGCGCGGTCGCTCCGGGTGGTGCCGGCGGGTGAGGCCGGGCGGTGGTGGTGCGAACGGCCCGCGGGCGGGCTCCGTGAGGGTACCCGGTGAACGCGCCGGCGGGTGCGCCGGAGCCCGGGCCGTGGGATCAGTTCCAGTCGTCGAACGAGGTGAAGCCGCCGGTCAGCTGGTCGCCGACGCCCTCCAGGTCCTCGGGCAGCAGGCTCCAGACGATGAGGTCGGTGCGGACGTCGGTCCACTCGCCGTTGTCCGCTCTGCTCCGTGCTATCCAGGCGCCCCGCAGCACGCCCTCGCTGATGCAGCCGATCTTCTGGGCCACCTGCTGGGAGGCGGTGTTGTCGGCGGCGGTGCGCAGTTCCAGCCGTTCGAACTTCTGGTCGTGGAAGAGCCACTGCGCGGCGGCGAGAGCGGCTTCGGAGGCGTAGCCCTCGCCACGGGCCCAGGGCGCGATGACGTAGGCCATCTCGCTGGAGCGCACCCGCCAGTCGGTGTTCTTCAGGTGTACGACGCCGACGAGGCGCTGGGTGAGGAACTCGGTGACGGCGAAGACGATGCCGCGGCCCTCGGTGCGTTCGGCGGGGGCGAGGTCGGTGATCCAGTGTCGGGCGTCGGCCTCGGTGTAGGGCTGCGGCACGGAGGTCCAGGCGGTGACGAGTTCGTCGTTCATCATCTCGGCGAACGCCTCGACGTCCGGCTCCTCGAAGGGGCGCAGAACCAACCGCTCCGTGCTGAGGGAGACGTCGGGGAAGGTGCCTGTCATGCGCCACTCCGTAACCTTCGGAAAACCTTCAGGGCCTGCTGAACTGCCCAGCATGCAGCATGAAAGCACCGAACCGCACCACGGGGTGCCCTCCCGCTCGGGAGGGCACCCCGTGGGTGCCTGCGGCTCGGCGGGCGCCTCAGAAGGAGGCGATCACGGAGCCGGCGTACTTGTCCTCGATGAACTTCCTGACCTCGGGCGAGGTGAGGAGCTCGGCGAGCTTCTTGACGCGCGGGTCGCCCTCGTTGCCCTTCTTGACCGCGAGGAAGTTGCCGTACGGGTTGTTCTTCGCGGACTCCAGGACGAGGGCGTCCTCGGCGGGCTTCAGGTCGGACTCGATGGCGTAGTTGCCGTTGATGACGGCGGCGTCCACGTCGTCCAGGGAGCGCGAGGTCTGGGCCGCCTCCAGCTCCTTGAACTTGAGGTTCTTGGGGTTCTTGGTGATGTCCGAGGGAGTCGCCTCGTTGCCGACGCCGTCCTTGAGCGTGATCAGACCGTTGGCGGCGAGCAGCTTCAGCGCCCGGGCCTCGTTGACGGTGTCGTTGGGGATGGCGACGGTCGCACCGCTCTTGAGGTCGTCGGCCTTCTTGACCTTGTGGGAGTACAGGCCGAGAGGCTCCAGGTGGACCGTGACGACGGGCACGATGTGGGTGCCGTTCTTCTTGTTGAAGTCGTCGAGGTACGGCTGGTTCTGGAAGTAGTTGGCGCCCGCCGAGCCGTCCTCCGTCGCCGTGTTCGGCGTGACGTAGTCGGTGAACTCCTTGACCTCCAGGTCGAGCCCCGCCTTCTTCGCCAGGTTGTCCTTGACGTAGGTCAGGATCTCGGCGTGCGGGACGGGGCTGGCGGCGACGACCAGCGGGCCGGAGGTGTCGGCGGAGGCGGAGTCCTTGCCCGAGCCGCAGGCGGTGAGCCCGAAGGTGAGGGCTCCGGTGGCGAGGACGGCGGTGGTGAACTTGGCGGTGTTACGCACGAAAAGTGCCTTTCCTTATGGGTGGTGCGACCCCGTCTTGGGTGGAACGGGGAGTCAGGGGGTAAGGGGTTACGCCGGCGCGGGTCTCAGGCGACCTTGCTGACGTCGGCCGCCGCGGGCTCCTTGGCCCTGAGCAGCCGGAGCTTCGGGCCGGGGCCGGAGCGGCCGCCGCGGCGGTGCAGGGTGCGCGCGGCGTGGTCGCCGGCGAACTGGATCAGCGAGATGACGACGGCGAGGATCGCGACGGTGATCCACATCAGGCCGGTCTCGAAGCGCTGGTAGCCGTAGCGGACGGCGAGGTCGCCGAGTCCGCCGCCGCCGACCGTGCCGGCCATGGCCGAGTAACCGATCAGGGCGATGACCGTGGTGGTCGTGCTGGCGATGAGCGACGGGAGCGCCTCGGGCACGAGGACCTTGCGGACGATGGTCCAGGTGTTGCCGCCCATGGCCTGCACGGCCTCGACGAGCCCGTGGTCCACTTCGCGGACGGCCGTCTCGACCAGGCGCGCGAAGAAGGGGATGCCGCCGATGGCGAGCGGCACGATCGCGGCCTCACTGCCGATGGTCGTGCCCGTCACCCAGCGGGTGAAGCTCATCAGCGCGACCATGAGGATGATGAACGGCATCGAGCGGCCGACGTTCACGACCTGCCCGATGGCCTTGTTCAGCACGGTGCTCTGCAGCAGGCCGCCCTTGTCGGTGAGGACGAGCAGGATGCCGAGGGGAAGGCCGCCGAGGACGGCGATCAGGGTGGACCAGCCGACCATGACCAGCGTCTCGGTACAGGCCTGTGCCAGCAGCGGCTGCATCTCGGACCAGGTCACTTGGCGCCCTCCTTGACCAGCGCGGGCGCGTCGCCGGAGGCGCCCAGGACATCGATGTGCAGCCCCTGTTCGCGCAGGAAGCCGATCGGTACGACGTTGTCCTCGTAGCGGCCGGGCAGTTCGAGGCGCATGCGGCCGACCTGGAGGCCGCCGACGGTGTCGATGGCGGCACCGAGGATCGATATGTCGATGTTGTAGGTGCGGGCGAGCTGGGAGATGACCGGCTGGGTCGCGCTCTCGCCCTGGAAGGTGACGTCGAGGACGGTGCGGTCGTCGGCGGAGGCCGCACCGCCGAGCGGGAACAGCGCGGAGGCCAGTTCGGAGCCCGGGGTGGCCAGGAGTTCGCTCACCGTGCCGGACTCGACGACGCGGCCCCTGTCCATGAGGGCGGCCGAGTCGCAGATCGACTTCACCACGTCCATCTCGTGCGTGATGAGCAGGACGGTCAGACCGAGCTGCCGGTTCAGATCGCGCAGCAGCGTCAGGATCGAGCGGGTGGTCTCCGGGTCGAGGGCGCTGGTGGCCTCGTCGGACAGCAGCACCTTGGGGTCGCCGGCGAGGGCGCGGGCGATGCCGACGCGCTGCTTCTGGCCGCCGGAGAGCTGGGCCGGGTAGGCCTTTGCCTTGTCGGCGAGGCCTACCAGGTCGAGCAGTTCCAGCGCCTTGCGGGAGCGGTCCTTCCCGGACTTGCCGAGGATCTCCAGCGGCAGTTCGACGTTGTCCTGCACGGTCCGGGAGGCCAGCAGGTTGAAGTGCTGGAAGACCATGCCGATACGGCTGCGCACCCGCCGCAGTTCCCTGCCGGCGCGCGGTCCGCGACCGGCCAGGGCGGTGAGGTCCTGCCCGTCGACCGTCACGGTGCCCGCGGTGGGGCGTTCCAGCAGGTTGACGCAGCGGATGAGCGAGGACTTGCCGGCGCCGGACTGGCCGATGACGCCGTACACCTCGCCTTCGCGGACGTGCAGGTCGACGCCGTCCAGGGCGGTGACCTCGCGTCCGCGTGAGCGGTAGACCTTGGTCAGGCCCGAGGTGGTGATCACGTGGGTTTCCGTCACTGTCGAGTGCGCGGCGCGGGTGTGGGCGCCGGCACGAGGCGTTCAGGGTCGAAGCAGCCTGGGCGCAGCACGGCTCTCGCGAACGCGGTGGAACCGGGGAGAAGGCGGTGTGCGCGGGGCGTGACTCAGTCGGGTACGCCGTGCGTACGCGCGGACATGAGCGGGCTCTCGCTTCGGGGCGCGAGGCTCAGGTGGTGCAGGGGCCCTCTAGAAAGCACACATTCGGCACATACAGTGCGCGCGACCCATGCAACGAGCACCGGGCGTCGGGGTCGCCTCGGTCGCAGGGATGCGGTCGCTCGTCGTGGTCATGCGATCAGTAAAACATGCGTACGGTCCTGACCGGGCACCGCTGTCCGCATACTGGACAGCGGTGGACAGGGAGCGGACGGCCGTCAGGCGCGTACGGAGATCTCGATTCCCCGGTCGGTGACCAGTGCGGACAAGGCCGACAGGTCGTCCACCACCAGGTCGGCGTGGAGCTCGTGGGCCCGGTGGGTTGTGGTCAACGCCACGGTGGTCATGCCGGCGGCCCGGCCCGCGGCGAGGCCCGCGGGGGCGTCCTCGAAGACGACGCAGTGGGCCGGGTCGACGCCGAGGAGACGGGCGGCGAGCAGATAGGGCTCGGGGTCGGGCTTGCCGCGGGTGATGTCGTCAGCGGCGACGAGGGTCTTGGGCAGGATGCCCACGGCGTCGAGGCGGGCCTCGGCCAGGCGCCGGGTGGCGGACGTGACGACGGCCCAGCACTCGGCGGGCAGCGCGTCGAGGAAGGCGCGGGTCCCGGGCAGCAGGTGCACGCCACCGTTGGGCACGTCCTCCACCTCCAGGTCCTCGATCCGCGCGACGGCCTGCGGCACGACGGCCGCGGGCAGCAGGTCGGCGGCTATCTCCGCGGCCGGCCGCCCGTGCAGCTCCACCCGCGCGAACTCCTCGGCCGTGATCCCGTACTCACCGGCCCACCGCGTCCAGCAGCGGTCGACGGACGCGAGGGACGAGACGAGGGTTCCGTCGTTGTCGAACAGCAGGGCTTGAGCGTGGATCTTCATGCCTTCGACCCTACGGGGCCGCGGCAGCCGGCCCGGCCGGGGTCGGCGGCCCCGGGTCTTTTCGGCCGTATTAAGGTCACTGCCATGCTTGATGCCCTGACGCTGGCGACCGGCGTCGCCGCGCTGCTGCTCGCCGCCTGGTGCGGCTGGGCCGCGTACCGCGACCAGCCGACGAAGGACTGGCACTTCATCGGGATGGCCGTGGTGACCCTGCTGACGCTGGTCCAGCTGGTGGTGGGGATCGTGCGGCTGGCGCAGGGCGAGAAGCCGGAGCAGGGCACGACGATCTTCGTGGCGTATCTGCTGGGCGCGTTCGCGTGCGTTCCGGCGACGGGCTTCATGTCGCTGGCGGAGCGGACCCGGTGGGGTTCGGTGACGGTGGCCGCCGGCGGTGTCGTGCTGGCCGTGCTGGAGGTGCGGCTCCATGACATCTGGGGAGGCTGAGATGGCGACGCGGACGCGGCTGACCAGCGGGCCGGGGATGTTGCTGGTGTGGCTGTACGGCGTGATGGTCGTGGGGGCGGTGTCGCGGTCGGCGTACCAGATCGCCACGGAGTTCGACCGGGCTCCGCTCGCTTACTCGTTGTCGGCGGCGGCGGGGCTGGTGTACGGGTTCATCACCTACACGCTGGTGCGGGGTGGGGAGACGGCCCGTAAGGCTGCGCTGGTGTGCTGTGTCGCCGAGCTCGCGGGCGTGCTGACGGTCGGGACCTGGACGTTGGTCGAGCCGTCGGCGTTCCCTGACGCCACCGTGTGGTCGGACTACGGGATGGGGTACGTCTTCATCCCGGTGGTGTTGCCCTTGTCGGCGATCTTCTGGCTGCGGAAGTCGCGGCGCGGGGAGGCCGCCTGAGGTGATCAGGCGGCCACCGGTCGCCTGCGGCAGGTCTCGTCACGCGGCGCAGCCCCCCCAGGGTGCGGCGCCGCGCCCCTGAAGGACTCAGGCCGTTTTCGCGTACGTCCCCGCCTGCTTCTCCAGGACGATCATCGTGATGCCGTCCGCGCCCTGGGACGTCCCCACCGCCTCGTAACCCACCCTGCGGTACAGGCGCAGGTGGCCCTCGCTGCGGTGGCCGGTGTGGAGACGGAACTTCTTGGCGCCGTGCTGCTCGGCCAGGGCCGACTCGGCGGCGCGCAGGAGGCGGGCCCCGATGCCGTGGCCCTGGAGTCGGGGGTGGACGCAGAGTTTGCCGATGGCGGCGGCGCCGTCCTCGGTCACCGAGCCGTGCACCGAGCCGACGACCTCGTCGCCCAGCCGCGCCACGAACACGCAGTCCTCCGCGACCTCCTTGCGCACCGAGTCCAGGGTCTGGACGAGCGGGTCGATGCGGTAGTTGCCGTACAGCGCGGCCTCGCTCTGGAAGCACAGGTACTGCAACCTGAAGATCTGCTCCGCGTCCTGCTCGGCCGCAGCAGAGATGGTCACGCTCATGCCCATGTGCGCACGCCTCCCGCTCACCTGATCACCTGTCGTCCCTCACTCCTATCCCCGTCCTCAGCGGGCCGCAACCTCCGGTGTGAGCAAACGCCGCAGGCATCCCAGGCATTTGGAGCGTTCCGGGCCCAGACTGCCCTGTGAGATACCCAACTCCCCCGCGATTTCCCGGTATGTCAGGTCCTGGGGGGAGAGCAGGGCCTCCATCAGACGGGGACAGCGGCCGGGGAGCCGGCGGACCGCGTCGCGCAGGGCGCGGCGCCGGGCGGCGGCCAGGGCGAGCCGTTCGGGATCGCGGTCGGCGTCGTCGGCGGGCTCGACGGCGTACGGCCGTTCGCGGCGGGTCGTCCGGCGGGTGCGACGCGCCTCGGAGCGGACCGCCCGGCGCAGCCAGCCCTGCGGATCGCGTGGTGGGTCCTGCGCTTCGAGGCGCTCCAGGAGGCGGAGCCAGACCGCCTGCTCCAGATCGCCCGGCTCGGCCCCCGAGGCATGCGCCTCGGCGGACGCCTCGGCGGTGAGCAGCGGGCGCAGAGCGGTGACCAGGTCGTGCGTCATGTACGGAGCGACGCGGCCGCCCGGGCGACGGGTTGCCCGGGCGGCCGGAACTCACCCCAATCGGGGAAGGAGGACTCAGCGGTTGACGAAGTCCTGGCGGGCCAGCAGGCCGGTGTCGGGGTGGTCGGTGAAGACGCCGTCGATGCCGGTGGCGAAGTACGTCCGGTAGGCGCCGAAGACATCGCCGTAGGCGTCGGCGTCGGTGCCCTTGCGGAAGTTGGCGGGCAGGAAGGGGTTTTCGTTGCGCAGGGTCCAGGGGTGCAGGACGAGACCCACCCGATGGGCGTCCGCGACGAGGGTCGTCGGCTCGGTGAGCTTGCCGGACGCGTCCTTGGGGATGATCAGGTCGAGGGTCGGGCCGATGCCCTGGGCGTAGGAGGCGATCTCGCGCAGGCCGGCCGGCTTGATCAGGTCGGCGACCTTGCGCGGGTCACCGGTCTCCACGAAGTCCCAGGGGCGGTCGTTCGCGCCGGAGAGCAGCACCACGAGCGGGTTGTCGACCAGCTTGTTCAAGCGCTGGATGCTCGTCGGCTCGAAGGACTGGAGGATGACCGGCGAGTTCCACCGGTCCTTGCGGTGCTTGCGCAGCAGCTTGGCGACGCGCTGCTCCAGTTCGAGGCCCTGCTTGCGGAAGTAGGTGGGGTGCTTGAGCTCCGGGTAGATCCAGACCTGCCTGCCCCGCCTGCGGGTCTGCTCGTCCTGCCACTTCAGGACCTCTTCGAAGGTCGGAATCTCCCAGCGGCCGTTGTAGAGGGTGTTGTGGGGGCGGTTGGCCGGGATGCGCTCGATCGCCCGCAGGGTCTTCAGCTCGGCGAGCGTGAAGTCCTCGGTGAACCAGCCGGTGGTGGAGACGCCGTCGAGGAGCTTGGTCTTTTTGCGGTCGGCGAACTCCGGGTGCTCGGCGACGTCCGTGGTGCCGCCGATCTCCGGCTCGTGGCGGCAGACGAGGTGACCGTCCCTGGTGGGGACGAGGTCGCCGGCCTCGACGATGTCGGCTCCCATGTCGAGGGCGAGGTCGTAGGCGCCGAAGGTGTGCTCGGGGCGGTAGCCGCTGGCGCCCCGGTGGCCGATGATCGTGGGGACGGGCAGGCTCTTCATGCCACGGCCCTGCTGACGGACGTCGGCTCTCGCCGTGCCGGACAGGCCGAGGACGGCGCCGCCTCCGAGCACGGCCGCGCCCAGGAGCGCCCGCCGTCCGGTGCCGAGCGCGTTCTCCCGGGCCTGCTCGTTCGACTTCTGCGTTCCCATCAGTGGCCTCCCTGCCGTCGACCTCGTGTTCCTGTGCCCCGGCCTCGTGCCGCCGGTGCGGGCCGATCGTAGGGGCGCGTACATGACGGATGGGAGACCCCCGGTGGAACACGTGGGTGACGCTGGATGTCGGAGGGCCTGTGCGTGGGGAGAGGTGACGGTCCGTCGGTTCCGGTCCGATTCGGTCCGGCCCCGCGGGGGACCCGTCCGGTGCGCCCCGGGCGATGTCGGTCACATCGTGGCGGTCGCGTTACGTGCCGTCCACGGCGCGCCACCGCAGGTAAACGTGCGTCAACGGTGCGTAAGGTCTCGGTGAATCCGATCTGCCCGATGTGCGGGACCCCCCGGGCCGCGAGTAATGTCCTCACCTGCACAGACTCAATACGGCATCCATCGACGGCATCTTGACTCCGGAGGGCCCGTTGTCCCGCTTCGCGTTCATCAAGGCAGTGCTCGGCCCGATCATGCGCCTGATGTTCCGCCCCCAGGTGGAGGGCGCGGAGCACATCCCGGCCGACGGTCCGGTGATCATGGCCGGCAACCACCTGACGTTCATCGACTCGATCGTGCTTCCGCTGGTCACCAAGCGGCAGGTGTTCTTCATCGGCAAGGACGAGTACGTCACCGGCAAGGGCATCAAGGGCCGGCTGATGGCGTGGTTCTTCACCGGCGTCGGCATGATCCCGGTCGACCGGGACGGCGCGAACGGCGGTGTGGCGGCGCTGATGACGGGCCGCCGGGTGCTGGAGGAGGGCAAGGTCTTCGGCATCTACCCCGAGGGCACCCGCTCCCCCGACGGCCGCCTGTACCGCGGCCGCACCGGCATCGCCCGGCTCACGCTGATGACCGGCGCGCCCGTGGTGCCGTTCGCGATGGTCGGCACCGACAAGCTCCAGCCGGGCGGCCGGGGCATGCCGCGGCCGGGCCGCGTCACGGTCCGCTTCGGCGAGGCCATGGAGTTCTCCCGGTACGAGGGCATGGACCGCGACCGCTACGTGCTGCGGGCGGTGACCGACTCGGTGATGGCGGAGGTCATGCGGCTGTCCGGGCAGGAGTACGTGGACATGTACGCCACCAAGGCGAAGAAGGCGGCGTAGGCGTTCGACGGCGGAAGGCTGTCCGAACCCGGGGGTGACAACGCCCCTGGCTCCGAGGCCCGGAGGCCGCCCGACCCGGGGCGGTGGCAGGCCGCCTGCTCCAAAGCCCTTGGAAGGCCGCGCGACCCCGATGTCTCCTGTACGGCGGGCCACTTCTCGGGCGGCCCGCCGTTCGCATGGAGCTCGCCGGGCTCGGGGAACCACAGCACGAACGTCGCCCCCTTTCCGGCGGTTCGTACGACGTGTCATGGTCGGTGGCGCCTGCGAGAACGGAAACGAAGCCGTCGGCGAGCGGGTCAGGCGTGCTCGGCTCCGCCGTCGAGCCGCTGCCCGCGCAGCAGGAACCACGCCGCGACCGCCGTGGCCAGCAGGACGGCCGCGCCCACGCCCGCCGCCAGGCTCAGTCCGTCGACGAAGGACTGCCGGGCCGCGGCCAGCAGCGCCTCGGAGGTGGGGGCCGGCAGATGGGCGGCCACCTCGACGGCCCCGCCCAGCGACTCGTATGCCGCGGGCGGTGTGCCCGCCGGGCCGGGGAAGCCGCGGTAGACACCGGTCACGATGGAGCCCAGCAGGGCGATGCCGAGGGCCGCGCCGAGTTCGTACGCCGTCTCGGACACGGCGGACGCGGCGCCCGCCTGGTCCTTGGGCACACCGGAGAGGATCACGTCGGCGGTCACGGTGAACGAGAACCCGGCGCCGACGCCGACGACCAGCAGCGAGGCGCCCAGCAGCGGATAGCCCGTGGACCCGTCGAGCACGGTCAGCGCGGCGAGCGCGAGGCCGACGGCCGCGAGTCCGCCGGAGACCACGGCCCGCACCGAGAACCGACGCGCGGCCCGGCCCGCGACGAGACCGGCCGCCACCGCGCCCACGGCGGCGGGCAGTTCGGCCAGCCCCGCCTCCAACGGGCGCCGCCCCTGGACGAGTTGCAGGTACTGGGAGAGGAAGAACACCAGCCCGGACAGCCCGAGGACGGTCAGCAGATCGGCCAGCACCGCCCCGCTGAAGCCCCGGTTGCGGAACAGCCGTACGTCCAGCAGCGGCGCCGGGAGCGTGCGCTGGCGGCGTACGAACCCGTGGAGGGCCGCGGCGCCCAGCAGGCCCGCGCCGAGCGTGGCCCAGGCGAAGCCGTGCGCGGCGGCTTCCTTGACGGCGTACACGACACCGACCATGCCGGCCAGCGACAGGACGACGCTGGTCAGGTCCCACGGACCGGGGTTCGGGTTGCGGGACTCGGGCAGCAGCCTGGCGCCGACGGCGACCAGGACGGCCATCACGGGCAGGTTGATCAGGAAGACCGAGCCCCACCAGAAGTGTTCGAGCAGGAACCCGCCGGCGATCGGGCCCACGGCCGTGCCCGCCGAGGCGGTGGCGCCCCAGATGCCGATGGCGAGGCTGCGTTCACGCGGGTCGTGGAAGAGATTGCGGATCAGGGCGAGGGTGGCGGGCATCAGGGTGGCGCCGGCGACGCCGAGCAGGGCCCGGGCCACGATCATCAGCTCGGCCGAGGTGGCGTAGGCGTTCAGCACGGACATCGCGCCGAATGCCGTGGCGCCCACGAGCAGGACCCGCTTGCGGCCGATCCGGTCGCCGAGGCTGCCCATCGAGACGAGCAGACCGGCGATGACGAACGAGTAGACGTCGCCGATCCACAGCAGCTGGGTGCCTGAGGGCCTGAGGTCCTCGCTGATGTAGGGGGTCGCGAGACCGAGGACGGTCGCGTCGACGGCCACCAGCAGCACGGCGAGCACGAGGACGGACAGCGCCAGCCAGCGGCCCGGGCGCTTCACCGCCTCGGTCGTGCCGGCCGGCTGCAGGATGCTGGTCATGATCCCTTCCTTCGCAGGGCACCGCCGAGCAGCAGCTCGACGATCATGTGGGTGAAGTCCTTGGCGGCCACCCGGCCCTCCGACACGGCCCAGGCGCCGGAGGCCAGCAGCCCGTACAGCGCCTCGGTGAGCCAGGCCGGGGTGAGGTCGATGCGGAACTCGCCGCTCGCCTGGCCGCGCCGGAACAGCGCGGCGATCCGCTCGTCGATCCGGGCCCAGCCCGCGTTCTGTTCCCCGCCCTCGAACAACTGGTTCTCGGAGTAGAGGAAGGCGAGCAGTCCGGCGGCGGGCTCTATCTCACGGACGAGCCGGTGCACGGCATCGCTCGCGGGCCCCTCGTCGAGCCGGGCCGCGTCCAGGGCGGCCTCGCACTCCGCGATGCCGAGCGACTCCAGCGCCCGGACGAGCGCGTCGCGTCCGGCGAAGTGACGGTGGAGGGTGGCCCGGCTGATTCCGGCCGCCTTGGCGACCTCGTCCATGGTCGCGGTGGATTTGCGGGTCAGCAGGGCCGCGGCGGTGCGCAGCACGTGGTCAGGATCGACAGCCATGAGACAACGATAACCCAAATGAGACGTGAATGTCTCATGCTGGGCATGCATGACTCATCGTCGCAGGCGTACGACGGCGCGCGGGGGTCAGTGCCAGGGCAGCTGCCCGCGCCGCTCCCAGTAGACGCCCGGCTCCTCGGCCAGGGAGGCGAGACGGGCCAGCTGGTCGTCGTCGAGGTCGACGACCGCGGCGTGCAGGTTGGAGGCGAGCTGGGTGACGGTCGCGGCGCCGGACAGGACGACGCCGGCCCAGGGCTGCCGCAGGATCACGGCGAGGGCCACCGCGTCACAGCCCAGGCCGGTCTCCTCGGCGACCTCCCGCAGCACCTGCGGCGCGTGCGGTGCGGCCAGGCGGCCGTTGGCCATGCCCTCCTTGACGATCACGGTGAGCCCGGCGTCGTGCGCCTCGGCCAGCGCGGGCGCGGCGGAGGTCTCCAGCACGTTGTACGTGGACTGGACGGTACGGAAGAGGGGCTCGCCGCCGACCGTGACCTCCAGGGCGGCGCGGATGGCGTCGGTCTGGGCCGGTCCGCTGGTGGAGAAGCCGACCGTGAGGCCCTGGTCTGCGGCCTCGGCCAGCCGGGCGTGGAGTTCCTTGTCGGTGAGGGCCGGGCTGTCCGGGGTGACCGAGTGGATCTGGTAGAGGTCGAGCCGGTCGCCGAGCAGGGCGTCCGTCTCGGCGCGCTGCCGCTCGTAGGTGGCCAGGCTGTGGTCCTTGACCTCGTGCCGCTCGGCGTCGGTGGACCAGTCGGCGGTGTAGGTGTAGCCCCACTTGCTGCCGACGACGACGTCGTCGACGTCGGCCCGGGCGGCGAGCCAGTCGGCGAGGAACTCCTCCGAGCGGCCGTAGGAACGCGCCACGTCGACGTAGCGGACGCCCTGCGCGTAGGCGGCGTCGAGGAGGTCATGGGTGCGGGCGCGCAGGGCGTCGACGCTGCGGTCGGCCGGGAGGTCCTCCTCCCGGCCCAGGTTGATGTAGCCGGGGCGGCCCACCGCGGCCAGGCCGAGTCCGACGTGCGCGGTCGGCGTGGTCGTGGCGGCGAGGCGACGGAACGGCATGGGGGCTCCCTGCGCGATCGGCGGAGGCGGACTCGGCACCAATGTACGCAGCCCCCTGCGCCTCAGCCCGCGCTGACGCAACGGGGGACGAAGGCGGGGTCGGCCGGCCCGTTCCGGTCGAGGGCGTCGAGCACCCACTGCTGGACCAGCGGGGACTTGGGCGCCTGGTCGTGCTCGGTGGTGTCGAGCGGACAGCGGTCCTGGAGCAGCACGTTGGTCACGTAGGAGTCGGGCCCCTCGAGGAAGGAGCTGGTGTATGGCACCACGACCTCGTCGTAGCGGGTGGCGATCGCCGTGTAGTCGGGGCCGACCGGGGCCTCGGGGTCGGAGTTGAGCTTCTGCAGGAACTCCGAACCGGCGGTCTGGTCGACGCAGGACGGGCAGACGGTGGCGCCGGCCGCCAGGGCGAGCGGGTTGGTGGTGCCGTGGTTGGAGGGCACGATGCCGACGAGGTCGTCGACCTTGGTGGCGCCGCGCAGGAACTTGACGTAGTAGCGCGGCATCATGCCGCCCTGGCTGTGGCCCACGATGTCGACCTTCTTGGCGCCGGTCGCCCCGAGCACGGCGTTCACGAAGTCACGCAGCTCGGCCGCCGACTCCGCTACCGGAGCGGTCTCCAGGTCGCCGTATTCGAAGGAGAAGACGCAGTAACCGGCGTCCACGAGCGCGGGTGAGAGGGTCAGCCAGTTCTCGTACGAGGTCTTGAAGGTGCCGTTGACCAGGACCACGGGCTGCGGATGGGCCGGGTCCGGCTTGCACGACCAGTCGTTGGCACCGGGAGGCGGGGTGTCGGCGGCGCCCGCGGGGGCCGTGAGGCCGACGGCGCACAGCACGGCGGCGGCGCCGACGGCGAGGAGGCGGGCTATGTGCTGTGTGCGTCTTCCACCCATGAGGTCCCTTTCAGTCACACCGGAGTCCGACCGGCGTTCGGCATTGCCGACCGGCACCGGAATAGTTACCTCCGAGTAGAAACAAGTCAAGGATTCGGCCAGTGGCCGAATCCCATCTGTTATCTGGAGCCGGCCCTTCATGGGGTGGCGGCCACACGAAGGGCCCGGACAGCGGTGTCCGGGCCCTTCCGCCTCCTGAGGGACGGCCGCCCTACGCCTGCTTGGCCGTGGCCCACGCGTGCTGGACCGCCACGTCCGCCTTCACCTCGGCGAGCTGCACGGCCACGGCACTGGGCGCCGTACCGCCACGGCCGCTCCGGGAGGCGAGAGCTCCCGGCACGTTGAGGACCGACCGCACCTCGGGGGTCAGATGGGCGGAGATCTTCGCGAACTGCTCGTCGGTCAGCTCGTCCAGCTCCTTGCCCTCGGCCTCGGCGACCTTGACGCACTCGCCGGCGACCTCGTGCGCGACCCGGAACGGCACGCCCTGCTTGACCAGCCACTCGGCGATGTCGGTGGCGAGGGAGAAACCGGCCGGGGCCAGCTCCTCCATGCGCTCGCGATGGACGGTGAGCGTGGCCATCATGCCGGTGAACGCGGGGAGCAGGACCTCCAGCTGGTCGATGGAGTCGAAGACGGGCTCCTTGTCCTCCTGGAGGTCACGGTTGTA
Organism: Streptomyces bullii; assembly: GCF_042657145.1. Classification (NCBI taxonomy): domain Bacteria; kingdom Bacillati; phylum Actinomycetota; class Actinomycetes; order Kitasatosporales; family Streptomycetaceae; genus Streptomyces; species Streptomyces bullii. The sequence continues at coordinate 204,728 of NZ_JBHSNY010000010.1, forward strand.
GGCGAGCGGGAGGGCCTTGAGGGTGGCCATCAGGCCGGTCAGGTTGCCGATCAGGCGGCCGGACTTGCCGCGGGCCAGCTCGGCGATGTCCGGGTTCTTCTTCTGCGGCATGATCGACGAGCCGGTGGAGAAGGCGTCGTGCAGGGTCACGAAGGAGAACTCCTTCGTGTTCCAGATGATGACCTCCTCGGCGATCCGGGACAGGTTGACGCCGATCATCGCGGTGACGAAGGCGAACTCGGCGACGAAGTCGCGGGAGGCCGTGCCGTCGATGGAGTTGCCGGAGCTGCCGTGCTCGAAGCCGAGGTCCTTGGCCACCGCCTCCGGGTCCAGGCCGAGCGAGGAGCCCGCCAGGGCGCCGGAACCGTACGGCGACACGGCCGTGCGCTCGTCCCACTGGCGCAGCCGCTCCGCGTCCCGGGACAGGGCCTGGGCATGGGCGAGGACGTGGTGGGCGAAGAGCACCGGCTGGGCGTGCTGGAGGTGGGTGCGGCCGGGCATGGCGACGTCGGGGTGCGCCTCGGCCAGGCCGATCAGGGCGTCCTGGAGCTCGGCGATCAGCCCGCCGATGATCCGGGCGTGGTCGCGCAGGTACATGCGGAACAGGGTCGCGACCTGGTCGTTCCTCGACCGTCCCGCGCGCAGCTTGCCGCCCAGGTCGGGGCCGAGGCGCTCGAGCAGGCCGCGCTCCAGGGCGGTATGGACATCCTCGTCGGCGACGGTGCCCACGAAGGATCCGTCGGCCACGTCCGCCTCCAGCTGGTCCAGCCCGGCCAGCATGCGCTGGAGCTCGTCGTCGGTGAGCAGACCGGCCTGGTGCAGCACGCGCGCGTGGGCGCGCGACCCGGCGATGTCGTACGGCGCGAGCCGCCAGTCGAAGTGGACGGACGCGGACAGCTTGGCCAGGGCCTCGGCGGGGCCGTCGGCGAAACGGCCGCCCCAGAGCCGTACGTCACCGCTGTTGCTGCTCACTTGGGTCGCTCCTAGAGAGATACGGATGTGCCGCCGCCTCCCCACTCAGGCGCAAGTGAGGAGGCGGTTGTCAGGCTAGTGCGGGTGAGGTGCCGTGCGGCGCTTACGCGAGGTCGCGCTTGGCGGCGATCTTCGACGACAGGCTGTAGATGTCGATGAAGCCCTTGGCCGCGGACTGGTCGAAGGTGTCGCCCGTGTCGTAGGTGGCGAGGTTGAAGTCGTACAGCGACTCCTCGGAGCGCCGGCCGGTGACGACCGCGCGGCCGCCGTGCAGGGTCATCCGGATGTCGCCGGAGACGTGCTGGTTGGCCTCGTTGACGAAGCCGTCCAGGGCGCGCTTGAGCGGGGAGAACCACAGGCCGTCGTAGACCAGCTCGCTCCAGCGCTGCTCGACCTGCCGCTTGTAGCGGGCCAGTTCGCGCTCGACGGTGACGTTCTCCAGCTCCTGGTGGGCGGTGATCAGGGCGATGGCGCCCGGAGCCTCGTACACCTCGCGGGACTTGATGCCCACGAGCCGGTCCTCGACCATGTCGATCCGGCCGATGCCCTGGGCGCCGGCGCGCTCGTTGAGCTGCTGGATGGCCTGCAGCACGGTGACGGGCTTGCCGTCGACGGCGACCGGGACGCCCTCCTTGAAGGTGATGACGACCTCGTCGGCCTCGCGCGGGGTGGCCGGGTTCTGGGTGTACTCGTAGATGTCCTCGATCGGGGCGTTCCAGATGTCCTCGAGGAAGCCGGTCTCGACGGCGCGGCCGAAGACGTTCTGGTCGATGGAGTACGGCGACTTCTTGGTGGTCGCGATCGGCAGGCCCTTCTCCTCGCAGAAGGCGATGGCCTTGTCGCGGGTCATGGCGTAGTCGCGGACCGGGGCGATGCACTTGAGGTCGGGGGCGAGGGCGACGATGCCGGCCTCGAAACGGACCTGGTCGTTGCCCTTGCCGGTGCAGCCGTGGGCGACGGTGTCGGCGCCGTGCTTCTTGGCGGCGGCGACGAGGTGCTTGACGATCGTCGGCCGGGACAGGGCGGAGACCAGCGGGTAGCGGTCCATGTAGAGGGCGTTGGTCTTGATCGCCGGGAGGCAGTACTCCTCGGCGAACTCGTCCTTGGCGTCCGCGACCTCGGCCTCGACGGCACCGCAGGCGAGCGCGCGCTTGCGGATGACGTCCAGGTCCTCGCCGCCCTGGCCGACGTCGACCGCAACGGCGATGACCTCGGCGCCCGTCTCCTCGGCGATCCAGCCGATGGCGACGGAGGTGTCCAGACCGCCTGAGTAGGCGAGTACGACGCGCTCGGTCACGGGTTTCTCCTCACAGTGCATTCGCTGACATGCATGAGTATGCAGGAGACCGCATGATTCGTCAATTCAGCGCGTGACCGGGGCCGCGCCGAACGAATTCCGGGGAGCGTTGAACAACCGAAACCGCTTTCCCGTACTCCCCACCGAACGAACGCCGGCGCCACGTTCGTGAACCCACTCCTGACCCAAGTGAGGCATCCGCATGTCCAGGGCTCTTCCGAAGTACAACAAGCGTCGTGTCGGTCTCATCGGCGGCGCTGCCGCGGTGGCGCTGTCCGGCGCGGTGATCGCCGGCTCCGCCCTCGCGGGGGAGACGTCCAAGAGCACCACCCAGGCCGCGAGGACCAAGGCGTCGCCCGGCACCATCAGCTGCCCGGCGGTCGCGCCGAGCCTGCCCGCGGTCCCCGCGTCCGCCAAGGCCGAGGTCGACCGCAATCTGGCACTGCTCGACACCCAGATCCGCGAGGCCAACACGCGGCTCGTCAACACGGTCGGCCAGGGCGGACCCAACTTCGTCCAGAACGCCATCCTCGGTCCCCTCAAGGACAAGCGCGTGGCCACCATCAACCGCATCGCCACCGCCATCGGCCGCACCGCCGCCAAGCCTCAGGGCCTGGACCGTCTGGCGACGTGCGCCCTCAACGCGAACGGCAACGCGGCCGCGGCCCCGCAGGCCGGCGGGAACACCGGGAACGCGGGGAACGCGGGCAACGCGGGCAACGCGGGCAACGCGCGCAACGCGGGCAACGCGGGCAACAGCGGAAACACCGGCAACGCCGGCAGCGCGGCCGGACCGGGCACCATCTCCTGCCCCGACGTGCGCTCCAAGCTCCCGGCGGTCCCGGCGTCCGCCAAGGCCGAGGTCGACCGCAATCTGGCACTGCTCGACACCCAGATCCGCGAGGCCAACACGCGGCTCGTCAACACGGTCGGCCAGGGCGGGCCCAACTTCGTCCAGAACGCCATCCTCGGCCCCCTCAAGGACAAGCGCGTCGCGACCGTCAACCGCATCGCCACCGCCATCGGCCGCACCGCCGCCAAGCCCCAGGGCCTGGACTCCCTGGGCGCCTGCACGCTCACGAAGTGACGTGACAGGCACCGTGGCCGCCCCGTGCGAGCGCCGGCCGGGGCGGCCACGGACGGGTCCGGTCGCCGCACGCGCACCCGCGCGCGCGGCAGCCGGACCGCCAATTCCTTAGACAGCCGAAAGACTTGCGCCCATACTCGGTGGACATGGGAAAGACGCATGAGCGCATAGACGGCAGGCTCCGGGCCTTCATCGAGGAGCAGCCCCTCTTCTTCACCGCCACCGCTCCCCTGTCCGCCGACGGCACGGTCAACCTCTCCCCCAAGGGCCTCAAGGGCTCCTTCGTGGTGCTCGACGACCGCACGGTGGCCTACCTCGACTTCGCCGGCTCCAACGCCGAGACCGTCGCGCACCTGCGGGAGAACGGCCGGATCACCCTGATGTGGTGCGCCTTCCAGGGCCCGCCGAACATCGTGCGCGTGCACGGCCGCGGCGAGGCGGTCTTCCGGGACGACCCGCGGTTCGCGGAACTCCTCGCCCGCTTCCCCGACATCGACCCGAGCCGTCACGGCCTGCGCGCGATCATCGTGGTCACGGCCGAACTGATCCGCGACAGCTGCGGATACGCGGTGCCGCTCATGGCGTACGAGGCCGACCGCGAGCTGCACGGCAAGCGCTTCGCACGCGAGGACGACGCCTCGCTCAGCGCGTACTTCACCAAGAAGGAGCACATCGCGACGAGCCTGGACGGACTGCCCGGGCTGCCGTTGCCGCTGCCGCCGTCCGCGGTCTGACCCGTGCGCCCCGGTCCCGTCGCCCTCGTCGTCCGCTCGGGCGGCGTCGCGACGGCCGGGGCACCGGCGTCTTCGGGGACGTTCTGAGCGGGACGACCGTGCTCACACGCCTGTGAGCGGTTCTTGTCCGCCGCGCAGAGGCTGAACACTCCCCGCTTGCGGCACGTATCTGTGGGCCAAGGGTCAAGTCCCCACGGAGGAACCGTGACCACCACGCTCGCAGGCGGCCGTGCCGCCCGCCGCCAGACGATGCGCCGCATCCGTCCGCGCCGCTCCCCGGCCGTCCCGCTGGTCGTCGCCCTATGGGCGGGGGCGGCGGGTGTGCTGTGGCTGTGGTGGGACAACACGCCGTCCCTCGCGGACGACACGAGCAAGATCCTCGCCGCGGGCCGGATCACCGGTCTGCTCGCCGGGTATCTGATGGCTCTGGTGGTCCTGCAGATGGCCCGGGTGCCCGCGCTGGAGCGCCGGGTGGGCTCCGACCGGGTGGCACGCTGGCACGCCATGACCGGCCGCTACACGCTCTGCCTGGTCATCGCCCACGTGTTCCTCACCATGTGGGGCTACGCGCTGCAGGCGGGCAAGACGCTGAGCGGCATCGTCCAGCAGACCGTCGACTCGGTCAACCAGCTGCCGGACATGGGCAAGGCCGCCATCGGCACCGGCCTGCTGTTCGTCATCGGGTTCATCTCCATCGGCGGGATCCGCCGCCGGCTGCCGTACGACGGCTGGTACCACGTGCACCTGCTCACCTACGCGGCCGTCTACCTGACGTTCTGGCACCAGATCACCACCGGCAACGAGTTCGCCGTCGAGCCCTCCGCCAAGACCTTCTGGTACGGGCTGTACGGGGCGGTGACCGCGCTGGTCGTCTGGTACCGGATCCTCACCCCGATCCGGCTGAACCTGCGGCACCGCATGCGGGTCGAGGCGGTCATCGAGGAGACGCCGGGGATCGTGTCGGTGCTGATCAAGGGGCGCAAACTGCACCGCATCGGCGCGGAGGCCGGGCAGTTCTTCCGCTGGCGGTTCCTGGCGCCGGGCATGCGGTTCAGCTCGCACCCGTACTCGCTGTCGGCGGCGCCCCGCCCGGACATACTGCGGATCACGGTCAAGGCGATCGGCGACCACAGCTCCCGGCTGCGCGAGCTCACCCCCGGCACCAAGGTGTGGGCGGAGGGCCCGTACGGCGCGCTGACCGCCCAGCGCCGCAGCCGCGGCAAGGTGCTGCTGGTCGCGGGCGGTGTCGGGATCACCCCGATGCGGGCGTTGTTCGAGACGCTGCCGGGCGCCTCCGGCGACATCACCCTGCTCTACCGGGCCAACAGCACCCAGGACCTGGCCCTGTGGAACGAGCTGGCGAAGATCGCCGACGAGCGTGGCGCCCGGCTGATGTACGCCGTGAACAGCCCGGACGGGGAACGCCCGGACATCTCGGCGGAGTCGCTGAAGCGCAAGATCCCGGACGTCGACAGCCATGACGTCTTCATGTGCGGCCCGCCCGGATTCGCCCGGTCGGTCTACGAGGCGCTGCGCGGGGCGGGTGTGCCCGCCCGCCGTATCCATCACGAGTCGTTCGAGATGTGAGCGACGGGTCACCCACGGACACATCAGGAGCTTGAGAAACGATGAGGAAGAGTCACCCCGTCCGGCGCGCCGTGCTCGCCACCGCCGCCACGGTCTCCGGGATCGTGCTGCTGGTATCGCTGAAGCCGGCCTCCGACCCGGGCTCCGCCCAGGCGGTGGGCGGCCAGGCCCCGCCGGCCGCGGCACAGTCGCCGCAGGGCGGCGCCCAGGCCGCCGGGTCGGGCACGGTCACCGGCGACGCCGCGCAGACCCAGTACGGCCCGGTGCAGGTGCGGCTGACCGTGACCGGCGGGAAGATCACCCAGGCCGAGGCCGTGCAGGCCCCCAAGGGCGGGCGCAGCGACCAGATCACCTCCACCGCCGTACCGCGCCTGAACCAGGCGGCGGTCGCCGCGCAGAGCGCGGAGATCGACGCGGTGTCCGGGGCGACGTACACGAGCAACGGCTACAAGCAGTCCCTCCAGTCGGCGCTGGACAAGGTGCGTGCGGCCTCCTCACAGGGATCGGGCGGCACCCAGGCCCGGACGGTCACCGGCGACGCGGCGCAGACCCAGTACGGCGCGGTCCAGGTCCGCATCACCGTCGCCGGCGGGAAGATCACCCAGGCCGAGGCCGTGCAGGCCCCCAAGGGCGGGCGCAGCGACCAGATCACCTCCACCGCCGTGCCGCGGCTCAACCAGGCAGCGGTCGCCACCAACAGCGCGGACATCGACGCCGTGTCGGGAGCGACGTACACCAGCGCCGGGTACAAACAGTCGTTGCAGTCCGCGCTGGACAAGGCGGGGCAGGGCGGAGCCCAGCCGAGCTCGGGGCCGGGTGGCGCGGGAGCCCAGCAAGGCTCGGGGGCGGGCGGCGCGCAGGCCCGGACGCTCACCGGCAGCGCCGTGCAGACCCAGTACGGCCCGGTCCAGGTCCGCGTCACCGTCAGCGGCGGGAAGATCACCGAGGCCGAGGCGGTGCGGGCGCCCAGCGGCGGGCGCAGCAGCCAGATCAGCCAGACCGCCGTGCCGCGGCTCAACCAGGCGGCCGTGGCCACCGGCAGCGCGGACATCGACGCCGTGTCCGGGGCGACGTACACGAGCAACGGCTACAAGCAGTCCCTCCAGTCGGCACTGGACCAGGCCGGTGGCTGACACGGTGGCCGACTCCGCACAGGCTCCCGCCGCGGTGCGTCACGCGGAGGAGACGATGGGGACCGTCTTCTCGCTCGACGTCCGCGGCGGGGAACCCGGCGCAGTACGCGCGGCCCTGGACGAGGTGGTCGCCGGTCTGCACCGGGTCGACGAGGTGTTCAGCACCTACCGCGACAGCAGCCAGGTCTCCCGGCTGGCCCGTGGCGAGCTGACCGTCGAGGAGTGCGATCCCGAGGTCGCCGAGGTGCTGGAGCTGGCGGCCGAGGCGGAGCGGGTGAGCGACGGCTGGTTCAGCACCCGCTACCGCGGCAGCCTCGACCCGACCGGCATCGTCAAGGGCTGGGCCGTCGAGCGGGCCGCGCGCCGGCTGGCGGCGACGCCCGGGGTGAGCGGTGTCAGCGTCAACGGCGGCGGCGACGTGCAGTTGCTCGGGACGCCGGGGGCGCGGCGGCCGTGGCGCGTGGGCGTCTCGGACCCCCTGCGGCCCGGCGGCCTCGCGGCCGTCGTCTCCGCGGCCGGCACGACGGAACTGGCCGTGGCCACGTCCGGCACGGCGGAACGCGGCGCCCACGTCATCGACCCCCGCACGGGCCGCTCCGCGGTGACGGACCTGGTGGCGGTGACGGTCGTGGCCCCCCGGGTGACCTGGGCGGACTGCTGGGCGACCGCGGCGTTCGCGATGGGCTCCCGGGAGGGGCTGGCGTGGCTGGAGTCCCTGCCGGACGTGGAGGCGCTGCTGATCACGGCGGGCGACGAGGTCAGGTGCACGCAGGGGCTGGCCTCTCGGCTGGGCTGACGTCGCCGCCCGGTCGCCGGTCGCTCAGTGGCCGTTCTGGGCCAGCCGCAGCAGATGGTCGGCCAGCGCCTGCCCCCCGGTCGGGTTCCGGCTGATCAGCAACAAGGTGTCGTCGCCGGCGATCGTCCCCAGGATGTCGTGCAGTTCGGCCTGGTCGATCGCCGACGCCAGGAACTGCGCCGCCCCCGGAGGCGTCCGCAGGACCACGAGATTCGCCGAGGCCTCCGCGGAGATCAGCAGCTCCTGCGAGAGCCGCCGCATCCGCTCCTCCTTCGCCGACTCCCCGAGCGGTGCGCGGGGGGTCCGGAAGCCCCCCTCGCTCGGCACCGCGTAGATCAGGTCGCCGTCGGTGTTGCGGATCTTCACGGCGTTCAGCTCGTCCAGATCCCGGGAGAGCGTCGCCTGGGTGACGCTCAGCCCGTCGTCCGCGAGCAGTTTCGCCAGCTGGCTCTGCGAGCGCACCGGCTGCCGGTTGAGGATGTCCACGATCCGGCGGTGGCGTGCGGTGCGGGTCTGCGGCACGGCAGGCCCGGCGGTCTCGCCCGGCCCGTGGTCCTGCGCCTGGCTCATCGTCGTCTCATTCTCCGGATCGTCCTTCCCCGTCGGCCTCGGCGGCCTTGGCGGCCTGGTCGGCCTTGTCAAGGATGCCGGGCAGGGCCCCGAGGAAGGCGTCCACCGTGTCGTCGCCGAGGGTCAGCGGCGGCATGAGCCGTACGACATCGGGAGCGGGCGCGTTCACGAGGAAACCGGCGTCCTGAGCCGCCTTCTGCACCGTGGGCGCGAGCGGCTCGGTGAGCACGATACCCAGGAGGAGGCCCGCGCCCCGGACATGGTCGATCAGTCCGTGGCCCAGTGACTCGATTCCGTCCCGCACCTTCTCGCTCTGCCGCTTGACGTTCTCCAGCAACCCCTCGTTCGCGATGGTGTCGAGAACGGCGAGCCCGGCGGCGCAGGCGACCGGGTTCCCGCCGAAGGTCGTGCCGTGCTGGCCCGGCTGGAGCAGGTCGGCGGCCCGCCCGAACGCCACGGTCGCTCCCAGCGGCAGTCCGCCGCCGAGACCCTTGGCGAGGGTGACGACGTCGGGCAGGACGCCCTCGTGGGCCTGGTACTCGAACCAGTGCCCGGTACGGCCGATGCCGGTCTGCACCTCGTCGAGGACGAGCAGCGCACCGGTGGCGGCGGTGATCGCCCGGGCCGCCTTGAGGTAGCCGGCCGGGGGCACCACGACCCCGTTCTCGCCCTGGATCGGCTCGATGACGACCAGGGCCGTCTCCTCGGTCACCGCCGCGGCCAGCGCCTGGGCGTCGCCGTACGGCACGTGCGTGACGTCGCCGGGCAGCGGCAGGAACGGCTGCTGCTTGCCGGGCTGGCCGGTGAGCGCGAGGGCGCCCATGGTGCGGCCGTGGAAACCGCCGTGGGTGGCGACCATGTGGGTGCGTCCGGTGAGGCGGCCGATCTTGAACGCGCCCTCGTTGGCCTCGGCGCCGGAGTTGCAGAAGAAGACCTTGCCGTCGCGGCCGAAGAGCTGCAGCAGCCGCTCGGCGAGCGCGACCGGCGGCTCGGCGACGAAGAGGTTGGAGACGTGCCCGAGGCGGGCGATCTGGGTGCTGACGGCCTCGACGACCGCCGGGTGGGCGTGGCCGAGGGCGTTGACGGCGATGCCGCCGACGAAGTCGGCGTACGCCCGGCCGTCGGCGTCCCACACCGTGGCGCCCGCACCGCGGACCAGGGCCAGCCGCGGGGTGCCGTAGTTGTTCATCAGCGCGCCCCGCCACCGCGCGGTCAGCTCCTGGTTGCTCGCGGCGTTGCTCACGGCGTCGGTCACGATTCCCCCTGTTCGCTCGGCTTCTCGTCCGGCACGACCATGGTGCCGATGCCCTCGTCGGTGAAGATCTCCAGCAGGATCGAGTGCGGGACCCGGCCGTCGATGACGCGGGCGGTGGTGACACCGTTGCGCACGGCGTGCAGGCAGCCCTCCATCTTCGGCACCATGCCGGAGGACAGCTCCGGCAGCAGTTTCTCCAGCTGGGACGCGGTCAGGCGGCTGATCACCTCGTCGGAGTTCGGCCAGTCCTCGTAGAGGCCCTCGACGTCCGTGAGGACCATGAGGGTCTCGGCGCCCAGTGCAGCAGCGAGCGCCGCAGCCGCCGTATCGGCATTGACGTTGTAGACATGCCCCGAATCCCCGTCGTCCTGGCTACGGGCGATCGACGAGACGACCGGGATCCGGCCGTCGGCCAGCAGTGCCTCGATGGCGCCCGTGTCGATGTCGGTGATCTCGCCCACCCGTCCGATGTCGACGAGTTCGCCGTCGATCTCGGGCTGGTGCTTGGTGGCGGTGATTGTGTGCGCGTCCTCGCCGGTGAGGCCGACGGCGAGCGGTCCGTGCCGGTTGAGCAGCCCGACCAGCTCTCGCTGCACCTGCCCGGCGAGCACCATCCGGACGACGTCCATGGCGTCCTCGGTGGTGACGCGCAGGCCGGCCTTGAACTCGCTGACGATGCCGTGCTTGTCGAGGGCGGCGCTGATCTGCGGGCCGCCGCCGTGCACGACGACGGGCTTGAGGCCGGCGTGGTGCAGGAAGACGACGTCCTGCGCGAACGCGGCCTTGAGGTCCTCGTCGACCATGGCGTTGCCGCCGAACTTGATGACGACGGTCTTGCCGTTGTGCCGGACCAGCCAGGGCAGCGCCTCGATGAGGATGCGTGCCTTGGGCAGGGCGGTGTGCTTTCGCGTGCTGCTCATGACGAGTAGGCGCTGTTCTCGTGGACGTAGTCGGCGGTGAGGTCGTTGGTCCAGATGGTGGCGGTCTCGGAGCCGGCCGCGAGGTCGGCGACGATGTGCACTTCGCGGTAGCGCATGTCCACCTTGTCGCGGTCCTCGCCGACGGAGCCGTTCTTGCAGACCCAGACGCCGTTGATGGCGACGTTGAGCTGGTCGGGCTCGAAGGCGGCGGACGTCGTGCCGATCGCGGAGAGCACCCGGCCCCAGTTGGGGTCCTCGCCGTGGATGGCGCACTTGAGGAGGTTGTTGCGGGCGATGGAGCGGCCCACCTCGACGGCGTCGTCCTCGGTGGCGGCGTTGACGACCTCGATCCTGATGTCCTTGCTGGCGCCCTCGGCGTCGCGGATCAGCTGCTGGCCCAGGTCGTCGCAGACGGCCCGTACGGCCTCGGCGAACTCGTCGTATCCGGGCGTGACGCCGGAGGCGCCGGAGGCGAGCAGCAGCACGGTGTCGTTGGTGGACATGCAGCCGTCGGAGTCGACGCGGTCGAAGGTGACCCGGGTGGCGGCGCGCAGCGCCTTGTCCAGGGTCTCGCTGCCGAGGTCGGCGTCGGTGGTGAGGACGACGAGCATGGTGGCCAGTCCGGGGGCGAGCATGCCGGCGCCTTTGGCCATGCCGCCGACCGTCCAGCCGTCCCTCGTCACGACGGACGTCTTGTGGACGGTGTCGGTGGTCTTGATGGCGATGGCGGCCTTCTCGCCGCCGTACTCGGAGAGCTGGGCGGCGGCGGTCTCGACGCCCGGGAGCAGCTTGTCCATCGGCAGCAGGACGCCGATGAGGCCGGTGGAGCAGACGGCGACCTCGATGGCGCCCCGGCCCAGCACCTCGGCGACCTTCTCCGCGGTGGCGTGCGTGTCCTGGAAGCCCTTGGGGCCCGTACAGGCGTTGGCGCCGCCGGAGTTGAGGACGACGGCGGACACCTGCCCGCTCTTGAGCACCTGCTCGGACCACAGCACCGGCGCGGCCTTCACGCGGTTGGAGGTGAAGACGCCCGCGGCGGCGCGGCGGGGGCCGTCGTTGACCACGAGGGCCAGGTCGGGGTTGCCGTTCTCCTTGATCCCGGCGGCGATGCCCGCGGCCGTGAATCCCTTCGCTGCCGTCACACTCACGGCGCAACTCCGATCGTCGTCAGTCCCGTGGTCTCGTCGAGACCCAGGGCGATGTTCATGCTCTGGAGGGCGCCGCCCGCGGTGCCCTTGGTCAGGTTGTCGATGGCGCTGATGGCGATGATCCGCCCCGCGGCCGCGTCGTACGCGACCTGCACCTGAACGGCGTTGGAACCGTGGACGGACGCGGTGGCGGGCCACTGCCCCTCGGGGAGCAGGTGGACGAAGGGCTCGTCGGCGAAGGCCTTCTCGTAGGCCGCGCGCAGTGACTCGCCGGTGACGCCGCCGGCCGCCTTGGCGGTGCACGTGGCGAGGATGCCGCGCGGCATCGGGGCGAGGGTCGGGGTGAAGGAGACGGAGACCCGCTCGCCGGCCGCCGCGCTGAGGTTCTGGATCATCTCGGGCGTGTGCCGGTGCCCGCCGCCGACGCCGTACGGCGACATGGAGCCCATGACCTCGCTGCCCAGCAGGTGCGGCTTGGGCGCCTTGCCCGCGCCGGACGTGCCGGACGCGGCGACGATCACGGCCTCGGGCTCGGCCAGGCCCGCCGCGTACGCCGGAAAGAGGGCCAGCGAGACGGCGGTCGGGTAGCAACCGGGCACCGCGACGCGCTTGGACCCCTCCAGCGCGGCGCGGGCACCCGGCAGTTCGGGAAGGCCGTAGGGCCAGGTGCCGGCGTGCGGGGAGCCGTAGAACGTCTCCCAGTCGGCGGCGTCCTTCAGCCGGAAGTCGGCGCCCATGTCGATCACGAGCACGTCTGGGCCGAGCTGCTCGGCGACGGCGGCGGACTGCCCGTGCGGCAGCGCGAGGAAGACGACGTCGTGCCCGGCGAGGATCTCGGGCGTGGTCTCCTCGAGCACCCGGTCGGCGAGCGGCAGCAGGTGCGGCTGCAGCGCGCCGAGCCTCTGGCCCGCGTTGGAGTTGCCGGTCAGGGCGCCGATCTCGACCTGGGGGTGCGCCAGGAGCAGACGCAGCAGTTCCCCGCCCGCGTATCCGCTCGCTCCGGCCACCGCCGCACGTACCGCCATGCAATCCTCCTCCTAGACGGCATGACTATACGTTTCGCTGCACTTTTATGCAATCCTGGGCGCAGCCAGTGCGCCGGTTCGCGGGCGGCCCCATCAGCGGCATCGGCCTGGTCTGCGGTTTCTGACCTCGACTTGGTGGATGCGCTGAAGGTGGCGCCTGCGACGTGAGGATCAACGGCATCGAGCGGGCTGGATCGGGGCGGGCTCCAAGGGAAAGGCCTGCGGGGTGGTCATGGCGTGGTTCCTTACCGGGGTAGGAGGAAAGCGTGTCGTCGGTGCGGGCCGAGCTGGCCGGCCGGGGCAGCCGGGCGACCGATGCGCTGCTTTCGCCGCGACTCGACCACCTCGGCGCCGGCGCGGACACGCAACGGCTCTGACGACGGGACGTGTCCCCATCCGCCCCGGCTGTCCGCTTCCGCAGTCGGCTGCCCGGATGACCGGAGTCGCCTGCACGTGCCGTCGAGGCCATCCCCGGTTCCTGGACCGGGCCCCCTGTCGGTCTTCGTCACACACGACTGTGGGCCGCTGCCCCTCGGGCAGCGGCCCACACCCTGATCCAGCGGTCGGGGCCTGCCGTTCGGATCACGCCGGTGAGCGGGGCCCGGCGCGCCCGTCTGCGGCGTTGTCATCGGTCGCCGACGCTCCGCGTAGGCTCCCTCCTCCGCCTCGACAGCCGCACGCGCCAGGCCCCTCTCACCGGCGCTGACGAGATCCGGTCGCTTCCCGGCGACCTGATCCGAACGACAGCCCCTAGCCCTGCTTGATCCGCAGGAACGTCACCGAGTTCGCCGGGAAGGTGTACGTGAACGTCGCGGCGACCCCGCGGAACGTGGACGTCACCGGGGTCACCGGCGTGTCCGTCTCGGTGTTCACCGCGTTCTCGTCGGCGGCCAGCGTGGTCACGCGGGCCGTGGAGGCGACCTTGGCGCCGCCCAGGTCGATCGCCGTGCGGGCCTCGGCCGACTGGGCGTTGACGACCTTGACGATCAGCTCACCGGTCTTGGCGTCGCGCGTGACCACCTGACGGAAGGGCTCGGCCGGCTTGTCGTCGGTGAAGCTGCCCCACTCCTTGCCGTCGAGGTAGAGGGTGACCTGGCGGCCCCGCACCTTGATGTCGATGTCGTAGGCACGGCCCGTCTCGATCGACCCGGCCTTGGAGATCAGCGTCGACTTGCCGCCGTCCGAGGCCTGCTCGACGGCGGACTGGGTGTTGTTCCAGCCGCCCAGGTTCCACCAGTAGTAGTTGCCGGTGTCCTTGACCCCGAAGGCGACGAGGAAGCCCTCCTTGCCGGACTTCTTGGTGGCCTTCACATGCAGGTCGTAGTCCTTCCACGCCGGGTCGCCGGCCGTGACCATGGTGTTCTCGGCGGCGGCGTCGGTCTGGACGTACTGTCCGTCCTGGATGCTCCAGCTGCCGCCGCCGACGTGCTTCCACTTCGAGGCGTCACCGGAGAAGTCGTCGCTCAGCAGCGTCGAGCCGTCCGCCGAGGTGACCTTCACGTCGTCGTACGCGGCGCTGGTCGCCCACGTCGACAGGCCGACGGCACCCGTGATCGGGCCGCTGACGTTCGGGGTGGTGCTCGCCTTCGACGGGACCACCTGGTCGCCGACGTTGGTCATGAACAGCTTCTGGACCTCGTAGTTGGCCGAGTTCCAGGACGCGCGGTTGTTGAACCAGATCATGTCCGGCCGCCACTGCACGTAGTCCTCGTTGGCGAGCAGCGGGGCGTACGAGGCGAGCTTGACGACGTCCGCGTTGCGCTCCAGGCCCGTCATGAACGCGGCTTCGGCGAGGCCGTTCTTCCAGGCGTTGCCCTGGGAGGCGTACTCACCGAGGAAGACCTTCGGGCCGCTGCGGTCGTAGGAGTCGTAGCGGTCGTTGTTCTGCAGGAACCACTGCGGGCTGTTGTAGTAGTGCTCGTCGACCATGTCGACCTTGCCCTCGCGGTTCAGCTTCCACGCGGTGTCGAAGGTCGTGCCGGAGTCGTCGGGGCCCGAGTTGGAGATGACGGTGATGTCCGGGTACTTCGCCTTGATGGCGGCCCGGAACTTCTGGAAGCGGGCGAAGAACTCGTTGGGCAGGTTCTCCTCGTTGCCGACCCCGATGTGGGTGAGGTGGAACGGCTTGGGGTGGCCCATCTCGGCGCGGACCTTGCCCCACTTGGAGGTCGCCGGGCCGTTGGCGAACTCGATGAGGTCGAGGGTGTCCTGGATGTGCCGCTGGAGCAGCGCCTCGTTGTCGGTGGCCCGATTCTGGCCGCAGCCGGTCACCAGGGCCGGGACGACGGGCAGCGGCATCGCGCCGATGTCCTCGGAGAAGCGGAAGTACTCGTAGTAGCCGAGACCGTAGCTCTGGTTGTAGCCCCAGAAGTTGGCGTTGGTGGCGCGCTCCTCGACCGGGCCGATGGTGTCCTTCCACTGGTAGCTGCGCTTGCGCTGCCAGCCCGAGGCCTCGCTGTAGTCCTCCATGGAGCCGGTGTTGACCAGGCAGCCGCCGGGGAAGCGCACGAAGCCCGGCTTCAGGGCGGCGATCTTCTCGGCGAGGTCCCTGCGCAGGCCGTTGGGCTGGTTCTTGTAGGTGTCGCGCGGGAACAGCGAGATCATGTCGAGTGCCGCCGCGTTGGAGGAGGCGACGGTGAGACGGCCGCGGTTGCTGGTGCGGGTCGCGGTGAAGGTGGCCTTGTACTTGGCCCAGCCGCCCTTCACGGCTACCTGGCGGGCCGTCGCCAGGCTGCCCGCGGTGTCCTTCAGGGAGACGGTCAGGGTGGTGCCGCTCTCGGCCCGGGCCCACACCGAGAAGTCGTACCTCTTGCCCTCCTCGACCCGGATTCCGGTGTTGTAGCCGGCGTTCGTCACGGCGGAACCGGCGCCCAGGGAGAGGTAGTTGCGGTTGCGCTCGTTGAGACGGCCGGAGTCGTTGACGACCTGGGCCGTGCCACCGACCGTCCAGGAGGTCAGCGGGGTGTAGGAGCCGTTGTCGGCGGTCGAGTACTCGAAGGACCGGTTCTGCACGAGCTCGGCGTACAGGCCGCCGTCGGCGGCCCGGTTGATGTCCTCGAAGAAGACGCCGTACATCGTGTCGTCGATCGCGGCGCCCTTGGCCTGCGGGTCGACGCTGATCGTGTAGTCGGTGACGTTCTCGGCGTGCGCGGGGGCCGGGACGAGGGCGGCGGCCGTCAGGAGCGCGGTGGCGGTGAGACCGAATCTCCAGCGGGTGCGGGTGGTGCGTGACATGGATACTCCGCGGCTCGGTTGGGGAGTTGAACGCGAGTTGTTCGAGATATCAGACGTTGGTCAGCACTTCGAACGGCAAGATAGGGAGGGGGCCACGGGGAGTCAATGGGTCGCGCGACAACGGATGGGACGGAGTGCGGGACGGAATGGGCGAGTTCTGGCCAGTACCGGATGTACTGGCCTATCTGGCCGGCACCTGGCGCGTCGAGCGAGTGGTGCGGGATCTGGCGGGCGGGCACCGGGGGGAGTTCGTCGGGACGACGGTTTTCGGCCCGCTGGAGGACGGCGGCCTGCTGCACCACGAGTCCGGCACGTTCGTCTGGCAGGGCGTGGCCCGCCCCGCCGAGCGGACCCTGCGCTACCTGCCCGGCCCGGGCGGCACGGCGGACGTGCGGTTCGCGGACGGCCGTCCCTTCCACGACCTGGACCTGACCTCGGGCCGGCATGTCGCCGGCCATCCCTGCGCGGCGGACCTCTACCGCGGGGAGTTCACCGCCCGGGACGAGGACCACTGGGAAACCGTCTGGCGGGTGCGCGGTCCCGCCAAGGACCTGGTCCTCACGACCTCCTACGCACGCGTCCAGGCGCGTCCCCGCGCACGTTCCTAGGCGCGTTCCCAGGCGGGTGAGGGCTGGGCCGAGGCCGCGTCGAAGCGCAGGTTCCAGTGCCCCGCCCGGCCCGTGACGGTCGTCGTCGACAGCGGACGGACGTCGATGTTCCAGTACGTCGAGGGCGGTGCCTTGAGCACGTACACCAGGGCGGCACGGATCACCGACGGCTCGGCGACCGCGACGATCCGGCAGCCGTCCTCGACGGGCCGGGTGTCGAGCCAGCCGCCGACGCGGGTGATGAAGGCGTGCAGCGACTCCCCGCCGTGCGGGGTGGCGCCCGGATCGGAGAGCCAGGTGTCCACCAGCTCCGGTTCCCGGGCCATCGCCTCGCCCAGCGTCAGCCCGCGCCAGCGGCCCATGTCGCAGTCCCGCAGGGCGAGCTGGACGAGCGGGGCGTACCCGAGGGCGTCGCCGGTGGTGCGGCTGCGCGGGGTCGGCGAGCAGTACCGCAGCTCGGCGGCCGCGAGGGGCAGCAGGTCACCGACGGCCCGCTGCACCTCCTCCCAGCCGGCCTGGTCCAGCGGCCGGTCGTCCTCGAAGCGCTCGGCGAGCCGCGGGGAGCTGCGCGCGGCGGCGACGAACGTGACCCGAAGTGCCATGCGTGGATGGTCAGGGGCCGGGGTTCGCAGGTCAAGGGATGTTACCGGCAAGTGACCGTGGGTGCGTGCCAGCCGACCGCAGGGTGAGGACCAGCCGGACACATCACTCGAAAATCAGGGCCATCCACTGGTCGGGCCGTTCCAGCGGCCGGAAGCCGAGCTTCTCGTACACGCCGTGGGCGTCGTGCGTGGCGAGCAGCACCCGCCGCAGTTGGTGGGGCCGCAGGTGCTCCCGTACGGCGGCCACCAGCGCCGTGCCGAGCCCCTTGCCGCGCACCGACGGGTCGACGTACACATCGCACAGCCACGCGAAGGTCGCCCGGTCGGTGATGACCCGCGCGTACGCCACCTGCTCCCCCGACACGGTCTCGTACACCCCGAAGTTGAGCGAGCTCTCGATCGCCCGGTCCTGCTTCTCGCGGCTGCGGCCCAGCGCCCAGTACGCGTCGGTGGACAGCCAGTGGTGCACGCGCCCGGCGTCGATGCGGGCGGGGTCGGCGGAGATCTCGTAGTCCTCGGGGAGGCTCGGCGTGTCGTTCATGGCGGGAGGTTTCCAGGCGGCGGGCCGTGGAGTCGAACGGTTTTTCCGCGAGGTCATGCTTCCCGCCTGACCTGCGGGTCCGTCGCGTCCCGGCATGAGAGCACCTCGTCGCAGGCCGTCCGCAGCCGCCGTACTCCCTCCGTGATCTCCCCGGTGCCCGCGACCGCCGCGAAGCTCAGCCGGACGTGGGCGGCCGGGGGTTCGGCACTGAAGTACGGGCGGCCGGGGCTGATGGCCACGCCGGCGCGCAGGGCGGCGGCCGTCAGAGCGGACTCTCGCCCAGAGCCGAAGGCCTGGGAGGTGCCCCCGGTGCCGTCGGGCAGCCGCAGCCACAGGTGGTAGCCGCCCGACGGAACGTGCGGCAGGGCGAGCTCGGGCAGGTCGAGCCGGAGCGAGGCGACCATCGCGTCCCGGCGGGTGCGCAACTCCGCCGCGATCGCCCGCAGATGGCGCGGCCAGGCGGGCGAGCCGACGAGCTCGAGGGCGGCCTCCTGCAGCGGCCGGGGCACGAAGAAGCTGTCGACGACCTGGATCGCGCGCAGCCGCTCCAGGACCGGCCCGCGCGCGGCCAGGGCGCTCACCCGGAAACTGGGCGAGGTCGCCTTGGTCAGCGAGCCGACGTACACCACGACTCCGTCGGGGTCATCGGCGGCGAGCGGGCGCGGCAGCGGCCCGGCGTCCTCGTGCGCGAGCCGCCGGACGAAGTCGTCCTCGACGACGAATGCGCCCGCCTCGCGCGCGATGCGCAGCACCTCGCCGCGCCGCTCGGCTGCGAGCACGGCACCGGTCGGGTTCTGGAACAGCGGCTGGCAGACGAAGACCCGGGCGCCGGTCGCGCGGAACGCGTCGGCGAGCAGCGGCGGTCGCACCCCGTCCGCGTCCACGGGGACGGGCACCGGGCGCAGCCCGGCGCTGCGGGCGATGGCCAGCATGCCCGGGTAGGTCGGCGACTCGACGAGGACGGGGGCGCCGGGCGGGGCGAGGGCGCGCAACGCCGTGGTCAGCGCGGACTGGCCGCCCGCGGCGATCAGCACCTCGGCGGCCGTGACCGCCCCGCCGGGGCCGCCGATGCTCCGCGCGAACCACTCCCGCAGCTCCGGCAGCCCCTCCACGGGCGGCCGCCCCCAGGCGCCGGGGCGGCGTCCCGCGCGGGACAGGGCGGCGGCCATCGCCCGCTCGGGCTGCAACGAGGGGTGCAGGTAACCGCCGTTGAACTCGATCACCCCGGGTGCCGGTGCGGCGAGCGTGACCAGCACTCCGGTGGCGTCCACCGAGCGGGGCACGAGGTCGGCGGCGCCGTCCGCGCTGAGCGCGACCTCCTGCCAGGAGGTGTCCCCCGCCGCCGGGGCAGCCCCCCGGGGCTCCGCGCGGAACGCGCCGGCGCCGGGCCGGGTCACCACGAGCCCCTCGGCGGCCAGCTGCGCCAGGGCCCGCGAGACGGTCACGGGACTCACCCGGAACCGCTCGACGAGGGCCCGGCTCGACGGCAGCTTTCCACCGGGAGAGTAGCGGTCGAGTTCCCTCCGCAGCCGGTCCACCAGGTCACTGACACTGCTACGCTCGTGCATGAGAACAGAGAGTAGCGCTACTGCCGCACCCCGGATAGCAGTCACCACCGGCCGGGAGCGCCCCGGCCTCGGCACCCTGCAGGCCGCCCTCGGCGTCGTCGCCTTCTCCCTCACCTTCCCCGCCACCGCGTGGGGGCTGGAGGGCTTCGGGCCCTGGTCCCTGGTCGCCGCGCGGAGTGTGCTCGCCGCGCTCGTCGCGGGCGGCTGCCTGCTGGCGCTGCGCGTCCCGCTGCCGGCCCGCCGGCACTGGCCGGGCCTGGCGGTGGTGGCCGCCGGGGTGGTCCTCGGCTTCCCGATGCTGACCACGCTCGCCCTGGAGACGTCCACCACCGCGCACGCGGCCGTCGTGGTGGGCCTGCTGCCGCTGACCACGGCCCTGCTGTCGGCGCTGCGGGTCGGCACCCGCCCCTCGCGCACCTTCTGGGCGGCGGCGCTCGCGGGCGCGGCGGCGGTGCTGGTCTTCACCGTCCAGCAGAGCGGCGGGGCCCTGACGACGGCCGACCTGTACCTCTTCGGGGCGCTGCTGGTGTGCGCGGCCGGCTACACCGAGGGCGGGCGGCTCGCCCGGGTGATGCCGGGCTGGCAGGTCATCGGCTGGGCGTTGGTGCTGTGCCTGCCGCTCGCGCTGCCCGCCGCCGCGCTCGCGCTGTCGTACGAGCCCGTGCGGCTGACCGCGCACAGTGTGGCCGGGCTGCTGTGGGTGGCGGCCGGCTCGCAGTTCCTGGGGCTGGTCGTCTGGTACCGGGGCATGGCGGCGATCGGCATCCCGAAGGCCAGCCAGTTGCAGCTGGCCCAGCCCCTGCTCACACTGGTGTGGTCGGTGCTGTTGCTGGGCGAGCACCTGACGGTGGCCGCTCCGCTGACGGCCGCAGCGGTGCTGGTGTGCATCGCCGTCACCCAGCGGGCGCGAGGCTGAGCGGGCCGCACGGCCCCCTGCCAACCGGCGCCCACCGCCGTAGACTCAAGGCCACGGACCGCTGCTCCCCCACATGGTGAGGAGGCCCCAGACGATGCGTGCAACCGTCGGCGACCAGCTTGTCCAGCACGGCAGGGTGGTCGGTCAACACGACAAGGTCGGCGAGATCGTCGAAGTGCTGGGCCCGGAGGGCAACCCGCCGTACCGCGTCCGCTTCGAGGACGGGCACGAGGGCGTGTGCTCACCCGGTCCCGACTCCGAGATCCGTCACCGGACTCCCCAGCAGGAAATGCGGTAGATCAGCGCGGGGGCTTCGCCGGCTGCTGGTAGTGGTCGGCGACCACCCGCGCCATCGCCCCGATCCGGTCCGCCGCCACGTCCCTGGCGGCGAAGAAGACGTGCCCGCGCACCTGCGGGTGGTCCCGGCCGAGGGTGAGGTGCCGGGACAGCTCGGCCGGGTCCTGCCAGGCTGCGGGCTGCGCCGGGTCACCGGCCTTGTACAGCGCCTCACCCACGTACAGCCGTGTCGGGCTGCCCTGCGCGACCTGCGACCACCAGGACAGCAGTTCGGCGTAGTCGGCGGCGGCGAAGCCGACGTTCCAGTACAGCTGCGGGCAGAGGTAGTCGATCCAGCCCTCCCGCACCCACTTGCGGGTGTCCGCGTGCAGGTCGTCGTAGGTCTGCACGCCGGCCCGCGTGTCGGAGCCGAGGGGGTCGGTGGCGGCGTTGCGCCAGACGCCGAAGGGGCTGATGCCGAAGCGCGCGGCGGGCCGGACCTGCCGGAGACGGGCCGCCGTCTCGCGCACCAGCCTGTCGATGTTGTCCCGCCGCCAGGAGGCCCGGTCCGGGAAATCGGCGCCGTGCCTGGCGTAGGCCGCGTCGTCGTCGAAGGTCTGGCCCGCCACGGGGTACGGGTAGAAGTAGTCGTCGAAGTGCACGGCGTCGACGGGGTACTTGCCCACCGCGTCGAGCATCGCGTCCTGCACGAAGGCGCGCACCTCGGGCAGTCCCGGGTTGTAGTAGAGCTTCCCGGCGTACGTCACCACCCAGTCCGGGTGCTGCCGGGCCGGGTGGGAGGCGACCAGCCTCGTCGGGTCCGCGTGCATCGCCACCCGGTACGGGTTGAACCAGGCGTGCAGTTCCAGCCCGCGGGCGTGGGCCTCCTGCACGGCGGTGCCGAGCGGATCCCACCCGGGGGCCCTGCCCTGGGTGCCGGTGAGGTACTGCGACCAGGGCTCGTACGGCGACGGCCACAGCGCGTCCGCCGTGGGCCGCACCTGGAAGATCACGGTGTTGAGCCGGTTGCGGACGGCCAGATCGAGCAGACCGGTCAGTTCGGCACGCTGCTCCTCGGCGCTCAAACCGGCGCGGGAGGGGAAGTCGCGGTTCGCCACGGAGGCGATCCACATGCCGCGCAGCTCCCGGGCCGTGCGCCGGGGATGGTGACCGGTCCCCGCCACGGCCGCGGTCGCCGCCGCACCGCCGCCCGCCGCCAGCGTCGCCAGCGCGGTCACCGCGAACGCCCGCCGTGACAGCCGCGGCCTCCGATGCATGCCCTTACCTCCGTGTGCCGTGGGCCCGTCCCGGTGTCCGATCGCCCCGTCCCGGTGCCGGATCATCCCGCTCCCGCTCGTCCTCGCGCCAGCCTGCCACGCGCCACCCGGCCGATCGATCATCCGAGGCCGGAGGTAACGTGCAGGTTTGGAGCAGGCACCGAACACGGCGGACCTGCCACTGTGGATCAGCAGCGAAAGGGACGATGTGACGGACACCCCATCGGGAGACATCGCACGCGTCGGAGTGGTGGGCTGCGGTCAGATGGGCGCGGGGATCGCCGAGGTGTGCGCCCGGGCCGGTCTGGACGTGAAGGTCGCCGAGACCACCGGCGAAGCCCTGGAGATCGGCCGCACCCGGCTGTTCAACTCCCTGTCCAAGGCGGCCGAGCGCGGCAAGATCACCGAGGAGGAGCGGGAGGCCACACAGGCCCGTCTGAGCTTCACCACCGACCTCGGCGAGTTCGCCGACCGCGACCTGGTGATCGAGGCCGTCGTCGAGAACGAGCAGGTCAAGACCGAGATCTTCCAGGTACTGGACCAGGTCGTGACCCGGCCGGACGCCATCCTGGCCTCCAACACCTCCTCCATCCCGCTGGTGAAGCTGGCGGTCGCCACCTCGCGGCCGGACCAGGTCATCGGCATCCACTTCTTCAACCCGGCCCCGGTGCAGAAGCTCGTCGAGCTGATCCCGGCCCTCACCACCTCCGAGGGCACGATCAGCCGGGCGCAGCTCTTCACCGAGAAGGTGCTGGGCAAGCACTCCATCCGTGCCGTGGACCGCTCCGGCTTCGTGGTCAACGCGCTGCTGATCCCGTACCTGCTCTCCGCGATCCGGATGTTCGAGACGGGCATCGCCAGCCGCGAGGACATCGACAACGGCATGGAGATGGGCTGCGCCCACCCGATGGGCCCGCTGAAGCTGTCCGACCTGATCGGCCTGGACACCGTCGCCTCGGTGGCGCAGAGCATGTACGAGGAGTACAAGGAGCCGCTGTACGCCGCTCCCCCGCTGCTCCAGCGCATGGTCGACGCCGGCCGGCTGGGCCGGAAGACCGGCTCCGGTTTCTACACCTACGGCTGATTACACACGGTCAGATTTCGGCCAGTTCACGGGCCCGGCTCCCCCGAGGGTGCCGGGCCCGCGCCATTCACACACCGTGTGCGCGGCGGGCTCGCATATGCCACTCACACACTCTCCCCACGCGCCCACCAGGCGAGTTGACTCAACATGCGCATGCAAGGGATGTGAGACGACTACGGAAAGGAGCGGACTTGTGACCGCCGATCCCGAGCATCCCGTCCTCCAGGGAGAACTCGCAGAGTTACGACGCCGCCTCGACGTGGCCTACGCCCGCGTCGAAGGCGGACTGGCACTGCTGACCCATCGCACCGAGGAGACGGTCAAGGAACTCGACGAACTGAACGACCGGATCGTCACACTGGAACACGCCCGCTGGCCGCTGCCCTCGATCGCGGCCGTGACGGCCGTGGGCGCGCTCATCGTGGCGATCTGGCAGGCGTTCGGCCGCTAGCCGGCCGGGAAGGCCGTGACCGGCCGGCCAGGACGCGGGGGGTCAGGGCAAGGCGTCCTGCCCGAGCCTGAGGTGGTGCAGCAGGAGTAACGCGGCCGCCATGTTGGCGGCCGGGACCTCCCCGCGGGCGACCATGTCGGGGACGAGCTTGAGGGGGACCCATTCCCGGCGGTCCGACTCGAAGTCGTCCACGGGGTGCCCGACGTACTCGCCCTCGTCGGCCCAGTAGATGTGGTGCCGGGCGTCGGTGAGGCCGTTGGACGGCTCCACGCTCATGAGGTGGTGCAGGGGTCCCGGCCGCCAGCCGGTCTCCTCCTCCAGCTCCCGGGCGGCCGCCACGGCGATGTCCTCGCCGTCCTCGACCACGCCGGCCGCGAGTTCCCACCCCCAGCTGTCGGTGATGAAGCGGTGCCGCCACAGCAGCAGGACTTCGTTGGCCCCGTTCACCACCGTGGCCACGGCGACGGGCCGCAGCCGTATGAGGAAGTGGTCGAGATGCCGGCCGTCCGGCAGTTCGACATCCGCGAGATTGACGCTGAACCAGCGGTTTGAGTACACAGTTTGTTCGTTCTGTTTCGTCCACTGCACGGTTCTGCCACCTTTCGCTGGGTAAGGGGCAATATCGCAGCAGGGACGGTCTGACAGCAGGCGCACGGGGACCCGCTCGCCGCGCGGGGTGCGCCGGTTCGCACGGGTTCACAACGGTACGCGCAGCGCCCCGTCGATGAGTTCGGCGGCCTCGGAGGTGCCCGCGCAGCCGCTGCGCACCAGGTGCTCGCGGACCGCGCGCAGTCTGTCGCGCAGCCGCTGGGACTCCATGCCCCGGGCCTGTTCGGCCATCTGCACGGCGATGGCGACGGCCTTGTCGGCGTTGCCCTGCCGCAGTTCGATCGTGCTGAGCATGGCGAGCCGGTGCACCCGGCCCCGGTCGTGGGCGGGGTTGTCGACGGCCGCCGCCGCGTGCTCCCCCGCCGCCGCGATCTCGCCGAGGCTCAGCAGCGCCTCCGCCACCTGGACGTTGACCAGGCCCGGCTGGACATAGCCGGTCTCGTCGGGCTCGTATCCGCGCCGGATGCGTTCGGCGGCCTGCTCGGCCCGCCGGATGCAGGACAGCGCGCTCGTACCGTCGCCGAGGTGGGCGTACGACTTCGCCTGCATCGCGTACAGGTCGGAGGCGAGCGCCGGGGTGATGTGCTTGCCGGCGGCGCGCAGCGCGGCCTCCGCGAAGGCGACGGCCTGCCGGTACTCCCGCATGAACAGCGACTGGTTGACCAGCAGGGCGATCACGTACGCGCCGAGCCCCCGGTCCCCGCTGGCCTTGGCGAGCCGCAGCGCCTGGTGGAAGTAGCGCTGGGCGAGCCCGTGCGCGTCGGAGTCGTAGGCGCAGATGCCGGCGATCGCCACCAACCCGCCCGTGGCGCGGTGCAGTTGGCGGCCTGTGGCGTCGGTGTAGCCGCCGCGCAGCAGCGGGGCCGCCTCGGCGTTCAGGAAGCCGACGATGCGGGCGCGCGTCGCGATGCCGCCGGCCTTGCGGTACATCTGCTCGTAGTGGGTGCGGGCGGCGCGCAGCATCTCGATGTCTCCGGCCGTGACCCGGTGCCGGCCGCCGCGGGAGACGTCCACGTCCTCGGGCGGGTTCTCCCACTCCCACACGGGCATCACCGCGGGCGTGCCGGTGAGCGCGGGCGCGCCCAGGATGTGCGGGCGCTGCTGCTGGTCGGAGCGCCACAGGGCGGTGGCCCGCTCGACGAACCCGGACAGCGAGCCGGTGTGCGGCGCGGCCGGCTCGCCGGGCACGCCGAGGCCGATGTCGTCCAGGGTCACCGGTCGCTGGAGCCGGGCGGCGAGCACCTCGCAGATCAGGTCGGGCACCTGGCCGCGGGGCCGCTGCCCCTTCAACCACCGTGCGACGGCGGTGTGTTCGTAGCGCAGTGCGAGCCCGCGTCCGCGACCGGCCTGGTTGACGTGCGCGGCCAGGCCCGCGTGCGAGATCCCCGCCTCGTCCAGGATCGCGTCGAGCAGTGTGTTGGGCTGCATGGGAGGCCCCCCGGTGGCTCGGTGCCGACAGAGTAGTGCGTCCGCCTTCACACGGGGTGTGAACGGAGTGCTCGAATCCGTAGGGTGTGCGCGCTGTCGCGGAGAGTTGCCCGCCGGTTGACTGAAATGCCTCGAAAGAGGCCGGCCGGGCCGTCGGCTCCCCCTCGTAGAATGCGGCGGCCCGCTTCCATGCCGTCCGCCCAGCCGCCTGCCCGACACTCCGTGGCGGGGCGGACGGCCTGCCGGGCCTGGCCGGTTGGCTAGTCGCCGAGTGGCTGGAGCCGCGTGGTCGGCTGTGGGTGCCTTGTGGCTGGAGGCGCCCCGGCGGCGGAGCCGTCCGTGTCACGGCTCCGGGCCGCTGGGGCGTCGCGCCGGGCGTTGGTGAGTACCAGCAGGGCCATGTCGTCCGCGGGGACGCCGCGTGTGTGGTGCAGCAGGGCCGTGAAGACTGTGCTGAGCCAGTACGACCGGCAGCGGGAAGAACCGGCCATGAGCGTCCCGGTGGTCCTCCACGCCGTCCGTGTGGAGGAACAGCGCCTGCCCGGGCGGGCAGTTCGGCCGGCAGCGGAAAGGGGCCGAGGGGCGGGAACGGGTCGGCGCGGGCCAGTTGCTCCACTCGCGTCCCGGTCAGTAGGTACGGCCACGGGTGGCCGCAGTTCAGGGCCCGCACTTCACCGTGCGGGTCGATCTCCACCAGCAGCAGCGTGACGAACTCCTCGGCGACCGGGCCGACGGGCGCCAGGCCCGAGGAGGGGTGTTCGGCGCGGGACCGTTCGCGCAGGTGCCGGGCCAGGGCCCGGTCCAGTCGGCGCAGGACGCCGCCGAGGTCGGTCTCGTCGTGCGCGGCCTCGCGGAAGCTGCCGAGGACGGCTGCGGCCGTGGCGAGAGCGCCGAGGCCGTGTCCGCGGACGTCGCCCATCACGGCCCGTACGCCGTGCTCGGTGGCGACGACCTCGTACAGGTCGCCGCCGACGGCGGCGCCCCGGTCGGCGGAGAGCTGGGCCGCGGCGACGTGCAGCCCGTCGACGCGCGGCGGCAGCCGCCGTACCAGGACGCTCTGGGCGGCATCCGGCACCCGGCGCGCCTGACGCAGCTCACGCAGCAGCGCCCGCCGGACATGGACGATGATCCCCGTGCCGACCGCGACGAAGACGGCGCTGGTGGCGATCCGTGCCCCCAGCCCGTTGTGCTGGGCGAGCGGACAGACCAGCTTGAACGTCACCGCCGTGGCCCCCCAGACGGCGGGCAGTCCGAGGGCGAGCACCCCGCGCAGCGGCTGCCGCTCGGCCCTGCTCGCGGCCCGGCGGGCGGGTGCCCGGGAGTTCGTCCGGAGCCGCCCCGTCCCGCGGTGCACCCCGGCCCTGATGCGGATCATGCGGTCGGCCCCCCAATAGGCCCTGCAACGCAGACGGACCGGCCTCGAAAGGCCGGTCCGATTCTGTCGACCGGATAACCCGAAAGGGCTGGATCACCTCAGCTTCTCACCCGAACAAGTGAGGTGACGGCACCACTGAGAGCTCGGAGTCGACGACGCGCGGTCCCCCGCGGCGATCAGCCGCGCAGCACCGCCCCCGTACGCTCACCCGCGAGGGCAACCGCCGCCTCCCGGGCCGCCGACGCCTCGTCCACCGTCAGCGTCCGGTCGGCGGCGCGGAACCGCAGCGCGTACGCCAGCGACTTGCGCCCCTCCCCGAGCTGCTCGGCGTTCTCGTAGACGTCGAACAGCCGGATGGCCTCCAGCAGTTCCCCGGCACCCTCCCGCAGCGCCGCCTCGACCTCGGCCGCCGGGACGGCCGCGTCGACGACGAGCGCGACGTCCTGCGTGGCGACCGGGAACGTGGAGATCCGCGGCGACTGCGGGGTGGCGTCGCCGACCTGCTCCAGGACGTCCAGGTCCAGCTCCATCGCGCAGGTGCGGGCCGGCAGGCCGAGCGCCTTGACCACGCGCGGGTGCAGCTCCCCGGCGTGGCCCACGACCCGCTCCGCGCCGTCGGCGGTGACCGCCAGTTCGGCGCAGCGCCCCGGGTGCCACGGTCCGTACTGCCCCTTGCGGACGATGAGCTCGGCGCCCGCCTCATGGGCGACGGTCCGCGCCGCCTCGACGGCGTCGGCCCAGTCGGCGGGGCGGCCCTTGCCCCACCAGCCGGCCTGCTCGCGGGCACCGGCGAGGACGACGGCGACGTGGCGCGGCTGCTCCGGCAGCGCCGCGTTCAGCCCCGCGATCTCCTCGTCGCTCGGACGCCGGTCGACAGGCAGCCGCACGGCGACGCGCTGCTCCTCGCGCGGGTGGAAGACCAGGCCGGTCTCGAAGAGCGCCAGGTCGTGCGAGCCCCGCCCGTCGTTGCGCCGCAGCGCGCCGAGCAGGCCCGGCAGCAGGGACGTCCGCAGGGCCGGTTCCTCGTCGCTGAGCGGGTTGGTGAGCCTGACGACACGGCGGGCCGGGTCGTCGGCCTCCAGGCCGAGCTGGTCGAAGACCTGCTCGCTGACGAACGGGTAGGTCGGCGCCTCCACGTAGCCGGCCCCGGCCAGGGCCCGGCCCACGCGGCGGTGCAGCCGCTGCCGGTGGGTCAGGCCACGGCCGGCCGGCGGCTTGGGCAGCGTGGAGGGCAGGTTCTCGTAGCCCTCCAGGCGGATGACCTCTTCGGCCAGGTCGTTCGGGTCGGTGAGGTCGGGCCGCCAGGACGGCACGGTGACGATCAGCTCGTCCTGCCCGTACACGTCGCAGCCGATCTCCTGCAGCCGCCGTACGACGGTCTCGCGGCCGTACCGCACGCCCGCCACCTTGTCCGGGTGGTCGGCCGGGATGGTGATGGTGCGCGGCGCGGACGGGGCGATGACCTCGGTGACGCCGGCCTCGGCGGTCCCGCCGGCCAGCAGCACCAGCAGGTCCACCGTGCGCTGGGCGGCGGCAGCGGCGGCCTGCGGGTCGACGCCGCGCTCGAAGCGGCGGGACGCCTCGGAGGACAGCTTGTGGCGGCGGGCCGTGCGCGCGATCGACACCGCGTCGAAGTGCGCGGCCTCGATCACGATGTCCGTCGTCGCGTTCTCCACGTCCTCGTGGTCGGCGATCTCCG
Organism: Streptomyces bullii; assembly: GCF_042657145.1. Taxonomy (NCBI): domain Bacteria; kingdom Bacillati; phylum Actinomycetota; class Actinomycetes; order Kitasatosporales; family Streptomycetaceae; genus Streptomyces; species Streptomyces bullii. The sequence continues at coordinate 232,920 of NZ_JBHSNY010000010.1, forward strand.
TGTTGGCGCCGCCCATGACACCGGCGAGGCCGATCGGGCCGCGCTCGTCGGTGATGACCAGGTCCTCGGTGTCGAGGGTGCGCACCACGCCGTCGAGGGTGGTGAGCTTCTCCCCCGGCTCGGCCCGGCGCACGCCGATGGCGCCCTGGACCAGCTTGCGGTCGTAGGCGTGCAGCGGCTGGCCGAGCTCCATCATCACGTAGTTGGTGACGTCGACGGCGAGCGAGATCGGGCGCATGCCGACCTTCTGCAGGCGGCGCTGGAGCCAGATCGGCGAGCGCGCCTCGGGGCTCAGACCGGTCACCGTGCGGGCGGTGAAGCGGTCGCAGCCGAGGGGGTCGGAGATCCGCACCGGGTAGCCGAACGCGTTCGGGGCGGGCACGTCGAGCAGCGCCGGGTCGCGCAGCGGCAGACCGTAGGCGATGGCGGTCTCGCGGGCGACGCCGCGCATCGACAGGCAGTAGCCGCGGTCGGGCGTGACGGCGATGTCGAGGACCTCGTCGACCAGCTCCAGCAGGTCGACGGCGTCCCTGCCGATCTCGGTCTCCGGCGGCAGCACGATGATGCCGTGGCTGCCGTCGTCGCCCATGTTCAGCTCGTCGCTGGAGCAGATCATGCCGCGCGACATCCGGCCGTACGTCTTGCGCTCGGCGATCTGGAAGTCGCCCGGCAGCACGGCACCCGGGAGGGCCACGACGACCTTGTCGCCGACGGCGAAGTTGCGGGCGCCGCAGACGATCTCCTGCGGCTCACCGGTGCCGTTGGCCTGGCCGACGTCGACGGTGCAGAAGCGGATCGGCTTCTTGAAGCCCTCCAGCTCCTCGATCGTGGCCACCTGACCCACGACGAGCGGGCCCTTCAGGTCGGCGCCGAGCTGCTCGACGGTCTCGACCTCCAGACCGGCCGACACCAGCTTGGCCTGTACGTCACGGCCGGTCTCCGTCGCCGGCAGGTCGACGTACTCCCGCAGCCAGGAAAGCGGGACCCGCATCAGATCTCCATCCCGAACGGCCGGGTGAACCGGACGTCACCCTCGACCATGTCTCGCATGTCTTCGACGTTGTGGCGGAACATCAACATCCGCTCGATGCCGAACCCGAAGGCGAAGCCGCTGTACTTCTCGGGGTCGACGCCGCAGGCGGTGAGCACCCGCGGGTTGACCATGCCGCAGCCGCCGAGCTCGATCCAGCCCTCGGACGAGCAGGTGCGGCACGGCCGGTCGGGGTTGCCGACGGACTCGCCCTTGCAGACGTAGCAGAGCATGTCCATCTCGGCGCTCGGCTCGGTGAAGGGGAAGTAGTTCGGCCGCAGCCGGGTCTTCATGCCCTCGCCGAACAGCGACTGGACCATGTGGTCCAGGGTGCCCTTGAGGTCCGCCATGGTCAGGCCCTCGTCGACGGCGAGCAGCTCGATCTGGTGGAAGACCGGGGTGTGCGTGGCGTCCAGCTCGTCCGTGCGGTACACGCGGCCGGGGCAGACGACGTAGACCGGCGGCTCGCGGTCGAGCAGGGACCTGGCCTGCACCGGGGAGGTGTGGGTCCGCAGGATGACGCCGGACTCGCCGTCGTCGCCCTTCGGGCCGTCGACGAAGAAGGTGTCCTGCATCTGCCGGGCCGGGTGGTCGGGCGTGAAGTTCAGGGCGTCGAAGTTGAACCACTCCGCCTCGACCTCGGGCCCCTCGGCGACCTCGTACCCCATGGACACGAAGACGTCCGCGACCCGCTCCATCATCGTGGTCAGCGGGTGCCGGGCGCCGGCGGGCACCCGGTCGTAGGGCAGCGTGACGTCCACGGCCTCCTCGACCAGCACCCGGGCGTCCCGCTCGGCCTCCAGTTCCTCCTGGCGGGCAGCGAGCGCCTTGTTCACGGCGCCGCGGGCCTGGCCGACGCGCTTGCCGGCCTCGGCCTTGGCGTGCGGGGGCAGGGCGCCGATCTCGCGGTTGGCGAGCGCCAGCGGGGACGCGGGGCCGGTGTGGGCGACCTTGGCCTCGTGGAGCGCGTCGAGGGAGTCCGCGGCGGCGAAGGCGGCGAGCGCCTCGTCCCGCATGCGCTCGATCTCTTCCGGTTTCAACGCCTCGACCTCTACAGGGTCGTACGACTTATTGGGTGCCGACATCTCTTCCCGTGCTTCCGATTGGCTGGCTGGAGGTCCCCGTCACCGACTCGTGGACGGATCGTCACGGTTTTTGGGACACAAAGGTGCCAAAGGCCGAGTCTAACGGGGTGGAGGTAGGCGAATGCGCCCGTGGGGCCTCAGGCGAGATACGCCGGTGCCGCCACGGGCAACGTAAATCGGAACTCGGCGCCGCCGCCGGGGGCGCGGCCGACCGTGATGGTGCCGCCGTGGGCCTCGACGATGCCCTTGACGATGTACAGCCCAAGGCCCGTGCCGCCGCGCTTGCTGCCCCGCCAGAAGCGGGTGAAGACGCGGTTCATGGACTCCTCCGGGATGCCGGGCCCCTCGTCGCTCACGGTGACCGACGTGCCAGTGTCCTCGCCTTCGCGCGGGGACGCCGTGGCCGTGATGTCGATGGTGACGGTTCCCTCGCCGTGCCGCACCGCATTTTCCAGCAGGTTGCTGAGCACCTGGTCGATCTTGTCGGGGTCGGCCCACAGCATGGGCAGGGGCTGCTCGATGCGCAGCAGGAACCGGTCGGCGGGCTGCCCGGCGGCGACGTACGCCTGGATGTGCCGTCCGACGGCGGCGCCGATGTCGACGGGCTGCCGCCGCACCTCCAGCCTGCCGGAGTCGATGCGGGATATGTCCAGCAGCTCGGCGATGAGCCGGGTGACCCGGTCGGCGTCGGCGTCGACGGTCTCCAGCATCAGCCGTTTCTGGTCGTCGGTGAACCTCTCCCACTTGGCGAGCAGGGTCGCGGTGAAGCCTTTGACGGAGGTCAGCGGGGAGCGCAGCTCGTGGGCGACGGTGGCGATCAGTTCGGCGTGGCTGCGTTCGGTGCGACGCCGGGCCTCGGTGTCGCGGAGGGTGACGACGACGCGGCGGACGGGGCCGCTGGGGCGGGTGCGGACGTACCGCGCGGAGACCAGCACCTCACGTCCGCCGGGGAGCAGCAGGTTGCGCTCGGGCTGGCGGACCCGGATGGCGAGCCCGCCGTACGGGTCGGTCAGCTGCCACCAGCGCCGGCCCTCCAGGTCCTCTAACGGCAGGGCCTTCTCCAGCCGCTGCCCGAGGGCGTCGGCGGCGGGAGTGGCGGTGATGCGCTCGGCGGCGGCGTTGAAGCAGATGACGCGGCCGTGTTCGTCGGCGACGACGAGTCCGTCGGGCAGCTCGTCGGGATCGATGCCGAGGTCGGCCAGATCACCGGGAGCCCGGGGCGCGGGCGGCCGCCGCACGTCCCGTGCCCCCGGTGCGCTGCTCGTGCCGGCGCTCATTCCCCGTGCCCCACCTCTCGTACTGGCTCAGTGGGTGTCCTGAGCTGGTCACCCTACTAGGCCCTGTCGTCGAATTCCCGTCGTCCGCCACGTGGGGCGGGAGGGAATTCGACGACAGGGCCTTCAGCTCTCGGTGACGGAACGGCACCCTGCGTCGGCGCGTTGGGCGCGGGCCGACGCGTAGAGACATACGGCTGCCGCGGTGGCGAGGTTCAGGCTCTCGGCCTTGCCGTGGATGGGGACGCGCACGACGGCGTCCGTCAGCGCGCGGGTCTCCTCCGGGAGCCCCCAGGCCTCGTTTCCGAAGATCCAGGCGGTCGGTCCGCCCATGGTGCCCTTGTCGAGCTCGTCGTCGAGGTCGCGGTCGCCCGCCCCGTCGGCGGCGAGCACCCGCACCCCGGCGGCGCGCAGCCCTTCGACCGCCTGTGCCACGGGGACGCCGACGGCGACCGGGAGGTGGAAGAGCGAGCCGACGGAGGCCCGTACGGCCTTGGGGTTGTACAGGTCGACGGAGGCGTCGGTGAGGACGACGGCCTCGGCGCCGGCGGCGTCGGCGCACCGCAGCACGGTGCCGGCGTTGCCGGGGTCCCGGACGTGCGCGAGCACGGCGACCAGCTTGGGGCGGGCCGCGAGGATCTCCTCGAAGGGCGTGTCCAGGAAGCGGCAGATCCCGACGAGCCCCTGCGGGGTGACGGTGGTGGAGATGTCCTCGATGACCTGCTCGGAGGCGAGGTGCACCCGGGCGCCGGCGGCCCGGGCCTCGCCGATGATGTCGGCGTACCGCTCCGCGGCCTCCAGTGTCACGAACAGCTCGACGAGCGTGGCCGTGCCCCCGGCCCGGTGTCCGGCGGCCTCCCGCACGGCCTGCGGCCCCTCCGCGAGGAACAGCCGCTCCTTGCCCCGGAAGTTCCGCTTCGCGAGCCGCCGGGCGGCCGAGACACGGGGGGAGCGGGGGGAGATGAGCTCGGGGGTGGCGGGGGGCATGGGTTCACCATCACGTTCGGAGGTTCACGGACACAGCAGGACCCGCAGGCCGCGCCGGCCTGCGGGTCCCTTCGGTCACATCGGCTCGGGGCCGACGGGCGTCACGCCGCCTTGGGCGCGTTCACGTCCGCCGGGAGGGCCTTCTGCGCGACCTCGACGAGCGAGGCGAACGCGTTCGGGTCGTTGACGGCCAGCTCGGCCAGGATCTTGCGGTCGACCTCGACGTTGGCGGCCTTCAGACCCTGGATGAAGCGGTTGTACGTGATGCCGTTGGCGCGGGCAGCGGCGTTGATGCGCTGGATCCACAGCTGGCGGAAGTCACCCTTGCGCTTCTTGCGGTCGTTGTAGTTGTAGACCAGCGAGTGGGTGACCTGCTCCTTGGCCTTGCGGTACAGGCGCGAACGCTGACCGCGGTAGCCGGAAGCCTGCTCGAGGATCGCCCGGCGCTTCTTGTGGGCGTTGACTGCCCGCTTGACGCGTGCCACTTGTTAACTCCTTGTAGCGGGGCCGTGGTGGTCCTCACACGGCCCGGTATCGATTGGGTCCCGGTCCTGACGTACGGCGCACAGGCGCCGGAGCGTCACTTGCCGAGAAGCTTCTTGATCTTCTTGGCGTCGCCCGGGGCCATCTCGGCGTTGCCGGTGAGGCGACGCGTCACACGGGACGACTTGTGCTCGAGCAGGTGGCGCTTGCCGGAACGCTCGCGGAGCACCTTGCCGGAGCCGGTGATCTTGAAGCGCTTGCTGGCACCGCTGTGCGACTTGTTCTTCGGCATAGCGCCGTTCTCTCCTCGTCGGTGGCGCTCCGGTGCCCGGTCGCGAGAACCGGGCACGGGTGGAGCGTCGCTCTTGTTTCGATTGCTTCCTGGGACTGGCGTCCCCGGAGGTCACGCCTCGGCAGGCTCCTCGGCCGTCGCCTCGGCGTCCGCAGGGTTCTGCGAGCGACCGGGGTTGGCCTTCGCGGAAGCCTTGCGGGCTTCCTGCGCCTGACGGGCCTCGGCCATCGCCTCGGTCTTCTTCTTGTGCGGACCGAGGACCATGATCATGTTGCGGCCGTCCTGCTTCGGGTTCGACTCCACGAAACCGAGGTCCTGGACGTCCTCCGCGAGACGCTGCAGCAGCCGGTAGCCCAGCTCGGGCCGGGACTGCTCGCGACCACGGAACATGATCGTGATCTTGACCTTGTCGCCCTGCTTGAGGAACCGGACGACGTGACCCTTCTTGGTGTCATAGTCGTGCGGGTCGATCTTCGGCCGGAGCTTCATCTCCTTGATGACCGTGTGCGCCTGGTTCTTGCGCGCCTCACGGGCCTTCATGGCCGACTCGTACTTGAACTTCCCGTAGTCCATGAGCTTGCACACGGGCGGACGGGCGTTCGCCGCGACCTCGACCAGGTCCAGGTCGTACTCCTGCGCAAGCTCCAGTGCCTTGGCCAGGGGGACGATGCCCACCTGCTCGCCACTGGGACCGACAAGTCGCACCTCGGGAACGCGAATCCGGTCGTTGATGCGGGGCTCGGCGCTGATGGATCCTCCTCGGTAGCACCACACGGCGGTCTGGCGGACAGCCGCGTAACGTCTGTGTTCGTTAGACCTAACCGCGCCGACGCAGAAAAAATGCCCCGGACGATCACAGGCGGGGCTCCTCGAACTGCTACCGGAGCACCGCCGCGATGACCGCGGGGCGCGATTTCGGGCGGATCGCCGCCGCTGGGCGGTGCCGCCTGACCGGTGACCCGCCGCCCTGAGGGCGGCCAGGTGGGAGTTCGAAAGCCTCCACTTGTGGGCCGGGCACGTCTGCCGTGTGACATACGCGTCCGACCGGTCGTTGTCCAACACTACAGCCTCGGCACGTGGGGTGCCAAACCGGGCGGACGAGACTCCCGCAGGTCGGAGCGTACGCGCCGGGGCCTATCGTGTGGGGCATGAGTGACACCTCCTCCCCGGACACCCCCGAGACCCCCGGCAGCCCCGACGGCCCCGACTTCGACGCCATGACGCGTGACATCGCCGAAGTCCCGGCGGTCGAGGTGATCGTGACGGTCGCCGTCAACCTGATGAGCGCGGCCGCGGTGAAGCTGGGTCTCACCGAGGAGGGCGACACGCACAAGGACCTGGACGAGGCGCGCAAGCTGGTGCACGCGCTGGCCGGTCTGCTGGACGCGTCCGCAACCGAGATCAGCTCGTTCCACGCGGCGCCGCTGCGCGACGGTCTGAAGTCGCTGCAGCTGGCGTTCCGCGAGGCGTCGGTGGTCCCGGACGAGCCGGGTCAGGGGCCGGGCGAGAAGTACACGGGGCCGGTCTTCGGCTAGCCAGGTCCGCGTACCCGCGGATCACGCGCGTACGTACAGGGGCTCGCCAGGTGGTGTGCTGCCGGTCGGCAGCAGTGCCAGGTCCAGGCCGTGCACCAGGCGGGCCCTGAGGGTGTCGTCGTCGGCCAGGCGCCGGGCGACCGCGCGGGCGGTCTCGGCCGGGGGCGCGGCGGGGTCGAGGACGAGAGCGAGGGTTCCGTCGGCCTGTCCCGGTCCGAGGTGGGCGCGCAGGACGGCGGGCTCGGCGGCCACGGCTGCGCGGACGGCCTCGACGACGGCCGGGTCGGCGAGCGGGTCGGTCGACGTACGGCCCTCGGCCAGGGCGAGCAGCGCGGGCCGGTTCAGTTCGAACGGCACGGGTCCGGCCAGGTCCAGCACGATCGTGTCCGCCTTCTCGTGCGCGGCGGCCTGCAGGGCCTGGGCCAGCGGTACGGCGACGGGCCGGGCCGCAGGGTCCCAGCGGGCCAGGGAGCCGATGGAGGTGAAGGCGGGCAGGGCGGTACGGTGGCCCGCCTTCAACGTCGGTACGGCCATCTCGCTGGTCTTCTCGCGGCGCAGACCGTTTTCGTCCTCCGCGACCTCGCCGAGCACGGCCACGACGGGCACGAGCAGCCGGGCGCCCCGGAGCGCCTCCAGCACCGGGCCCACCGCGTCGCGGTCCTCGGCCCAGGCGGCGAGCGCCGCGCTCAGCCGGGGGTCGGCGGAGCCGTCGTCGTCGGAGAAGCCGGAGTCGGGAATGTTCTTGTTCGCCACGGTCACCGACCCTATCGGCCGGGTGCTGGCGGGTCGGTTGCGGGCCCGGAAGACCGAGCGGGGCTCGCGCAACGGCGGTCCTATCATGAGGGCGATTCGGACCGACCGCGGTGCCGCCGGGGGGAGCAGGCGCGATGGGAGATGCCTCGGACCACGGGCGACCGTCCTTAGCCCAGTGCCGTGCGGCCGCGCGGCTCGTGCGCCGTTCCCCCCAGGGCAAGGCGGTGGCCGCCCTGGTGCGCGGGAAGGGCATCTCGGGCCTGGCGCGTTCCCGCGGGCCACTGGCGCTCGTGCTGTACTGCGCTGCTCTGGAGGGCCGCCTCGTCTGGCAGGACCTTCATGGGTTCGCCCTGCTCGAACCGCCTCTGCTCGCACCGCGTCGGCCGTGGGGTGCGGGGCTCGGGCCGGCGCTCCTGCGTCTGCTGGACCGGCGCTGGGAGACGCTGCTCTTCCTCGTGCCGCCCAGCCTCATGCTGCTGGCGGCCCTGTGTCTGGTGCCGTTCCCGCCGGGACACGCGGTGGCGCTCCTGCTGGCCCTGGCGGCGGTCGTGCACATCACCGTCGGGCTCGCGGCCATGGTGGTGGTGTCCGGGGCTGAGCTGTGGCGTCAGTTTCACCGGCCGGGGGACGCCCGGTCCGTCGCCGAGTCCCTCACCGGCGCCCACTGGAGCGTTCCGCTGTTCCACCAGGAGGACGTCGCCAGGGCGGACGCGCTGCTGCGGCGGACCGTGGGGCGGCTGGGCGCCCTGGTGGCCGTGCGGGCCGGAGCCGAGGCGGGGCGGCTGGGCCTGCGGGTGGACCGGGGTGAGCTCGCCGAGTCCCTGGTCCTGCTGCGGCGCGGCATCACCACGGACGCCGTGCGCTCGCACGCCGACGGCTGGGACTCCAGCCGGGTCCGCCCGTCGGGAGCGGTGCGGGACGGGGACGAGCGGGTCGAGGTGATCGTGATCCGGCCGCCGGTGCCGGGGCCGGACCCGGCCGGGAGCAGGGTGCCCTCGGGTGCCTTCGTCTTCTGGTACCTCGCCGCCGTGCTGGTGGTGACGCTGGTCACGGCCGGGATGGTGGCCGGCTGGGAGCGCGAGGCGTGCGCCGCCGACGGCTGCGCGGGCCGGCCCGCCACCTATCCGGAGGCCCTGCGCTGGGGGTCGCAGCGGCTGTTGCTGAACGACCCGCCCGATCTGGTGCCCGCGACCGGACCCGCCAGGACGATCGGCTGGCTCACCAGTCTGATGTCCCTGATGACCGTGCCGGTCGCCGTCACGGCCGTACGCCAGCAGGTCAAGGCGAGCCGGGTGGCGGCGGAACGCTACGGACCGAGGGGAGCGGACATGAGCCGACGGACCCGGCTGCTGATGCTGGTGGTCAACGACGAGGAGCGCGACGCCGTGCTGCGCGTCGTGGAGGACGTCAACCACACGCGGGCCGTGCCGGTCTTCATGGGCCGGCACACCGTCTTCCGGCTGGGCTGCATCAGCGAGGTGGACCTGCACCTGGTCCAGTGCGAGCAGGGGTCCGGCGGCACCAGAGGCGCGGCCCTCGTGGTCTCGGCCGTGCTGGACCGGCTGCGGCCGGACTTCCTCGTGATGGTGGGTGTGTGCTGGGGCCTGCGCCCGGACAAGTCCCGGCTGGGCGACGTCGTGGTGTCCTGCCCGCTGCGCCTGATGGACCACGTGAAGGTGGCCCAGGGGCCCGACGGCGGGACCGTCACCATCCTGCGCGGTGACCGGGTGCCGCCGTCCGATCTGCTGCTCGACCGGTTGCGGGCGGCTCGGGTCGGCTGGGACGACGAGCGCGCCGTGCACTTCGCCCTCATGCTGTCGTCCAGCGTGCTCAGCGACGATCCCTCGGTCGCCCGGGCGTACCTCGAGCGCGAACCGGACGGCTTCGCGGCGGAGATGGAGGGCGGTGGCGGCTACGCCGCTGCCGCGAAGGGCAGGGTCGAGTGGATCCTGGTCAAGGCGATCGCCGACTGGGGCGTGGGCAAGACCGACACCGCCCAGCCGGCGGCGGCGCGCAACGCCGCCGAGTTCGTGACGCACATGATCGGCACGGGCGCGCTCGACCGGCACACCTGGGAGGACCCCTCCGCGCCGGACGGCCGGGACCCGACCCGCTGACACTTCCCTCGCCGACCGGGCGCGTGGGTGCCGCGCCCGGGAACCGCTGTCGGGAGCAGGCAGCGGGGCGGGGCTGACGAGACGCGGTCGCTCCCCCGCGGCCCGAGCCGCACGACAGGCCCTAGTGGAAGTCGTCGTGCGTACGGGGTTCGCGGCGGCCGCGCCACAGGACCATCCCAGCGACCAGCAGGACGCCGCCCACGCTGCCCGCGAGGGGGGCCGCCCAGTCGGCGGTGTCGTCGTCGGAGCGGGCGCTGTCCGGGCCCGGGCCGAAGTACCGCTCGCCGTACGCCGCCGGGCGCAGGCCCTCCGGTTTCAGGCGGCTCGCGGCGCGGATGGCGGCGGCCGGGTCGATGAAGCCGAAGCCGCGGGAGTCGTCGCGGCCGCCGGTGGGGGCGTCGCGGGCGGTGTCCTCCAGGAGCGTCTTGATCTGCGCCGGGGTCAGGTCCGGGTGGGCGGCCTTCACCAGGGCGACGGCGCCGGAGACGAAGGCGGCGGCGGCGCTGGTGCCCCAGCCCTCGTAGTACTTGCGGTCGGGGTCGGCGATCACGACGTCGACGCCGGGGGCGCTGACGGTGGCGTACCAGCGGCGGGTCGAGAAGGAGGCGCGGGTGCCGTAGCGGTCGACGGCGGTCGCGGCGATCACGCCCGGGTAGGCGGCCGGGTAGGAGATGTGGTCGCCCTTCTCGCCGCCGTTGCCGGCCGATGCGACGACGACCACGCCCTTCTTCAGGGCGTACTGGATGGCCTGGTCCTCGGTGGGTTCGGGGTGCGCGGAGGCGGAGTCGTCGCCGAGGGAGAGGTTGATGACGTCGGCGCCGTGGTCGGCGGCCCAGCGGATGCCCTCGGCGAGGGCGTTGCCGCGGGTGCTGCGGGCCTTGGCGCGGGACGGGTCGCCGTCCTCCAGGATCACGCGGACGGGCAGGATCTTCGCCTCGGGTGCGACGCCCATGACTCCGTCGGCGTCGCCCGGGCCGTGTCCGTGCCCGGCGATGATGCCGGCCATGGCGGTGCCGTGGCGGGCCCAGGACCGGTCGCCGCGCTCGGCTCCGAAGCCGACCAGGTCCTCGCCGGTGAGGACGTTGCCGACGAGGTCGGGGTGGCCGGCGTCGACGCCGGTGTCCAGGACGGCGACGGTGACGCCCGCGCCCTTCGTCGTACGCCAGGCCTGCTGGGTGTGCATGGCGTCCAGCGCCCACTGCTTGGCGCGTATGCCGTCGGCGTAGGCGGTGGTGGACGGCAGGAGGGCGACGGCGGCGGCGAGGAGGACGCTGAGGACGGCGGAGCGGCGGGTGGGGACGGCGTTCCTGACGGCGCGCGGGACGGCTTTCACGGCAGTGAGCGGGAGGACCCTGACTACGACATCGACCACGGCCTGCGGGGCGGCCCTCGCGACGGTGTGCGGTACGGCTTTCACGACGGCTGCTCCGTGGCCGAGCGGACGTTTTTGCGCAGGCCGCGCTCGATGCGGTCGGCCAGGCCCTGGGCCTCGTGGCCGAGGCCTGCCTGGGCGGGGGCTGTGGTGGCGTCGGAGGCCATGGCGTCCTCGGCCGCCTGCGGGTCGTCGACGGTCCGGCCGTCGGCCCACCCGGAGACGGCGTAGACGACGACCGGGGCGTCGGTGAGGACGGAGATGACCCAGGAGGCGCGCTGCCGGGCGCCGAAGCGGGCGGCGGCCGTGTCCTTCGCGGCGTACGGCAGGGGCATCAGGTCGGTGCGGCGGTCCAGCCGTTCCTTGCGGAAACGGCTCGCGAGGGAGGTCATGGCGGTGGCGTCGGCCTTGGTGAAGAGCAGGCCGACCGTGGTGACGTAGCTCTGGGTGGCGTCGGTGTAGGTGGCGCGCAGCAGGCGCTGGCAGCCGACGGGGGCGAGGGCCTTGCGCAGCAGGGGGTCGAAGGCGCCCTCGCAGCCGCTGTCCGGGGCGACGGCGATACGGGTCCAGGTGCGGTCGGCGCCGCCGGGGCCGGCGCCCTGCCCTGCCACGGTGGGCGGGAACAGCTGGTCGACGGGGACGTTGTGCCACAGGCTCCCGGCGGCGGAGAAGCCGCTGCCCGACTCGGCCGCGCCGGAGTCGCCGACGAGCCAACTCCCCGTCACGGCACCGCTGATGAGGCCCATCCCGAGCACGAGACAGACGGCGGCGGCGAGGGCCTGGGACCGTCCCCGCCGCCCGAGCGGCAACGGCCGCGCGTGCTCGTCGTACCCCTCGGGCTGCCCGAACGACACGACGGGCCGCCCGGCCCCGGGCGTCCCACCGGGCGCCATCGGGGTGCTCCATGAGAAGGCGGGGTCGGGAAAGGAGCGGCCGGTGTCCGGGGCGGGGGCCGACGGGGTGGGCGACGAGCTGTGGCGGGCGCCGGGAACCGTCGGCCCAGTGGGGGTGGCGGGGTGGCCGGGGCCGCTCCGGCCGGTGGACCGGCTGGATGCAGTGGGGTGACCGGGTCCGGTGGGATGGGGGGCGGTGGGGTGATGGGGAGTGCCGGGGTGATGCGGCCGGGCCGTGGAATTGCTGGGCGCAGTGGGGTGACCGGGTCCGGTGGGATGGCTGACCGCCGCGGGGCGGCCTGCCCCGGTGGGGTGGCCCGTCCCGGCGGAGTGACCCGCCCCGGTGGAGTCGCCCGCCCCGGTGGAGTCGCCCGTCCCGGTGGACCGGCCCGTCCCGGTGCCCCTCCCGGTGGGGCGGCGGAAGGAAGCGCCGGAACCTGGGGCAGGCATCGAGCCGGGAGCTGATCCACCGGCAGGCGAGCCGGGACCGGGCGCGGAGGCAGGCATGGGGCCCGGGCCGGACGCAGGGACAGGCCCCGCCCCAGGAACTGATCCGCCGGCGGGGTGCGAGCCGGGGACCGGCCCCGTGTGTCGACCGAGGTCGCCGGATGCCCGGCCCGAGCGGGTCTCCCCGGACGGGCCGTCGGACGTACCGCCGCCCTGCCGCAGCGCGTCGCGGCCCACGGTCCGCGCTGCCTCGCCGGGGCGGCCGGACGATGCGGCGGGTGCCGTGCCGGGCCGGGGCGCCGACTCGTGCGAGGGGTCCGCGGGGACGGGGCGCAGACGTGCGGTGGTCTCCGAGGGGGTCTCGGCGGGGGTCTCGGCAGGGGCGGCGTCCGGGGGGCGCACGGCAGGACGGTGCACCGGCCGGGGAGGTATGGCCCCCGTCCCGGTCGTCCAGCGGGTCTCGCCCGGCACGGGGCGTGCCGTCGGCGCGTCGCCCGGGAACGGCCGGGCCGGTTCCTGGGGTGCACGCCCCGCCTCGCGGCCCGCCGTGGGCGGCGCGTCGGGGAAGCGGGCGCTGGCTCGCGGCGGAGGCGGGGTGGACGTCCCTTCGCGCGCCGGGGTTCCGGGGCTCGGGAAGCGCGAGCCGGACTCCGAGGCCGTGGAGTTGTCCGGCTCCGAGTCGGCGGTGTCACGGGCAGGACGGATCGCGGCACCGTTGTCGGAGCCGTCCCGGGGCTGAGGAACGTCCGACCGCCGCGGGACCCGGGGGTCGCCGACCGCGTCGTCCCAAAAGCGCGTGCCCGAGGGGGCGTTGGCAGAGGTCGTAGGCCGGTCCGCGGGCGCGGGGTGCTCGTGCGGCGACGTGGTGCGGGCTGGTGCCGAGGCAGTCGGTGTGTCTGCCGTGGGCGTCATGCGCCTGCCGGCCGGGGGCCACTCCTGAGCCGCCGCGGGTGACGACGTGTCCCTGCCGGATGCAGGCGCAGAGGCAGGGGCAGACACAGCGCCCTGGCCCTGACCCTGGTCCTCGCCCCGGCCCGGAACCGTATCTTCCGCGGCTCGGTCGTCCGTGTTCGTGGGGGCCGTCCGTGGTGGTGTGGTGGGGCGTGGCGGGATGGGGGCACGCCGCGCTTCCGTGCTCATGCACCCCCCGTTTCCTCGTGCCCGGGCCGTCTCGTCGTGCGCGGGCCGGTGTTCTCCTGCCCTGTGCCCGGCACGGACGCCGTCCCGGGCACACATACCCGCACGAGGGAACCGGCATCCGGCGCGGGCCTCCCGGCCGGCGTCGTTCCGCCATGCGTGCGCGTCACTCTACGGCTTGTCCCCGGGCGAACGGGAACCAGTCCACGCCGCCGGGGCATCTGCCCGGAACGTCCCCCTACCCTGCGGTAATCCGTTCTGGCAGGCTGCGTTCATGACTGCGCGCGCCGCCGACCGGGCCCGTTACGACCGGGCCACCGCCCACCTCGACGCCCCCCTCGCGATCGTGGACCTGGAGGCCTTCGACGCCAACGCCGACGACCTCGTCCGCCGCGCCGGAGGCAAGCCGGTCCGGGTCGCCAGCAAGTCCGTACGCTGCCGGGCGCTGCTCGAACGGGTCCTGGCCCGGGACGGGTTCGCGGGGATCATGTCCTTCACCCTGGCGGAGTCGTTGTGGCTGGCCCGGTCCGGGTTCGACGACGTGCTGCTCGCCTATCCGTCCGCCGACCGGGCCCGGTTCGCGGAACTCGCCGCCGATCCCAAGCTCGCCTCCGCCGTCACCGTCATGGTCGACGACGTGGCCCAGCTCGACCTGATCGACGCCTCGCGCAACGGCGGGCGCGAAGTCGTGCGGGTCTGCCTGGAGTTGGACACGTCCCTCAGGCTGCTCGGCGGGCGGGTGCGGGTCGGGGCCCGTCGCTCGCCGCTGCACTCCCCCGCGCAGGTCGCCGACCTGGCGCGGGCGGTGACCCGGCGGCCCGGGTTCGAGGTGGCCGGGATCATGGCGTACGAGGGGCACGTCGCCGGGGTCGGCGACGCGATCGCCGGCCGGCCGCTGCGGTCCCGGGCCGTGCGGCTCGTGCAGGCCGCGGCCAAGCGTGAACTGGCCGAGCGGCGCGGCGAGGTGGTGCGTGCGGTGCGGGCCGTCGTACCGGATCTGAAGTTCGTCAACGGCGGGGGCACCGGGAGCGTGCAGCACACCGCCGCCGAGGACGCCGTGACCGAGATCGCGGCCGGGTCGGGGCTGTACGTGCCGCGGCTGTTCGACAACTACACGTCGTTCCGGGGGCGTCCGGCCGCGCTCTTCGCCCAGCCCGTCGTACGGCGGCCGGGGGTGGGCGTGGTGACCGTCCTCGGTGGCGGCTATCCGGCCTCGGGGGCGGCGGGGCGGGACCGGCTGCCGGTGCCGTACCTGCCGGAGGGGCTGCGGTACGACCCCCAGGAGGGGGCGGGCGAGGTGCAGACGCCGCTGCTCGGCCCGCCCGCCGACGACCTGCTGGTCGGGGACAAGGTGTGGTTCCGGCACGCCAAGGCCGGTGAGCTGTGCGAACGGTTCGACGCGCTGCACCTGGTCGAGGGGGACGCGGTGACGGCGACCGTGCCGACGTACCGCGGCGAGGGCCACACGTTCCTGTAGGCCGGCGGGTGTGGTTGGTGCTGCCGCCCATCGCGGTCACGAGGACGGCCCGGCGGAGGTGAGGGCGACGGCCCCGGCGCGGCCGGCGCCGCCCGGGGGCGGGGCACCGGCTGGGCCGGGGAGCCCGGGCGCGCGCCGGTGCCCCGCCCGGGCCGGGCTGGGCCGTGCCGTCCCGCCAGCGTTCCGGGTGAGGGGCCGGGGGCGGGCTACGGGCGTCATGCTCGTCCCAGCACGGCAGTGACGAGATGCCGGGAGTACAGGGCGGCCCTTACAGGGGCGTGACGTACGCCCCCGCGATCCCGCCGTCGACCAGGAAGTCGGTGGCGTTCACGAAGGAGGAGTCGTCGCTGGCCAGGAACGCGACGGCGGCGGCGATCTCCTCGGCCTCGGCGAACCGGCCCAGCGGGATGTGCACCAGGCGGCGCGCGGCGCGCTCCGGGTCCTTGGCGAACAGTTCCTGCAGGAGCGGGGTGTTGACCGGGCCGGGGCACAGGGCGTTCACGCGGATGCCGTCCCGCGCGAACTGCACGCCCAGTTCCCGGGACATCGCGAGGACGCCGCCCTTGGAGGCGGTGTACGAGATCTGCGAGGTCGCCGCGCCCATCCGCGCCACGAAGGAGGCTGTGTTGATGATCGAGCCCCTGCCCTGGCGCCGCATGTACGGGATGGCGGCCTTGCAGCACAGGTAGACGGAGGTGAGGTTGACCTCCTGGACGCGCTTCCAGGCCTCCAGGCCCGTCTCCAGGATGGAGTCGTCGTCGGGCGGCGAGATACCGGCGTTGTTGAAGGCGATGTCGACGCTGCCGTAGGTGTCGTAAGCCGTCCGGAAGAGGGCCTCGACCTGCTCGGGGTCGGTGACGTCGACCCTGACGAAGATCCCGCCGGTCTCCTCGGCGGCCGCCTTGCCGCGTGCCTCGTCGACGTCGCCGCAGACGACGTGGGCGCCTTCGGAGGCGAGGCGGCGGGCGCTGGCCAGACCGATGCCGCTGCCGGCTCCGGTGACGACGGCGGTACGGCCGACGAGGCGCCGGCAGACGACTTCCTGGGTTGCTTCGGTCACTGTGCGGGGCCCTCCGTGCTGATGAAGACGTTCTTGGTTTCGGTGAAGGCGACGAGGGCGTCCGGGCCGAGTTCGCGGCCGATGCCGGACTGCTTGAAGCCGCCGAAGGGGGTCCAGTAGCGGACGCTGGAGTGGGAGTTGACGGACAGGTTGCCGGCCCGCACGGCCTGGGAGACGCGCAGGGCGCGGCCCACGTCGCGGGTCCAGATCGACCCGGAGAGGCCGTAGTCGGTGGCGTTGGCGAGGGCCACGGCCTCGGCCTCGTCCTCGAAGGGGAGGACGACGGCGACCGGCCCGAAGACCTCCTCGACCGCCACGCGCGCGTGCGGGCCGACGCCGGTGAGGACCGTGGGCGGGAACCAGAAGCCGGGGCCCTCGGGGGCCTTGCCGCGAATGCCCTCGGCGTCCGCGTCGACGTACGAACGCACCCGCTCCAGCTGGGCCCTGGAGATCAGCGGACCCATCTGCGTCTGCTCGTCGGCCGGGTCGCCGACCCGGACCGACTCGATGGCGGGGGCGAGGAGGTCGAGGAAGCGGTCGTAGGCGGAACGCTGGACGAGGATGCGGGTGCGGGCGCAGCAGTCCTGGCCGGAGTTGTCGAGGAAGGACATGGGGGCGGCGGCCGCGGCGGCTTCGAGGTCGGCGTCGGCGAAGACGATGTTGGGGCTCTTGCCGCCGAGTTCGAGGGTGACGCGCTTGAGCTGCGCCGACCCCCTTGCCAGCACGTGTTTGCCCACGACCGTCGACCCGGTGAAGACGATCTTCGCGACGCCCGGGTGTTCGACGAGGGCGTTGCCCGCGACGGGTCCGTGGCCGGGCAGCACCTGGAACAGGCCCTCCGGAAGGCCGGCTTCCAGCGCGAGTTCGGCCAGGCGCAGGGCGGTGAGCGGGGTGGTCTCGGCGGGCTTGAGGAGGACCGCGTTGCCCGCCGCGAGGGCCGGGGCCGTGCCCCAGGCGGCGATCGGCATGGGGAAGTTCCAGGGAGCGATGACGCCGACGACACCGAGCGGTTCGAGGATCGTGACGTTCAGGCCGCCCGGGACCGGGATCTGACGGCCGGTCAGCCGTTCCACTCCCCCCGCCGCGTAGTCGAGCAGGTCGCGGACGTTGCCGGCCTCCCAGCGGGCGTTGCCGAGGGTGTGTCCGGCCTCGCGGACCTCCAGCCGGGCGAGCTCTTCGAGGTGTTCGTCGACGGCGACGGCGAAGCGGCGCAGCAGCCGGGCGCGCTCACCGGGCGCCAGCGCCGCCCACCCGGACTGGGCCTTCGCGGCCCGGGCGACGGCGGTGTCCACGTCGGCCGCGGTGGCGGCCGGGACGGTGGCGACGACCTCTTCGGTGGCCGGGTTCAGTACTTCGAGCTCGTACTCGTGGGACAAGAAGGGCCTCACATGCGTTCGAAGGAGCGGCGCAGCTCCCAGTCGGTGACCGCGGCGTCGAAGGCGTCCAGTTCGACGCGGGCCATGTTGCGGTAGTGCGCGACGACCTCGTCGCCGAAGGCCGCCCGGGCGATCGCGCTGTCCGCCCACAGGTCGGCGGCCTCGCGCAGGGTCGTCGGGACGTGGGCGAAGCCGGCGGTGTAGGCGTTGCCGGGGCAGGCCTCGGGCAGTTCGAGTTTGTGCTCCACGCCGTACAGGCCGGCCGCCACCATGCCCGCCACCGCCAGGTACGGGTTGACGTCACCGCCGGGCAGCCGGTTCTCGAAGCGCAGGGAGCGGCCGTGGCCGACCACGCGGAGCGCGCAGGTGCGGTTGTCGTGGCCCCAGGCGACGGCGGTAGGGGCGAAGGAGCCCGGCTGGAACCGCTTGTAGGAGTTGATGTGGGGGGCGTAGAGCAGGGAGAAGTCGCGCAGTGCGGCGAGCTGCCCGGCGAGGAAGTGGCGCATGACCTCGGACATGCCGTCGGGGCCGTCGCCGGCCATGGCGTTGCCGCCGTCCTCGTCGGCGAGCGAGAGGTGGATGTGGCAGGAGTTGCCCTCGCGCTCGTTGTACTTGGCCATGAAGGTGAGCGACATGCCCTCCTGGGCGGCGATCTCCTTGGCTCCGGTCTTGTAGACGGCGTGCTGGTCGCAGGTGACCAGGGCCTCGTCGTAGCGGAAGGCGATCTCGTGCTGGCCGGGGTTGCACTCGCCCTTGGCGGACTCGACGGTGAGGCCGGCGCCGGCCATCTCGTTGCGGATGCGGCGCAGCAGGGGCTCGATACGGCCGGTGCCGAGGACCGAGTAGTCGATGTTGTACTGGTTGGCCGGGGTCAGGTCCCGGTAGTGGGCGTCCCAGGCCTGCTCGTAGGTGTCCTTGAAGACGATGAACTCCAGCTCGGTGCCGACCTGGGCGGTGTAGCCGAGGTCGGCCAGGCGCTCCAGCTGGCGGCGCAGGATCTGGCGCGGGGCGGCGACGACCGGGGAGCCGTCGTTCCAGGCGAGGTCGGCGTGGACCATGGCGGTGCCCTCGTTCCAGGGCACACGGCGCAGGGTGGTGAGGTCCGGGTGCATGGCGAAGTCGCCGTAGCCGCGGTCCCAGGAGGACATCGCGTAGCCGTCGACGGTGTTCATCTCGGCGTCGACGGCGAGCAGGTAGTTGCAGCCCTCGGTGCCGTGATGGAGCACCTCGTCGAGGAAGAAGCGCGCGGCGAACCGCTTGCCCTGGAGCCGTCCCTGCATGTCCGGGAAGGCCAGGACGACGGTGTCGATCTCACCGCCCGCGACGAGGGCGTGCAGTTCCTCGACGCTGAGCGGGGGTGTGCGGTCTGCCACGGCAGAGCCTCCTTCGGCTTCTTCGGTACCGCCGGGAGCCATAAGGTATTGCCGAGAACCATTGCTTGGGAAGGGGGCGCGGCCACATGCCGGACGAGGCTGGCGGGTCGGTGGAGGACCGGCTCGCGCCGGTGCTGCGGCCGGTGCGGGCGGGCAACGGCTTCGAGGAGGCGCTGGAGCAGATCCTGCAGGTCGTCCGGCTGGGACTGGTGCCGGGGGGTGAGCGGCTGCCAGCCGAGCGGGAGCTGGCGGAACGGCTGGGGATCAGCCGGGTGACGCTGCGCGAGGTGCTGAAGGTGCTGCAGGACCAGGGGCTGGTCGAGTCGCGGCGCGGCCGGTACGGCGGAACGTTCGTACGGCCGCGGCCGCCCCGCACGCCGGACGCGGGCGCCCAGGACGAGCTGCGGCGCCGGGTCGCCGAGGTCGACATCGAGGACGTGCTGCGCTTCCGGGAGGTGCTGGAGGTCGGCGCGGCCGGGCTGTGCGCCATGCACGGCCTGACGGACGAGCAGGCGGCGCGGCTGCGCGAGGCGCTGACCCGTACGCACGACGCGCCGCTGACCGACTACCGGCGCCAGGACACGATGCTGCACCTGACGCTCGCCGAGCTGTGCGGGTCGCCGACGCTCACCGCGCAGTACGCGGCGGTGCGGGCGACGGTGAACGACCTCCTCGACTGCATCCCGCTGCTCGTCCGCAATCTGGAGCACTCGCAGCGCCAGCACACCGCGCTGGTCGAAGCGGTGCTCGACGGGGACGCCGACGGGGCGCGGGAGATGATGCGGGAGCACTGCGCGGGGACGGCGGCGCTGCTGCGCGGCTTCCTGGCCTAGGGGCTTGGCGCGCACGGTTTACGACGGGTTAACGCACGGGTCTTGCTTTCTCACCGCCCGGCCCACAAAGGTATGGGCTCGATCCATTGAGCCGGTGGTCGGTCCAGGGTGGCCGGTCGACACCACCGCGCTGTCCCGATGAAGACCTCCGTGTCCGCCGCCTGCTGGGGAGTCGCCCCATGTCCCTGGAATCCTCGGAATCCGCAACCCACCGCTCCGCCGACGAGGCGGACGACTATCTGGAGCGCCGGAAGCTGCGCCGCGGCAGCGCCGGCTGGCTGCTGCTGACCGGCCTCGGCGTCGCGTACGTCGTCTCCGGCGACTACTCGGGCTGGAACTTCGGCCTGGCCGAGGGCGGCTTCGGCGGTCTGGCGATCGCCATGGTGCTGATGGGCGCCATGTACACCTGCATGGTGTTCGCCCTCGCCGAGCTGTCCTCGATCCTGCCCACGGCCGGCGGCGGCTATGGCTTCGCCCGCCGGGCGCTCGGTCCGTGGGGCGGGTTCCTGACCGGGACCGCGATCCTCATCGAGTACGTGCTCGCACCCGCCGCGATCGCCATCTTCATCGGCGACTACGTGGAGTCGCTCGGCCTGTTCGGGCTGGAGTCCGGCTGGCCCGTCTACCTGGCCTGCTTCGTGATCTTCATCGGCATCCACCTGTGGGGCGTCGGCGAGGCACTGCGCTTCAGCTTCGTCGTGACGGGCATCGCGGTGGCGGCGCTCATCGTGTTCGCGCTGGGCGCGCTGCCCTCGTTCGACCTCTCCTCGCTCGACGACATCCCGGTGGACACCTCCGCCGCCGGCGCGAGCTCCTGGCTGCCCATGGGGCTGCTGGGCATCTGGGCGGCCTTCCCGTTCGGCATGTGGTTCTTCCTGGGGGTGGAGGGCGTGCCGCTGGCCGCCGAGGAGACCCGGGACCCGGCGCGTACGCTGCCCCGGGCGATCCGCTGGTCGATGGGCATCCTGGTGGTCCTGGCCGTGGTCACCTTCGTCGCGGCGGCCGGGGCGCGCGGCTCGGCCGCCATCCAGGACGCGGGCAACCCGCTGGTGGAGGCGCTCCAGCCGGACGGCGAGGCGACCGCGCTCAGCCGGATCGTGAACTACGCGGGGCTCGCGGGCCTGGTGGCGTCGTTCTTCTCGCTGATCTACGCGGGCTCACGCCAGCTGTTCGCGCTCTCCCGCGCGGGTTACCTGCCGAAGTTCCTGTCCCTGACCAGCAGCCGCAAGGCCCCCTACCTCGGCCTGCTGGTGCCCGGCGCGATCGGCTTCGCCCTGGCCGCCGGCACGGGTGACGGCGCCCGCATGCTGAACGTCGCCGTCTTCGGCGCCACGATCAGCTACGCGCTGATGTCGCTCTCCCACATCGTGCTGCGCCGCCGCGAGCCGGAGCTGCCGCGGCCGTACCGTACGCCGGGCGGGGTGCTGACCTCCTCGGTCGCCCTGGTGCTGGCCTGCGCGGCGCTGGTGGCGACGTTCCTGGTGGACGTGACGGCGGCGTTCATGGCCCTGGGCGTGTACATCGTGGCCGTGGCCTACTTCGGGCTGTACAGCCGCAAGCACCTGGTGGCGAAGGCGCCGGAGGAGGAGTTCGCGGCGCTGGCGGCGGCCGAGGCAGAGTTGGCGAGGGACTGACTCGCGTCACGAAGGAAGGAGCACGGGGCACATGGTGGCCAGGCCGCTGATCGGCATCAGCACGTATCTGGAGTCCGGGGCGCGCTGGGGCGTGTGGGAGCTGGAGGCCGCCCTGCTGCCGGCCGGGTATCCGCGGCTGGTACAGCGGGCCGGCGGGCTGGCCGCGATGCTCCCGCCGGACGCCCCCGAGCACGCCGCCGCCACGGTGGCCCGGCTCGACGGGCTGGTGATCGCGGGCGGTCCGGACGTCGAGCCGGTCCGCTACGGTGCCGAACCCGACCCGCGCACCGGCCCGCCCGCGCGGGAACGGGACGCCTGGGAGCTCGCGCTCATCGCGGCGGCGCTGGAGGCTCGGGTGCCGCTGCTGGGCATCTGCCGGGGCATGCAGCTGCTGAACGTCGCGCTCGGCGGCACGCTCGTGCAGCACGTCGACGGGCACGCCGAGAGGCCAGGTGTCTTCGGACGCCACCCGGTCAAGCCCGTGCCGGGCACGTTGTACGCCGAGGTCGTGCCGGAGGAGACGTTGGTGCCGACGTACCACCACCAGGCCGTCGACCGGCTCGGCACGGGCCTGGTCGTGTCGGCGCACGCGGAGGACGGGACGGTGGAGGCCGTGGAACTGCCGTCCCCGGCCTGGGTGCTGGGAGTGCAGTGGCACCCCGAGATGGGCGAGGACCTACGGGTCATGGGGGCCCTGGTCCGAGCCGCCTCCTGAGCCAGTCCAGGGCGGCGTCGCCCTGGGCGCGCTGGAACGCGCGGAGGGCGGGGATGCCGGGCGGGGCGGGCCGGAGGCAGTGGCGCAGGAAATAGCCGGCGAGGGCGGCCAGGGTGGCGGTGACCGCCTCCGGGTCGGCCCGCCGGCCCAGGGGGTGGCCGGTGAGGACCTTTTCCGGTCCGGGCCGCCCTGCGCCCGCACGCACGGCAGCATCACCAGCAGGTCGAACCAGGGCCCGGTGCGCGCGGCGTGCGGCCAGTCGACGAAGACGACCGGGTCCTCGGCGGTGAGCAGCATGGTGTCGGCGCGCAGGTCGCCGTGGGCGAGGGCGTCACCGGCGGCTGCCTCCGGCCAGGGGGTGGCCGGTTCGGCGAGCTCGGCCTGTACGGCTTGGTGCGGGTGGGACGGCGGTGGACGCCGAGGGTTTTCCCGGGCGCCGCGGATGTCCCGTCCCGAGGGCCCCGGGCAGGAGGGCGGCGCCCGGCCAGTGCCTATCCCCGTGTCAAGGACAGCAGGTCGCGGGCCGGGCCCGTCGGGCGGTGGCCCGTGGGCCAGACCGCTCGCAGGTCGCGGGCCAGGACCACGCCGTCCACCGGGACCCGCACCAGGCGCCGCATGGCCAGTTCCTCGCCCACCGCCAGTTCGCTGAGGACCGCGGGGCCGGCCCCGCTGACCGCCGCGGCCTTGACCGCCGTCGTGGACGACAGTTCGATCAGGGGGCGGGCCAGGCCGCCGAGCGCCACGTCCAGGACCTGGCGGGTGCCGGAGCCCTTCTCCCGCAGGATCAGCGGGGTGGACGCCAGTTCCTCCCCCGCGAGGGGCCGTCGGCGGCGGGCCCAGGGATGCGCCGGGGCCGTCACCACGATGAGGCGGTCGTGGGCGATGACCGTCGAGTCGAGGCCCGGCGGCACCGTCAGCCCCTCCACGAACCCCAGGTCCGCCTCGTCCGACAGCAGCCGCTCCGCCACCGCCGCCGAGTTGCCCGCGAGCAGCGACACCGCGGTGTCCGGCCGCTGCGCGCGCAGCGCGAGCAGCCAGCCCGGCAGCAGGTACTCGGCGATCGTCATGCTCGCCGCCACCCGCAGCCGGGAGTCCCGGCGGTCGCGCAGCGCCTGCGCACCCGCGTCGAACGCCTCCGCCGCCTCGACGATCCGCCGCGCCCAGTCCGTCACCAGCGCCCCGGCGTCGGTGAGCCGGGAACCGCGCGGCGAACGGTCCACCAGCGCCACGCCCAACTGTCGCTCCATCGACCGGATCCGGCTGCTCGCGGCGGGCTGCGTGATGCCCAGTTCCCGCGCCGCCCCGCCGAGGCTGCCCAGCCTCGCCACCGCCAGCAGCAGTTCCAGCGCGCCGAGATCGGGCACGCGGTGCGCGAGCGTCCCCGCGCCCGCGGGCCGGACCTCGGCGCGCTCCTCATGGCCATCCGTCCTGCTCATAAACACAGCTTATGCCGCCATAGAGGCGAACTCCCTGGTGGTGGGCGTCCGCCCGCACGACCGTGGAAGGCATGGTCACCGCAGCCCAGCCCTTTTCCCGTGCCACCGCACGTTCCCCGCGCGCCCGGTCGGTCCGCCACCTCGGGCCCCACTGGTACGCCGCCGTCATGGGCACCGCCGTCGTCGCGACCGCCGGAGCCGGACTCACCCCGCACGTCCCCGGAGCAGGGCTCGCCCGCCACGTCCCGGGCCTGCGCTCCGCTCTGGCGGCCGTCTGGGCGCTGTCCCTGGTCCTGCTGGTGGTTCTGCTCGCCGCCCGGGCCGTGCACTGGGCCCGCCACCGCGACCAGGCCCGCGCCCACCTCCTCGACCCGGCGACGGCTCCCTTCTACGGCTGCCTGGCGATGGCCCTGCTGGCCGTGGGAGGCGGTGCGCTCACCGTCGGCCGGGACTGGGTCGGGCTACGGGCCGCCGTCGCCGTCGACGCCGTGCTCTTCGGCGCCGGTACCGCCGTGGGACTCGCGGCCGCCGTCGCGGTGCCGTACCTGCTGACCGTACGCCGGGCCGAGCCCGGGCAGGCCACGCCCGTCTGGCTGCTGCCGCTGGTCGCGCCGATGGTGTCGGCCGCGCTCGGGCCTTCGCTCGTGCCGCACCTGCCCGCCGGGCAGCCCCGGGCGGCCCTGCTGCTCACCTGTCTCGCGCTGTTCGGGCTGAGCCTGCTGGCGACCCTGCTGATGCTGCCGGTGGTCTTCGCCCGGCTGGTCACCGGCGGTCCGCTGCCGCTCGCGCTGACCCCGACACTGTTCCTGGTGCTGGGTCCGCTCGGCCAGTCCACCACCGCGGTCGGCGCCTTCGCGGACGTGGCTCCGGGCGTCGTACCGCCGCCGCACGAGCAGGGGTTCGCGCTGTTCGCCGTGTTGTACGGCGTGCCGGTGACGGGTTTCGCGCTGCTGTGGCTCTCTCTGGCGACCGCGCATGCCGTGCGTGCCCGGCGGCGCGGGATGCGGTTCGCGATGACGTGGTGGGCGTTCACGTTCCCGGTCGGTACGTGCGTCACCGGCGCCGAGGCGCTGGCCCGGCACACCGGACTGGCCGCCTACGGCTGGCTGGCGACGGGTCTGTACGGCCTCCTCGTCGCCGCCTGGGTCGCGGCCGCCGGGGGCACGGTGCGCGGGCTGCTCAGCGGAGCGCTGCTCGCAGGGCCTCGCCCAGCACCCGCGGCGCCTCGGCCAGCGACGGACCGTACCAGGTCAGGTGCCGTCCGCTGACGAGCGCGCAGGACAGTCCGGGGAAGGCCTCGGGGCCGTCGTCGGGGGTGAACGGGTACGGCTCGTCCGGGAGCACGACGACGTCCGGGGCCGCGGCGCGCAGCTCCTCCAGGGCGATCTTCGGGTAGCGGTCGGGGTGCGTCGCGTAGAGGTGGCGGACGCCCAGCCGCGCGAGGACGTCACCGGCGAAGGTGTCGCGGCCCAGGACCATCCACGGGCGGCGCCAGATCGGTACGACGGCGGTGGTGCGGGGGCCGTCGGCGACCGGCAGGTGCGCCCAGGTCCGCTCGGCCTGCTCCAGCCAGCGCGGACGGGCGCCCGCTCCGCAGGCGTCCAGCACGCGCGCCAGCTCCCGGAAGGCCTGGGGGACGTCGCGGACCTCCGTCACCAGGACCTCGACGCCCGCCTCGCGCAGGGCCGCGAGGTCGGGTGCGCGGTTCTCCTCCTCGTTGGCGATCACCAGGTCGGGGGCGAGGGAGACGATGCGGTCGACCCTGGGGTTCTTCGTGCCGCCGACGCGGACCACGTCGAGGCCGGGCGGGTGCGTGCACCAGTCGGTGGCGCCGGCCAGGGCACCGGGGACGGTGCGGGCGACGGCCTCCGTCAGGGACGGCACGAGCGAGACGACCCTCATCGGGGCCTCACGGGAGCCTCACCGGGGCGTTGCCGGGCCGGCGCCGGACACCCGCCGGGTCCTCGCCGGGCCCGGGCCGGACGGTCATGGGCGTGGCCCGTCCTTGTCGCGGACGGCCTCGATGTGCTCGGCGACGGCGACGACGATCACGCGGGTGTCCGACTCCGTCGCCCGCCAGCGGTGCCGGACACCGCCGGTGAGGTACAGCGTGTCGCCACGGCCCAGGCGGTAGGCGCGGCCCTCGGCCTCGATCTCCACGACCCCGTCGGCGACGTACATCAACTGGTCGTTGCGGTACTGGAATTCACGGCCCGCGTCATGGTCGCCGGTGAACTCCGAGGCGTGCATCTGGTGGTGCCCGCGCACCAGGGAACGTGCGCGGGGCTCGTGGAGCGGCTCCAGCCCGGTGTCCTCGGCGCGCACGACGTCCACGCTGCAGGCCGGGTCGGCGGCGGCGAGCAGTTCGACGGCGGTGGTGCGCAGGGCGTCGGCGACCTTCTCCAGGGAGCTCCGGCTGGGGCGGGCCCGCTCGTTCTCGATCTGGCTGAGGAAGGGCACCGACAGGCCGCTGCGTTCGGCCACGACGGCGAGGGTGAGGTCAAGCGCCCGGCGGCGCCGCCGCACGGCCGCGCCCACCCGCAGGGGCTGCTCTTTGTGGTCGCCCATCGCTCCGGCTCCCTCCCTCGCGTGTCGTTCCGCATGTCCTGTTGGGTTGTCTGCACCCTACGCATGTTCGGCAAACCGTTTCATGCGCCCGTCACATCGACGACACAGGGCGTGGGGTACGACCTCACAGTTCGCGCCAGTGGATCAGCTCTCCTGATCTGCCCGGCGCGGATTCCTCCGCCGGGACCAACGGTCCGGCCGGCGCCGCGGTCGCTCCTCGGTCAGCGCGCGACCGCGCTCCCTCTGTTCAATGCGCACACGGTCTGCCGTGTTCCCGCGCGGGTGACGGGGGCGGGAGGGCCGGAGAGGTGCGGCGCGGGGCGGCGGCGCCGTGGCCCGGTCCGTCGCGCTCTGTGGTTGTCCGGATCGTTGTCGTGGCCGTGATCGGTGACAGCACGGGCCCCGGCAGACGCCGGGGCCCGTCACAGCGCACCGCGGGTCAGGCCGAGCTCTTCTCCGCGGACTCGGCCACCCGCCCACTTGAGCATGAGCAGCAGCGTGGACGTGCCGGAGCGGGACAGGCTCATGACGACGAAGATCTGGCCGGGTTCCACGGTGAAGGAGGCGTCGAGGACGGCGGCGGTGGTGGTGCCGTCGTGGCGTGCGCGGCCGGCGTCGCACCGGGGCCGCGCCTCCCCACCTTCCCTGGGGCACCCGCACGTGGAACGGTTCACAGCCGCCGCTCGGTCGCGAGGCGTTGCGCGGTGGAGGGGACTGTCGGTGCGGTACGGCATGATGCGACGCGTGACCGGACGACTGATGCTCCTCGACACCGCCTCCCTGTACTTCCGCGCCTACTTCGGCGTACCCGACTCGGTCAAGGCCCCGGACGGCACGCCGGTGAACGCGGTGCGCGGGCTGCTCGACTTCATCGACCGCCTGGTCAAGGACCACCGGCCGGGCCATCTGGTGGCGTGCATGGACGCCGACTGGCGCCCGCACTGGCGGGTGGAGCTGATCCCCTCGTACAAGGCGCACCGCGTCGCCGAGGAGCACGCGGCGGGTCCGGACGAGGAGGAGGTGCCCGACACGCTGTCGCCGCAGGTGCCGGTCATCGAGGCCGTCCTGGACGCGCTGGGCATCGCGCGCGTGGGCGTGGCGGGGTACGAGGCGGACGACGTGATCGGCACGTACACGGCGCGGGCAACGGGGCCGGTGGACATCGTCACCGGCGACCGCGACCTGTACCAGTTGGTGGACGACGCGCGCGGGGTGCGGGTGCTGTATCCGCTGAAGGGCGTGGGCACGCTGCAGCTCACCGATGAGGCGGTGCTGCGTGGGAAGTATGGGGTCGGCGGCAGCGGGTACGCGGATCTGGCGCTCCTGCGGGGCGACCCGAGCGACGGCCTGCCGGGCGTGCCGGGCATCGGTGAGAAGACGGCGGCCAAGCTGCTCGCGGAGTTCGGCGACCTGGCCGGGATCCTGGCCGCGGTCGACGACCCGCGGGCGCGGCTGACGCCGTCGCAGCGCAAGCGGCTGGACGAGGCGCGGCCGTATCTCGCGGTCGCTCCGAGGGTGGTCAGGGTCGCGGACGACGTTCCGCTCCCGGACGTCGACACGACGCTGCCGCGCACGCCGCGCGATCCGGTGGCGCTGGAGGAGCTGGCGGCCCGCTGGGGCCTGGGAGGGTCACTGCAGCGTCTGCTGGCGACGCTCACGGCGTGAACCGCAGACACCTCTCGTTCGACGGGTGCTTGCTGGGAGTGGGATGGTAACTTAGGCTTACCTAACCACGGGACAGGGAGGTCCTCATGGCAGAGCGACCGGGACGCCAGCCGCGCAAGCCGCATGTCGCGCAGGTCGTCCGTACCGAGCGGCTGACCCCGCACATGCAGCGCGTGGTGCTGGGCGGCGAGGGCCTCGCCGACTTCGCGGCGGACACCTGCACGGACCACTACGTGAAGCTGCTGTTCCCGCCGGACGGTGTGCCGTTCCCGGAGCCCTTCGACCCCCTGCGCGCCCGCGAGGAGCTGCCGCGCGAGCGATGGCCGGTGACCCGGACGTACACGGTGCGCCAGTGGGACGTGGAACACCGTGAGCTGACGCTGGACTTCGTACTGCACGGCGACGAGGGCCTGGCCGGTCCGTGGGCGATGCGGGCCCAGCCGGGAGAGAAGGTGTGGTTCATGGGTCCCGGCGGCGCCTACGCGCCCGACCCGAGCGCGGACTGGCATCTGCTGGTCGGCGACGAGAGCGCGCTGCCCGCGATCGCCCGCTCCCTGGAGGCCCTGCCGCGCGCCGCCCGGGTGCACGCCTTCGTCGAGGTCGCCGGCCGCGAGGAGGAGCAGAAGATCGACTCCGACGCGGAGGTCGTCTGGCTGCACCGCGGGGGCCGCCGCATCGGCGAGGCACTGGTCGAGGCGGTACGGGGCCTGGACTTCCCGGAGGGCCGCGTACACGCCTTCGTGCACGGCGAGGCGCACTTCGTGAAGGAGCTGCGCCGCCTGCTGCGCGTCGAGCGCCACGTGCCGCGCCAGGACCTGTCGATCTCCGGCTACTGGCGGCTCGGCCACAACGAGGACGGCTGGCAGGCCTCCAAGCGGGAGTGGAACGCACGGATCGAGGCGGAGCAGGAGGGCGCGAGCCCGGCGGCCGCGGCGTCCTGACCCCGGGTGGCCCGGCCGGCAGGCGGGTGCACGCGCCTGGCGTCCGCCGTGGTGGCGTCAGCGGCCGGCCCGCGGTGACTCCGGGCGGGTGAACCGCGGCCCGCACACCGGCCCGGCGGCGTGGCGAGTCGCCCGGCGGTGGTTCCTCCTCCAGCATCCAAACGCGTGGCACACACCTTCGAGGAACTGGTCGCGATGCAGCGCGCGGCAGAGCAGGCGTACAACCGGGTGGAGGAGCTGCGGGACCGGTACGGGCCGCCCGCTCACTCCCGGTGGGCACAGGCCCACACCGCCACCTACGAGACCGCGCTGCGCGCCTGGCGGGATCTCGCCCGTGACGTCCAGAGCGCGGTGGCGGAGTACGCGAAGGCCGAGGGAAGACGGCGCAACGAGGTCGAGGCGGAGGTACGGGAGGCCGCGAGGCGCCCCGGCCCGCAGGAGTAGCCCGGCGGAGCGCCGGTCGGCGGCTCCCTTTTGCCGGTGCACGACCGACCAGGTCCGCGGTGCCCCGGCCGACCAGGTGTGACGTCCGCGTGACGCGCTCGTACGCTGGCTTGCGATGAGACGCCGTACCCCGCCACCGCCTGCCCCTCTCCCCCAGCGCCACGGGGTGGACCCGGTACGGGTGCGGCTACCCGCCACGGGATCGTGGGCCACGGTGCGCGACCATCTCGTGGAGCGGCTGTCGGGCGCGGGGGCCGGAGTCGTCGACGGGATGTTCGTCGCGGGGCTGATCATCGGACAGGACGGGCGGGCCGTACCGCCGGACGCGCCGTACGTCCCGGGCATGTGCGTCTGGTTCCACCGGGAGCTGCCCCAAGAGGTGCCCGTGCCGTTCCCGGTGGAGGTCGTCCACCGGGACGAGCACATCGTGGTCGCCGACAAGCCGCACTTCCTGGCCACCACCCCGCGCGGCAGCCATGTCGCCGAGACCGCGCTGGCCCGGCTGCGCCGGGAGCTCGGCATCCCCGAGCTCAGCCCGGCACACCGCCTCGACCGGCTCACCGCCGGGCTGGTGCTGTTCACCGTGCGGCCCGAGGAGCGCGGGGCGTACCAGACGCTGTTCCGCGACCGGCGGGTGCGCAAGGAGTACGAGGCGGTCGCCCCCTACGATCCCGGGCTCGTCCTGCCCCGGACCGTCCGCAGCCGGATCGTCAAGGAGCGCGGGGTGCTGACCGCGCGGGAGGTCGAGGGCGAGCCGAACGCGGTCAGCCGGATCGAGCTGATCGAGCACCGCCCCGGACCGGACGCCGGGCCGGCCCGCTACCGGCTGGTCCCCGGCACCGGGCAGACGCATCAGCTCCGCGTGCACATGAACGCTCTCGGCGTGCCGATCCTCGGCGACCCGCTCTACCCCGAGGTGACCGCTCCGGCGCCGGCCGGTGACTTCCGGCGCCCGCTCCAACTGCTGGCGCGGTCACTGGCGTTCACCGACCCGGTCACCGGCGTGGCGCACCGGTTCCGCAGCTCCCGGGTGCTCGCGGCCTGGGCGTCGTACGACCGGTGGGCCGCCGGTCAGTAGCCGCGCCACCAGAGCAGGAAGCGCTGCCAGGCGCCCTTCGGGCGGTCCGTCCCGGGCCCGGGCACTTGCGTCTGCACGGGCGCCGGCTGCTGCGCGAACGGCTGTGGCCCCGGCGTCAACGGCGGCTGCGCCAACGGCTGTGGCTCCCGGGCGAACGGCTGTGGCTCCGGCGCGCCCGGCTGGTGCTGGAGGGCCGTGGGCAGGGACGCCGTGGGCAGGGACGTCGACGGCACGGTGCCGATGTGCCAGGCGGTGCGCGGGGGCGGCACCGGCGTGTGGTGCGGATCCTCCGTGATGTCCTGCGGAGGCTGGGGGGCGAAATGGACGGGCATCGACGTCAGGTGCCGTGAGGCGATCGACTCCGTCCAGCGCAACTCGTCCTCGTCGCAGGCGAGTTCCACGTCCGGCAGCCGCAGGAGCAGCGCGTCGACGCCGACGTCGGCGATGGAGCGGCCGATGTCCTGGCCGGGGCACTCGTGGGCGCCGCCGCCGAAGGCGAGGTGCGAGCGGTTGCCCATCATGTTGGCGGTCAGGTCGGGGCGCACCCGCGGGTCGACGTTGGCCGGGGCCGGGGCGAACAGCAGGCCGTCGCCCTGGCGGATGCGCTGGCCGCCCAGCTCCGTGTCCTGCTTGGCGAAGTAGCCGAGGACGGTACTGAACGGCGGCTCGTCCCACAGCGACTGCTCGACGGCCTCCGGCACCGTCATGTTGCCGCCGCTGAGCTGGGCGCGGAACCGCGGGTCGGTCAGCACCGTGCGCAGCACGTTGGACAGCAGGTTGGCGGTGGCCTCGTACGCGGCGAAGAGCACCAGGCGCAGGTGCTCCCTGACCTCGTCGTCGGTCAGCCGCGCCGGGTGGCTGATGAGGTGGGTGGCGAAGTCCTCGGCCGGCTCGACGCGGCGGCGGGCGGTGAGCCGGCTGAGGGTGTCCATGACGTAGGAATGGCTGGCGATCGCGGTCTGGGTGCCCTTGAGCGCGTCGCGGGCGGCCTCGACGAGGCGGTCGTTGTACTCGTCGGGCATGCCGAAGATCTGGCACAGCACGGCCATCGGCAGGTGCTCGGCGAACTGGCCCACCAGATCGGCCTCGCCCACCTCGCAAAACCGGTTGACGATGACCTGGGTGCTGCGGTTGATGTAGCGGCGCAGGTTGCGGAAGTCGATGGTCGACATGGCGCCCATGACCGCGCCGCGCAGCCGCTTGTGCTCGTCGCCCTCGGCGTGGGAGCAGATCGGCTGCCAGGCGATGTGCGGCATCAGGGGGTGGTCGGGCTTGACCAGGCCGTCCCTGAGCGGGGTCCAGATACGGCTGTCCCGGCAGAACTGGTGGGGGGTGCGCACCATGTGCAGGTTCTCGGCGTGGCCGAGGACCACCCAGATCGGCACGTCGTCGTGGAGCAGCGCGGGCGCCACGGGACCGTGCTCGGCCCGCAGGTCCTCGTACAGCTCCCGCAGGTCCGCCGCCTCGTGCAGCCGGTGCAGCCCCCCGGGCCCGACGCCGTGCGCGGGGCAGCCGGGCGGCGGACCGACCCGGGAGGCGTCCGTGTCGGTCGGGGAATGGGAGTCAGGCGTCACAGTGGTCGCTCCGAAGCAGAAAAAGGGAGATCGGAAGGGTTTCGGGACACGGGATCAGGTGAGGACGCCCCGCATGGCGAGCGACTTCAGGAAGCGCATCAGCGTCAGCAGGACGTCACGGCTGGAGGCCCGGCGCCGCGCGTCGCACTCCATGATCGGGATCTCGGGGGACAGATCGAGGGCGGTGCGCAGTTCGTCGAGGGGGTAACGGGGCGCGTCCGGGAAGGTGTTGACGGCGACCACGAAGGGGACGCCGCGTTCCTCCAGCCGCCCCATGACCTCGAAGCTGACCTCCAGGCGGCGGGTGTCGACGAGCACCACGGCGCCTAGCGCGCCCTCGAACAGGCCGTTCCACAGGAACCAGAAGCGCTGCTGGCCGGGCGTGCCGAACAGGTACAGCACGACCTGGTCGGTGATGCTGATGCGACCGAAGTCCATCGCCACGGTGGTGGCCGTCTTGGTGTCGGAGCCGAAGTTGTCGTCGACACCGATACCGGCCTGGGTCATGGTCTCCTCGGTGGTCAGCGGTTTGATCTCGCTGACCGACCCGACCATCGTCGTCTTGCCGACCCCGAAGCCGCCCACGATGACGATCTTCGCCGCTGCCTGTGCCGTGTGCGGCAGCTTGTCCTCGGTCCGGGGGCCCGGGAGGGTGTCAGAGCCTTTGAAGTCCATGCATCACCGCTTCGAGAAGGGAACGGTCGGGGAGCGCCTGGCGGACGATCGGGGCGCGCGCCTTCACCAGTTCCGCCGTCAGCATGTCGGTGAGCAGCACGGTCACCGCGCTGAACGGCAGGTTCAGATAGGCCGAGAGCTCGGCCACGGACAGGGGGGCGGAGCAGAGGCGCAGCAGTGCCGCCTGCTCGGGCGTGGCGGAGGGCGGGGGGTCCTCGACGCGCGCGACGATCAAGGTCACCAGGTCGATGGCCGCGCGCTCACCGTCCGCGCCGGCGACCACGTACAGCCTTTCCGGATTCTTTCGCTCGCCCTCCTGGGGAGGCTGCGGAGCGGGATCCGGCTGGGGGTAGCGCCTCTGGCGTTGCGGAGGAGTCATACGGTCTGCCCGTTCCGCCGGGGCGGGCTGGTCAGATGGGAGCCGATACGGACGATGAGGTCGCGCATCATGGCGCTCATCCGGCCGGGTTCGCACCGCACGTCGGACAGGACCGCGAGGTAGGCGTTGGCGCCGGCCTGCATGAGGTAGAAGTAGCCGCCGTCGAACTCGACCATGACCAGCTTCATCTCGCCCTCGCCGTACGGCAGTTCCACGGCGACGGCGCTCGCGAGGCTCTGCACGCCGGCGCAGGCCGCGGCGAGGCGGTCGGCGGCGTCCGGCTCGCCGCCGTAGCGGGCCAGGCGCAGGCCGTCGGCCGAGAGCACCACGATCATCTCGACGCCCGGTACGCCGTCGGCGAGTTGCTTGAGAATCCAGTCGAAGTTGCCTCGCTGCTGGATCACTTGAGGTCCCCCTCGTCCTCGGCCTGGCTTGGGGCCGGATCGTCGTTGATGAGGTACAGGTACTTGGTGGGGTTGCGGGTGAAGTCGGTGGGGTGCACGCCCGGTTCGAGGCCCTCCTTCAGCCCCTCCCAGAAGGCCTCCAGGCCCTTTCCGGGGGCGCGGTCGCCGGTCATCATCTCGATGTCGATCAGCGGGACGGGCTCGGGTTCCGGCTCGGGCGGCGACCAGGCGGGCCGGGACTGCTTCGCCCGTTCGGCGGCCTCGCGTTCGGCCTTCTCGAAGGCGGCCTGCTCGGCGAGCCGCTGGCTGAGCGGGATCTTCATCTTGCTGCGGCGCTGCGGCAGTCCGCCCGCGGTCCACTCGGTGACCACGGGAACGTCGTCGTCCTGCAGAGGGATGGTGTCAGGGATCTTCGGGCTGGTGGGGCGGCGCTTCTTGGGCGTGCGCTTAGGGCCCTCGACCCCGCCGACCGGCTTGTGGACGCCGGTGGCGCCGATGCCGTGGGCGAGTCCGACGCCGGGCTCGTCGGTCATCATCTCGCTGGGCACGATGAGCACGGCGCGCACTCCGCCGTACGCGGAGGAGCGCAGCGCGACCTGCATGTTGAACGCCGTGCAGAGCCGGCCGACGACGGCCAGGCCGAGACGCGGGTGCTCGCCGAGGTCGTCCAGGGCGGCGCCGGCCTTGGCGCGCTCCAGCATGCCCTCGATCTTGGCGCGGGACTCCTCGTTGAGGCTGACGCCGGCGTCCTCGATCTCGATGGCGACGCCGGTCTGCACCTCGCTGGCGATGACGTGGACCTTGCTCTGCGGCGGCGAGTAGCGCGTGGCGTTGTCGAGGAGTTCGGCGGCGGCGTGGATGACCGGCTCGACGTAAATGCCCTTGATGTTGACCTTGGCGATGTTGTCCAGCGAGATCCGGCGGTACTCCAGGATCCGCGACATGGCGCCGCGCAGCACGCTGTAGAGGGCCACGGGCTCGGGCCACTGGCGGCCGGGCCGGCCTCCGCCGAGGACGGAGATGGAGTCGGCGAGCCGGCCGATCAGCGCGTTGCCGTGGTCGATGCGCAGCAGGTCGTCGAAGACCTCGGGGTTGCGGCCGTGGTCCTCCTCCATCTCCCGGAGTTCCTTGGCCTGCTGGTGGACGATCGCCTGGACGCGGCGGGCGACACTGACGAAGGAGCGCGAGTTGGAGTCGCGCAGGGTCACTTCGTGGTCGATGGTCCTGAGCAGCAGCTTCAGCAGCTCGATCTGCGGCTCGCAGAGGTTGCGGTAGGACGGGTCGAGGTCGCCGAGCTGGCGGACCGCCTCGCTGTGGGAACCCGTGCGGTGCATCAGGCTGACCGCGGCCGGGACGATCTCCCGCGCGAAGCGGAGCGTGTCCTGCTCGTGGTCGGCGATCCGCCTGTCCAGATACGCGCTGTGACGGGCGTGCTCGGCCCGTGCGTCGCGCAGGGCACGGCCGCGGCGTACCGCCTGGGCCGCCGTCGCGATGACCAGGAGGGTGGCGATGCCACCGCACCAGCCGACGGCGGCTTTGGCCGGCTCCGTCACCAGGGCGACGGCGGCTCCGGTCACCGCGGCCATTGCTATGGCCGGCAGCAACAGCACGCGCGCGTAGGGAAGTTCACGGCGACCGGATGGGGATTGAACACTCACCATGTAGGCCTTCTGCAAAGAATCGGCTGGGGGTCGGGTGCGCTGGGAGGGGGGTGTGTCATGGAGCTTGTCCGGATCTTCCGCGCATACGGGAACAAGCGCGCGAATTCATCCCAACTCGGCGCGCTGCGGGCGAGCTTAGTCCGACCAGATCATCGCCATGTCATATTCAGCGAGTGACTGAAATGGGGCATGGGGCGGGAGTACGCTCATGCCCATTTGCACATTCGGGAGCCGTTCGCACACGGAGCGTGATAGCGTACGGGCGTACGAAGACCACTCACCGTCACGGGTGAACGAGGTACCCCTGCGACGGATCCGCACGGATCCTGCCCACGGGGACCACCCACCATGCGGGCGCCCGCCTCGGACGCCCGCGGGTGCAGCTCACTCTTCGGCTGGCGCCCGCAGTGCGGAGCCGCGGCGCGATCGACTGCCGTCGGCGTCAGGCTCATGGACGACGGGCTGGGTCGTCGCGCCCCTGCTCCAGCCGGAAACACGGCCGGCGGTGGTGGGGGCCCGCCCGACGGGCCGACCCCCCGACACGATCGAGACGCCGGACGCCAAGGACAGTGCCGCGGCGCACGGCTGTTGGCGTGCGTCGTCTCCCGAGCGTCCCCGAAGGGACGCCCGTCACCCCACCGACGAGTAGGCGACGACCCCGCGCAGCAACCCGTCGACCGCCTTGCGTGCCGCCTTCGGCACGCTCGACCCCTCCGGAGGCGCCGCCGCCTGGATCTGCCCCAGGACGTCGATCACCTGCTTGCACCACCGCACGAAGTCACCCGCGGGCATCTCCGCCTCACGCAGCACCTCGTCCAGCCCCTTGCCGGAGGCCCACATGTACGCGGCCCAGGCGAACCCGAGGTCGGGCTCACGCTGCCCGACGCCCTCGGTCTGGCTGATCCGGAACTCTTCCTCCAGGGCGTCAAGGCGCCCCCAGATCCGCACCGTCTCACCCAGCGCGGCCTTGGCCTTGCCGGACGGGAGCTTCGGCGCCAACGCGTCGTCCCCGACCCGCGCCTCGTACACCAACGCCGAGACGCACGCGGCCAGTTCCGCCGGGGCCAGTCCTTCCCAGACGCCCGCACGCAGGCACTCGCTGGCGAGCAGGTCGAGCTCCCCGTACAGCCGCGCCAGCCGCTTGCCGTGCTCGGTGACCTCGTCACCACGCAGGTAGTCCAGCTCGGTCAGCAGCGCGACGATACGGTCGAACGTCCGGGCGATCGTGTTGGTACGGCCCTCGATGCGCCGCTCCAGCTGCGAGGTGTCGCGCAGCAGCCGGTAGTAGCGCTCGGCCCAACGGGCGTGGTCCTCCCGGTCGGCGCACCCGTGGCAGGGGTGCGCGCGCAGTGCCTTGCGCAGTCGCGCGATCTCCCGGTCGTCCGCGGCGACGGACCGGCGCTTGCGGTGCCGCTCGGGCTCGATGTGCCCGGCCTTGCTGCGCAGCGCCGACGCGAGGTCCCGACGGGACTGCGGCGAGCGCGGGTTGAAGGACTTCGGGATCCGCATCCGCTCCAACGGCTCCACGGGCACCGGGAAGTCGATGGAGGCCAGCCGCTTGACCTGCCGCTCGGAGGTCAGGACCAGCGGGCGCGGCCCGTCGTGGTGCTCCAGCCCTCGGTGGCCGTTGGACCGGCCGGCCGGCAGACCGGGGTCCAGCACCAGCGCCAGCCCCGCGTACTTGCCGGTCGGGACGTGGATGATGTCACCCGGCTTCAGCTTCTCCAGCGCGACGGCGGCCTCCGCACGGCGCTGTGCGGCGCCCTGCCGGGCCAGCTCCGTCTCGCGGTCCTTCAGTTCCCGGCGCAGCCGCGCGTACTCCTCGAAGTCGCCGAGGTGGCAGGTCATGGAGGCCTTGTAGCCCTCCAGTCCCTCCTCGTTGCGCTGCACCTGCCGGGAGATGCCGACGACCGACTTGTCGGCCTGGAACTGGGCGAACGACGTCTCCAGCAGCTCCCTCGAGCGGTGCCGGCCGAACTGCTCGACCAGATTGACCGCCATGTTGTACGACGGCTTGAAGCTGGACCGCAGCGGGTACGTGCGTGTGCCGGCCAGTCCCGCGAGGTGCTCGGGGTTCATGCCGCGCTGCCACAGCACGACGGCATGGCCCTCGACGTCGATGCCGCGCCGGCCCGCGCGCCCCGTCAGCTGCGTGTACTCGCCGGGGGTGATGTCGGCGTGCTGTTCGCCGTTCCACTTGACGAGCTTCTCCAACACCACCGAGCGGGCCGGCATGTTGATGCCGAGCGCGAGGGTCTCGGTGGCGAAGACGGCCTTGACCAGGCCGCGGACGAAGAGCTCCTCGACGACCTCCTTGAAGGTCGGCAGCATGCCCGCGTGGTGGGCGGCGATACCGCGCTCCAGGCCCTCCAGCCATTCGTAGTAGCCGAGGACGTGCAGGTCCTCGGACGGGATGGAGGCCGTGCGCTCCTCGACGAGCGTGCGCACCCTCTCCCGGGCCTCCTCGTCGTTCAGCCGCAGGCCCGCGTACAGGCACTGCTGGACGGCGGCCTCGCAGGCCGCCCGGCTGAAGATGAACGTGATCGCGGGCAGCAGGCCCTCGGCGTCGAGCCGTTCGATGACCTCGGGCCGGCTCGGCGTCCACACCCGGGACCGCTGTCGGCGCTCGCGCTCCCGGTCCGCCTCGCGCAGGGACCTGCCGCGCCGCCGGTCCATGTACGACGGACGGCTCGCCTCCATGCGCGCCATCCGCGTGAGGTCGGGGTTGACGGCCTTCTTGTGGCCCTCGCCCTCCTCGAACAGGTCGTACATCCGACGCCCGGCCAGCACGTGCTGGAACAGCGGCACGGGCCGGTGCTCGGAGACGATCACCTCGGTGTCGCCGCGGACGGTGTCGAGCCAGTCGCCGAACTCCTCGGCGTTCGATACGGTCGCGGACAGCGACACGAGGGTCACGGACTCGGGGAGGTGGATGATCACTTCCTCCCAGACGGCGCCGCGGAACCGGTCGGAGAGGTAGTGCACCTCGTCCATGACCACGTAGCCGAGGCCGAGCAGCGTCTGCGAGCCCGCGTAGAGCATGTTCCGCAGCACCTCGGTGGTCATCACGACCACCGGGGCGTCGGAGTTGACGCTGTTGTCGCCGGTGAGCAGGCCCACCTTGCCCGTGCCGTAGCGGCGGCACAGGTCGGCGTACTTCTGGTTCGACAGCGCCTTGATCGGTGTCGTGTAGAAGCACTTCTTGCCCTGCTGGAGGGCGAGATGGACGGCGAACTCGCCGACGATCGTCTTGCCGGAGCCGGTGGGCGCGGCGACCAGCACGCCCTTCCCCGCCTCGAGCGCCTGGCAGGCCTCGATCTGGAAGGGGTCGAGGCCGAAGTCGTACATCTCGCGGAAGGAGGCGAGGGCGGTGGCCTGCTCGACAGCGCGCCTGCGTGCTGCCGCGTACCGCTCGGCCGGTGAGAGGTCCTCTGTCATCGTGCTTTCGAGCGTACCGGGCCGCACTGACAACAGGACGATCATTATCCGGATACGCCCTCGCGAAACCTCGGGTACGCGCAGCTCAGGGGCCCAGGACCCGCACGGCCGCCGGTATGCAGCGCACGGTCAGGGGCAGCGGCCCGAGCGGTTCGCCGTCGGCGTAGCCGGTGATCCCCTCGGCGGCGATCTCGACCTCGGCCGCCCGGAACACGCTCACCTTGGGATGGTCGACGTGCGTCCCCCGGTACACCGTCGGGAACACCCGCAGCAGCGTCCCGCGGCCGCAGTCCCCGACCACCGTGACGTCGAACAGCCCGTCCGCCGGATCGGCGCCGGGGCAGATCCGCATGCCGCCTCCGTACGACGAACCGTTCCCAACGGCGACGAGCGTGGCCTCGATTTCCCGGACGTCGCCGCCGTCCAGCCGGATCAAGTACGGGAACGGCCGGAACGCGGCGAGCTCGGCGAGCATCGCCAGGTCGTACTTGAGGCGCCCGGCGGGCCACCGCATGCGGTTGCCGCGGTCGTTGACGCGGGAGTCGAACCCGGAGGCGAGGACCGTGCCGAACCAGCGGTCCCCGGCCCACCCGAGGTCGATGTCGCGCAGCCAGCCGCACTTGAGGGCGTCGGCGATCATGCGGCCGGCGGCGGCCGGCCGGCGCACGGGCAGCCCGAGGACGCGGGCGAAGTCGTTGCCGGTGCCGACGGCGACCACGCCGAGCGGAGTGGGCGTGCCGGCGACGGCCCGCAGCGCGAGGTTGACCATGCCGTCCCCGCCGACGGCGATCACCGCGCCCGTACCGTCCGCGACGGCGGCACGCGCGCGCGTGAGGGCGTCCTCGGGGTGCTCCCCGACGACCGTGCGCACGCAGAAGCCGGCCGCTCGCAACGCCGAAGCGGCCGGCTGCGCCGCCCGGGCGCCCCGGCCGCGGCCCGCGGTGGGGTTGACGAAGAGGGTGATCTCGCTGGTCACGGAGTGACCCTACGAGCTGCGTCCCGATCTTCAGGTCACGTCGTCATAACCGTTGACCCGGTCCCTGCTCGCCTGCTCCGGCAGGGCCCGGCTCGCGCTCACGGCCTCGATCTCCCCGATGTCCTCGGGGGTGAGGTCTAGGTCGGAGGCCTCGTCGTCGGCGGGGCCCAGGGCCTCGCGGCGGCGCCTGCGGCGGTCGTTGGCCAGCGCGACGAGCACGGCACCGAAGTACAGGACCCAGATCGGTCCGGCGAGGGCCAGCATGGTCAGCGGGTCGGTACTGGGCGTGGCGACTGCGGCGAAGACGGTGATGCCCATGATCATGCCACGCCACCAGCCGAGCATGCGCTTACCCGAGATGGCTCCGGTGAAGTTGAGCATGACCAGGAGCAGGGGCAGCTCGAAGGAGAGGCCGAAGACGACCACCATGCGCGTGACGAGGTCGAGCAGGTCGTCAAGCGGCAGCAGGTTGTCGACGCCGAACGGCGTGAACTCGATGAGCACCTTCGCCGTGGTGGGCAGCACCTTGTAAGCGAAGAAGGCACCGCCGAGGAAGAGCGGGAAGCCCGTGCCGACGAACGCGTAGGCGTACTTCTTCTCGTGCTTGTGCAGACCGGGCGCGACGAACGCCCACAGCTGGTACAGCCAGACCGGCGAGGCCAGCACGACACCGGCCATCAGGGACACCTTCAGCGCCAGGGTGAACGGCGTGAGCAGACCGTTGATCGTGATGCGGGCGCACGGGTTGTCGTCCGGCTGCGACCGTGCCAGTTCCTCGAAGCTCTGCGAGCAACCGATCTCGCTCAGGATCGGCTTGGTGAAGAAGTTGATGATGTCGTTGTAGAAGAAGGCGGCCACCACGGTGACGACGACAATGGCCAGAAGGCCCTTCGCGAGCCGGTTGCGGAGCTCACGAAGGTGCTCCGCGAGGGGCATCCGCCCCTCGGGATCCTTCTCCTTCTTGCGGGCAGGCTTCAGCAACCCACGTTCCCATCTCGTGCGGCGGGCCGGAGGTCACCGGCCCTGCGTCAGCGCTTGGTGGTGTCCGTCGGCTCCGCGACCGGGCGGGAGCTGGTGACGTCGCCGGGGGCGGCCTGGATGGTGCGCTGCGCCGGGGGCTCCTCGTTGGGCGGGCCGGCCGGGGTGGTGGAGGTCTTGCCCTCCTCCTTCATCGCCTTCGCCTCGCTCTTGAGGATGCGAGCGGACTTGCCGAGCGAGCGCGCCATGTCCGGAAGCTTCTTCGCGCCGAACAGCAGGATGATGACGACGAGGATGAGAATGATCTCGGGGGCTCCGAGCCTTCCGAACATAAGTCTTTACCTTCTCACCGAGGCGGCTGGGGTGGGGTGCTGTCCGACCGGTCGGACAAGTGTCCGAACGATCGTGCTGGCAGCGATCGTAACGCTCGGGGGTAAACGTGAGGCAATCCCCGTGCATACCCTGTGCGTGCTCCCGTCCGCGGTCCGGGCCTCGTTCTCGGGCCGCGACCAGCAGCGTACCTGGCGGAACCCGCAAGGTGACAGGGCGAAGCGGCTCAAAGCGCCTCTCACGCCGGACTCACACGTCACGCCGGGGGCGCGACTCACAGGGCGTCCGCGGAACGGGCCGCGCTCTGTGCCGCCCGCTCCAGATCCTCGGCGGCCCGGTTGATGCGGCGCGCGGAGTCCGTGACCTGCCTGCCGAGGCGCCGCGCCTCCACGAAGACTTGTACGGCGAACACCCCGAGCACCGCGAGACCCAGGAAACCCACAGCAACCGCGAACATCGGCCAGAACATGACGCCGAGCCTAGACGCTCCCGGAGGGCGTCCAGGAACGGACTACACCGTGGAGTGCAGTCGCAGGGTGCGCACGCCACCGCCGGTCAGCAGCTCGACGATCCGCTCCCCCGCCGGCTTGCGGACGGAGGCGCCGCACTCGGGGCAGGTGAACGAGTAGAACGTGGTGCGGCTCGTGGCGCCGATGGCCAGGCGCAGCGCGCTCGCGGCGAGCTCGAAGCGCCCCCGGCAGTCCGGGCAGCCGGCCCGGAACACCACGGGGGACACACTCGTCATCCCGGCGAACGCGGACGCCACCGTCACACCCCCCACACCAGACATCGCCGACTTACTCAAAGCCCTCGCTCCTGTCTGCCGTCCTGCCCGACCTGTCCCCCCTGCCCGAACCGGCCCCCGTGCGCCGCGAACGGTTCGCGTGCCTCGACCGCGTCGACACCGTCGTAGGCCGCGAGCGCCTCGCGGGCCGCCTGCCGGGCGCTGTCGGCCAGCTCGGGCGGCGAGACGATCCGGCCGTCGCGCCCGAGCCGCAGCGCCAGGCGCCTGAGCGACGCCGGGTCCGGGGTCCGCAGGCTGATACGCAGTCCGCCGTCGGGGAGCTCATCGGCGCTGTCGTGCGGGTAGTACTCGGCCACCCAGCGTCCGCCCGGGCCGACCTCCACCACGACCTCGGGGTCCTCGGCCGCGGGCTGCACCAGCCCCTCCGACAGGTCGCGCAGCTCGATCTCCGGCGGCGCGGACGGCTCGTCCAGGATCTTGATCTCGGCGACCCGGTCGAGGCGGAAGGTGCGGCGCGCCTCGGAGCGGCGGCACCAGGCCTCCACGTATGTGTGGCCGACGCTGACCAGGCGGATCGGGTCGATCTCGCGCTCGGTGACCTCGTCGCGGGCGGGCGAGTAGTAGCGGATCCACAGGCGGCGGCGCTCGGCGATGGCCCGGTCGACGTCCGCGAAGACGCCGCCCTCGGACTCGAAGGTCACCGACAGCCGGGAACTGGCGCCCGCCGCCTCGCCGGCCGCGGCCTCCACCTTCGCGGTCGCCCGCAGCAGCGCCTGCCGGTCACCCTCGCGCAGTCCGGGCAGCGTCGCCACGGCGCGGGCGGCGACCAGCAGGGCGGTGGCCTCGTCGGCGGCGAGCCGCAGCGGCTCGGCCGCCTCCGCCCCGAGGGCGGCGGGGTTGTGCCACCAGATGCGTTCGCCGTCGGTGTCGATGTCGAGCAGGTCGCCGCCGCGGAAGCTGGTGCCGCACATCGGCAGCACGTCGAGGTCGGAGACCAGCTCGTCCTCGGTGATCCCGAAGGCGCGTGCCACGTCGGCGACCCTGGCCCCGGGACGCTCCCGCAGATAGGTGACCAGGGAGAGCATCCGCCGGGTCTGGTCGATGGCGTTCACGGGCCTGACCGGTTTGCCTGCCACAGTGTTGCTCCGTCCCCCTCAGCCCTTGGCCACGGCACGCAGCCGGTCCACCACGTCGGCCCGCAGTTCTGCCGGCTCCAGGACGACCACGTCGGGCCCGAACTCCACCAGCCAGGCGTCCAGGCCGTGCCCGTACGGAATCTCCAACTCGTCCCAGCCGTCGCCGAGTTCCCGCACCGAGGTGGCCTTCGCGCGCAGGGGGTACCCCGCACCCGAGCGCAGCCGGATGCGCGCGGAACGGTCAGCGGTCTCCCCCGCCCAGCTCGCGACCGTCTCCCGGACGGTGACGACGTCGGGCACGGGCGCGATGAACCTGCCGCTCCGCGAACGCACCTTCCCCGTGATC
This sequence comes from Streptomyces bullii, assembly GCF_042657145.1. Taxonomy (NCBI): domain Bacteria; kingdom Bacillati; phylum Actinomycetota; class Actinomycetes; order Kitasatosporales; family Streptomycetaceae; genus Streptomyces; species Streptomyces bullii. The sequence continues at coordinate 275,567 of NZ_JBHSNY010000010.1, forward strand.
CGGGACAGCCGGAAGACCCGCTCGGCGCCCCGGTCCCGGTCCCAGCCCGCCAGGTACCAGTGGCCGCGCCAGCACTCCAGCGCCCACGGCTCGACATGCCTCTGCTCGGGCTGGGCGGCGTTGGCCTTGCGGTAGTCGAAGACAACGGGGCGGCGGTCGCGGCAGGCCAGCATCAGCGGCTCGAACGCGGCCTCGTGCACGGGGATGCGCGGTTCCAGCGCACCGTGCGCCTCGTACGGGTCGACGTTCTCGGGCAGCCCGGCCGCGCGCAGCTTCTGCAGGGCGCCGCTGGCCGCGCCGGCGAGCCGGGCCTGCTGCCAGACCTTGGCGGCGAGCCCCAGCGCGGCGGCTTCCTCAGCGTCGAGGGTGATCGGCGGAAGGCGGTTGCTGTCGCGGCGGGCCAGGTAGCCGACCTCGCCGTCGAGGCTCTCGACGGTCTCGATCACGAGTCCGAGTTCGCGCAGGTCGTCCTTGTCGCGCTCGAACATCCGGTTGAAGGAGTCGTCGCTCCCGGCTTCGAGATAGGCCTCGATGGACTCGCGCAGCTCGCGCTTGCTGAGCGGCCGCCGCGTCCCGAGCAGACACAGCGCCAGGTTCATCAGCCGCTCGGCCTTGGCAATGGCCATCGACGCCCTTCGCCTCCCTATGGTGCTTACGAACGATGACCGTACCGCTCACCGGTGGCGCCGCAAAAGCCGAGGGCCCATGCCCGGACAGGCATGGGCCCCAGGTGATCGGCTCCGGTCGGATTCCGTACGAACACCGTCCGATGATCGGACCGTTCTCTCCGGATCGATCAGTGGTCCTTCTCCGGCTCGATCAGTCGGTGATCCGTCGGCGATCGCTCCGGATCGCCGTCGATCACACGCCGCGCGGCCGTCGGTCGACCGCCGATCAGACGCCGAGCAGGTCGACCACGAAGATCAGGGTCTCGCCGGGCTTGATCGCCGGGGTCGGGCTCTGGTTGCCGTAGGCGAGGTGCGCGGGGATGGTCAGCTGGCGGCGGCCACCGACCTTCATGCCCTGCACGCCGAGGTCCCAGCCCTTGATGACCCGGCCGCCGCCCAGGGGGAAGCGGAACGGGGTGCCCCGGTTCCAGCTTGCGTCGAACTCCTCGCCCGTGCTGAAGGCGACGCCCACGTAGTGGACGGTGACGGTCTGACCCGCCTGCGCGACCGGGCCGTCGCCTTCCCAGATGTCCTTGATCTCGAGGTCCGCCGGGGGCTCGCCGCCCGGGAAGTCGATCTCGGGCTTCTCGATGCTCACTCAATCTCTCCTTGTTGCGTGACCTGCGTCAGGACAGTCTCACAGACGCTTCGATCAGACGGTGCCGAGGATATCCACCACGAAGACCAGGGTGTTCTTGGCCAGCTCGCTGCCGGGGCTGGCGCCGTAGCCGAGGGACGGCGGGATCACCAGCAGCACGCGGTCGCCGACGTTCTTGCCGACCAGCCCCTGGTCCCAGCCGGCCACCACTGAGCCGGTGCCGATCTGGAAGGCGGTGGCGCCGCCGTGGTCCCAGGAGGAGTCGAACTTCTTGCCGTCCTCCCACTTGACCCCGGTGTACTGGGCGATGAGCCCCTGACCGGCCTCGACCTTCTTGCCGTCGCCCTTGATCAGCACCTGCTCCTCGAGCTTCTTGGGTGCCTTGGTGCCCTTGGGGATCGTGATGGTCGCGGCCTTCTGCGAGGGGGCCTCGACCTCCGGCATGCCCTCCTCGGAGGCCGCCTGCTCGCCCTTGGCCTCGGCCTTGGTGTCCACGCTGGTGTCGCCGACCGCGTCGAGCACCCAGACCAGCACGTCCTTCTCGGTGATGCCGGAGGCGGTGTTCAGCCCCTGCCCGATCAGGTCGCCCGCGGTGCCCTGCACCAGGATCCTGCTGCCGGCCTTCTTGCCCTTCACGGCGTCCAGGACCTTGGCGGGCAGCTGCTGGCTCTGCTTGCCGACCTGCTCGACGGACTGCCGCCGGGGCGTCTTGGCGTCCGGGGAGGCGGTGGCCCAGGTGCCGCCCAGCGGCTGGCCGCCGCCCCACTTCTCGACGGTCCAGTCCAGCCGGACGAAATCGGAAGCCTTGATCTCGGGCCCCTTGCCCGCCGAGACCGTCTTGACCACGGTCTTGTCGGACGGCTCCGCGTCCTTGGGTGCGGAGATCTCGGGCTTGGCCCCGAACTTCCCCTGGATCTGAGCGACGCCTTCCGCCGATTCGCCGCCCTTGTCGTCCTCCGAGCCGCAGGCGGCGGTGAACAGCAGGGCGGGAACGGCCAGCAGCGCCGCGACGCGGCGTTTCGTGTTGTAGTTCATCAGTCCAACTGGGGGTCGGTGGCGAGGGCAATGCCAGCCACTCTACGACGTGCGCGCCGCGCGCCCGGGTTCCCACGAGACACGCCGTCATACGAACGCCCGACACCCGCGGGCGTCGCCGCCTCGGGCATCGGGCGTCCTGGTCCTCCCCGGACAGCCGGCCGACTCACATGCCGGCGATCAGCTTCTCCACGCGGTCGTCCACGGAACGGAACGGGTCCTTGCACAACACCGTGCGCTGGGCCTGGTCGTTGAGCTTGAGGTGGACCCAGTCCACGGTGAAGTCCCGGCGCTGTTCCTGGGCCCGCCGGATGAAGTCGCCGCGCAGCCGGGCACGAGTGGTCTGCGGCGGAACGGACTTGCCTTCGAAGATCTTCAAGTCGTTGCAGATCCGGGCTGCTTGACCCTTCTTCTCGAGCAGGTAGTACAGGCCACGACGGCGGTGGATGTCGTGGTAGGCGAGGTCTATCTGGGCGACCCGCGGGTGCGACATGGTCATGTTGTGCTTGGCCCGGTACCGCTCGATGAGCTTGTACTTCATGACCCAGTCGATCTCGGTATCGATGCGGTCGAGGTCCTCGGACTCGATCGCGTCCAGCGTGCGGCCCCACAGCTCCAGGACCTGCTCCACCGTGCCGGTGCGGATACCGCGGCGCTCGCAGAAGTCCAGGGCCTTCTCGTAGTACTCGCGCTGCACCTCCAGGGCGGAGGCCTCGCGGCCGCTTGCGAGGCGGACCTTGCGGCGGCCGGTGATGTCGTGGCTGACCTCGCGGATCGCCCGGATCGGGTTCTCCAGGGTGAGGTCGCGCATCACCGTGCCCGCCTCGATCATGCGGAGCACCAGGTCGGTGGCGCCGACCTTCAGCAGCATGGTCGTCTCGGACATGTTCGAGTCGCCCACGATGACGTGCAGACGGCGGTAGCGCTCGGCGTCCGCGTGCGGCTCGTCGCGGGTGTTGATGATCGGCCGGGAGCGGGTCGTCGCCGAGGAGACGCCCTCCCAGATGTGCTCGGCCCGCTGGCTGACGCAGTACACGGCGCCGCGCGGCGTCTGCAGCACCTTGCCGGCACCGCACAGCAACTGCCTCGTCACCAGGAACGGAATGAGGATGTCCGCGAGCCGGGAGAACTCCCCGTGCCGGGCCACCAGATAGTTCTCGTGGCAGCCGTAGGAGTTGCCCGCCGAATCGGTGTTGTTCTTGAAGAGGTAGACGTCGCCCGCGATTCCCTCCTCGTGCAGGCGTCGTTCCGCGTCTACCAGGAGTCCTTCCAGAATGCGCTCGCCGGCCTTGTCGTGGGTGACCAGTTCGATCACGTTGTCACATTCGGGTGTGGCGTATTCCGGATGTGACCCCACGTCGAGATAGAGGCGGGCGCCGTTACGCAGAAAGACATTGCTGCTGCGGCCCCATGACACGACACGGCGGAAGAGGTACCGCGCCACCTCGTCAGGCGACAGGCGGCGCTGTCCCCTGAACGTGCACGTGACGCCGTACTCGTTCTCCAGCCCGAAAATGCGGCGGTCCATGAGTGAACATTACGCCCGATCCCCTGAGCTGAAACGGGGTTCGACGGCACGGTTCGGATCATTTTCCGAACTGGCGGCAACCACCGCTGTCCGGGCGGTAGCTGCGAGTACCCGTCCCGTGGCGACCAAAACCAACAGGGACACGGTTCCCGCGACCCACGGCACGGCGAATCCCCACCGGGCGCCGCCGGCCTCGACCACCGGGCCCGCGACACCCGTGCCGACGGAGTGACCCACCGTGAACATCGTCACCAGCCAGGAGAACGCCTCGGTGACCGTGCCGCGCGGCGCGTGCCGGTCGACCAGGACGAACGCGCAGGCGATGGACGGCGCCAAAAAGACTCCGGCGAGCACGGTGAGCGCCACCATGGCGACCGCGCCGGGCATCAGCATCAGCGGCAGATAACACACCGCCAGAAGGGCCACCAGCACCTGCAGTCGCCGCGCGGCCTCGCCGGCCCACTGCCGGGCCCCGTACACGGAGCCGCCGATGAGCGCACCGAGCCCGAGGGCGGCCATCAGCCACCCGTACACGACGTCGCCGCCGTGCTCGTCCGCGTACGGCACCGCCGCGACGGTGATGGACCCGAGCGCGATCCCGATGAACAGGAACGCGCCGAGCAGCGCCAGCATCCCCGCCGAACGCAGGGCGCCCAGCCAGTGCGCCTCACGCGGCGACGACCGCCACGCGCGCGAGGGCGGCGAGATCACCACGGACAGCGCGCCCAGCACACCGATGACGTTCAGCACGAGCAGCGCGGCCTGGGCCGACCAGAGCGACACGCACAGCGTCACGAGCAGCGGCCCGACGGTGAACATCACCTCCTGGGCCACCGCGTCCATGGCGTACGCCGTGTGCACCTGGTCCTCCCGGCGCAGCACGGAGGGCCACAGGGCCCGCAGACCGCCCTCCAGGGGCGGTGTGAACAGCCCTGCGGCGGCCACGGCGGCGTAGGCGACCGGCAGCGCGCCGATGCCCACGAAGGCGAAGACGGCCATGGCCAGGCCCGCTCCGAGGGCCGCGGGCAGCTGCACCCGGGGCTGCCCGTGCAGATCCACCAGCCGACCCAGCACCGGCTGCCCCACGGCGTTGGCGACGCCGTACACGGCCGCGAGGGCGCCCGCGAGACTGTACGAACCGCCCTCGGCCCGCACGAACAGCACGATCGCGAGGGCCGCCGTCGCGTTGGGCAGCCGGCCCACCAGCGTGCCGACAAGCAGCCGGGCGGCGTGCCGCGCCCGGAGTATCTCCAGGTATCCCGTGGCCATGTCCCACCCTTCGCTCACCCGCGACGCCCACCGGGCCGCCCAGGGTTTTACGTATAACGTCTCCTCCCATACGTACCATGGCCGCTGTTCGGGAGTCCATACGATGCACGAGTCGCGAAGGAGCAGGCCGACGGTGGCACGAGGCAGCACCCGCCCCACGAGCCGGGACGTCGCCCAGGCCGCCGGCGTCTCCCAGGCCGCGGTCTCCCTGGTGCTCGGCGACAAGTGGCGCGGCCGCGTCTCGCAGGCCACGGCGGAGCGCGTCCGCGACGCCGCCCGTGACCTGGGCTACCGCCCGAACCTGGCGGCCCGCAACCTGCGCCTGGGCCGCACCCGCACCGTCCTGCTCGTCGTCCCCGCCCTGACGACGGAGTTCTTCGCGGGCGTCTACACCGGCGCCACCCGGGTGGCTGCCGAGCACGGCTTCGGCGTGGTGCTCTACCCCTCCCCCGAGGGCATCGGCCCGGCCCGGGACCCCTTCGCCTCCGCCCAGGCCGCCCTGGACGGTGTCATCGCCTCGTCCATGGCCGCCGACGCGCTCACCGCGATCCGGGGCGACCAGCTGCCGCTGGTGATGCTGGACAGCGACCCGGAGGGCAGCATGGGCGCCGCGACGGTCAACCTGGACATCGCCGACGGTATGCGCCAGGTCGCCGAGCATCTGCTGGCCCTGGGCCACCGCCGCTTCCTGCACCTGGCGGCGGACGTGCCGTCGTGGACCTTCGAGGTACGCGCCCGGGAGCTGGCCGCACGGCTCGGCACCGTGCCGGGGACCTCGGTCCGCACCGTCCGGTCCCCCATCTCCATCGCGGGCGCCGTCACGGTCTCGGAGGCCGCCCTCTCGGCTCCCGGGCCCCGGCCGACCGCCCTGGTCTGCGACGACGACCAGCTCGCGGCCGGCGCGTACAAGGCGATCCGCCGCCTGGGCCTGCGCGTCCCCGACGACGTCTCCGTCACGGGCCTGGACGATCTGGCCCTGGCCACCGCCATCGACCCCGAGCTGACGACGGTACGGCTGGACGCGGAGCTGTTCGGCGAACGCGGCATGCGGGCGCTGCTGGCGGTCCTGGAGGGCCGGACACCGGAAGCCGGCGACATCCCGGTGCAGCTGGTCGTCCGGGGCTCCACGGCAGCGCCGCGCTAGAAGGCGCTCGCGCCGCGGGCGTCACGGGCCGGCCACCCCCGCAGGCACAACGCCGCGCGCCCCGGCCGGTGACCGGTCGGGGCGCTGCGACGCGTGGCGGTGGGAGCGGGACTACTCGCCGTCCGAGGAGGACTCCGCCTCGTCGGCCGTCGACGCACCGGCCGCCTCCAGCAGCCGGGACAGCTGACGCCCGGTGATGCGCTTGAACTTGCGCTTCTGGGGACGCGTACGGTCCAGCACCGCGACCTCCAGCCGCTCCGCGGGGATCTCCCGCTCACTGCCGTTCGTGTCGCGGGAGAGTGCCTGCACGGCCAGCTTGAGCGCCTCGGCCAGCGTCATGCCGTCCCGGTGGCGCTGGTCCAGGTAGCTGCTGATCTGCTCCGCGTTGCCGCCCACGGCCACGGAGCCGTGCTCGTCGACGATGGACCCGTCGTGCGGCAGCCGGTAGATCTGGTCGCCGTCCGGCGTCACCCCGACCTCGGCGACGACCAGCTCCACCTCGTACGGCTTCTCCGCCGCGCTCGAGAAGATCGTGCCCAGCGTCTGGGCGTACACGTTGGCCAGGCCCCGAGCGGTGACATCGTCGCGGTCGTACGTGTACCCCCGCAGGTCGGCGTAGCGCACGCCGCCGATCCGCAGGTTCTCGTACTCGTTGTACTTGCCGGCGGCCGCGAAGCCGATCCGGTCGTAGATCTCGCTGAACTTGTGCAGCGCGCGGGACGGGTTCTCGCCGACGAACACGATGCCGTCGGCGTACTGCAGCACGACCAGGCTGCGACCACGGGCGATGCCCTTGCGGGCGTACTCCGCCCGGTCGGCCATGGCCTGCTGGGGTGAGACATAGAACGGCGTCGACACCGGTTATCCGTCCCTTTCTGTGGAAGTCACTGGATCACCTGACAACAGAGCGCCGCCGGCTACAGCAGCGCGGCCCGCGGACCGTCGGGCTGCTCCAGCCGCCGCTCGAGGACCGAGCGCGCGATCTGGGCCGCCTCGTCCTCGGTGAGCCGGCGGAAGCCGTCCTCGGTGATCACGGTGACGATGGGGTAGATCCGGCGGGCGACATCGGGACCACCGGTCGCCGAGTCGTCGTCTGCCGCGTCGTAGAGGGCCTGGACCACGAGAGTGGTGGCCTCGGCCTCGCTCAGGTCGTCGCGGAAGAGCTTCTTCATGGCGCCGCGGGCGAAGATGGAACCGGAGCCGGTGGCCGCGTACCCCTGCTCCTCGGAGCGTCCGCCCGTCACGTCGTAGGAGAAGATCCGGCCCTTTTCCCGGTCGATGTCGTAGCCCGCGAAGAGCGGGACCACGGCCAGGCCCTGCATCGCCATGCCGAGGTTGGACCGGATCATGGTCGACAGCCGGTTCGCCTTGCCCTCCAGCGACAGCTGCGCACCCTCCACCTTCTCGAAGTGCTCGAGCTCCAGCTGGAACAGCTTCACCATCTCCACGGCCAGGCCCGCCGTGCCGGCGATGCCCACCGCTGAGTACTCGTCGGCCGGGAAGACCTTCTCGATGTCCCGCTGCGCGATGACGTTGCCCATGGTGGCCCGCCGGTCACCGGCCAGCACGACGCCGCCGGGGAACGTGACGGCGACGATGGTCGTGCCGTGCGGCGCCTCGATCACGCCCTGGACGGGGGGCAGTTGCCGGTTGCCGGGCAGCAGTTCCGGCTGGTGCTCGGACAGGAAGTCCATGAAGGAGGAAGACCCTGGCGTCAGGAAGGCAGCTGGTAGACGCCCGGTGCTACGAGTGTTGGCTTCCACGCGTTTCCTTCCAAGTAGTCGGCAGCTCGGCTCGCGGCTTCAGGGACCGCCCCTCAACAGGCCGACGCCGAAATTGCAGTTGCAGCACAGTACGCCACGGACCCTACCCCCGTTGCGGGAGTGATCCACCTGCGCGGCCGGGGACTTTCAGCAGATCACACGGTGTGCCGGGGGGAAGACTGCGCGCGGCGTGCTCGCAGCACGCCGCGCGCAGTACCCCACCGCGGCTCGTCCGTCACGGCCCCGCGTCGCAGACCTTCGTTTCGAAGGAAAGGCGGGCTTACTGGCCACCCTTCTGAACGAACGACCTCACGAAATCCTCGGCGTTCTCTTCCAGGACGTCGTCGATCTCGTCGAGGACGGAGTCCACGTCGTCGTTCAGCTTCTCGTGCCGCTCCTTGAGGTCCTCCGATGCCTGCGCCTCCGGCGCCTGCTCCTCGACCTCCTCGGTGGACCGGGTCGCCTTCTGCTGTCCGCCGCCGGTGTCCTTGGTCGCCATCACCCTCACCCCGCTCGGTTCGCCCGACACAGTTGCTCGGTCAAGATCAGACCCTACAAGCCGGGTCCGACAATGCCCCCGCAGTTTCTCCAACGTACGGGGACCACCTCGATGATTCCCGGACCCCGGGTTTTCCACCCTGTCCGGCCGGCTCCGCCCGAGTACCCGCCTGGAGCCGATCAGCCCCCGGACAGGACCCTGACCAGGTCTTCCGCCGTGCGGCAGCGGTCCAGGAGCTCCTTGACGTGATTACGCGTTCCGCGAAGCGGTTCCAGGGTTGGAACGCGCTGCAGGGAGTCCCGGCCCGGCAGGTCGAAGATCACCGAGTCCCACGAGGCCGCCGCGACGTCGTCCGCGTACTGCTCCAGGCAGCGCCCGCGGAAGTAGGCGCGCGTGTCCTCCGGCGGGGTCGTACGGGCCCGCTCGACGTCCGCCTCGTCCAGCAGCCGCTTCATGCGCCCGCGGGCCACCAGACGGTTGTACAGGCCCTTCTCGGGGCGTACGTCGGCGTACTGGAGGTCGACGAGGTGCAGCCGCGCGGCGTCCCAGTCGAGGTTGTCGCGGCGCCGGTAGCCCTCCATGAGCTCCCGCTTGGCGACCCAGTCCAGCTCGCCGGCCAGGCTCATCGGGTCGTTCTCCAGGCGGGTGAGGGTGTCCTCCCAGCGGGACAGGACGTCCTTGGTCTGCTCGTCGGCGTCCGCGCCGAACCGCTCCTCCACGTACTTGCGCGCCAGCTCGTAGTACTCCATCTGGAGCTGGACGGCCGTCAGGGTCCGCCCGCTGCGCAGCGTGACCAGGCGCTGGAGCGACGGATCGTGGGAGACCTGGTGGAGGGTGCGGACGGGCTGGTCGACGGCCAGGTCGACGGCGATGAAACCGTCCTCGATCATCGACAGCACCAGGGCGGTCGTGCCCAGCTTGAGGTACGTCGAGATCTCCGACAGGTTCGCGTCGCCGATGATCACGTGGAGCCTGCGGTACTTCTCGGCGTCCGCGTGCGGCTCGTCGCGGGTGTTGATGATCGGGCGCTTCAGCGTCGTCTCCAGGCCGACCTCGACCTCGAAGTAGTCCGCGCGCTGACTGAGCTGGAAGCCGTGCTCGTGCCCGTCCTGGCCGATGCCGACGCGGCCCGCGCCGGCGAAGACCTGGCGGGAGACGAAGAACGGCGTCAGGTGGCGCACGATGTCCGAGAAGGGGGTCTCCCGCTTCATCAGGTAGTTCTCGTGCGTGCCGTAGGACGCGCCCTTGTTGTCGGTGTTGTTCTTGTACAGGTGGATCGGCTGGGCACCGGGCAGCTGGGCGGCCCGCTCCGCGGCCTCGGCCATGATCCGCTCGCCCGCCTTGTCCCACAGGACGGCGTCCCTGGGGTTGGTGACCTCGGGGGCGCTGTACTCGGGGTGGGCGTGGTCGACGTAGAGCCGTGCACCGTTGGTGAGGATCACGTTGGCCAGGCCGATGTCCTCGTCGGTGAGCTGGCTGGCGTCGGCGGCTTCGCGGGCGAGGTCGAAGCCCCGCGCGTCGCGCAGCGGATTCTCCTCCTCGAAGTCCCAGCGGGCCCGGCGGGCCCGGTGCATCGCCGCCGCGTAGGCGTTGACGATCTGGGACGAGGTGAGCATGGCATTGGCGTTGGGGTGGCCGGGAACGGAGATGCCGTACTCCGTCTCGATGCCCATTACTCGCCGTACGGTCATGCGGCCCTCCTTGCCCGGCGGCGCCCTCGGTCGTGGGCGCCGCTCAGATACCGCTGGCGCTCGGTTGCGTGTGCGGTGCCCGTCCCCGCACTGCGCGACTCGGCGGTACGCAAGAGCCTAGAACGCCTTTGCGCTGGTGGGGAGATCATTTGCGTCATTGCTGTGCTCCAGCCGTGGCCCCGAAAAACAGTCGGCTGCGGGTACCCGCTGAGGGCACCCGCAGCCGCCCTGCCTTTTACAGGTACTGACCGGTGTTCGCCACCGTGTCGATGGAGCGTCCGGTGTCCGCACCCTGCTTTCCGGTGATGAGCGTACGGATGTACACGATCCGCTCGCCCTTCTTTCCGGAGATACGGGCCCAGTCGTCCGGGTTGGTGGTGTTCGGCAGGTCCTCGTTCTCCTTGAACTCGTCCACGCAAGCCTGGAGCAGGTGGGAGACCCTGAGGCCCTTCTGGTTCTTCTCGAGGAAGTCCTTGATCGCCATCTTCTTGGCGCGGCCGACGATGTTCTCGATCATGGCGCCGGAATTGAAGTCCTTGAAATAGAGAACTTCCTTGTCGCCGTTTGCGTAGGTGACCTCCAGGAAGCGGTTCTCCTCGGATTCGGCGTACATCTGTTCCACGGCCGTCTGGATCATGGCCTGGACGCACGCGCCCTTGTCGCCGCCGTGCTCCCGCAGGTCCTCGGCGTGCAGCGGCAGGCGCTCGGTGAGGTACTTGCCGAAGATGTCCTTGGCCGCCTCGGCGTCCGGACGCTCGATCTTGATCTTCACGTCGAGCCGGCCGGGCCGCAGGATGGCGGGGTCGATCATGTCCTCACGGTTGGAGGCGCCGATCACGACCACGTTCTGCAGGCCCTCCACACCGTCGATCTCGGCGAGCAGCTGCGGGACGATGGTGTTCTCCACGTCCGAGCTGACACCGGAGCCACGGGTGCGGAAGAGGGACTCCATCTCGTCGAAGAAGACGATCACGGGGGTGCCCTCGCTGGCCTTCTCACGAGCACGCTGGAAGACCAGGCGGATCTGCCGCTCGGTCTCGCCGACGTACTTGTTCAGCAGCTCGGGACCCTTGATGTTGAGGAAGAAGCTCTTGCCGGCGGCCTGGCCGGTCACCTCGGCGACCTTCTTGGCCAGCGAGTTGGCCACCGCCTTGGCGATCAGGGTCTTGCCGCAGCCAGGAGGCCCGTACAGCAGGACACCCTTGGGCGGCCGCAGTTCGTGCTCCTTGAACAGGTCGGGGTAGAGGTACGGCAGCTCGACCGCGTCGCGGATCGCCTCGATCTGGTTGCCGAGGCCACCGATCTGCTCGTATCCGATGTCGGGGACCTCTTCGAGGACGAGCTCCTCGACCTCGCTCTTCGGCACGACCTCGTAGACGTACCCGGAGCGCGGTTCGAGCAGGAGGGCGTCGCCGGGGCGGATGGTGACGTCCAGCAGCGGCTCGGCGAGCCGTACCACCCGCTCCTCGTCGGTGTGCCCGAGCACCAGGGCCCGCTCGCCGTCCTCGAGGATCTCCTTGAGGGTGACGATGTCACCGACGCGCTCGAACTCCATGGCCTCGACCACGTTGAGCGCTTCGTTGAGCATCACTTCCTGGCCGCGCCGCAGCTCGTCGAGCTCGACGCTCGGGCTGACGTTCACCCGGAGCTTGCGGCCCCCGGTGAAGATGTCGGCCGTGCCGTCCTCGTTCGCCGCGAGGAAGACACCGAAGCCGGCCGGGGGCTGTGCGAGCCGGTCGACCTCCTCCTTGAGGGCCACGATCTGGTCACGGGCCTCACGGAGCGTGTTGGCGAGTCGTTCGTTCTGGGCGGACACGCCGGCCAGGTTGGTCTGCAGCTCGACGATCCGCTCTTCGAGAATCCTCGTGTGTCGCGGAGAGTCGGCGAGCTTACGTCGCAGGACGGCGATCTCCTGCTCAAGGTAGGCGATCTGCCCGGCCGGGTCGTCGGACCCGCGTCCCGGGCGGATGCCGCGGTTCATGTCGTCGTCGTGGGCTGCCACGGTCCTCACCTCCTCCAAGGGGAGCTGGACGCTTCCAGACCCTACCTGGGCGGGTGTCGATTGAAACCCCTAGATCACAAAGACGGTCGGGGTGTGTCCGATCTTCACCCTTGCGCTCTCCCTCACGCCAGGGGAATACCCACCGGACATGATTGGAACCCAGTCGGAGGTAGGGTCGAAGCGTTCAACACCCGTCAGAGCTGGCCGGATTCCCGGTACGGCTCGACGCAGGAAACGGCAGGAGAGATGAGCGTGCAGCAGCAGGCCGGGGCCGGCGCGGAGGCACTGGAGGTCTGGATCGACCAGGACCTGTGTACCGGCGACGGCATCTGCGCCCAGTACGCGCCCGAGGTGTTCGAGCTGGACATCGACGGTCTGGCCTATGTGAAGAGCGCCGACGAGGAGCTTCTCCAGGACAGGGGCGCGACAACGCCCGTGCCGCTGCCGCTTCTCACGGACGTGATCGACTCCGCGAAGGAGTGTCCGGGCGAGTGCATCCACGTGCGCCGCGTTTCGGACAAGGTCGAGGTGTACGGCCCCGACGCCGAGTGACCACTTCGGCACGGCCGGTCACAACTGTCTTGTTTCTCACACACCAGGTGAGCCTGCTTCACACGCTGCGGGCCCCGGCCGGTGTGGACCGTACGAACGCACCGTTCTCCCAGCGCCACTTCGCCTCGCTCTGCACGTCCGGGCAGCAACGGGGTACGTCCGCCGACGAGTAGCCGAGGAGCGTGGCGGTGACCGCGCCGTCGCGTACGGCGAAGTCGCTGACGAGGGTGCCGTCCTTGGGGTCGAGCAGGGTGGCCACCACGCGGGGCTTGTCGCCGGCGGAGTCGCGGGTGAGGACGTACACGCCGTCCGGCGGGGTGCCCATGGGGGCGTCGCAGTGGACCACCGCGACCGTCTCGGGCCGGCCGTCGCCGTCGAGGTCCCCCGAGGCCCGCTTCTTCACCACGGCCTTCACCGGGCCGCAGTCGAGGGGGAGGTCGACGTCCGCCGGGTCGGGCGGCGCGGTGTTCGCCGGGGCGCTGTTCGTCTGCGGGCCGGCCGTCTGGGCCGCCGTCGCCGCGCCCGGCTGCAGGACCGAGGAGAGGGCCACGACGCCGGCGAGGGCGGTGGCGGTGGCGAGCCAGTGGATCGGGCGGGTGTGGGTGTGGGCGAGCTCCGGGACGGCGGAAGGCTGCACTAGGAGGGTCTCCTGTGAGGGCTGTGCCGGTGGGGGTGGCCAGCATCGTGCCACACGTCACAGTCCGTGGGAACGGCGGGGGTGTGAACTTCCCTCCTGTGCGGGAACTCGCATGGGTTCGGGCAACGCGTGTGGTCCGGTCGCGCGGGTGACGGTCTCTGGTGGCCTGTCAACACGAAAGCGCCGTGGCCGGTTTCCCGCCGGGTCGGGGGAACTCGGCCACGGCGCCCGCCCGTTGTACGCGGCACCGGGCCGCCTCAGCGGCCTGTGCCTCCGGTGGCGTTGGGGCCTTCGTAGTCCTCGCCGTAGGCCCCCTTGGCGGGGCGGCGGCGGCGCATGGGCGGCTCGACGCCGTCCGCGAGACGGCGGGCGGTGAGCAGGAAGCCGGTGTGGCCGATCATCCGGTGGTCCGGGCGGACGGCCAGGCCCTCGATGTGCCAGTTGCGGATCATCGTCTCCCAGGCGGTCGGCTCGTTGAAGCAGCCGATCTCGCGGATGGACTCGACGGTCCGGGCGAGCTGCGTGGTGGTCGCGACGTAGCAGCACAGGATGCCGCCGGGGACGAGGGCCTTGGAGACGGCCTCCAGGCACTCCCAGGGGGCGAGCATGTCGAGGATGACGCGGTCGACGTCGGTGTCGGACAGGTTGTCCTGGAGGTCGCCGACGGTCAGCTGCCAGGCGGGGTGCGGGCCGCCGAAGTAGCGCTCCACGTTCTGCTTCGCGATCTCGGCGAAGTCCTCGCGGCGCTCGTAGCTGTGCAGCATGCCCTGGTCGCCGATGGCGCGCAGCAGGAAGCTGCTCAGCGAGCCGGAGCCGACGCCCGCCTCCACGACGCGCGCGCCGGGGAAGATGTCGGCGAAGGCGAGGATCTGACCCGCGTCCTTCGGGTACACGACGGCTGCCCCGCGGGGCATGGACAGGACGTAGTCGGGGAGCAGGGGGCGCAGCGCGAGATAGGCGACGTTCCCGGTGGTGCGGACAACGCTGCCCTCGGGAGCGCCGATCAGTTCGTCGTGCGGGAAGGAACCCTTGTGGGTGTGGAAGTTCTTCCCGGCCTCGAGCGTGAACGTGTAGTGGCGGCCCTTGGGGTCGGTCAGCTGTACCTGGTCCCCGACCTTGAAGGGCCCGCGCCTGCGGGCGGCACCGGTCGGTTCGGACATGTGACCAGCCTACCGGCGTTTCGGGGGGCCGCCGACCACCCGCGGGTGCCGCCGGCTCCTCAGCTGGGGCGGGCCATGGCCTTGACGAAGGCGCGCTCGACGTCGGCCGCGGACAGCACGCCGTAGATCTCGCCGGTCTCCTCCACCACCAGGTACTCGGTCGCCGGGGTCGCGCGCAGGGCGTCCAGGAGCTCCTCGCCCGCCAGCTCCGCCGACACGCGCATGCCGTCGGTGAGCTCCTGGGCGAGGCCGCTGACCGCGACCCAGGGGCGGCGGTGCTCGGGTACGCCGACGATGGCGGCCTCGCGGACGATCGACAGGGGCCTGCCCTCGGCGTCGACGACGACGAGCGCGCGGGCGCCGGCGGCGTTGGCGCGGCGCAGGGCCTCCGAGAGCGGGGTGTCGCTCTCCACGGGGACCGCGCGGCGGGTGAGGGTACGGGCGCGCAGCTCGGGGAGGTGTTCGCGCAGGCGGGCCATGCGCAGGCTGTTGCCCGCGCCGGTCCAGATGATCGCGGCGAGGATGGCGGCGAGCAGGGCGTCCAGGACGGTGTCCATGCCGACGCTGTCCACGGCGTCGGAGCCCAGTGCACCGGACTGGGTGAGCAGCGGCAGTCCGATCAGGACGGAGACGGCGAGGGCGCGGCCGACCCAGGCGGCGGCGATCGTGCCGGTCATCGGCTTGCCGGTGAGCTTCCAGACGACCGCGCGCAGCATGCGGCCGCCGTCCAGGGGCAGGCCCGGCAGGAGGTTGAAGGCGGCGACGATCAGGTTGGAGATCATCAGGCCGGCCAGCAGGACGCCCGGGACAGTGCCGGGCTCGACGGCCTGCATGGCGAGGTAGAACCCGCCCGCGAGGGCGAGGGACAGCAGCGGGCCGACGAAGGCGAGCACGAACTCGCGGCCCGGGGTCTCGGCCTCCTTCTCGATCTCGGAGACACCGCCGAAGAACTGGAGCTGGATGCGCCGCACCGGGAGTCCGAAGCGGAGGGCGGCGACCGTGTGGGCCAGTTCGTGGACGAGTACCGAGGCGTAGAAGGCGACCGCGAAGAAGAGCGACACCAGGTAGCGCAGGGCGCCGAGCTCGGGCAGCACGCGGTCGAGCTGGCCGCCGAACACCCAGGTGATCAGGGCGGCGACGAGGAACCAGCTGGGCGCGACGTACACGGGCACCCCGAAGGGCCGGCCCATCAGCAGCCCGCCCCGGGGCTCGGGGGAACGGGGCCCGGGGTTCTGCTCGGTACCGGAGTGGGCGAGTGTGCGGTCGTGGTGACCGGCGGTGGAGCCGACGGGCCGGCGCGCGCGGGCGCCGGGGTCGGGTCGGCCGCCGAGCGACTTGCCCGTGCGCTCCTCTTGGTCCTCGCCTCGCCCCTGACCCGCCGTCCGGTCCTGCCGGCCGTCGACGGCCCGGGCCGTGTCGCCGGCCGGAGGGCTGTCGCCGGACCCGGCGGGGTGCGGAGCCGCGCCGCCGACGGCCGATCCTCCCGGACGGCGGTGGTCCGCCTCGTCCGCGGGTGCGGCCGAACTCCGTCGGCCCGCCGCACCCGAACCCCCTCCGTCCGCTGCGTCAGCCCCCTGGGCTGACCGACCCGTGGAACCGGCGTTGTCGTCGGGCCGTTCGGACGCGGGCCGCGCCGCGTCGTCCGGCGTGCCGGTCGGGTGCGCCGACCGCTCGGACTCGGGCTGTGCGGAGGCGAACCGCACTGCGCCCGGCGGCTGTTCGTCGGCCGGGGCGGGCTCGGTGGGTCCCGGGTCGGGGCGTGCGGGGTCGGCGGCCGGGGCCGCGGGCCCTGCGTGGCGCTCGGCCGACTCGTCGTTGCCGGACCGCGGCTGCCCGCGCCCGCCGCTCTCGTCCACCGGTGTCCCCTCGATCGAAGAAGCGTCTCCCGCACCTGGCGGACGGGAGGGTCTCGAGTCGATGGTATGCGGCCGTCGCGACGCGTTCCGCCCCGGCACCCCTGTGTCACCGTGCGTCGCAGGCGTCGTGACGGCGACCGGGTCACTGTCAGTGGCGGGCCGTAAGGTCTGGGGCATGGAGACGAGCACCGAGGGCGGGACGGACGCCCCCAGCAGCCCTGCCGCGGCGGCGGACCGCCCGCCGCCGGCAGCCGAGGCGGGGAAGGCCGCGGGAGCGGCCGGGACGACGGCATCGGCAACCACCACGAGGGACCCGGCCGCGGTCACGCCCACGATCGGGACAGCGGCTGCGGCAGCGACCACTTCCACCACCACGACCGCAGCCCCGACCATGACCGAGACCATGACCGCGACCACCGTCACCGAGCCCGTCGCCATAGCGCCCGCCAGCCTGTCCCCCTCGCGTGCCGGCGACTTCATGCAGTGCCCGCTGCTCTACCGCTTCCGCGTCATCGACCGGCTCCCCGAGAAGCCGAGCGAGGCGGCGACCCGGGGCACTCTGGTGCACGCGGTGCTCGAACGGCTCTTCGACGCCCCGGCGGCCGAGCGCACCGCGCCGCGGGCCAAGTCGCTGATCCCGGGCCAGTGGGACCGGCTGCGCGAGACACGGCCGGAGGTCGGGGAGCTGTTCGCGGACGACCCGGAGGGCGAGCGGCTGGCGCGCTGGCTCGCCGAGGCGGAGCGACTCGTCGAGCGCTGGTTCACGCTGGAGGACCCGAGCAGGCTGGAGCCCGCCGAGCGCGAGCTGTTCGTCGAGGCCGAGCTGGAGTCGGGGCTGCGGCTGCGGGGGATCATCGACCGGGTCGACGTCGCGCCCACCGGCGAGGTGCGGATCGTCGACTACAAGACGGGCAAGGCGCCGCGCCCCGAGTACGCCGAGGGCGCGCTGTTCCAGATGAAGTTCTACGCGCTGGTGGTGTGGCGGCTGAAGAACGTGATCCCCCGGCGGCTGCAGCTGGTCTACCTCGGCAGCGGTGACGTCCTGACGTACGACCCCGTTCTCGCGGACCTTGAGCGTGTCGAGCGCAAGCTGCTGGCGCTGTGGGACGCGATCCGGCGCGCGACGGAGACGGGCGAGTGGCGGCCCCGCCCTACCAAGCTCTGCGGCTGGTGCGACCACCAGGCGCACTGCCCGGAGTTCGGCGGCACTCCCCCGCCGTATCCGCTCCCGGTGAGGGCGGCCGAGTCGGAAGCCGGGGCCCAGGGCAGAATGGGGCCGGACTAGCGAAGGAGACTTACGTGGCCATCCGCGTCCTATTGGTCGACGACCAGCCGCTGCTGCGTACGGGCTTCCGGATGATCCTGGAGGCGGAGCAGGACATCGCGGTCGTCGGCGAGGCCGGAGACGGCCTCCAGGCGCTCGACCAGGTGCGGGCCCTGCAGCCCGACGTGGTCCTGATGGACATCCGCATGCCGCGGATGGACGGTGTGGAGGCGACCCGGCAGATCACCGGGCCCGGGCGGGACGGCCCGGCGAAGGTGCTGGTGCTGACCACCTTCGATCTCGACGAGTACGTCGTGGAGGCCCTCAGGGCGGGAGCCAGCGGCTTCCTGCTGAAGGACGCCCCGGCCAACGAACTGGTGCAGGCGATCCGCGTGGTGGCCGCCGGGGAGGCGATGCTCGCGCCGAGCATCACGCGCCGGCTGCTCGACAAGTACGCCACGCATCTGCCGTCCGGCGACGAGCCGGTGCCGGACACCCTGCACACGCTCACCGACCGCGAGGTCGAGGTGCTGAAGCTGGTGGCTCGGGGGCTGTCCAACGCCGAGATCGCCGCCGACCTGTTCGTCAGCGAGACCACCGTCAAGACGCATGTCGGGCACGTCCTGACCAAGCTGGGCCTGCGGGACCGGGTGCAGGCGGCGGTGTACGCCTACGAGAGCGGGCTGGTGCGCCCCGGCGCGCAGTAGACCGTCGGCGACGGACCGTGGCGCGACGGACGTCGTGCAAAAGACAGTCATGCCGAAGACCGTCCTGCGAAAGACGGTGGTGCGCGGCACCGTCGCACGAGAACCGAGGGGCGCTCCCGCCTCCGCTGGAGGAAGGAGCGCCCCTCGGCCTGTGGACGGTTCAGCCCTTGCTGAGCTCCCAGAAGCGGAACACGGTCGAGGCGTCGAGGCAGTACTCCAGCCCGTAGACGCTGTCGCGGACGACCGCGTACTGCTTGGCCTGCCAGACCGGCAGCACGGGCAGTTCGTCGGCGACGATGTCCTGGAGCCGGCCGAACTCCTTGTCGGTGGCGGAGCGGTCGCTCTGCGCGGCGGTGCGCGGGATGAGCGTGCCGTTGATCACGCTGTTGCTGTAGTTGTTGCCCAGCACGTTGCCCTCGCCGAAGAAGGGGGCCGTGAAGTTGTCCGGGTCCGGGTAGTCCGGGATCCAGCCCTTCACGTACACGCCGTACTTGCCGGCGACGATGTCCTTCTCGTACTGGTCGAAGGCGACGGACTGCACGTCGGCCTCGAACAGCCCGCTGGCGTTGAGCTGGCCGGCGATCGCCTTCAACTCGTCGTCGGTGGCCGGGCCGTAGCGCGACGGGGTGGACCACAGGGTCAGCTTCACCTTGCCGGTGATGCCGTCGGCCCGCAGCGCGGCCTGTGCCTTGGCCTTGGAGGGGCGGGCGCCGTAGGTGTCGAAGTAGGCCGTGTTGTGGCCGGCGATACCGGCCGGGATGATCGAGTAGAGCGGGGTGGCCGTGCCCTTGTAGATGTCCCTGATGAGGGCTTCGCGGTCGATGAGGTGGGCGATGGCCTTGCGCACGCCGAGCTTGCCGGCGACCGGGTCGTCCATGTTGAACACCAGGTGCTGGACCTCGGCGCTGCTGCCCTCGACGACCTCGACGCCGGAGCCGTCGTCGGCCTTCTCGATGTCCGCGATGTCGTGCGCGGTCAGACCGCGGTAGGCGATGTCGACCTCGCCGTCCATGAGGGCCTGCTTGAGCGCGGCCTGGTCGCCGTGGAAGAACTTCAGCGTCACGCCGGTGTTCTGCACCTCGGCAGTGCCCTTGTAGTTCTCGTTGACCGAGAAGACGGCCTTGTCGTCGCCGAACGAGTCGAGCTTGTACGGGCCGGAGCCGACGGCCACGCCGTCCTTGCGCAGCTTGTCCCCGTCGTACTGGCGGTGGTCGACGATCGAGCCGGCGCCGGAGGCGATCTTGCTGGGGAAGGTGGCGTCCGGCGTGTTGAGCCGGAAGACGACGGTCTTGTCGTCGGGTGTCTCCACCTTGTCGAGCGTGGGGAACATGACGGCGGGGCCGTCCGGGTCGTTGATCTTCAGCATGCGGTCGAAGGAGAACTTGACGTCCTCGGAGGTGAGGGCGTCACCGTTGCTGAACTTGAGCCCGTCCTTCAGCGTGCACTTGTAGACCTTGGTCTGTGTGTCCGCGAAGGCGCACTGTTCCGCGGCCTCGGGCTGTGGCTCCGTGGCGCCCTTGGGGAAGCTGAGCAGTGACTGGAAGACGTTGTTGAACAACAGCCAGGAGCCGGGGTCGTAGCCCGAGGCGGGATCCGTGGCCAGGACGTCGTCGGACATCCCCATCACCACGGCGGAGCCGTCTCCCCCGGCGTCGCCGGACTCCGCTCCGCAGCCGGTCAGCAGGCCGGAGGCCAGCCCCGCCACGATGGGCAGGACCGGCCACTGGTTGCGCATGTTCACGTGAGTGTGCCTTGTCGTCGGTTCTCGGGAAGCCGGGACCCGTCCCAGGGACCCGGCACGAGCCCGGGGCCCTGGTCGAGGGCCCGGGCACGCAGAGGTCGGTCAGCCGCTCACACCGCGGCCGAGCTCCCACAGCTGGAGCGTCGCGGAGGAGTTGAGCGCGTACGCGGCGCCGGTGACGTCGCCGTGTGTGGCGATGTACTGCTTGCCCTGCCACAGCGGCAGCACCGGTACGTCGTTGGCGACGATGTCCTGAATGCTCGTCAGGCTGTCCTCGGCCGACAGCCGGTCGGCCTCGCGGCGTGACTGCGGGATCAGCACGTCGCGGATCCGGCTGTTGGCGTACGGCGACCCGAGGAAGTTGTCCTTGTCGAGGAACGGGGCCAGGAAGTTGTCCGGGTCGGGGAAGTCCGGGAACCAGCCCATGCCGTAGACCTCGTACTCGCCCTTCTGCCCGGCCGGGCGGAAGGTCGACCAGGGGCTTCCCTCGATGCTGACGTCGAACAGGCCGCTGTCGTTGAGCTGCTTGCGCAGCAGCTCGAACTCCTTCTTGGTGGCCGCGCCGTAGTGGTCGGTGGTGTAGTGCAGCGTCAGCTTCACCGGCGTGGTGATGTCGGCCCTGGCCAGCAGAGCCCTGGCCTTGGCGACGCTCGGGTCGCCGTACTTGTTGAAGAACGCGTTGGAGTGCCCGGTGATGCTGGCCGGGACCAGCGAGTACAGCGGCTCGGCCTGGGAGCCGTAGACCTTGGAGACGAGCTCGCCGCGGTCGACGAGCTGGGCCATCGCCTGGCGGACGGCCTTGGACTTCACGGCCGGCGCGTTGGTGTCGAACGCCAGGTAGCGGATCTCCAGGCCGGACATCTCGACGAGGTCGATGTCGCTGTCGGAGCCAGCCGAGAGCTCGTGGATCTGCTCCGGGGACATGGTGCGGGTCATCAGGTCGATGTCGCCCTTCTCCAGCGCCTGCCCCATGGCGTCCGGGCCGTCGAAGGAGACCATCTCGACCTTGTCGTTGTTCACCTGCAACGACCCCTTGTAGTGGGGGTTCTTGGTGAACACGGCCTTGACCAGCTCGTCACCCTCGGTCTCGGCCTGGAGGGTGTACGGGCCGGATCCGTCCACGGCGAAGCCGTCGCGCAGCTCGTCCTTCGCGTAGTCGTCCGGGTCGACGATGCCCGCGACGGGCGTCGACAGCTTGTACGGGAAGGTGGCGTCGGAGGTCCTGAGGTGGAAGATGACCTCGCGGTCGCCCTGGGTCTCGACGGTGTCGATGGTGGACAGCAGGGCGAACACGCCGCTGTCGGCCTTGAGGGAGCGGGCGCGGTCGATGGAGTACTTCACGTCGGCCGCGGTGACGGGGTCGCCGTCGGCGAACTTCAGGCCCTGCCGCAGGGTGCAGGCGAAGCGCTCGTTGCCGACGTCGGTGAAGCCGCACTTCTCGGCGGCCTCGGGCACCGGCTCGCCCTCGCCACGGGGCTGGACCATCAGGGTCTGTACGGTCTGGCGCAGGATGTTCCAGGTGCCGACGTCGTAGGCGTACGCGGGATCGAGGGGCGCGGGGGCGTCCTTCGAGGCGGTGAACCGGTCCGTGGTGCCGACGACGATCGCGTCGCCGCCGCCGCTCGTGCCGTCGGTACTGCCACAGGCGGCGAGCACCGGCGCGAGCAGGCCGATCACGGCCGGCAGCACCAAAGTTCTGCGGTTCATGCTCGAGTTTCTCCAGAGCTGTCGACTCCGTGTATCCGGCATGCATGGGTGGCGCAGCGGATCCCGGAGCTGGGGGCGATGTTCTCGCGACGAGATTAGTCCGCAGCAGCAGGAGGGGTTGACACCAGTGGAGTTGAGCCCCCATCACGCAGGGGAACCGGGCGTGGACAGACCGAAAACCCGTCGGCGGAAGGATTCGTGCAGCGTCCCATCAATCGGGACACAAAGGCGCGCCGACCGCCCCCGCAGGGGGGTGAACAGCACGCGCGTGGCTCCCTGTCGACCCGTTCCGAGGTGGGGAACGTCACACCTCCGGCCGGTCCCGGGGCACGGGAATTAGGCCGTCCGTGGCGGCCGGAATTCCGTCGGACGCTTGTTCTGTTCGTTCGGACACACGGCTGGGAAATTGCCGCCCTAAGGACACCGCACCCTGGGTGAACACCCGGCGTATTTCTGTCATGGGGCGGCGATCAGACCGTGCAGAAATGTCAGGTCGATGTCTTCCAGCGAGGTCACGACGGTCCGCCGGGTGGCCGGTGCGATGGGGGCCACGGAGGGCACCGCCACGACGTGGCAGCCCGCGGCCTCTGCGGCGGCGACGCCGGTCGCGGTGTCCTCGATGACGGCGCATCTGGCCGGCTCGGCGCCGAGTCCGGCGGCGGCCACGAGGTAGGGGTCGGGGTGGGGCTTGGTGCGCGGCACCTCGTCCCCGGCGACCGTCAGGGCGAAGTGGTGCGCTCCGAGCGAGGTCAGCACACGGTCGATGATCCGCCGGTGCGAGGCCGAGACGAGGGCGGTGGGGATCTCGTACTCGTACAGCTCGGCCAGCAGGCGGGCGGCGCCGGGCATCAGCGGCAGGGTGCGGCCGATCCGCTCCTCGAAGCCGTTGTTCAGCAGCACCGTGAGTTCGGCGAGGGTGATGTCGGCGCCGGTCGCCTCGATCAGGAAGCCGGCGCTGCGGGTCATCGGCCCGCCGACGACGACATGGCGCCAGGACTCGTCGAGCGTGTGACCGAGGGAGGCGAAGACCTCGACCTCGACGTCCCACCAGAAGCCCTCCGTGTCCACCAGGGTGCCGTCCATGTCGAGGAGCACCGCCTGCAGGGCGGAGCCTTCGGCCGTACGGGTGCCGAGAGCGGGGACCGTACTGGTCATCCACCTACCTCCTTGAGGGACGATCAGGCCGGTTCCCCACGAGAGGAACCGGCCTGCAGTGGATCGACCAGTGTACGTCGTGCGCGGAGGAAACGCCTTGTTTGGCCGATGCGGTCCGGGGCACACGGGAGGAGCGCCGGGGGGCGACCCGGTGTGTGCCACAAGGGCCCGCTGTGACACCGCCGAGGCGTGTCACAGCGGGTTCGGCCGCCCACCCAGGCCGGGGCACCCCGTCGTACGGAACCACAGCGGTTCGGCCACCCACCGGGGCCAGGGCAACCGACGTACGGGGCCCCAGCGGGTTCGACCCCACCGAGGTCGGCGCCGAAGGTGAGGGACCTCCCGGGCACCCCGTCGTGCGGGTCAGCGGGCGTTGAAGTACTTCGCCTCCGGGTGGTGGATGACGATGGCGTCCGTGGACTGCTCGGGGTGCAGCTGGAACTCCTCGGACAGGTGGACGCCGATGCGCTCCGGCTGGAGCAGGTCGGCGATCTTGGCGCGGTCCTCCAGGTCGGGGCACGCGCCGTAGCCGAGGGAGAAGCGGGCGCCGCGGTACTTCAGCTCGAACATGCCCTGCATCTCGTCCGGGTCCTCGCCGGCGAAGCCGAGTTCGGCGCGCACGCGCGCGTGCCAGTACTCGGCGAGCGCCTCGGCCAACTGGACGGACAGGCCGTGCAGTTCGAGGTAGTCGCGGTAGGCGTTGGACTCGAACAGCCGGGCGGTCTCCTCGCCGATCCGTGAGCCGACGGTGACGACCTGCAGGCCGACGACGTCCGTCTCGCCGGACTCCTCCGGGCGGAAGAAGTCGGCCAGGCACAGCCGCCGGCCGCGCCGCTGACGCGGGAAGGTGAACCGGGTGCGCTCGTTGCCGGACTCGTCCAGGATGATCAGGTCGTCGTCCTTCGACACGCACGGGAAGTAGCCGTAGACGACCGCCGCCTCCAGCAGGTTCTCCGTCTGGAGCCGGTCGAGCAGGCCGCGCAGCCGGGGCCTGCCCTCGGTCTCGACGAGCTCCTCGTACGTCGGCCCTTCGCCGGTGCGGGCCTGCTTCAGGCCCCACTGGCCCTTGAACAGGGCGCCCTCGTCCAGCCAGCTCGCGTACTCCTTGAGCTGGATGCCCTTGACGACGCGGGTGCCCCGGAAGGGCGGCTCGGGGACGGGGTTGTCGGTGGCCACGTCGGAGCGGACGTGCCCCTCCTCCGGCCGTTCCTCGACCTCGACGGTGGCCGCCCTGACGCGGCGCTGCCGCAGTTCGGGCAGCTTGGCGCCGGGCACGCCGCGCTTGATGCCGATGAGGGCGTCCATCAGGCGCAGGCCCTCGAACGCGTCGCGGGCGTAGCGGACTTCACCCTCGTAGATCTCGTGCAGGTCCTGCTCTACGTAGGCGCGGGTGAGGGCGGCTCCGCCGAGGATGACCGGGAAGCGGGTGGCCAGGCCCCGGCTGTTGAGCTCCTCCAGGTTCTCCTTCATGATCACCGTGGACTTGACCAGGAGCCCGGACATGCCGATGACGTCGGCCCTGTGCTCCTCGGCGGCCTCCAGGATCGCGGAGACCGGCTGCTTGATGCCGAGGTTGACGACGTTGTAGCCGTTGTTCGTCAGGATGATGTCGACGAGGTTCTTGCCGATGTCGTGCACGTCGCCGCGCACGGTGGCCAGCACGATGGTGCCCTTGCCGGCCTCGTCGGTCTTCTCCATGTGCGGCTCGAGGTGGGCCACCGCCGTCTTCATCACCTCGGCGGACTGGAGCACGAACGGCAGCTGCATCTGGCCGGAGCCGAACAGTTCGCCGACGACCTTCATGCCGTCCAGGAGGGTGTCGTTGACGATGTCGAGGGCCGGGCGAGTCCGCAGGGCTTCATCGAGGTCGGCCTCCAGGCCGTTGCGCTCGCCGTCGATGATGCGGCGCTTGAGGCGCTCGTCCAGCGGCAGGGCGGCCAGTTCCTCGGCCTTGCCGGCCTTGAGGGACTTGGCGGTGGCGCCCTCGAAGAGCTGCATGAGCTTTTGGAGGGGGTCGTAGCCCTCGCTGCGGCGGTCGTAGATCAGGTCGAGGGCGGTCTGCACCTGCTCCTCGTCGAAGCGGGCGATCGGCAGGATCTTGCTCGCGTGCACGATCGCCGAGTCCAGGCCCGCCTTGACGCACTCGTCGAGGAAGACGGAGTTGAGCAGGATGCGGGCGGCCGGGTTGAGGCCGAAGGAGATGTTGGACAGGCCCAGGGTGGTCTGCACCAGCGGGTGGCGCTTCTTCAGCTCCCGGATCGCCTCGATGGTGGCGATGCCGTCCTTGCGGGACTCCTCCTGGCCGGTGCAGATGGTGAAGGTCAGACAGTCGACGAGGATGTCCTCCTCGCGGATGCCCCAGTTCCCGGTCAGGTCGGCGATCAGCCGTTCGGCGATCTCGACCTTCTTCTCGGCGGTGCGGGCCTGACCCTCCTCGTCGATGGTCAGCGCGATCAGCGCCGCCCCGTGCTCCCTGGCGAGCTCGGTGACCTTGGCGAACCGGGACTCGGGGCCGTCGCCGTCCTCGTAGTTCACCGAGTTGATCACCGCGCGGCCGCCGAGCTTCTCCAGCCCCGCCCGGATCACGTCGACCTCGGTGGAGTCCAGCACGATCGGCAGGGTGGAGGCCGTGGCGAAGCGGCCGGCCAGCTCCCGCATGTCGGCCACGCCGTCCCGGCCGACGTAGTCCACGCACAGGTCGAGCATGTGCGCGCCCTCGCGGATCTGCTCGCGGGCCATCTCCACGCAGTCGTCCCAGCGGCCGTCCAGCATGGCCTCGCGGAACTTCTTCGAGCCGTTGGCGTTGGTGCGCTCACCGATGGCCAGGTAGGAGGTGTCCTGCCGGAACGGCACCGACTGGTACAGGGACGCCGCGCCCGGCTCGGGCTGCGGGCGGCGTTCGGCCGGGGTCAGCCCGCGGACCCGCTCGACGACCTGGCGCAGGTGCTCGGGGGTGGTGCCGCAGCAGCCGCCCACCAGGGACAGGCCGTAGTCGCGGACGAAGTTCTCCTGGGCGTCGGCCAGCTCCGGCGCGGTCAGCGGGTAGTGCGCGCCGTCCTTGGTCAGCACGGGCAGACCGGCGTTGGGCATGCAGGACAGCGGGATCCGGGCGTGGCGGGAGAGGTAACGCAGGTGCTCGCTCATCTCCGCCGGGCCGGTCGCGCAGTTCAGGCCGATCATGTCGATGCCCAGCGGCTCCAGCGCGGTCAGTGCCGCGCCGATCTCCGAGCCCAGCAGCATCGTGCCGGTCGTCTCCACGGTCACCGACACGATCAGCGGGACGTCGTAGCCGGCGACGGCCATGGCACGCCGGGCTGCGACGACCGAGGCCTTCGTCTGGAGCAGGTCCTGGGTGGTCTCCACGAGCAGGGCGTCCGCGCCGCCCGCGAGCAGGCCTTCGGCGTTCTGCTGGTAGGCGTCCCGGATCGCGTCGAAGGTGGTGTGGCCGAGGGTCGGCAGCTTGGTGCCGGGGCCCATCGAGCCGAGCACCCAGCGCTGCCGTCCGTCCCGGGCGGCGTACTCGTCGGCGGTCTCGCGGGCGATCCGGGCGCCGGCCTCGGACAGCTCCGTGATGCGCTCGGGGATGTCGTACTCGCCGAGGGCGGTGAGGTTGGCGCCGAAGGTGTTCGTCTCCACGCAGTCCACGCCCGCGTCGAAGTAGGCGGAGTGCACGGAGCGCACGATGTCGGGCCGCGTGGCGTTGAGGACCTCGTTGCAGCCCTCCAGGTTCTGGAAGTCCTCCAGGCTCGGGTCCTGCGCCTGGAGCATGGTGCCCATCGCTCCGTCGGCGACCACCACACGGGTGGCGAGTGCCTCGCGGAGCGCGGACGCACGGGTCCGGCTGTCGGCGGAAGGGGTCGGCGGCAACGAGGCCATGAAAGGGGCTCCCTCAGGTGCGACGGCTGTCGGCTATGCGGCTTCCCGGAACCTCCGGCGGCAAGGGCGTCCTGCCGGGACGTGCCGGAAAGAGGCGCACGGCGCCAGCGTAACCGGGAGTCGGTCGGGATGTGCAGGGCGTCCACGGGCCGGACTCGGATGGCGGACAGGGCGGTCCTTGTGGGACTGATGTGGCGCCTGAGATGACGCGAGAGGCCACCGGCGGCGAAACCCACAGCGACCGACCATTAGCGGAAGGTCGGCATCGACCGGTAGTGTTCGGCATTGCCGAACGGCGGCAGCGGTGTTGCGCGTCGGCGGTCGAAGGGGACGGAGGCAGTACGGCGATGGCACGGAACATCCAGTCGCTCGAGCGGGCGGCCGCGATGCTGCGGCTGCTGGCGGGCGGCGAGCGGCGGCTCGGCCTGTCGGACATCGCCTCGTCGCTGGGCCTCGCCAAAGGCACCGCCCACGGCATCCTGCGGACCCTCCAGCAGGAGGGCTTCGTCGAGCAGGACGACGCCTCCGGGCGCTACCAGCTGGGCGCGGAGCTGTTGCGGCTCGGTACGACGTATCTCGACGTGCACGAGCTGCGGGCGCGCGCCCTGGTGTGGACGGACGACCTGGCCCGGTCCAGCGGCGAGAGCGTCCATCTCGGCGTCCTGCACCAGCAGGGCGTGCTGATCGTGCACCACGTCTTCCGGCCCGACGACAGCCGGCAGGTCCTGGAGATAGGGGCCATGCAGCCGCTGCACTCCACCGCCCTCGGCAAGGTGCTGTCGGCCTACGACCCGGTCGCCCACAGCGAGGCCCTGGAGGCCGACCGCAAGGCGTTCACGGACCGGACCGTGTGCGAGCTCGACGCCTTCGAGCACATCCTCGACCTGACACGCGCGCGTGGCTACGCGGCGGACGTCGAGGAGACCTGGGAGGGCGTGGCCTCCATCGCTGCCCCCATCCACGACCGGCGGCGCATGCCGGTGGGCGCCGTCGGCATCACCGGCGCGGTGGAGCGGCTGTGCCGGGACGGCGAGCTGCGCCCCGAGCTGATCGCGGCGGTCCGGGACTGCGCCCGCGCGGTGTCGCGGGATCTGGGCGCCGGGCGGTTCTGAGGGGTCACGGGCCCACCTACGGAGGACCGGAGCGCCGTACGGCGTTCCGGCGTGCAGCCATGCCCTGGGGGGCATACCAGGTGGAAGGCGCGCAGACCCACCGGAAGATCGATAACCGGTGACGATCAATAACGATCGTGCATTCGATAACAGAGCTCTTGACGCATGTGTGACCCCGCAGCGAGACTCCCGTCCATCGGTCGGCATTGTCGAACACCTACCGGCAATACGCGCTAGAGTGTGGCAACGCCAAGGGCCGGCATCGCTCTCACCCCCGAGGGCGCCAATCCCCGGCGGGACCCGGGGGTCGGCTTCCCTGGACGAAGGACAAAGGAGTCGCGGGTGTCCAGCTCCGACATCTTCATCGGCGAGACCATCGGTACCGCCATACTCATCCTGCTCGGCGGCGGAGTGTGCGCCGCCGTCACGCTGAAGGCCTCCAAGGCCCGCAACGCCGGCTGGCTCGCCATCACCTTCGGGTGGGGCTTCGCAGTACTCACGGCGGTCTACACCTCGGCGCCGCTGTCCGGCGCCCACCTGAACCCGGCCGTGACGGTCGCACTCGCGATCAAGGACGGTGACTGGAGCAACGTTCCGACGTACGTCGCCGGGCAGCTGCTCGGCGCCATGATCGGTGCGGCTCTGGTCTGGCTCGCCTACTACGGCCAGTTCCACGCCCACCTCACCGACCGCGAGATCGTCGGCGGCCCGGGCGCACAGGCCACCGCCGCCAAGGCCGTCGAGGCTCAGGAGAAGGGCGCGGGCCCGGTGCTCGGCATCTTCTCCACCGGCCCCGAGATCAGAGTCGTGTGGCAGAACCTCGCCACGGAGATCATCGGCACGGTCGTGCTGGTGCTCGCGATCCTCACGCAGGGCCTGAACGACAACGGCAACGGTCTGGGCACGCTGGGCGCGCTCATCGTCGCACTGGTGGTCGTCTCGATCGGTCTGTCCCTCGGCGGTCCGACGGGCTACGCGATCAACCCGGCCCGTGACCTCGGTCCGCGTATCGTGCACGCCCTGCTGCCGCTGCCCAACAAGGGCGGCTCCGACTGGGCCTACGCCTGGGTGCCGGTGGTCGGTCCGCTGATCGGCGGCGCGATCGCCGCAGGCATCTACAACGTCGCCTTCGCCTGAGTGCGCCCCGCCTGCGCATTCGCGGAACTCAGCGCGCGCCGTACATGAAGCCCCGTAACGACGGATTTTCTCCCAGGAGCACACAGTGACCGACGCACACACCGCCGGCCCCTTCATCGCGGCCATCGACCAGGGCACGACCTCGTCCCGCTGCATCGTCTTCGACCGGGACGGCCGGATCGTCTCCGTCGACCAGAAGGAGCACGAGCAGATCTTCCCCAAGCCGGGCTGGGTCGAGCACAACGCCAGCGAGATCTGGACCAACGTCCAGGAGGTCGTCGCCGGCGCCATCGAGAAGGCCGGCATCACCCGCGACGACATCAAGGCCATCGGCATCACCAACCAGCGCGAGACGACCGTGCTGTGGGACAGGAACACCGGTGAGCCCGTCCACAACGCCATCGTCTGGCAGGACACCCGTACCGACGCCCTGTGCCGGGAGCTCGGCCGCAACGTCGGGCAGGACCGCTTCCGCCGGGAAACCGGCCTGCCGCTGGCCTCCTACTTCGCCGGCCCCAAGGCCCGCTGGCTGCTCGACAACGTCGAGGGCCTCAAGGAGCGCGCCGAGGCGGGCGACATCCTCTTCGGCACCATGGACACCTGGGTCATCTGGAACCTGACCGGCGGTGTCGACGGCGGCAAGCACGTCACGGACGTCACCAACGCCTCCCGCACGCTGCTGATGAACCTCCACACGATGGAGTGGGACGCGAAGATCTGCGAGTCCATCGGCGTGCCGACGCGGATCCTGCCCGAGATCCGCTCCTCCGCCGAGGTCTACGGCGAGATCAAGGGCGGCAAGCTGGGCGACCTGCTCGGCGGCATCCCGGTCGCCTCCGCGCTCGGCGACCAGCAGGCGGCCCTGTTCGGCCAGACCTGCTTCGCCGAGGGCGAGACCAAGTCGACGTACGGCACCGGCACCTTCATGGTGATGAACACCGGCGACAAGATCATCAACTCCTACAGCGGCCTGCTGACGACCGTCGGCTACAAGATCGGCGACCAGGACACGGTCTACGCCCTGGAGGGCTCGATCGCCGTCACCGGTTCGCTGGTGCAGTGGATGCGCGACCAGATGGGCCTGATCTCCACCGCCGCCGAGATCGAGACCCTCGCGCTGTCGGTCGAGGACAACGGCGGGGCCTACTTCGTACCGGCCTTCTCCGGCCTGTTCGCCCCGTACTGGCGCTCCGACGCGCGCGGTGTGATCGCCGGCCTGACCCGGTACGTCACCAAGGCGCACCTCGCGCGCGCCGTCCTGGAGGCCACCGCCTGGCAGACCCGGGAGATCGCGGACGCCATGACGAAGGACTCCGGTGTCCCGCTCGCCACTCTCAAGGTCGACGGCGGCATGACCTCCAACAACCTGCTGATGCAGACGCTCTCGGACGTCCTGGACGCCCCCGTGGTGCGCCCGATGGTCGCCGAGACCACCTGCCTCGGCGCCGCCTACGCCGCCGGCCTCGCCGTCGGCTTCTGGACCAGCACCGACGACCTGCGCGCCAACTGGCGCCGGGCCGCCGAGTGGACCCCCCGCATGGACGCGGAGACCCGCGACCGTGAGTACAAGAACTGGCTCAAGGCCGTCGAGCGGACCATGGGCTGGCTCGAGGACGAGGAGTAAGAAACCGCATGACCAGTCAGTCCACCCTGCAGTCCGTACCTGCCCTGGGCACGCGCCCGGCCTATGGCTCGAATCCGAGCCGAGCCGAGACCCGGGAGCAGCTCGCCAAGGCGTCGTACGACCTTCTCGTGATCGGCGGCGGCATTCTGGGCATCTCCACCGCCTGGCACGCCGCGCAGTCCGGCCTCAGGGTGGCTCTGGTCGACGCCGGCGACTTCGCCGGTGCCACGTCGTCCGCCTCCTCGAAGCTGCTCCACGGCGGTCTGCGCTACCTGCAGACCGGCGCGGTGAAGCTGGTGGCCGAGAACCACTTCGAGCGCCGTGCGGTCTCCCGCCAGGTGGCCCCCCACCTGGCGAACCCGCTCACGTTCTACCTCCCCGTGTACAAGGGCGGGCCGCACGGCGCGGCGAAGCTCGGGGCGGGTGTCTTCGCCTACTCCGCGCTGTCGGCCTTCGGCGACGGTGTCGGGCACCTGCTCTCGCCGGCCAAGGCCGCGCAGGACGTGCCGGAGCTGCGCACCGAGAACCTCAAGGCCGTGGCCGTGTACGGCGACGACCAGATGAACGACGCGCGCATGGCGCTGATGACGGTCCGCGCGGCCGTCGAGGCGGGCGCGGTCGTCCTCAACCACGCCGAGGTGACCGGCCTGCGCTTCACCCGGGGCCGGGTCACCGGCGCCGAACTGAAGGACCGCCTGTCCGGCGACGAGTTCGGCGTCAACGCCCGGCTCGTGCTCAACGCGACCGGTCCCTGGGTCGACCACCTGCGCAGGATGGAGGACCCCGGTGCCGCGCCGTCCATCCGCCTGTCGAAGGGCGCGCATCTGGTCCTGAAGCGGACCGCCCCGTGGCGGGCCGCGCTGGCCACCCCGATCGACAAGTACCGCATCACCTTCGCCCTCCCCTGGGAGGACATGCTGCTGCTCGGCACGACGGACGAGGAGTACGAGGGCGACCCGGCGGACGTCGCGGTCAACGACAAGGACATATCCCAGATCCTCGACGAGGCCGCCTTCTCCATCCGCGACCAGCAGCTCGACCGTGACCTGATCACGTACGCCTTCGCGGGCCTGCGGGTGCTGCCGGGCGGCCCCGGCGACACGGCGAAGGCCAAGCGCGAGACGGTGGTCACCGAGGGCCGTGGCGGCATGCTGTCCGTCGCCGGCGGCAAGTGGACCACCTTCCGCCACATCGGCCGGACGGTCATGAAGAAGCTGGAGTCGCTGCCGGGCCACCCGCTGGGCGACGACTTCGAGCCGATCTCCTCGCTGCCGAAGAAGCTGCCGCTGCCGGGCATCGCCAACCCGCGCGCGGTCGCCCACCGGCTGCTGACCGACCGCCCGGCGCCCGGCCCGCGCATGGCGGCCGACACGGCCAGGCACCTGGCCACCCACTACGGTTCGCTGGCCTTCGACATCGCCCGCCTGGCCAACGACGACCCGGCGCTCGCCGAGCGCGTCCACCCGGACGCCCCGGAGATCTGGGCGCAGGTCGTGTGGGCCCGGGACCACGAGTGGGCGGAGACGGCCGACGACGTGCTGCGCCGCCGTACGACCCTGACGATCCGCGGCCTGGCCACGGACGAGGTCCGCGCCAAGGTCCAGGACCTGCTCGACAAGAAGTAGCCGAGCTCCGGCTCCCCCGCACGGGAGCCGGCGCCGAGAGGGGCGACTCCACGCCGACGGAGCCGCCCCTTTCGCGTGCCCGCCCGCGCTCACGCGCTCCCGGGCGGCGGCTCGCCAGCCGGCGCCGGCGCGGCACCACCGCCCCGGCGCGAGGCCCGATGGCCTGCACGGCGACGTGGCCCCTCGGCGACCTCATAATGACCTGATACATCGGAGGTCTGAACGAGGGAGGCCGGCATGGCCGTCACCGACGAGGCGATCGAGAAGATCAAGGGAATGATCGTCTCCGGCGCGCTGCGCCCCGGCGACCGGCTCCCCAAGGAGAGCGAACTCGCCGCCGAGCTCGGGCTGTCCCGCAACTCCCTGCGGGAGGCCGTGCGCGCGCTGTCGCTCATCCGCATCCTGGACGTACGGCAGGGCGACGGCACGTACGTCACCAGTCTCGACCCCCAACTGCTGCTGGAGGCACTGAGTTTCGTCGTCGACTTCCACCGCGACGACACGGTCCTGGAGTTCCTGGCCGTACGCCGCATCCTGGAGCCGGCCGCCACGGCGATGGCCGCGAGCCGCATCGGCGAACAGCAACTGGACGCCCTGTCCGCGCAGTTGGACGAGCTCGGCGACGATCCGTCCGTGGCGGACCTCGTCGCCTGCGACCTGGACTTCCACCGGGGCATCACGCAGAGCTGCGGCAACTCCGTGCTCTGCTCGCTGCTGGACGGCCTGTCGGGCCCCACCACCCGGGCCCGAGTCTGGCGCGGCCTCACCCAGGGGGACGCCGTGGGGCGCACCCTGCGCGAGCACCGGGCGATCCTCGCCGCGCTGCGCGACCGGGACGCGGAGGCGGCCAGGTCGTGGGCGACGGTGCACATCGCGTCCGTGGAGCAGTGGCTGCGCTCGACCCTGTGACACACCACCCGGCCGCGCCGAAGGGCGCGTCGACGGGCACTGTCCGGCCCCGGTACCGGCGAGGTCCACGACAGCTCGGATGACTTCTGGGTGTTCCGGAGTGGCTCACGGGGCAGTGATGGGGGCACTCCCCCGGACCAGGGGGCTGCGGGCGCCCCCCTGGCACGCCGTAAGGTTGGGGCGTACGTGAGGGCACGTCGGAAGGAGGCACTGGGTGATCGAGCTCGAGGGGGTTCCCGAGCTGATCGACCCGGTCATGGTGGCCGCGTTCGAGGGCTGGAACGATGCCGGCGACGCCGCCTCCACCGCGGTCGCGCATCTGGACAGGGAATGGAAGGGCGAGGTGTTCGCGGCGCTGGACGCCGAGGACTACTACGACTTCCAGGTGAACCGCCCCACGGTGTTCATGGAGAGCGGCGTCCGCAAGATCACATGGCCGACGACAAGGTTGTCGGTGGTCCGGGTCGGCGGTGACAAGCCGCGCGATCTCGTCCTGGTCCGGGGCATCGAGCCGTCCATGCGGTGGCGCTCGTTCTGCAACGAGCTGCTGGGCTTCGCGCACGAACTGGGCGTGGAGCTGGTGGTCATCCTGGGCGCCCTGCTCGGCGACACCCCGCACACGCGTCCGGTCCCGATCAGCGGGACCACGTCCGATCCGGACCTGGCCCGCCGCATGGACCTGGAGGAGACCAAGTACGAGGGGCCCACGGGCATCGTCGGCGTCCTGCAGGAGGCCTGCACGCACGCGGGCGTGCCCGCCGTGTCGCTGTGGGCGGCGGTTCCGCACTACGTGTCGCAGCCGCCGAACCCGAAGGCCACGCTGGCCCTGCTGAACCGTCTGGAGGACCTGATCGACGTGCGCATCCCGCTGGGCGAGCTGCCCGAGGACGCGCGCGCCTGGCAGGTGGGCGTGGACCAGCTGGCCGCCGAGGACAGCGAGGTCGCCGAGTACGTCCAGACGCTGGAGGAGGCCCGCGACACCGCGGAGTTGCCGGAGGCGTCGGGCGAGGCCATCGCCCGGGAGTTCGAGCGCTACTTGCGGCGGCGGGACGGAGGGGCCGGCCCGCCCGGCGGGCACGCGACCGCCGAGGGCGGCGACGCCGCGCCCGGGCCGGGAACGTCGTATCTGCGGGACAACCCCGGCGGACGGACCCGCCCGCCCAAGCCGCCGAAACCCGGCACGGACGACGAGGAGTCGTCGGAGGACTGAGCCGAAGGGGCGGTGGGCGCGCTGCGCACCCACCGCCCCTCTCTCATACGCGGGCGACCGCCACGGCGGCGTACCGGCCCCGGCCCCTACAGGGCGACGCCGAGCAGGGCGTCCACGGCGCGTGAGACGACACCGGGCGCGCCCGTGTCCGTTCCGCCGGTCTGCTGCTGGAGCGCGACCCAGCGGTCGACCGCGGCGAGCGCGGCCGGGGCGTCCAGGTCGTGCGCGAGGGCGTCGCGGATCTCCTCGACGAGCGCCTCGGCGGGCGGCCCGTCGGGCCGGGAGACGGCGGCACGCCAGCGGCCGAGCCGGTCGACGGCGTCCTGGAGGACCTGGTCGGTCCACTCCCAGTCGGCCCGGTAGTGGTGGGCGAGCAGCGCCAGCCGGATGGCCACCGGGTCGACGCCCTCACGGCGCAGCTGCGAGACGAAGACGAGGTTGCCCTTGGACTTGGACATCTTCTCGCCGTGCAGGCCGACCATGCCGGCATGGACGTACGCCTTGGCCATGGGGTACTCACCGGTGAGGACCTGGGCGTGGGACGCGCCCATCTCGTGGTGCGGGAAGGCCAGGTCGGAGCCGCCGCCCTGGACGTCGAAACCCATGCCGAGGTGGTCCAGGGCGATGGCCACGCACTCGATGTGCCAGCCGGGCCGCCCGCGTCCGAGCGAACCGCCGTCCCAGCTGGGCTCACCGGGCCGGGCCGCCATCCACAGCATCGGGTCGAGCGGGTTCTTCTTGCCGGGCCGGTCGGGGTCGCCGCCCCGCTCGGCGGACAACAGCCGCATGGCGGCGGCGTCGAGCCGGGAGACGTTGCCGAAATTCGGGTCGGACTCGACGGAGAAGTAGACGTCGCCGTCGAGTTCGTACGCGGCGCCGAGGTCGCGCAGCCGCTCGACGAGCGGCACGATGCCGGGTATCGCCTCGACGGCGCCTATGTAGTGCCGCGGCGGCAGCATCCGCAGCGCCGTCATGTCCTCACGGAAGAGGGCCGTCTCCTTCTCGGCGAGGGCGACCCAGTCGATGCTGTCCCGCTGGGCGCGCGCCAGGAGCGGGTCGTCGACGTCGGTGACGTTCTGGACGTAGTGCACCTGCCGCTTGGTGTCGAGCCACACGCGCTGCACGAGGTCGAACGCGTTGTAGGTCGCCGCGTGTCCCATGTGGGTGGCGTCGTACGGCGTGATGCCGCAGACGTAGATACGGGCGACGGGACCGGGGTCGAGGGTGACCAGGCCGCCGGTCGCGGTGTCGTGGATCCTCAGGTCGCGGCCCTGACCAGGCAGGGCGGGGACCTCGGAAGCGGGCCAGGCATGCATGTACATGAGCCTAACCGGACGGATGTTCCGCATACGAACCGGAGCGGCCCGGATGGCCGGGAACGCCGTCTTGTTCCTCGCCGCCGACTGTGCTGCTAGACGGGCGGCCAGGGGATCGCAGGCCACTCCCCGCCCGGCTGCGGGTGGCTCCCGGACGCCAGCAGCGCGTCGACCCGCGCGCGCGTGGCGTCCAGTTCGGCGCCGGTGATCAGCCCGGCCAGCCGCGTGGCGAGCGCGCCGCCCTCCGCGAGCCCCTTCCGCAGGCCGGTGAGGACGCTGATCGCCTCCTCCGTGAGCGGCTCCCCCGCCCAGCCCCACAGCAGCGTGCGCAGCTTGTTCTCGACATTGAAGGTGACGCCGTGGTCGATGCCGTACAGCCGCCCGTCCCCGGTGGGCAGCAGGTGCCCGCCCTTGCGGTCGGCGTTGTTGATCACCGCGTCGAGCACCGCGAGGCGCCGCAGCCGCTCGTCGTCGGCGTGCACCAGCAGGGCGGTCCGGCCCTCGCCGACCTCGGCGAATCCGATGGCCTTCCAGCCGGGTCCGGGTTCCTCACCGTCCACCAGGGCGAGCAGCTCGGCGTCCGCCGTCGCCTCGATCCACAGCTGGCACATGCCCTCGCCGTACGGCCCGTCCCGCAGCACGGTGGGCGGGACGAGCCCCCAGCCGGTCGCCTCGGACACCTCGTACGCGGCGACCTCCCGCTGGGCGAGCGTCCCGTCGGGGAAGTCCCACAGGGGCCGCTCCCCCGCGACCGGCTTGTAGACACAGGCGGCTTCCCGGCCCTCGTGGGTCACCGTGCAGTACAGCGCCGCGTTGGAGGCCTCCCGGATGCGTCCGCGCACCGTCAGCTCGCCGAGGGCAAGCAGGTCGGCTTCCGTCACGCTCCGCGGCGGTATCCGTTCTGGCGCGGACATACGTGTCCTTCCGGGTCGAGCGGGAGGCTGCACAGCGGGCACGGCGGCCGCCCGGCGTTGACGACGTCCAGGGCACGCTTGGCGAAGGCCCGGGCCTGCGCGCCGGTGAGTCTGACCCGCAGCATCGGGGGCCCGTTCTCCTCGTCCTGGAGCAGCCGCTCCTCGGCCTCGGCGAGGTCCTCCTCGGAGTCGGCGTCGAGCTCCACGAGCGCCTGTGCCTCGACGATCATGCGCTGTTCCTCGCCGTCCCAGGCCAGCGCCATGGTGCCGACGCGGAACTCCTCCTCGATGGGGGTGTCCAGCGGGGCGGTGTCGGTGATCTCCGACGGCGCCACGGCGGGGACGGCGGCGCTGCCGCCACTACGGCGTACGACCTCGTCGAGCAGTTCTTCCATGCGCTCGGCGAGCGCGGCGACCTGGGTCTTCTCCAGGGCCACGCTGGTCACCCGGGAGCCGGCGGAGGCCTGGAGGAAGAACGTACGGCGCCCTGGCAGTCCGACCGTACCGGCCACGAAACGGTCCGGTTGGTCGTAGAGGAACACCTGACGGGACACGTCCTGTCTCCATGGGAAGTCGGGGGATCGAGGGACATCGGGGGTAGGGCGACTGCTGCGACCGCTTCACCCTACTGCGGAAGACGATCACGGTGCGCCCGCACCACCCCCCACCGTGGCGTCGTCGCCCGGCGGTTCCTCGCGCGGCACCAGGGACGCGAAGTCGCCGGTGTCGCCGAGGCGGACGAGAAACGGTCGTAGCCGTGTGTAACGGATCGCGGTGATGGAACACGGTTCAACGGAGATCCGCTGGAAGAGGTCGAGATGAAGTCCGAGTGCGTCCGCGACGAGCGACTTGATGATGTCGCCGTGCGAGCACATGAGGTAGACGGCGTCGGCGCCGTGATCGCGCTCCACGCGCGCGTTCCACTCGCGGACGGCCTCGGCGGCCCGCGTCTGCATCGCCCGCATCGACTCGCCGCCCGGGAACGCCGCCGACGACGGGTGCGCCTGCACCACCTCCATGAGCGGCTCGTCCTTGAGTTCGGCGAGCTTGCGGCCGGACCAGTCGCCGTAGTGGCACTCCCCGATGCGCTCGTCGGTGTGCGCCGTGAGTCCGGGGCGGGCGTCCAGCAGCGGCCGGATCGTCTCCTGGCAGCGCTGCAGGGGACTGCTGACGACCTCGGCGATCGGCAGCTCGGCGAGCCGGCCGGGCAGCGCGGCGGCCTGCGCCGCCCCGCGTTCGTCGAGGGCGACGCCGGGCGTCCAGCCGGCGAGCAGTCCCTCGGTGTTGGCGGTGGAACGTCCGTGCCGGACCAGGATCAACGTGGGCATGCGGCCCAGCGTAGGCGCACACGCGCGTGCGGTGTCGTGGGAGAGCGAGGAGTTCGAGTGGCGGGAGAGTGCGTTTCGTGATCGTCGACTGTGCCATCTACCGTGACGGGCACCGTATGGAGGGCCCCGAGGACTTCTCCGACGCACTCGGCGAGGCACGGGCGGCGGGCGGTTTCGTCTGGATCGGCCTGCACGAGCCGACGGAGAGCGAGTTCGACCATGTCACGCGGGAGTTCGCGCTGCACCCGCTGGCCGTCGAGGACGCCCTGAAGGCCCACCAGCGGCCCAAGCTGGAGATCTACGACGACTCGCTCTTCGTGGTCCTCAAACCGGTGGCGTACGAACCGCGCAGCGACGCCGTCTCCACCGGCGAGATCATGGTCTTCCTCGGCGACTCGTTCGTGGTGACGGTCCGGCACGGCGAGGGCGCCCCGCTGAAGGCCGTACGGAGCCGCCTGGAGCAGGAGCCGGAGCTGCTGGGCAAGGGCCCCACCTCGGTGCTGTACGCGATCGCCGACGCCACCGTCGACCACTACCTGGACGTGGCGACCGAGTTGCAGACCGACCTGGAGGAGCTGGAGGCGGAGGTGTTCTCGCCCGACGGCGGCTCCCGGCACACCGCGTCGCGGATCTACAACTTCAAGAGGCAGATCCTGGAGTTCCGGCGGGCGACCGGGCCCCTGGCCCTGCCGATGAGCCGGCTGGCGGGCACGGCCCCGTCCGGTGTGGTGGTGCCCTTCGTGGACGACAAGGCGCGGCCGTTCTTCCGCGACGTCAGCGACCACCTCACGCGCGTGAACGAGTCGGTGGAGGGGCTGGACCGGCTGGTGTCGGACATCCTCTCCGCGCATCTGGCGCAGATGAGCGTCCGGCAGAACGACGACATGCGCAAGATCTCCGCGTGGGCGGCCATGGCCGCGATTCCCACGATGATCGCGGGGATCTACGGCATGAACTTCGACCACATGCCCGAACTGCGGTGGGAGTGGTCGTATCCGGCGCTGATCGGCGTGATGGCCGTTCTGGAGGTGCTGGTGTTCCGGATGTTCAAGCGGCGGGGGTGGCTGTAGGGGCTGCCCGGTCCGCGGTCCTCAGGCGAACTCGGGGGCCGCGGTGGCCGGCCGCCGAGGGCGTCGCGGCGCTCGGGCGTCCTCAGGCTCACCATCCGGCGCCAGCCGCCGAGCCGTTCGTACCAGTACACGGTGTGGATGCCCGCGGCCAGGAGCACGGACTTGGACTTCGGCCCGCCGAGGATGCGTCCCATGTGGGCCATGACGGCGAGGCTGACGTCCCGGTGGATCCGGATCTCGGTCAGCGCGCCGGCGCGCAGCGTGCGCTGGATCGCCCGCCTTGACCGGCGCGCGCGAGACGCAGCAACTCCTCGTGGCAGTAGGCGAAATGGTTGTCCTAGTCGTTCGCGATCTGCCTGACCGCGCGGCCGATGCCGGGGTGGTCGGAGAAGTGCTTGCGGAGCGGCTCCATCTGCCCGGTGGCCCCGCTGTTCGGTGACCCGGCTGTGCGCGAGGTAGGTGACGACGTCCTGGGCCATGAGCGGTTCGTCGCGCCGGAGCTTGTCGTGGGCCAGGCCCCTGCCGTTGTTCTCCAGGAGCATGGTGGAGTCGGTCTCGGGCGGGACCGGCACGGGCCGCACCCCCCGCTGCTTCATCAGGGCGTTGAAGATGTGGCCGTGCTTGTCCTCGTCGGCGCCGTGACGGGTGATCTGCGGGCGAGGTCACGCGCCGTCTCGGGGACGAGCGCGGCGATGCGGGCGTTCTCCCAGCCGTCCTGGGACTCGCCGCTCGCGGCGATGGAGCAGAACAGGGCGAAGGAGTCGTCGTTGTCGAGGATCTCCGGGAACAGACCCCTGGCCGAAAGCATCGTGGGCACCTCTCTGCCCGGCTCCGCGAAGAACGAGTCAAATGCCGCGCAAGGGGTGCTGCAACAGGTGTGCGCGGCGACTCCGCCGAACGGAGGACCGCCGGTGTACGGCGGAGCACGACGGGCGCGTAACCGTGCGGCCCGCGGCGCGTTGTTCCGCGTGACGGCCGTGGCGGGGAAGACCCCCGAGCCCCCACCACGGCCGTAAGAATCCTCTGTCAGGTGCGCAGTGGCGCTCTTGCACCGTCCCGCGCTTCACGCCAACCCGCGCAGGACGCCAGTACGCGCATCACATCGACCCGCTTACGCCAGCCCCGCGCGCTCCAGTGCCTCGGTGCCCGCGCGGAGCGCGGCGATCCGCTCGTCCAGCGTGAAGCCGGCGGGGGCGAGGGTGAGGGTGGTGACCCCGGCCTCGGCGTAGGCCTTCATCCGGTCCGCGATGCGGTCCACGGAGCCGAGCAGTGTGGTCTTGTCGATCAGGTCGTGCGGTACGGCGGCCGCGGCGCCCTGCTTGTCGCCGGACAGGTACTTGTCCTGGATCTCGGCGGCCTCCTGCTCGTACCCCATGCGCCGGGCGAGCTGGTTGTAGAAGTTCTGCTTGCGGCTGCCCATGCCGCCGACGTACAGCGCCGTGTAGGGACGGAAGGTGTCGGCGAGCGTCGTGACGTCCTTGTCGTCGCCGACGGCGAGCGGGAGGGTCGGGCAGACGTCGAAGCCTTCGAGGCTCTTTCCGGCCTTCTCACGGCCGGCGCGCAGGTAGGAGATCGCGGTGTCTTCGAGGTGGTCGGCGGAAGGGAAGATGAGGAGGGCGCCGTCGGCGATCTCGCCGGTCTGCTCCAGGTTCTTCGGGCCGATGGCGGCGATGTACAGCGGGATGTGCTCGCGCTGCGGGTGCACGGTGAGCTTGATGGGCTTGCCGGGTCCGCCGGGCAAGGGCAGGGTCCAGTGCTCGCCCTCGTAGGTGAGGCGCTCGCGGGTCATCGCCTTGCGGATGATCTCGACGTACTCGCGGGTGCGGGCCAGCGGCTTGTCGAACTTCACGCCGTACCAGCCCTCGGAGACCTGCGGCCCCGAGACGCCGAGGCCCAGCCGGAAGCGGCCGCCGGAGAGGGAGTCGAGCGTGGCGGCGGTCATCGCGGTCATCGCGGGCTGCCGGGCCGGGATCTGGAAGATGGCCGAGCCCACGTCGATGCGCTCGGTCTGGGCGGCGACCCAGCTGAGGACGGTGGCGGCGTCGGAGCCGTAGGCCTCGGCGGCCCAGCAGACGGCGTAACCGAGCCGGTCGGCCTCCTGCGCGACGGCGAGATTGTCCGCGTCCATCCCGGCGCCCCAGTAGCCGAGGTTGATTCCGAGCTGCATGCCCGCCTCCCCTTACCGATCAGTAACGTCCCTTGGCGGAGACCATAGCGCGCGGTGGCCTGCGGCGGTGGGGCGGGATGCCCGCGGCGCCTCCCGCCCCGGCCCGGAAATCGGTTGTCCACAGGCCCCCCGATCCCCAGGGTGCGGCCAGTAATCTCGGCGTTCATGGAGCAGAGGCATCTCGGCCGCACCGGCCTGCGCGTGTCCCGCATCGGTCTTGGCACCCTGACCTGGGGCCGGGACACCGACGAGCACGACGCCGCGGACCTCTTGAAGACGTTCTGGGAAGCGGGCGGGAACCTCGTCGACACCGCGGACGTGTATGGCGACGGAGAGGCCGAGTACCTGCTCGGCAAGCTGACAGACGGACTGGTGCCGCGCCGGGACCTCGTCATCGCGACGAAGGCGGGCAGCGTGCCGGACCCGGACCGCCGGTTCGACGGCTCCCGCGGCCATCTGCTCTCCGCGCTGGACGCCTCCCTCGCCCGGCTGGGCACGGACCACGTCGACGTGTGGCACGTGCACGCCTTCGACCCGTACACCCCGCTGGAGGAGACCCTCCAGGCGCTCGACCTGGCGGTCAGCAGCGGACGGGCCCGCTATGCGGGTGTCTCCAACTTCTGCGGCTGGCAGCTGGCGAAGGCGGCGACCTGGC
This sequence comes from Streptomyces bullii, assembly GCF_042657145.1. NCBI lineage: Bacteria > Bacillati > Actinomycetota > Actinomycetes > Kitasatosporales > Streptomycetaceae > Streptomyces > Streptomyces bullii. The sequence continues at coordinate 317,486 of NZ_JBHSNY010000010.1, forward strand.
AGCTGGCGGCACCGGGCACGCGGACCCGGCTGGCGAGCACGCAGATGGAGTACTCGCTGCTGCAGCGGGGCGTGGAGCGGGAGGTGCTGCCCGCGGCGCTGGACCTGGGGATCGGGCTGCTGCCGTCGTCGCCGCTCGGGCGCGGGGTACTGACAGGCAAGTACCGCAACGCGACGCCGCCGGACTCACGCGGTGCCTCCGAGCATCTCGCGCCGTTCGTCGCCCCCTACCTCGACGACACGGCGAGCCGGATCGTGGACGCCGTCACGACGGCGGCGGACGGGCTGGCGGTCACGCCGCTGCAGGTGGCCCTGGCCTGGGTCCGCGACCGGCCCGGGGTGGCCGCCCCCATCGTCGGCGCCCGCAACGCGCAGCAGCTCACGGCCGCGTTGTCAGTGGAGACCCTTAGTCTTCCTGACGAGATCTGCCGGGCGCTCGACGACGTGTCGGCGCCCGTGCACCGCTATCCCGATCACGACTGGAGCACGCTGTGAGCACGGAGCCCGAGCCCGCTGAGGACGCCGTGGACGCCGAGCCGGGAACCCCGGACGCCGCGGCGGAGGACGGCGCCCCGGAGCGCGAGGGCGCACAGGAGGCGGCGTCCGCCGAGGGAGAGGGCGCGCAGGCCGAGTCCGGGCAGCTGTCCGAGACCGAGGCCGAACTGCTGGCCCAGCGGCTGGAGCGGGAGCGCATCGAGCGGCGCAAGGCCGAGAGGCAGGGTCCGATCGAGAGCGGGGCGAAGCTGAGCGGCAAGGCCGCCGAACTGCTCGCCGCCGTACGGGCCGTGGAGAGCGGTGAGAAACCGGCGCGCACGGTGTTCAGCGAACCGGACCGCGCCCCGCGCCGCCCCGCGCCCGAGCCGGTACGCCGACCGCAGCCCGTGTCCGCCGAGGCGGCCGGCCCGCCCGCGGCTCCGCCCGCGGAGGCCGTGCGGGCCGTACGGGCCGTGCTGGCCGAGGGTGGAGCGCCCGAAGCGCTCGCGCCACAGGTCGCCGCGGTGCTCGGGGAGGGCGCCGAGGAGATGCTGCGGGCCGATCCCTGGCAGCTGCTGCGGGTCACCGGCGTGCGGCCGGAGCAGGCCGACGGGTTCGCGCGGGCCCTGCTCGGGCCGGAGTGCGGCCCGGACGACGAGCGGCGGGGCCGGGCGGTGACCGTCTGGCTCCTGGAGCAGGCCGCTCTGGCCGGGCACACCGCGCTGGAGATGCCGGCGCTCACCGCGGCGCTGGCCCAGCGGGGAGTGCCGGATGCGGACTCCGCCGTGCAGAACGCCCTCGCCGAGGGTGAGGCGCTGGTCTTCCAGGACGCTCTGGACGAGCCCGGTACCCAGCCCGCCGAGACCGCCGAGGAGGACGCGGACAGGCCCGTGCGCGTGCTGGTCGGTCTCGAGCGGTACGCCCTCGCCGAGGAGAGCCTCGCCGACGGTCTGGCCCGGCTGGTCAACTCCGTGCCGAAGCAGGACGGTTCCGGTGCGGACTGGGAGCGGGCCGCCGCCGCGGCCGAGGGGTCGGCCGGTGAGCTGATCCGCGCGGTCGCCTCCCACGGTCTCGTCCTCCACACCGGCGGCGACGCCTCGCTGGCCGAACCGGCGGCGCTGCTCCGGGCGGCGCACGGCCTCGGTCTGCGGGCCTGGGCCGCCGCGCACGGTCCGATCGGCCGCGACCGCTTCGCGGCCCTGCTGTGCCGCCCGGAGCCGGCCGGCGGTCCCGCTGCCGCTTCCGTCGCCACCGTCGCCGGGCTGCTGTCCGGCGCCGAGGGGCCGGGGCGGGACGCCGACGGGTCGCTGGACCTGGACCTCCTGGTGGTGCTCGACGCCCCTCAGCTGGACGTGGAGGCGGCGGCACTGGTGACGGAGTCCTTGCCGGACGGCGCCCGGCTGGTGCTGGCCGGGGACCCGAACGTGCTGTGGTCGGTGGGCCCCGGGCGGGTGTTCGCGGACCTGCTGGCGGCGCGGATCTGCCCACAGGTCGCCTCGCGGCGCCCGGACCCGGGCCCGCTGGGCGAGCTGGTCTCAGGCATCGGCGTCGGCGAGCTGAACCAGGTCGAGGCCCCCGGCAAGGAGATCGTGATCGTGCCGGTGCGGGACGCGGGCGAGGCCGTGCACCGCACCGTGCAGCTCGTGGCGGACTCGGTGCCGCGCGCGATCGGCGTCCCGGCCGAGGAGACGCAGGTGATCACCCCCGGGCACGGCGGCGCCGCCGGCACGCGCGCGCTGAACGCGGCTCTGAAGGAGCGGCTCAACCCCGGCCCCGGCCGCTTCGGCGGCTTCGACCCGGGTGACCGGATCGTCTACTCTCCCGCCCCGGGGCGGGCGCTGCCGGGCCGGGTGGTGAGAGCCGACGCCGAGGGGCTGCACCTGTCGTGCGCGGGCGAGGCCGTCGTCGTACCGAAGGAGCGGGTGGAGAGCTGTGTGCGGCACGGATGGGCGCTGACCGCGCACCAGGCGGTGGGCGGCCGCTGGCCCGCCGTGGTCGTGGTGCTGCCCGGTGACGCCGCGCAGGTGCTCAGCCGTCCCTGGGTGTACACGGCGTTCGGGCGGGCCGAGCGGCATCTGTCCGTGGTGCACGGCGTGGAGCAAGCGCTGCCCCGGGCCGTGAGCGAGGTCCCGGCCAAACCCCGCACGACCCGGCTGCCGGTGCTGCTCGCCCCGCAGGTGCCGGCGGCCGGCTGAGGCCGGTCCGTCACGGACGACGGCGGTGGCCACGGGCGCTTCCCGTGGCCCCCGCCGTCGTGAGGGCCGGTCCGGCCGGTCCGGCCGCTCAGCGATCCGCGTCCAGCAGCTCCAGGTCCCCGTCCCCGTCCCCGTCTTCGTCCAGGTCCGTGTCGAGCTCGTCCTCGAGTTCGTCGTCGTCCATGTCGTCGATCTCGTCGTCGAAGACCGCGCTGACGTCGAAGCGGCACACCACCCGCTGCGGATCGACCTGCTCGAACGGCGCCTCCAGCCACTCGCCGGGATCGGCCGGTTCGTCCGCCGCCGTCACCCAGAGCGTGGAGTCGCCCTCCTCCAGCCCGAACTCCTTGTGCCGGGATGCGATCTCGTCCGGCTCGAACTCGCCGAACAGGAGGCCGAGCGCACCGTGCACCGTGCCGGAGACGTCCGTGGCCGCGTCCTCGTCCGCCGCCTCGATGCGCTGCGCCTGCGCCAGCAGCCGCTGCGGCTCCGCCACCGAGTAGTCGCGGCGGATCAGCACGCTCAGCGCGTTCGGTTCCTCGGGGCCCGTGTACGGCGGCAGCGCGTCCTCCGCCCCGGGGATCTCGAAGGGCGTGACCTCGTCGTAGCGGTCGTAGAGCAGTTCGTCGTACGCCTCTGCGGCCGCGGCCAGCTGGTTGAACGCCTCGTAGACGGCCGGGTCGTCCTCCCCCGACCTGCGTTCGACCGCGGCCAGGTGGCGGTCGAGCGCGGTCTTGACCGCCTCGGCGGCGGCGCGTACCTCGGCAGCGGTGGGCTGCGCAGCATCAGACATAGTGCAGACGCTATCCGTACCAGGCCCCAGACCGCACAATAGATGCGATGCCGGAATACGAATTTGTCGACGTGTACGTACCGCGCGGGGTCTCCCGCAAGGAGGCGACACGTCTGCTGACGGACCACGCCGAGTACGGACACTGGGAGTTGTACCGCCTGAGCCTGCTGCGCGACGGCAGCCGCAGGGTCAGGTTGCGGCGGCGGATCATCCGCCAGGTACGCGCCACATGGTGAGGTGACACGAACGGAGCGGGCCCCGCGGACGCGGGGCCCACTCCGTGTGCCCGGGTGTCACGCCGACTGCCGCGCCTTGCGGTAGAGGACCGCACCGGCCAGCAGCGCTCCCGCACCGACCGGCAGGACGAGACCCATCGGCAGGTCGCTGCCGGTGTGCGCGAGTTGCGCGGCGGCCTTGGGCTGGGTGACGGCGTGGGTGACCGGCTGGTTGCCCTGCGCGCGGCCGGCCGGCGTCGTCCCGTCGTCCGTGCCGGGGGCGCCGGGGCTGCTGGGCTCCGCGGGGTCGGCCGGCTCGCCCGGGTTTCCGGGGGTGCCGGGGTTCCCGGGGTTCCCGGGGTTCCCGGGGTTCCCGGGGCTGCCCGGGTCGCCGGGCTGTCCGGGCTGTCCGGGCTGTCCGGGCTGTCCGGGGGTCTCGTCGCCGCCCGGCGGGGTGGTGTGCTGACCACCCGAGCCGCCGTTCGCACAGTCGTTGCCTGTGGTGGAGTTGCCCACGCCGATGACGCTGACGCTGTTGCCGCAGACGTTCACGGGTGCGTGGATCGGGGCCTCGACGTGGTTGCCGGAGCCGACGCCCGGCGAGTCACCGGCGTGGCCGCCGGTGTGGGCGCCGCCCTGGTCGCCGGATTCGCCGTGTCCCCCCGACGATGCTCCGCCGCCCTGGTTGGCGCACGAGTTGCCCATCGAGGGGTTGAGCACCCCGATGACATTGACCGTGTTGCCGCAGACGTTGACCGGCGCGTGCACCGGCGCCTGCACCGAGTTCCCGGACAGCACGCCGGGCGACCCCGAGGCGGAGCCGTACGCGCCCGATCCGGTGGTGGCGTGGGCGGCGCCGCCCGCCGCGGCGATCACGCCGGTCGCGGCCGCCACGGTCATCAGGCCCTTGCGGGTGACCTGTCGCATTACTGAAATCCCTGCCTTCGACCTTGTCGCCGGAATCTCAGCCGATTCGACTTTCGGGCATTCCGGCATTCCAACGTTCCGACGTTCCGATGTTGCGAAGAAGACCGGTCGGCCCCGGAACGCATGGCAGGCGCTCCGGGGCCGACGGGCTCCAACCCTCAAGGGCCCGGGCTCTTGGGGGCGAGGCACCACGTCACTTGTTGATGCAGGTGTTGCCGAAGGCGGCGTTCATCAGGCCGATCACGGAGACCGTGTTGCCGCAGACGTTCACCGGGACGTGAACAGGCGCCTGAACGACGTTGCCGGACAGGACGCCCGGGGAGTGCACGGCAGCACCCTGGGCACCCGCGCCGGCGGCGGCCACGCCCGCGCCCGCAAGAACCAGACCACCGGTGGCAGCCGCAGCAGCGACGACCTTCTTGATCATTATTCCTCCTCGTTGGCAATGCGATCCCAATTGCGGATCACATGACCAGTAACGAGGACGGAGTAATCGGGCTACGAGCGTATGGTCGCATTCACTCTTTGTCGGGCACTGTCGTACACGCGATCGATTACCGAAGCGTTACCCATGGCCAAAGGGGCTCGGCGTACCGGGGTTCAGGACGCGTCGATGAACCGGTCGAGCACCCGCACCCCGAACTTCAGCCCCTCCACCGGCACGCGCTCGTCCACCCCGTGGAACATGCCCGCGAAGTCCAGCTCCGGCGGCAGCTTCAGCGGCGCGAAGCCGAAGCAGCGGATGCCGAGGTCGTCGAAGGACTTGGCGTCGGTGCCGCCGGAGAGCATGTACGGCACGGCTCGCGCGATCGGGTCCTCGGCGCTCAGCGCGCTCTGCATGGCGTCGACGAGCTTGCCGTCGAAGTCGGTCTCCAGGGCCTTGTCGGCGTGCACGTCCTCCCGCTTGACGCGCGGGCCGAGGATGCGGTCGAGGTCGGCGAGGAACTCCTCCTCGTACCCGGGCAGGAAACGGCCGTCGACGTGGGCGGTGGCCTGGCCGGGGATGACGTTGACCTTGTAGCCGGCGCCGAGCATGGTGGGCGCCGCCGAGTTGCGCAGGGTCGTGCCGATCATCCGGGCGATGCCGCCGAGCTTGGCGAGGGTCTCGTCCATGTTCTCCGGGTCGAGTTCGACCCCGAGCGCGTCGGAGAGCTCGTCGAGGAAGGCCCGTACGGTCTTGGTGATCCGCACCGGCCAGGTGTGGCGGCCGAGGCGGGCGACGGCCTCGCACAGCTCGGTGATCGCGTTGTCGGTGTTGGTCATGGAGCCGTGGCCGGCCGTGCCGTCGACGGTGAGCCGCATCCAGTGCATGCCCTTCTCGGCGGTCTCGACGAGGTAGAGCCGCAGCTTCTCGTTGACGGTGAAGGAGAAGCCGCCGACCTCGCCGATCGCCTCGGTGACGCCCTCGAAGAGCTCAGGGTGCTCCCGGACGAGGTACTTGGCGCCGTACGTCCCGCCGGCCTCCTCGTCGGCGAGGAACGCGAGCACGATGTCCCGCGGGGGCTTGCGCCCGCTGCGCAGCCGGTCGCGGACGACCGCCAGGGTCATCGCGTCCATGTCCTTCATGTCGACGGCCCCGCGGCCCCACACGCACCCGTCGGCGATCTCGCCGGAGAAGGGGTGGTGGGTCCAGTCGTCCGCGTTGGCCGGGACGACGTCGGTGTGCCCGTGGATGAGCAGCGCGGGCCGGGAGGGGTCCTCTCCCTCGATGCGGGCCACGGTGGAGGCCCGCCCCTGGTGCGATTCGAAGATCTTCGGTTCGAGTCCCACCTCGGCGAGCTTCTCGGCGACGTACTCGGCCGCCTTGCGCTCGCCCGGACCCGAGTGGTCGCCGTAGTTGCTGGTGTCGATCCGGATCAGCTCGCGGCAGAGGTCCACGACCTCGTCCTCGCCGGTGACGCCCTTGGCCGTGCCCGTCTCGCTCACGTGGATCCTCCCGCTGTCACTGCTGCTGGGTCCTGCTCATCCTCCCTCCCCCACCGCGCGTACCCAAGACGGGCCCCGGCCCGTCACACGCCGTTCACGTGGGGCGGGCCGGCACCCGGGGGGTGATCGGCCACCCCTGAAAGCCTGGTAATGTTTACGTCGTCGCCGCGAGCGGAGCCCGCGCGACAGACACCTTGTCCGGGTGGCGGAATGGCAGACGCGCTAGCTTGAGGTGCTAGTGCCCTTTATCGGGCGTGGGGGTTCAAGTCCCCCCTCGGACACACGAGATGCGTGAGGGCCGCGACCGTGAGGTCGCGGCCCTCACGCGTTACCGCGGAAGGTGACCCATGACCAGGCGTTCCTGCCCGTGCGGGCTCCCGGAGCCCTACGAGGCGTGCTGCGGCCGTTTCCACTCCGGGGCTGCCGCCGCCCCGACCGCCGAGGCGCTCATGCGGTCGCGGTACACCGCGTTCGTGAAGGGCGACGCGGGATACCTGCTGCGGACCTGGCATCCCCGGACGCGGCCGGAACGGCTCGATCTGGATCCGCGCATGCGGTGGATTGGGCTGGAGATCCTGGACACCGGCGACGGGACCGCCTTCCACTCCACCGGGACCGTGACCTTCCGGGCGTCCTACCGGGGTGGCTCGCTGCACGAGCGGAGCAGGTTCGAGCGGGTGGACGGGGCCTGGGTGTACGTCGACGGGGAGTTCCTGGAGTAAGGCGCTACGGCGCCAGGATGTCCAGTTCCTGGAGCGCGCCCACCGTGATCTCCCGGGTGAGCCGTTCCGCGCGGGCCGCGTCGCGCTCGCGTACGGCCTCCGCCACCTGGACGTGCAGGGTAACGGCGGCCGGGTCGGGGTCGTCGAACATCACGTCGTGATGGGTGCGGCCGGCCAGGACCTTGGCGACGACGTCGCCGAGGCGGGCGAACATCTCGTTGCCGGAGGCGTTGAGGATCACGCGGTGGAAGGCCACGTCGTGGACGAGGTACTCCTCCAGCTGGTGGCCGCGCGAGTTGGCGACCATGCCGAGCGCGCACTCGGTGAGCGCGGCGCACTGCTCCGGTGTCGCGTTTCTCGCGGCCAGGGCCGCCGCCACCGGTTCGATCGCCGAGCGCAGCACCGTGAGGGAGCGCAGCTGCCGGGGGCGGTCCTTGCCCGCCAGGCGCCAGCGGATGACCTGCGGGTCGTACACATTCCACTCGGTCGTCGGCAGGACCGTGACGCCCACGCGGCGGCGGGACTCGACCAGGTGCATGGACTCCAGGACGCGGACCACCTCGCGCATCACGGAGCGTGACACGTCGAAACGCTGGGCGAGTTCGTCCGTGAGCAGGACACTGCCCGGAGGGTACTCGCCCGCGGTGATCTCGGGGCCCAGGGTGTCCAGTACGTGGCCGTGCAGCCCCCGGCCCGGTGTGGTCATGCACTCAGAGTACGGGGTAGATCACTGGCTCAAAAAGTCGGACTTATTTGTCACGGGCTCTTGAATTCGTCTTACCTAATGGGTTTCAGTTGCGTCGACATCACGTGTCGACCTCGGACAGCAGACAGTGAGGCAGCGATGAACTCCCCCCATGTCGTCGTGGTGATGGGCGTCGCGGGCACCGGCAAGACCACCATCGGTCCCCTGCTCGCGGCCCGGCTCGGCGTCCCGTACGCCGAGGGCGACGACTTCCACCCGCCGGCCAACATCGCCAAGATGTCGGCCGGCACGCCCCTGACGGACGAGGACCGGTGGCCCTGGCTGGACGCCATCGGTGACTGGGCGCAGGGGCGGGCGGGGCTCGGCGGGGTGGTCAGCTGCTCGGCGCTGAAGCGGTCGTACCGCGACCGGCTGCGGGCGGCCGCGCCCGGCGTGGTCTTCGTGCACCTCACCGGTGACCGCGCGCTGATCGAGGACCGGATGTCGCACCGGCAGGGGCATTTCATGCCCACGGCGCTGCTCGACTCCCAGTTCGCCACGCTCCAGCCGCTCCAGGCGGACGAGGTGGGAGTCGCGGTGGACGTCGCGGGCGGCCCGGAGGAGATCGCCGAGCGGGCGATGCACGCCCTGGAGGCTCTCCCCGAGCGGACCCAGTAGGGCCGTCGGCCGGTTTCCCGCACCGCCCCGCGGGCGTCCCCACCGCCCGCGGGCTCCCTCCCCATGTCCCCGTAACGCAAGGGAACCCACCGTGACCAGACTCAGCGTCGAGATGCTGGCAGCGGACGCACCCGAGCCGATCACCTCGGCCGGCCACGCTCAGCTGGGCATCGCCGTCCTGGCGGGCATCGCCGTCATCGTCCTGCTCATCACCAAGTTCAAGCTGCACGCCTTCCTGGCGCTGACCATCGGGTCACTGGCCCTCGGCGCGTTCGCCGGGGCACCGCTGGACAAGGTCCTGACCAGCTTCAGCACCGGGCTCGGCTCCACCGTCGCCGGTGTGGGCGTGCTCATCGCCCTCGGTGCGGTCCTCGGCAAGATGCTCGCCGACTCCGGCGGCGCGGACCAGATCGTGGACACCATCCTGGACAAGGCGGGCGGCCGGTCCATGCCGTGGGCGATGGTGCTGATCGCCTCCGTGATCGGTCTGCCGCTGTTCTTCGAGGTCGGCATCGTGCTGCTGATCCCCGTCGTCCTGATGGTCGCCAAGCGCGGCAACTACTCCCTGATGCGCATCGGCATCCCGGCGCTCGCGGGTCTGTCCGTGATGCACGGCCTGGTCCCGCCGCACCCCGGCCCGCTGGTCGCGATCGACGCCGTCAAGGCCGACCTGGGCGTGACCCTGGCGTTGGGTGTGCTGGTCGCCGTCCCGACGGTGATCATCGCCGGCCCGCTCTTCTCGCGGTACGCGGCCAAGTGGGTGGACGTCCCCGCCCCGGAGCGGATGATCCCGCAGCGGGCGTCCGAGGAACTGGACAGGCGGCCCGGTTTCGGCGCCACGCTGTTCACGGTCCTGCTGCCGGTCATCCTGATGCTCGCCAAGGCCCTGGTCGACATCGTCATCGACGACCCCGAGAACCTCCTCCAGCGCGTCTTCGACGTCATCGGCGCCCCGATGATCGCCCTGCTCGCCTCCGTGCTCGTCGGCATCTTCACGCTGCTGCGGCCCGCCGGGTACGCCAAGGAGCGGATCTCGCCGCTCGTCGAGAAGAGCCTCGGTCCCATCGCGGGCATCCTGCTGATCGTCGGCGCGGGCGGCGGCTTCAAGCAGACGCTGATCGACTCCGGTGTGGGCCGGATGGTCCTGGAGATATCCGAGGACTGGTCGATCCCGGCTCTGCTGCTGGCCTGGCTGATCGCGGTGGCGATCCGGCTGGCGACCGGTTCGGCGACGGTGGCGACGGTCTCGGCGGCCGGTCTGGTCGCCCCGCTCGCGGCCGACATGTCGACGACCCACGCCGCCCTGCTGGTGCTGGCCATCGGCGCGGGCTCGCTGTTCCTGAGCCATGTCAACGACGCCGGGTTCTGGCTGGTCAAGGAGTACTTCGGGCTCAGCGTCGGCCAGAACCTGAAGACCTGGTCGGTGATGGAGTGCATCATCTCCGTCGTCGCCGGCGGTGTGGTCCTGCTGTTGTCCCTGGTGATCTAAGAGCGGTACGACGATGACGGCTCACCCTCTCTTCGACATCAGCGGCCGTACGGCCCTGGTGACCGGCTCCAGCCGGGGAATCGGACTCGCCCTCGCCCGGGGTCTGGCCGAGGCGGACTGCACGGTCGTCCTGAACGGACGGGACCCTGACCGGCTGGCCGAGGCGGCCGCCCGCCTGCCCGGCGACCGGGTGCACACGGCCGCGTTCGACGTCACCGACGGCGACTGCGTACGGGCCGGGATCGCGGACGTCGCGGAGCGGGTGGGCCCGCTCGACATCCTGGTCAACAACGCGGGGATGCAACTGCGCGCCCCGCTGCTGGAGTTCGGCGACGCCGACTGGCACCGGATCCTGGACACCAACCTCACCAGCGCGTTCCTGGTCGGCCGCGAGGCGGCCCGCCGGATGACGGAACGCGGCCACGGGAAGATCGTCAACATCTGCTCGCTGCAGAGCGAGGTGGTCCGCCCCGGTATCGCGCCCTACGCCGCCACCAAGGGCGCGCTGAAGATGCTCACCAAGGGCATGTGCGCGGACTGGGGGCCGTACGGCGTGCAGGTCAACGGGCTGGGCCCCGGCTACATCGAGACCGAGCTGACCAGAACCCTCGTCGAGGACGAGGAGTTCAGCGCGTGGGTGCGGCGGCGCACCCCGGCCGGCCGCTGGGGCCGTACGGAGGACCTGGTGGGCGGGGTGCTGTTCCTCGCCTCGCCCGCGGCGGACTTCGTCAGCGGGCAGGTGCTGTACGTCGACGGCGGCATGACGAGCGTGCTGTGACTCCCCGGGAGAGCGTGATGCTGGGTTGTGTGATCCACGGGGCGGGCGATCTCAGGGTCGCCGACCTTCCCGTGCCCGTCCCGGGGCCCGGACAGGCCCTGGTGGCCGTCCGCTACGGCGGCGTCTGCGGGTCCGACCTGCACTACTGGCGGCACGGCGGGGTCGGCGACTTCCGGCTGCGGGAGCCGATGGTGCTCGGGCACGAGGTGGTCGGGACGGTCGTCTCGTACGGTGACGGCGTGTCAGGTCCGGCCCCCGGTACGGAGGTTGCCGTGCACCCGGCCAGTCCCTGCGGGGTGTGCCCGGAGTGCGCGGACGGACGGCGCAACGTGTGCCGGGACACCCGCTACCTCGGCAGCGCGGCCCGCTTCCCGCACGTCCAGGGCGGTTTCGCCGCCCGGGTCGCCGTGCCCGCCGAGCAGGTCAGGCCGCTTCCGGCCGGGCTCGGGCTGCGCCGGGCCGCGCTCGCCGAGCCGCTGTCCGTCGCGCTGCACGCGGTGCGCCGGGCCGGGGAGGTGGCCGGGCGGCATGTCCTGGTCACCGGCGCCGGGCCCATCGGCTGCCTGGTGGTCGCGGCGGCGAAGGCGGCCGGGGCGGGGCGCGTGACCGCCGCCGACCTGCTGCCCGAGGCGCTGGTGTACGCGCGCGTCGCCGGGGCCGACACGCTCGTACGGGCCGACGATGCGCAGGACGCGGGGTGGCCGGGCGAGGTGGACGTGGCCATCGAGGCGTCCGGAGTGGCCGCGGGGCTCGACTCCTGTCTGCGGCGGGTGCGGCGCGGCGGGGTCGTGGTGCAGCTCGGCATGCTGCCGCCGGGGCGGAGTCCGTTCGCGGGGAACCTGGTGGTGAGCCGCGAGATCGAGCTGCGCGGGGCGTTCCGCTTCGACGGGGAGTTCGACGAGGCGCTGGAGCTGCTCGCGGCGGAGCCGTCCTTCGACGGGCTGGTCAGCGCCGTGGTGCCGGTGCGGGAGGCGGAGTCGGCGTTCGCGCTGGCCGCCGACCGGAGCCGGTCGTGCAAGGTGCTGCTGGATCTCACCCAGGCGCCGTAGGGGTGGTGGCTCTGCCGCGGGTGCGGGTGGTTCGTGGTCGCACCCGCGCGGCGGAACCACAAGGCCAGTGCTGCCCCGCGCCCCTTCGGAGCGCGCGCCGGCTACGGGCGCCACAGCGGATGCTGCCGCTGCGCCCACTCCTCGCTCACCGAGCCCGTCCGCATGCCCCGGCGGGCCTCCGGGTCGGCCAGGGCCATGCCGATGTGCCCGGCGAGGACGATACCGATGGTCAGCGCCAGCCAGTCGTGGACGAAGGTGGCGCTGGTGCGCCACACGAGCGGGGTGAGGTGGGTGAACCACATCATCAGGCCCGTGCCGAGCATCACCAGCGTGGCGCCGGCGATCCAGGCCGCGTACATCTTCTGTCCGGCGTTGAACTTGCCCGCCGGGCGGGACGCGGGCCGCCGGTCACGGCGCAGGGCGGCGCGCAGCCAGACCCGGTCGTGCCGGCCGAAGCGGTTGAGGCGGCCGAGGTCGGCGCGGAAGGCGCGGGAGAGGAGTCCGGCGAGTACGGGCACGGGCAGGGCGAGGCCGGCCCACTCGTGCAGGGTGACCACCAGGGGGCGGCGGCCGACGAGCTGGGCGAGCTGCGGCACGTACAGACAGGCCGCCGTCAGGACGCACACGCCCATCAGCGCGGCCGTCGTGCGGTGCACCCACCGCTGTGTCCCGCTGAAGCGGCGGACGCGGGCGGCGGACGGCGGGGCGTCGAGTCGTAGGGTCATCGTCAGCTCGTGGGCTCGTCGTCGCGTCCGTTGGAGCGGCCCACCCAGGCATCGACGTCGTAGCCCCGTTCCTCCCAGTAGCCGGGCCGGACGTCCTCGGTGACGGTGATGCCGGAGAGCCACTTGGCGGACTTGTAGAAGTACATGGGGGCGACGTAGAGGCGGACCGGGCCGCCGTGGGCGTGGGCGAGGTCCTTGTCCTGCATGCGCAGGGCGACCAGCACGTCGGCGCGGCGGGCCTGGTCGAGGGTGAGGCTCTCGGTGTAGGTGCCGTCGAAGCAGGTGAAGCGGACCGCCTTCGCGATGGGGCGCACCCCGGCCGCGTCCAGCAGCCGGGACAGCCGTACGCCCTCGAAGGGGGTGTCGGGGACCCGCCAGCCGGTGACGCACTGGACGTCACGGACCAGACGGGTCTGTGGCAGGGCCCTGAGGTCGGCCAGGGTGTAGGCGGTGGGGCGGTCGACGAGGCCGTCCACGGTGAGACGGTAGGTGCGGGCGCTCTTGCGGGGGACCGAGGAGGCGACCGAGTAGTAGCGGAAGCCGCCGCCGTTCGGGAGCAGGCCCGTCAGGCCGGTGGGGTCCTTGTCGGCGGCACCGGCGAGGAGGGACTCCAGACCGCGTTGCAGGGTGGGCGCGGCGGCCACGCCGAGGGCGCCCAGGCCGAGGGTGCCGAGCAGCACGCGGCGGCCGATGGGGGTGCCTCGCTCGCCTCGCTCCCCGGGGTGCTCCTCAGAGGGCTCCTCGGAGTGTCCCCTGGGCCGTTGCGCAGGGTGTTCCGCAGGTCGTTCGGGGTTCACGTCCACATTCGAGCACCCGCGGCCCCGGCCGTGCCAGGGTTCACGGGTGCCCGTCAGCGTTCCGTAACCACTTCTTACGGTGCCTCCCGGCGAGGCACGTCCTGCGGGGCCTCCTGCGAGGCGCTCCGGGCCGCCTTCTCCAGCTGGAACGCCTCGTTGCCGAGGCCGATGCGGGCGTGGGCCGCGGGCCTGCGGGCACGCATGACCAGGCCCTGGAGCACGCCCACGGCCAGGGCGAGCGCGACGACGCCGGGCAGCAGCCGACTCAGCGACGAGTCCGGGCCCGCGCCGATCAGGACGTCGAAGTCCTTGACGGTGTAGACGACGATGAAGACCAGCGCGACGACGGCGAGCCCGGAGGCGGCCAGCCGCCACAGCTGGGCGCCTGCGGCCCCGCGGCGGACGAAGAAGACGACCACGGAGAGCGAGGCGGCGGCCATCAGCACGGTGACGCCGAGCGCGCCCAGGCTGCCCATCCAGGTGAACAGGTGCAGCACGGGCGCGGTCGGGTCGCCGGCCGGCTTGTCGTCGGTGACGGCGAACGCGACCACGACCAGCAGGGACACGGCCGTCTGGAGCAGGGAGCCGGTGCCGGGGGCGCCGCTGGCGCTGCTGGTGCGGCCGAACGCGGCGGGCAGCAGGCCCTCGCGGCCCATGGCGAAGGCGTACCGGGCCACGACGTTGTGGAAGCTGAGCATCGCCGCGAACATGCCGGTCACGAACAGCACGTGCAGCACGTCCGTGAAGGTGTCGCCGAGGAGGTCCCCGGTGAGGAAGAACAGCAGGCCCGCGCTCTGCTTCTGGGCGGTGCCGACGACGGCCGCAGGGCCGGTGGCCACGGTGATGGCCCAGCAGCTGATCGTGTAGAAGACCGCGATGCCGCCGATGGCCAGGAACATCACGCGGGGCACCAGGACGTGCGGGCGGCTGGTCTCCTCGGCGTAGACCGGGGCCTGCTCGAAGCCGAGGAAGGCCGCGACGCAGAAGCACAGGGCGGTGCCGACGCCCGCGCCGGTGAGCGTGTCCGGGTCGAACGCGTGCAGCGACAGGCCCTCGGGGCCGGGGTCGGCGAGGGCGGCGACGTCGAAGATGACGACGAGCGCGACCTCGATGAGCAGCAGGACGCCGAGCACGCGCGCGTTGAGGTCGATCTTCAGCCAGCCGAGCGCGCCGACGGCGAGCACGGCCAGCAGGGCCGGTATCCACCAGGCGAGTTCGATGTCCAGGTAGGTGGCGAACAGTCCGGACACCTCGAAGCCGAAGATGCCGTAGATGCCGACCTGGAGGGCGTTGTAGGCGACGAGCGCGACCAGGGCCGCGCCGGCGCCGGCCGTGCCGCCGAGGCCGCGGGAGATGTAGGCGTAGAAGGCGCCGGCGTTGTGGACGTGCCGGCTCATCTCGGCGTATCCGACGCTGAAGAGGGCGAGGACGGCGGCGAGGATCACGAACAGCAGGGGCTGTCCCACGATGCCCATCACCCCGAATGTGGTGGGCATGACACCCGCGACCACCATCAGGGGCGCGGTAGCGGCGAGCACGGACAGCAGCAGGCCGACCGTGCCCAGCCGGTCGGCGCGCAGGGCGCGCTCCTGGCCCTTGAACGTACTGATCCCGCCACCGGGGGCGGTGGATCTGCTGGTGCTCGCACTGTCCGTCGTCATCTCACTGTCGTCCTTTCGAGGGAGCTTGTCGGGGGTTTCGGGGAGTCGGGCGTCTCGGGCGGGGCGTCTCGGCTTTTCGGAGTCTCGGGGAGTCGGGGCGTCTCGGGCCGGGCCTCACACGGTGCCGAGCGCGGCGGCGCGGGCGGCGCGGAAGGCGGCGTGCGGGTCGCGGTCCGGGTAGGACCAGGGCGCAGGCGTGGAGTGGTCGCCGATGCGGTGGAAGAGAGCGGCGGCCTCGGCGCCCCGGCCTTCGCAGACCTTGGCGTGGGCGAGGAAGTTCAGGTCGACCAGACGGCGCGGGTGTCCCTCGTGCTCCCACTCCAGCCACCAGTCGAAGGCGGCCTTCATCACCTGCCGGGCGCGGCGGCCGGCCCAGTGGCCGCAGACGGCCGGGTCGGCGGGCTCGTGCCCGGCGGCGGCCAGCACGCGGTAGCGCTCGGCGTGCGCGATGACCGGCAGGATCGCGAGCGGGGAGTCGGCCGGGGCCTGTTCGGCGGCCCAGTTGGCGAAGTCGTACACCTCGTGCAGCGGGTCCGGGCCGGTGTCGGCGCGGCGCTCGGCCAGCCGGGCGACCATCAGGTGGTGCGCGTGGTGGTGGTCGGCGTACCGGGCGCGGACCTCCTCGAAGAGCCGGACCACGTCCTCGTCGGCGCCCAGGGCTCGCTCCAGCATGAGCAGGCCCAGCCAGGGGGTGGGGTCGGCGGGGGCGAGCCGGGCGGCGCGGTGGCAGGCCTCGCGGGCGCGCGGCGGTTTCTGCTTGCCGCGCAAGGCCCGCCGGACCTCCGCCAGGGCGAGCAGGACAGCGGCGTCGGCGGACTCGGGCTCGGCGATCAGCCACTCCTTGGCCCAGGCGGCGCAGTACGGCTCGCGGGCGAGCACTGTGATGCGGTGCCCTCGGCGGTCCCAGTCGTCCCCCGTGTGCACCAGCAGCGAGCGGGCGGTCTGCCACCGGCCCTGCGCCAGGGCGGCGCGCGCGTCGACGAGGGCGGCGTCGTCGAGGGCCTCGTCGAAGGCCTGGGCCGCACGTCTGCGGCCGCGGCCGAGGGGAGGCGGGGGTGGGGACACCGCGAATTTCCTCACGCGTTCATTTGTGGTTCGGTTCAAGGCGGGTCGTGGGCATGGGTGTGCGCGCGTTGCCATGAACTGATCACGCACAGCAAACCGGCAGCCGACAGGTGGAGTCAAGGGCGAGCGGAGCGTTACACGCGTCAAGTGACGCGACCGATGGGCACGTTGTGGCCGGAGTGACCGCGTACCCGAGAGCCGATCAGAGGGGTTCGACAGCCGTCGAGGGTCGGACGAGGCAGAGCCGGACATTTGATTTGACCCTTTTCATCCTTTTCGCACTTTTGTGGCGTACGTCATAGCCAGGCCGGCGCCCGACCCGCAGCATGGCAGGACGTGTGGTCGCGGCTCCCCGCCTCTCCGCGACCCGGCCCCGACGATCGAGGAACGCAGCGTGTCGCTTCTGGTTCTGGTGCTCGCGGTGAGCGCCGCGTGCTGTCTGGGCTTCGGGTTCGTGCTCCAGCAGAACGCCGCCCAGCGGGCCCCGCTGAACGACTTCCTCTCCCCCAGGCTGCTCCTGGACCTTGTGAGGGTGCCGCGCTGGCTGGGCGGGATCGCGTTCATGGTGGTCGGCATGGCGCTCGGCGCGGTGGCGCTTGGCCAGGGGCAGGTCTCCCTGGTGGAGCCGCTGCTGGCGACGAACCTGCTGTTCGCGCTCGCGCTGTCGCGCCGGCAGACCCGGCAGCCGCTCGGCCGGCAGGGCTGGGCGGGGCTCGGACTCCTCGCCGGCGGGGTGACCGTCTTCCTGGTGGCGGGCCAGCCGCGCGGCGGCCACACGCTCCCGGACCCACTGCGCCACTGGCTGATCATCGGCGGCATGGTCGGTCTCGCCCTGCTGCTCACGGCGTGCGCAAAGCGTTCGCGGCTGAGCTCGGGCCCGGTGCTCCTGGCACTGGCCGCCGGGCTGCTGTACGGCGTGCAGGACGCGCTGACCCGGGTCAGCGGGCAGCGCTTCTCCGAGGGCGGCTTCCTGGAACTGCTGACCGGCTGGCAGCCGTACGCGGTGCTGGCCCTGGGCCTGACCGCACTGGTGCTGGTCCAGAGCGCCTTCGAGACGGCCTCGCTGCGCGCCTGCCTCCCCGCGCTGACCGCGGCCCAGCCGATCGCCGGGATCATCTGCGGGGTCGGTTTCCTGGGCGACCGGCTGCGCATGGACGCGGGCGCGCTGATGTGGGAGGCGGGCGGTCTCGCGGCAGTGATCGCGGGCATCGTGCTGCTGGGCATGCATCCGGCGATGCCGCAGGGGACGGTGGCGCGGGAACCCGCCCCGGCGCTCCAGGTGCAGTGAGCGCGGGCCCCGCAGCGGTGGGCGCGGATCGAGCGGTGAGCGCGACCCCGAGCGGTGAGGGCACGCCCGAGCCGAGCGACGGCCTGAGTCGTGGCGCAAGCCCGAGCCGTGAGCGACGGCCCCCCGCAGTGAGCACACGCCGCCCCGACCGCACGCCCCGCCCTGAGCCACGGCCACGGCCGTGGGACATACGCCCGCCACCCCGAGTGCACGCCCCCTGGCCAAAGTCACCGCCGTGGGACATACGCCGGCCGCCTTGAGCGACGGCCCGCCGCAGTGAGCACACGCCGCCGCCCTGAGCGACGGCCCCGGGCCGGTGCTCTGATCGTGGGCGCTGGTTGGATGGGCCCATGAGCTCTGCTGACGAGATCCTCGACATCGTCGACGAGAACGACCGGGTCGTCGCGACATCGCCGCGCGGCGAGGCCTACACCAAGGGGCTGCGGCACCGCTGCGTCTTCATCGAGGCCCGTGACGCCGAGGGCCGGATCTTCGTGCACCGCCGTACTCCGACCAAGCTGGTCTTCCCCTCGCTGTACGACATGTTCGTCGGCGGAGTGGTCGGCGCCGGCGAGCCCTACGACGAGGCCGCCCTGCGCGAGGCCGAGGAGGAGCTGGGCGTGAGCGGTCTGCCGCGCCCCGAGTACCTCTTCAAGTTCCTGTACGACGACGGCGCCGGCCGGACCTGGTGGTCGGCGGTGTACCAGGTCCGCTGCGACCTTCCCGTCCGCCCCCAGGCCGAGGAGGTCGCCTGGTACGGCTTCCTGCCGGAGGACGAGGTCGAACGCCGCCTGCGCGACTGGGAGTGGGTGCCGGACGGGCTGGCGGCGTACGGGCGGCTCAAGGCGTACCGGTCGACGGGCTGAGCATCTGCTGGGTGCCGGGGGGAGACCGGCGACGCACCCCGGGACGGGCCCGGGTAGGGTCCTGCGCGTGAGCGAGTTCGTACGGAACGTCCGGTTGTGGTTCGCGCCCCAGGAGGTCCGGCGGGACGGGGAGACGCCCGACTACCGGTTCTCGCTGGCGAACGAACGCACGTTCCTGGCCTGGCTGCGCACCGCGCTCGCGCTGATCGGCGGCGGGTTCGCCGTGGACCAGTTCCTGCCGGACCTGCGCTGGGGCTGGCGGGTCGGACTGGCGCTCGCGCTGCTCGCCGCGGGCGTGCTGTGCTCCGTGCGGGCGGTCAACCACTGGGTGCGCTGTGAACGGGCCATGCGCCGGGGCGAGGACCTGCCGGTGTCCCGGTTCCCGGCGCTGTTGAGTCTGGTCATCGCGGTCGTGGCCGTCGCCATGGTGGTCGTCGTGCTGGTCGGGTGGGAGGGGTGAGCGCCCGGGCGGCCCAGGACCGGGACCCCGGTCTGCAGCCCGAGCGGACCCGCCTCGCGTGGCGGCGTACGACGCTGACGGGCACCGTCTGCGCCGTACTCGCCGTGAAGACGGCCCTGCACGGCGGCGCGTCGGCGGCCGGGATCGTCGCGTCCGCCCTGTGCTGCCTGCTGTGGCTGTGCTTCCTGCACCTGGCGCACCGTCGCCTCCGCGCGCTCACCGCGACGAACACCCCGGTGCCGCTCGCGCCCCGGAAGGCCACCGCGGCCGTCCTGTGCACGGTGGCGACGGCCCTGTGCGGGGCGGCTCTGGTCTTTTAGGAGCCCTGGACACGGCCTGCCCTAGACGCCCTGCGAACCGCCCTCCGCCCCGGCGTCCCAGTCCACCACGACGACGATCTTGCCCCGGGTCCGCCCCTCCTGGCTCAAGCGGTGCGCGTCCGCCGCGCGGTGCAGCGGGAACGTCTCGGAGACGTGGACGCGGAGCACGCCCGCCTCGGCGAGTTCGGACAGCCGTCGCAGGTCCTCGGGGTCGGGCCGTACGAAGTAGTACCGGCCGCCGTAGGTCACCACGTCGACGTCGGCGATCGACACCAGACGGCCCTCGGGCGCCACCAGGTTCGCGGAGACCCGCAGCGTGTCCCCGCCGACGGTGTCGAACACCGCGTCCACGCCCTCGGGGGCCAGCCCCCGCACCCGCTCGCCCAGGCCCTCGCCGTACGTCACCGGTTCCCCGCCCAGCCCGCGCACGAAGTCGTGGTTGTGCTCGCTCGCCGTCCCGATGACCCGGGCGCCGAGGTGGGCGGCGAGCTGGACCGCCATCGAGCCGACCCCGCCGGCCGCGGCGTGCACCAGGACGGTCTCGCCCCGCTTGACCTGCAGCACCTTGCTCAGCACCTGGTAGGCGGTGAGGCCCACCAGCGGCAGACCCGCCGCCTCCTCGTAGGAGAGGTTGCCCGGCTTGCGGGCGAGGGTGCGCAGGGGCGCGGCCACGTACTCGGCGAACGTCCCCCGGGAGAGGAAGTCCTCGCGCACGTACCCGATCACCTCGTCGCCGACGTCGAACTCCGATACCGCGACGCCCGGCTGCACCACGACGCCCGAGACGTCCCACCCGGGGACCACCGGGAAGGCGGACTCGAACAGCCCGTCGAGGTGGCCCTCGCGTGCCTTCCAGTCGACGGGGTTGACGGCCGCCGCCCGCACCTTCACCAGGACCGAGTCCGGGCCGACCTTCGGGTCGCGGACCTCCCCGAGGGCGAGCACCTCGGGCCCGCCGTACCGCGCGTAGCTGATGGCCTTCATGCGTCCGACCCTCCGGGGTGGCCGCAGGGCACGCAAGCCGAGTGACCGGGATCCATGCCGTTCGCGTGGCCCGAAGAGGCGGATCGGCAGTGTCTTGAGGCCTCTCCCGCCGCGCCCTCGGCCTATCGTGGCTCCGATCACGTTTCGCTCCCGCACTGGACGACATACCGACCGGTCGGCATCATGAGTCGGGTACTGGTCACCTGCCCCGGAGGAGCGATGATGAGCCCCGACCACCCGCCCGGACTCGATCTGGACCGGCTGCGTGGCCTGCTGGAGCGCGAGCGGCCCGGCCTGGTGAACGGCCCGCTGTCCGGCCGGCTGATCGAGGGCGGACGGTCGAACCTCACGTACGCCGTCTCCGACGGCACCTCCAAGTGGGTCGTACGGCGGCCGCCGCTCGGCCACGTCCTGGCCACCGCGCACGACATGAAGCGCGAGCACCGGGTGATCAGCGCGCTGCACCCGACGGCCGTGCCGGTGCCGCGCCCGGTGCTGCTGTGCGAGGACGAGGAGGTGCTCGGGGCGCCCTTCTACGTCATGGAGTTCGTCGAGGGCACCCCGTACCGCACCGCCGACCAGCTCGCCCCGCTCGGCCCGGAACGCACCCGGGGCGCGGTGCTGAACCTGGCGGACACGCTCGTCGAGCTGCACGCGGTGGACCCGGACGAGGTGGGGCTGGCCGGCTTCGGCCGGCCCGGGGGTTTCCTGGACCGGCAACTGCGGCGCTGGGGCAAGCAGTTGGCCGCCTCCCGCAACCGCGAGCTGGCCGGCATCGACGAACTGCACGCCTCCCTCGGCCGGGAGCTGCCCCGCTCCCCCGCCCCGGCCGTGGTGCACGGCGACTACCGGCTCGACAACGTCCTGATCGGCGAGGACGACACGATCCGGGCGATCCTCGACTGGGAGATGTCCACGCTCGGCGACCCGCTCACCGACCTGGGCCTGCTGGTGATGTACAGCATGCCGCTCGGCATGCCCGACTCCCCCGTCTCCACGACCGCCGAGGCCCCCGGGCACCCGGCGCCGTCCGAACTCATCGAGCGGTACGCCGCGCTCTCGGGGCGCGACGTCTCCGCGGTCTCCTGGTACACGGCGTTCGCCTGGTTCAAGCTCGCCGTGATCCTGGAGGGCATCCACTACCGCTACACGCTGGGCCAGACGGTCGGGCGCGGTTTCGACCGCATCGGCGACCTCGTCCCCGTCTTCATCGAGCACGGTCTGACGACTCTTCACGAAGGCCTCCAGGAGGGCTGACCCATGGACTTCACGTTCGACGCGCGCACCGAGGAACTGCGCGCCAAACTCCTCGCCTTCATGGACGAGTACGTCTATCCGGCCGAGCAGGTCGCGCACGAGCAGCGGGCGGGGCTTGCCTCGCCGTGGGAGACCGTGCCGGTGGTCGAGGAGCTGAAGGCCGAGGCCCGCAGGCAGGGCCTGTGGAACCTGTTCCTGCCGGACTCGGAGTACGGCGCCGGGCTCACCAACCTCCAGTACGCCCCGCTCGCCGAGATCATGGGCCGTTCCCCGCAGTTGGCGCCCACCGTGACCAACTGCGCGGCGCCGGACACCGGCAACATGGAGGTCCTCGCGCAGTTCGGTGACGAGCGGCAGAAGAAGCAGTGGCTGGAGCCGCTGCTGGCCGGGGAGATCCGCTCGGCGTTCGCGATGACCGAGCCGGAGGTGGCCTCCTCGGACGCCACCAACATCACCACGCACATCGAGCGGGCCTCCGACGGCACCGACGAGTACGTCATCACCGGCCGCAAGTGGTACATCTCCGGGGCGATGCACCCCGACTGCAAGGTCTTCATCGTGATGGGCAAGACCGACCCGGACGGGCCGGACATCCGCCGCCAGCAGTCGATGGTGCTGGTCCCCCGCGACACCCCGGGCGTCACGGTCAAGCGGGCCATGCAGGTCTTCGGCTACCAGGACGAGTACCACGGCGGCCACGCCGAGGTGATCTTCGACCACGCGCGCGTGCCGGTGTCGAACCTGATCGGCGAGGAGGGTGGCGGCTTCGCCATCGCCCAGGCCCGCCTCGGCCCCGGCCGTATCCACCACTGCATGCGGCTGATCGGCATGGCCGAGCGGGCGATCGAGCTGATGTGCCGGCGGGCCGTGTCCAGGACCGCCTTCGGCAAGGCGCTGGCCCAGCAGGGCGTGGTCCACAACTGGATCGCGGACGCCCGGGTCGCCGTGGAGCAGCTCCGCCTGCTGGTGCTGAAGACGGCCTGGATGATGGACACCGTCGGCAACAGGGGCGCGCACACGGAGATCCAGGCCATCAAGATCGCTACTCCGCGCACGGTCGTCGGCATCCTCGACAAGGCGATCCAGCTGTACGGCGCGGGCGGCGTCAGCCAGGACTTCCCGCTGGCCGAGCTCTACGCCGGCGCCCGCACCCTGATGATCGCCGACGGCCCGGACGAGGTGCACCAGCGGTCGCTGGCGCGGCGGGAGCTGAAGAAGTACCTGTGAGGGCACGCGGGGACGTACTCGCGCGGGCATGAGCAAGGGGCGGTCGCCAGGGTGACCGCCCCTTGCCTGTCTCAGCCGTCGAAGCCTCTACGGCCGCAGTGCCCGCAGCAGCAGGTCGGCCAGGTGGTCGGCGACCTGCTGCGGGGTGAGCGGGCCGTCCGGGCGGTACCAGGTCGACAGGTGGTGGACGGAGCCGAAGTGGTAGTCGACCACCAGGTCGGCCGGGGTGGCCTTGGAGAAGACGCCCGCCTCCTGGCCCTCCTCGATCAGCGCGCGGAAGCGTTCGTGGTAGCGGCGGCGCTCGGCGCGCACCTGCTTGTTCTTCTCCGGGCTGAGGTGGTGCATGGACCGCCAGAAGATCATCGCGTCGTCGAGGTTCTCGATGGTCGTCACCACGACGTCGGCCGCCGCGTCCCGCAGCCGCTTGTCCACCGGCTCGCCGGACGCGGCGACGGCGTCCAGGCGCTCCTGCTGGAGGCGCAGCACGCGCGCGTACACCTCGTGCAGGAGGTCGTCCTTGGAGCCGAAGTAGTGGTAGAGCGCCCCCTTGGTGACGCCGGCCGCCTCGACGATCTCCTGCACCGAGGTGCGGTCGTACCCCTGCTCGGCGAAGAGCCGGGTGGCGGCGGCCAGGAGCCGCTGGGGCACGGGAGTGCCGTCACCGTCCGTCGTCCTGGGCACTGCCGCCACCTGCCTTTCCGTTTCCGTTTCTCAGTTGTCGTGCGTGAGGGAACGCAGTTCCCGACGGAGGATCTTCCCACTGGCCGTTTTCGGCAAGTCGGGCAGGATCTCCACCTGCCGCGGGTATTTGTAGGCGGCCAGTCTCTCCTTGCAGTACGCGGCGAGTTCACCGGGGTCCGCCTCGGCGCCCGGCCGCAGGCTGATGTACGCCTTGACGGTCTCGCCACGGTACCCGTCGGGCACCCCGACGACGGCCGCCTCGCGCACCGCGGGATGCGTGTAGAGCACGTCCTCGACCTCGCGCGGCCACACCTTGAAGCCCGACGCGTTGATCATGTCCTTCTTGCGGTCGACGACGTACAGCCAGCCCTGTTCGTCCATGAACCCGATGTCACCGGTGCGCAGCTCGCCGCCGGGGAAGGTCTCGGCGGTGGCGTCGGGGCGCCGCCAGTAGCCGGGCACGACCTGCGGGCCGCGTACGACGATCTCCCCCTGCTGCCCGAAGGGCACCTCCGCGCCCCGGTCGTCGACGATCCGCACGACCGTGTCGGGGCCGGGCACGCCCACGGCGAGCGTTCCGGAGGCCGGGTCGACGGGGGCCTCCAGGTGCGGGGGGACGGAGGCGCAGGGCGCGGTGCACTCGGTCAGGCCGTAGCCGTTGCGGAGGTACGGCCCGAAGCCGGCCCGGAACTTCTCCACCAGGGCGGGCGGCAGCGGGGCGCCGCCGGAGGAGATCACCCGGAAGGAGGAGAAGTGGTCGCGGGTGACGGACGGGTGGGCGGCCAGCGCCATGAAGGCGGTCGACGGACCGACGGTGTAGTGCGGCCGGTGCTCGGCGAACGCGTCCAGCACCACGCCCGCCTCGAAGCGGTACGCCAGGACGAGCGTGCCCGCGCTGTTCAGGCAGGCGCCGAACTGGCACACCATGCCGGTGATGTGGAACAGCGGCGCCAGCGCGTAGTACACCGGCGCCTCGGGCAGTGCGAGGCCGGTCCGCTGCCGCTCGGCGTTGTACATGAGGGTGGCGTGCGTGTTGGTGGCGCCCTTGGGGGTGCCGCTGGTGCCGGAGGTGTAGCTGATCAGGGCGATGTCCGACGGGCCCGGATCACGGCCCTCGGGCGCCGGGTGGCCCGCGCCCGCGACGGCCGTCAGGTCGTCGGCGTCGGGGGCCTGCGGCAGCCGTTCGAAGGCCAGGACGCGGCTGTCGTCCCGCGTCTGGAAGTCCAGCTCGCAGCCGGTCAGCGCGATCCGCACGGACGAGTCGGCCGCCGTCTCGCGCAGGTACGCCTCCCACGCCCGGTCCGAGCAGATCAGCGCGGCCACCTCGCCGTCCCGCAGGACATGGGTCACCTCGCCCGACTTGTACATCGGGTTGATCGGTACGACGACCGCTCCGGCCTTCCACGCGCCGAGCACCGCGAGCACGAACAGCGGGGAGTTCTGCAGCAGGACCGCGACCCGGTCGCCGCGTGCCAGGCCGCGTGCAGCGAGGTACCCGGCGACGGAGTCGCTGAGCTCGTCCACCTCCCGGTAGGTCAGCCGCCCGTCGAAGTAGGCGAGGAAGACGCGGTCCGGCGCCTCGGCCGTGGCCCGGCGCAGGGCGTGCACGAGGGAGTCGGCGGGGCTGACCGGGGCCTTCTGGGCGTCGTTCAGCAGGGCCAGCCAGGGCTTGGCCGCGTAACGGGACTCGGTCACCGGGTCGCCTCCCACTGCTGCTGGACGCGGTTCATGCCCCTGAGCCAGCGGTCGGGTTCGGTGGCCCGGGCCCGGTAGTACCCGGCGACCTCCGGGTGCGGCAGGATCAGGAAGCGGTCCTCCTCGATGCCCTGGAACAGGGCGTCCGCGACCGCGTCCGGTTCGATCGCGGTCGGCTGGAGCACCAGGTCGCCCGCGCTGCCGGTCGCGGCGAGCATGTCGGTCCGTACGCCCTGCGGGCAGATGGCGTGCACCTTCAGACCGCGGTGGCGGTAGGTGAGCGACAGCCACTCGGCGAAGGCGTACGCGCCGTGTTTGGTGACGGCGTACGGTGCCGCCCCGATCATGGTGAGCAGCCCGGCGGCGGACACGGTGGAGACGAAGCGGCCGCCGCCGCGCTCCAGCCAGGCGGGCAGCAGTTCGTGGGCGGCGCGGACGTGGGCCATCACGTTGACGTCCCAGGAGGCCGCCCAGGCCTGCTCGTCGAGCGGCGCGGTCGCGTCGCCGCCCTCGAAGGCCACGCCCGCGTTGGCGCAGTAGACGTCCACCGTGCCGCCGAGGGCTTCCCGGGCCTCGGCGACGATCGCGGAGGCGTCGCCCGGCACCGCGAGGCCGCCGATCTCCTCGGCGACCGTCTTGGCCCGGTCGGCGGCCAGGTCGTTGACGACGACCCTGGCTCCCTCCGCGGCGAAACGGCGGGCCAGCGCGGCCCCGATACCGCCGCCCGCCCCGGTCACGACCACTCCCGCACCCTGCACGGCTCCCACCATCGGTCTCCTTCGACGCGACGCGACTCGGCTCTGCAGCGTCAGACTAACCGGTCGGTATGTGCGGGCGGAAGGGCCGCCCGCAAGCGGGACCGGTCCGTTTCGTTCCCCGTGCACCGGGTGCACGCTAGCGTGCGAGAGCATGCCATTCGCCGCCGGGATCACGGAGGTCACCGCATGAAGCTGTCGAGACGGAGCCTGCTCGCCACCACGGCCGCGGCGGCGGCGTCCGCCGCACCCGCGTCCGCCGCACCGGCCAAGGCGGCCCCGCCGGGAGGCCGTCGGCTGCGCACCGGGTTCGAGCGCCTCGCCGCCGACGGTTACGCCCTCCTGGACGGCCGGCGGGTCGGCGTCGTCACCAACCCGACCGGCGTCACCAGGGACGTCCGCCACATCGTGGACGTGATGCACGCCGACGACCGCGTGGACCTGATCGCCGTCTTCGGCCCCGAGCACGGCTTCCGGGGCACCGCGCAGGCCGGCGGCTCCGAAGGGCGCTACGACGACCCGGCGACCGGACTGCCCGTCTACGACACGTACCTGAAGAGCGGCCGGCCGCTCGCCGACGTCTTCAGCGCGTCCGGGGTGGACACGGTCGTCTTCGACATCCAGGACGTGGGCGCCCGTTTCTACACGTACATCTGGACGCTTTACGACTGCATGGAGGCCGCGCGGCTCGCGGGCAAGCGGTTCGTGGTCCTGGACCGTCCGAACCCGGTGACCGGGCGGGCGGCCCTCGGCCCCGTCCTGCACAGGGAGTTCGCGAGCTTCGTCGGGCGGCAGCCCGTCGCGCAGGCGCACGGGATGACGGTCGCGGAGCTGGCGCGGCTGTTCAACGGGGAGTTCCTGACCGCACCGGTGCCGCTGGAGACCGTGCGGATGTCGGGTTGGAAGCGGTCGGACTTCTACGACGCCTCCGGGCTGCCCTGGGTGCCGCCCAGCCCGAACATGCCGACGCCCGACACGGCGCTGGTCTACTCGGGAACGTGTCTCTTCGAGGGCACGAACCTGTCGGAGGGGCGCGGCACGACCCGGCCCTTCGAACTGCTGGGCGCGGAGGGCCTCGACGGGCGCTGGGCCGCCGCCGCGAACGACCTCGGGTTGCCGGGCGTGCGCTTCAGGGAGGCGTACTTCGCGCCCACCTTCTCCAAGTTCCAGGGGAAGACGGTCGGGGGCGTGCAGATCCATGTGCACGACCGGGCCGCCTTCGACCCCGTGCGCACCGGGATCGGCCTGCTGGTGACCGCCCGGCGGGTCTGGCCCGGGTTCGCGTGGCGGTCCGACCACTGGATCGACAAGCTCACGGGCTCCGCGCGCGTGCGCACGATGATCGACACGGGCGCGAGCACGGACGAGGTGGTGGCGGGCTGGCGGGAGGAACTGGCGGCGTTCCGCAGGGTGCGGGAGCGCTATCTGCTGTACCGGTGACGGGGCCGCGCCACGCCGATGCCTAGGGTCCGCCGGACCGGTGAGCCGTGACATCTGGCCAACTCCGGCCGTGCGCAGGACGATGCGCCCACGTGGCGCGGTGAACGGGGGACGAAGGAGCCTGGCATGGCGGATCCGGCGATGAGTGTGACTCCGTACTGGGAGCTGACCTTCGACGCGGACGGGGACCCGGCCGCGTCCGCCCGGGACCGGTTGTTCGCCGGGGTGGTCCGGCGGGGCGTGCGGGAGCTGGTCGTCTTCGCGCACGGCTGGAACAACGACCGTTCGGGCGCGACGCGGATCTACGACCGCTTCTTCGCGCCGATGCCCGGGCTCGCCCCAACGGCCCGGATCGGGTACGTGGGCGTGTTGTGGCCGGCGATGCGGTTCTCGGACGAACCGATCCCCGACTTCCCCCGGGCCGTGGCGGCCGAGCCGCCCCGGCGCCCGGTGCTCGGCAAGGACACGCGGCACGCGCTGCTGGAGACCTTCCCCGGCCGGGCGGTCATCGTCGAGCAGCTCGCCCGGCTGCTGGAGCAACAGCCTTCCGAGGAAGCCGAGTTGGAGGAGTTCGCGCGTCTTGTGCGGCTGCTGGTGGAGGTGGTGGCGCCCGGGCCGCAGGCGCTGTTCACGGCGGACACGGTGGCCGAGGGCGTGCCGCAGAGCGAGCCCGAGATGTTCGCGGGGCAGGCGGCGGCGGTCTGCGAGGAGTTCGCGCGGGCGCTGGCGGAGCTGGAGTCACCGGGCACTGCCCGGGGCTTGGCGCTGCCCAACCCCTGGGAGGGGGCGCACGAACTGCTGCGGCAGGCGACGTACTACGCCATGAAGCGGCGCGCGGGAACCGTCGGCGAGCGGGGGCTGGGCCGGGTGATCGGGCAGCTCGCGGCGGCGGCGCCGCAGGTGCGGGTGCATCTCGTCGGGCACAGCTTCGGTGCGCGGCTGGTGTCGTTCGCGCTGCGCGGGCTGCCCAAGGGGGTGCGGACGGTGAAGTGCGTGACACTGCTCCAAGCGGCGTTCTCGCACTACGCCTTCGCGTCCCGCCTGCCGCACGACACGCGGGCCGGTGGCGTCCTGCAGGGGCAGCAGAACCGGATCGACGGCCCGCTCGTGTGCTGCCACTCCCGTCACGACTCGGCCCTCGGCACGCTGTATCCGCTGGCCTCGCGCATCGCGGGCGACAGCCGGTCGGCCGCTCCGGCCGGCATCGGACGGATGCTCGGCGCCAAGTGGGGTGCGCTGGGGTACGACGGAGTCCAGGCGGTGCCGGGCACCCGGACGCTCACCCTCGCCCAGGCGCTGAGGACACCCCTGCCCGCTTCGGGGTGCGTGAACGTCGACGCCGCGGCGGTGGTCAGACGCGGCGGCCCGCCGTCCGGCGCACACAGCGACATCCTGCACAGAGAACTGGCGCAGTTGGTGCTGACGGCGGGGCGCGTCCTGTGACCCGCCGCCACCCGCGTGTCACCCGGGCCTGCCGGTAGGCCCGGCCGGCGGCGGCCCGCCCCGTGCGACCCGCCGCCGCCCACTCAACACCCGGCCCGCCGCCAGACCCGGCCGGACCCTACGGCGGTGCCGGAGACAGCTGGCGCAGCCGGGCCGGACGGCGGGCCGCACCGTGCAACCCGCCGCCCACGCATCACCGGGCCAGCCGCCAGACCCGCCCGGACCGGACGGCGGTGCCGGGAACCCGCCGCCACCCAACTCACCACTGACCCGCCGCCGGGCCCAACCGTTCCCGTCGGCGACGCCGGAAACACCCAGACGCCACCGCCCGCGAACCGGCGCATGCGGGCCGACGGCCGACCCACACCGTGCGACCCGCCGTCGGTGCGTCATCGGTGTGACGTGAACTCCACGACCTGCTGGTAGGTCGGACGGTTCTGCCAGCTGATCCTGCCGTGCTTGATGCCGCCGAGCGTCCGGTGGATGACCGAGTCGGCGCACCACTGGTCGCCCGCCGCGCACTGGTCGTCCCCCGGGTACACCTGGGCCGCGGTCTTGCCTGCCGCCTCCTTCAGCGTGCCGAGAAGGGTGTTCCGGCAGGCGCCGAGGCTGCCGTCGCCGCAGTACTTACGGGCCAGCGGCCCCCGCACGGACTCGCCGAGGACCGCGCGGATGTCCTTGTCGACGTAGCTCCACCAGCCGTACTGGAAGGCGCTTCCGGCGTGTGAACCGGTGGGTCCGTGCGAGGCCGACGGGGACTCGTCGATCGGCAGGTTGCGGGTGAAGGCGCCGTACAGCTCGCTGCCGAGGCCCGGCTCGAACTGGGCCTTCACCAGCAGGGGCCACCATGCGTCCAGGATCCGGATGGCGTCGGCGTGGGCGTACTTCTTCGACCCGGCCGAGGTCTCCGTGCGCTGGGCGCCCGCCGCCACCCATGCCTCCAGCCTGGAGACGGCCGCCGCTGCGGCGGAGTCCGTGACCGGCGCGCTCCTGACCACCTTGAGCAGCTTGGGCAGCACGTCCTCCGCGCGCAGGTCGGCGATGCCCGCGTCGGCCATCGCCCGCACCAGCGACGCCCGGGTCACCCCGCCGGCCGCGACCAGCTTCTTCACCCGGTCGTCCAGCAGATTGCCGCGGTGCACCGAGCCGTTGCCCCAGGGCGCGGTCGTGTAGTCCTTGGCCTGCTTGTTGTTCCAGGAGATGTAGTAGTCCTGGTCGATGGAGTTGGGGTGGGCGGAGGGCGGGGTGTACGCGGCGGTGTTGGTGCCCGGGCTCCAGTCGCGCCACTCGTACGCGGGCCGCGCCCAGACCGGGAACTCGGCGTCGACGCCGGTCGCGCGCACCGGGTTGTCGCCGCTGTTGTAGTACGCGGTGTGCTCGGAGTCGGCGTAGAACCAGTTGAAGGTGTAGTTGATGTGCTGCACCGCCTTCTGGAAGTCCTGCGGTCCCTTGACGTAGTCGGGGTCGTTCAGCATCTGGAAGCCGATGATGGAGTCGGCCTCGTGCAGGTAGGAGGAGCGCAGCGTGGTGTAGGCGACCTTCTTGCCGCCGACGGTCGCGCGGTACTCCACGGGCCCGTACTTGGTGCGCCAGACCCGCATGGTGTACGAGCCGGCCGGGGTGCCGTCCGCGGTGGTCGGCTTCCAGGCGTTCTTCTGCTCGACCTTCTCCATGGGCGTGCAGGTGCCGCGGTACAGGTAGTGGTAGTCGTCCTGGCACAGTTCGACGGCGTACGTGTCGATGATGTCCTGGCCGGAGGTGGTGGCGCTCCACGCGTAGTCCTGGCCTCGGCCGAGTTCGACGTACATGCTCAGGCCGGCGAAGGAGGCGCCGCGGGCGCTGATGCCCGGGCCCTGGAGCTCCTGGAGCAGGAGCAGCTGGGGGGCGAAGTAGCCGGTCTGCGGGCCGAAGACGGCGATCGGGTGGCCACTGGCGGTGTGCTTGCCGCCGACCACGAGCGCGTTGGACATGCCGCGCTTGGCCGAGGTCACCGCGGCCCTGGCCGCCGTGCTGGAGGCGCGGGTCGCGCTCGACGCGGACGCGCTGCCGGTGCGGTCGTACACCAGCGGTTCCCGCGTGACCGAGCCGGCGTCGGGCAGGGCGAGTCCCTGGGGGTTCTCGGGCCGGGTGGCGTACGGGAAGCTGCCGTCGTGGACGGTGAGGACGGCCTCGGGGTCGTTGCGTTCGCGGAAGGACTCCCAGACCCTGGTTCCCTCGGCAACGCCGTACTTCTCCTGGGCGGCCAGCAGTGACAGCGCGTTGTCGACCTCGCCGCCGCCGCCCGAACCGAACAGGGCGCCGATGACCGAGCCCAGCGCGACCAGGTCGGTGATCTTGAAGTGCTCGATCTTCCCGGCGTTGGTGACCGAGTCCTTGTGGCCGGTCAGGACGTACTCGCCGGGAAAGTAGCGGCCGTTGTCGGAGGCGTCGATGTAGGCGTTGATGCCGTCGAGGTAGGCCTTGGCGTCGGCGAGGGCCAGCTTGCCGCGCTCGCCGTTCGTGGCGACGGCGTTGTCGATCTGGGCCTGCAGATCGGCCTCGGTGTAGGGCGCGTGGCGCCAGAACTGCTGTTCCAGGCCCTGGTTGGAGGGGGCGCCTCCGGCGAAGGAGGTCAACTGGCCGCGCCCGACGTGGCGGAAGACGTCCATCAGCCACAGCCGGTCCTGGGCCGCCGCGTAGCCGGCGCCGAACTCCGTGCCGTATCGGGTGGTACCGGTGATGTGCGGGACGCCCGTCTTCTTGTCGCGGACGATCGTCACATCGGTGCGGCCGGCGGGCCTGAGCGTGGAGGCCACCTGGTCGGCGGGGACCCCGAACGACGCGTCGTTGAAGAAGGTGTTGATCTTGTCGTTCGTCAGTCCGGAGTAGGCGGTGGCCAGGTCGGCGTACGGGCCGAGCTGGTCGGAGGCGTGCTCGGGCTGGGTGCCGAAGGCCTGGTTGAGGAGGATCTGGGCGAGGGTGGCGTTGCCGTTCTGGCCGGGCGGCAGGATGTCGGAGCACTGGCCGCCGCAGTGGTCGGCGGCCGCCGTGGCCCCGGCCCGCGCGGGTTCGGCGGCCGTCGCCGGGGACAGCGGCGACAAAAGACCTGCCATCAAAGCGCATACGGACGCGGTCTTCAGGAACCCGGGGATTCGGCGGGGAGTTCTCAGTGTGTCTGGGACGGTGCGCGGAGTGCGCCAGGGCATGGGGGGCTCCTCCCGGACGGGGTGGGCGGGATGTTACCGCCGGTATCCCCTTGTTTGAAGATGAACAAGCGTCACTTTCAGGAGTCACCACAGCCGGCACACGGACAACGGGAGTTGGCTCATGCGACCTCACAGCCCGCTTATGGGGGCCATCGGAAAAAGGATGGAGCCGATTCGCGTGTCGATACGTCTATTCGGCGACGTCCGTACGACGACGCCGAAGTGACCGGATGACAGGTGCAGGTGTGACGGAGGTGCAGGACGATGGCCGGTTTCCGGAGTCTGGCGAGACAGGTCCGCGATCCACGGTGCGATCTGGCGCTGCGGCGCTACTCGCTGCGCAAGTGCCTTGAGCGGTTCGCCCCTTACGGGCACAGGGCGACCTGGGACCATTTGTGTTCCAGGGCGGGGTTCGGTCCCGAGGACCGCTCTCCGGACCCAGCGCGGCTCGTGGCCGCACTGGAGGAGTTGGAGGAGGCGCGGGCCGTCTGGCTGGCGTACGAGGTCGAGTTCGCCGAGCGCCGCAAGAAGGAGAAGCACGACGGGCTGCGCAGGCCGGGCAGCGTGGACGACTGGCACCGGCTGACCTGGGGCGGTTTCGGTGTGGCGTGGTGCGACGATCCGGCGGTCCATCCCCGTGAACCGCTGGCCGACGTGCTGCGGCGGCTGATCGCCGCGCTGGAGTGCGAGCCGGGCTCGGCCTGCCCCGTGTGCCGTGGGGAGCGGCTCGTGTGGAGGTACGACCTGGACCACGAGCCCTCGGCGGGTCCGGTCTGCACGGACTGCGGAATCCTGGTGCCGCGTCCGGTACTCACACCGGAGGCCCTGGCGGACGCCAGGCGGGCGAGGATGCTGGTGTCGGCCTGAGGGAGTTCGGCCTGAGCGAGTACGGCGGGGGTGCGCCGGGGATGCCGCACCCCCCTGCCGAGGCCGTGTCGTCCGTGGCGCCTGGCACCATCGGGCTCATGGTGCAGGTGTGTCTGAACGGGCCCCGGGGAGCCGCCGACGGGGCCGCGGTACCGCTGTCGCCCGAGGCGATGGCCGACGCGGCGGCCGAGGCCGTCGCGGCCGGAGCCACGGACATCCACGTCCATCCCAAGACGCCGTGCGGGCAGGACACGTTGTCGCCGCGCGTGCTCGCGGCCACGCTGCGCGCCGTACGAGCCCGCGTGTCCGTCCCGGTCGGCGTGACCACGGGCGCCTGGGCCGAACCGGACCCGGCGACCCGCCTGGAGCGGATCCGCGGCTGGACCGTCCTGCCCGACCACGCCTCGGTCAACTGGCACGAGCCGGGCGCCGAGGAACTGGCCGCCACGCTGATCGGCCTCGGCGTGGGCGTCGAGGCCGGCATCTGGTCCGGCACGGACGGCGCGGCCCGCTTCACCGCCTCACCCCTCGCGCCGAAGGTGCTGCGCGTCCTCGCGGAGGTGACGGACACGGTCGCGGACAGCGCGCGGGACTCCGCCCGAGCGCTGCTGTCGGCCCTCGGTGGGGCGCACACCCGCCCGGTTCTGCTGCACGGCGAGGACGGCGGGGCCTGGCCGGTGCTGCGGCTGGCGGGACGGCTGGGCCTGGCGACCCGCATCGGTCTGGAGGACACGCTGCTCCTGCCGGACGGCCGGCCGGCCCGGTCCAACGCGCAGCTGGTGGCCGCGGGGCTGGCCGAGTACGAGCGGGCACGGCGGACCGGCTCGGCGGCCCCGGAGCGGCGACGGTAACAGCTGCGGAACCACTCGCTCCATCCCCTTTCGGGACGGACAGTCGGGGGCGATGAGACGCATCGTGAAACCCGTCCGAGAAGGCTGAGGAGTCCGCTACGACACCGGTCGGGTGCTGGAGTCGCCCGTGGGCGCGAGACGGTGTCCGGGCGGGAGCTGACCTGCGGGAGGGTGGTGATCCGGCCGGTCGCCGAGCGGTACAGCGCGGTGCTCGGGGGCGGGCCGTCGCCGAGGCGGTCAGTCCGGCGTGTCCGACGCGGAAGGGCGGAACCGAGTACGAGTGAGGGGACGGGCGTGCGCGGCACCGGGCTGGCGAGGTCCCCGGTGCCGCAGCTGAGCCGGGGCGGTGCGCGACCGGCTCGGGCCGGGCGGCGGGTCGCCGCGCGGGCGTTCAGACGCTGCGTTCCCGCTCGCGCCGGTGTGTGCCGCCCTTCGGGCTCTGGCGTGTCCTCCCGTTGCCGACCATCAGGCGTGAACCCGTCAGACGCTCGCCGAACACGTCGTCCGGGTTGGACAGGACACAGGTGTCCAGGGAGAGACAGCCGCAGCCGATGCAGTCGGTGAGGTGGTCGCGGAGGCGGTTCAGCTGCTGGATGCGTTCGTCCAGCTCCGCCCGCCACGCTTCCGAGAGCCGGCTCCAGTCCTCGCGGGTGGGGGTCCGTTCCTCGGGGAGCCGGGCGAGCGCCTCGCGGATCGTCGCCAGGGGGATGCCGACCCGTTGCGCGGCCCGGATGAAGGCGACCCGGCGCAGCGTGTCACGGGTGTACCTGCGCTGGTTGCCGGATGTGCGACGGCTGTGGATCAGGCCCTTGGACTCGTAGAAGTGCAGGGCGGAGACGGCGGCGCCACTGCGCGCGGCGAGCTGGCCGACCGTGAGCTCATGGATCTTCTCTGGAATCTGGGGCACTCCTCGAACCCTACCGACCCGCCTCCCCGGCCCCGCCCGCACCCGGTGCGTTGACACGAACCGCGCTCCCTAGCATGCTAAGCAGTCGCTTAGGCTTGCGCAGACAGGAGGCCGGGACATGGCAGAGCCGAGGATCTTCACGTCCGTCGACGACTTGAAGGCGGCGGTGGGCGAACAGCTGGGACACACCGACTGGCTGGAGATCGACCAGAAGCGGATCGACCTGTTCGCGGAGGCCACCGGTGACCACCAGTGGATCCACGTCGATCCCGGGAAGGCCGCGTCGGGGCCGTTCGGGACCACCGTCGCGCACGGGTACCTGACCCTGTCGCTGCTCCCCCTCTTCGGCCCGCAGCTGATCCAGGTCGACGGTGTGAAGATGGGCGTCAACTACGGGACGAACAAGGTGCGTTTCCCCGCCCCCGTCCCCGTCGGCTCCCGGCTGCGCGCCACCGCGAGGATCACCGGCGTCGAGGACGTGACCGGCGGCGTCCAGGTCACCGTCGCCTTCACCGTGGAGCGCGAGGGCGGCGACAAGCCGGTGTGCGTGGCCGAGTCGGTGGCGCGCTACTACCTCTGAGACGCCGGGGAGGCCTTCGCTCCCACCATGCGCAGCACGAGGTCGGCGTACAGCGCGCCGACCTCGTCGGGCGTCCACGGACCGTCGACGCTGAACCAGCGGGCCACGTCGATGCACAAGGAGAGCACGGCGAGGGTCGTGCCCTGGACGTCCAGGACCTCGAACTCGCCGGCCGCCGCGCCGTCCTCGATGATCCCGCGCACCTCGGCGTCGCACTGCCGGCGCAGCGCCACGATCTCCGCGCGCGCCTCGGGCCCGAGCGAGTCCAGCTCGTACTGCACGACCCGCGCGGTGGTGCGCCCGCCCGCGTGCCAGCGGACGAAGGAGCTCACGGCATCGGCGAGCCGCTCGGTCGCGCCGCCCTCGCCCCGGGCCGCGGTGCGCAGGATGTCCAGGGCCTTCTCGTGGCCGATCCGGCTGATGCGGTGGAGCAGCTCTTCCTTGGTCTTGTAGTGGATGTAGAGCGCGGCCGGGCTCATCCCGGCACGGCCCGCGATGTCACGGGTCGTCGTGGCGTGGTAGCCGCGCTCCGCGAAGGCCTCCACGGCGGCGATCAGCAGCCGTCGGGCCGCGTCGGGCGTGACCTCACCCCACGGCTGCGCCTCACCGCCGGCCGTCTCCTCCGCCGTACTCATCGCTCACCCCTTGTCGCTGGCAGGAGTACCACCATACCGCCGAGGGTGAGCGAGCGCTTAGCGTGCCCGCTCGGAGCGCCGGACGCGGTCAGAGCTTCTCGAAGGGGTCGTGCTCCGCCAGCAGCTTCTCCAGGCGCGCCTGGTCCACCCGGCTCACGAGCTGCCCGGCCTCCTGCCGGTCCCGGATCACCTTGGCGAGCGTGAAGGCCGCCGTCACGAGATAGAGGACGGCGATGCCGAGGAAGCCGCGCACCCAGGCGTCGGCCCGGAGGTTGAAGATGCCGATCGCGGTGGCGGCCAGGGCCACCGCGAAGGAGGCCACGGCCTGCCCGTAGAAGGCGGCCGTGTTCTGCTGCTTGACCGGTGTGTCACTCATGCGGCAAGCGTCGCCGGACGGGAGCGGGGCCGCATCCGCCGACGTACTCAGCTCTCCTACTCAGAGCCCCGGCCCCCGTCCCCGTGCTCAGAACGCCGAAACCCCCGTCAGCGCCCGGCCGATGACCAGCTTCTGGATCTGGCTGGTGCCCTCGTACAGCGTCATCACGCGGGCGTCGCGCAGCAGCTTGCCCGCCGGGTACTCGTCGATGTAGCCGTAGCCGCCGAACACCTGGAGGGCGTTGTTCGCGGCGCGGACGGCCGCCTCAGAGGCGAAGAGCTTGGCCTTGGAGGACTCGACGGCGAAGGGCTGCCCGCGGTCGATCAGGTCGGCGACCCGCCAGGTCAGCAGCCGGGCGGCGTCGACGTCCACGGCGATGTCGCTGATCAGCTCCTGCACCAGTTGGTGGTGGGCGATGGTCCTGCCGAACTGCTCCCGCTCGCCGGCGTAGCGCACCGCGGCGTCGAGAGCCGCCTGGGCTATGCCGACGCAGCCCGCCGCGACCGACATCCGGCCCTTGGCGAGGGCGGACATGGCGACCGACAAGCCCTTGCCCTCCTCCCCCAGCAGCGCGGACGCCGGCACCCGCACGTCCTCCAGGACCAGCTCGGCGGTGGCCTGCCCGCGCAGGCCGAGCTTGCCGTGGATGGTGCGGCGGGTCAGACCGGGGGTGTCCGTCGGGACGAGGAAGGCGGAGACGCCCCGGTGGCCGGGGGCGTCGGTCGAGCGGGCGAAGAGCAGGACGACATCGGCCCAGGTGCCGTTGGTGATGAACGTCTTGGTGCCGTTGAGGACGTAGTCGTCGCCGTCCCGCACGGCCCGGGTGGCGAGGTTGCCCGCGTCGGAGCCGGTGCCGGGCTCTGTCAGGCCGAAGCAGCCGACGTACGCGCCGGAGGTCAGCCCCGGCAGCCACCGGCGCTTGTGCTCCTCGCTCCCCCAGGCGGCGACGGTCTTGGCGACCAGGCCCAGCGACACCGAGACGATGCCGCGCACCGACGAGTCACCCCGGCCGAGTTCCTCGGTGACCAGGCAGTACGCCAGGTGGTCGCCGCCCGAGCCGCCGTACTCCTCGTCGACGGTCAGGCCCAGGAAGCCGACCTCGCCCAGCTTCTTCACGATCGAGCGGTCGACCTCCTCGGCGCGGTCCCAGGCGGCGGCATGAGGGGCGATCTCGCGCGCCACGAAGTCCCGGGCGAGCTGCCGGACAGCCGTCTGCTCCTCGCTGAGTTCCAGGTTCACCACACGCCACCCCAGGGAAAGCCGTCCATTTAATTAGCACTGCTAGTTTCTAGTCGCAGCCCTACTATGAGCGCCATGGCCCGACCGCGCAAGCCCCTCCTGAGCACCGACCGCATCGTCGAGACGGCCCGCGCGCTCGTGGACGCGGAGGGCCTCGCGGCCGTCTCCACGCGCCGGCTCGCCGCCGAACTGGGGGTCAGCGGGCCCTCGTTGTACAACCACTTCCGCACCAAGGACGAGATCCTGGAGGCGGTCGCCGACTCGGTGAGCGCGCAGGTCGACCTGTCGATGTTCGAGGACGGGCGGGACTGGCGCACCGCGCTGCACGACTGGGCCGTCTCCTACCGGGCGGCCCTGCGCGACCACCCGAACATCGTGCCGGTCCTGGCCCGGGGCCCCGGCCGCCGCCCGGCCGCGCTGCGCCTCGCGGACGCCGTCTACGGCGCGATGGTCGACGCGGGCTGGCCGCCGGCGCAGGCCACCTCCATCGGCGCGCTGATGCGGTACTTCATCATGGGCTCGGCGCTCGGCTCCTTCGCCGGGGGGTTCGTGGACGACGCCAGCGCCTACGACCCCGCCGACTATCCGCACCTCGGCCAGGCCCACCTCCTGGCCGAGCAGCAGGAGAAGATCGACGAGCGGGCCTTCGAGACCGGCCTGACGGCGCTGCTGGACGGCCTGGCACGGCAGTACGAGCAGGTGCGCGGGGTCTCCTAGCCCCTGCCCGGGCGCCAGACGGCCCGAGGGGCACGCGGGTCGGGGGGCACACGGTGCGGGGTCCACACGGCCCGGGGTGCACGGCCTGGGTGGCACACCGCCCGGGACACTTCGGCCGGTGCCGAAGCGTGCGTGCCCCATGCTGGGAGGCATGACCACGAGGGATCCCCGGACGGCGGGGCTGGCGCGGCTCGCCGGGCTGATCGCCGACGAGACCCGGGCCGCGTGTCTGCTGGCGCTGCTCGACGGGCGCGCCTGGACCGCGGGCGAGCTGGCCCGGCACGCGGGCGTCGCCGCCTCCACCGTGAGCGAGCACCTGGGCAAGCTGGTGGCGGGCGGACTGCTCGCCAAGGAACGCCAGGGCCGGCACCGGTACGTGCGGCTGGCCGGTGCCCTGGTCGCCCAGCTGGTGGAGGACCTGGCCGCGCAGGTCGCTCCGGACGCGGCCGTGAGTCCGCGGTCCTTGCGGGTCGCGAGCGCCGGTTCGGCGATGGCCCGCGGCCGCACCTGCTACGACCATCTCGCCGGGCGGCTCGGCATCGCGGTGACCGACGCACTGACGGCGCGCGGGCTGCTGCGGCAGGACACCGGGTTCGCGCTCACCGACGCGGGCCTGGCGTGGTTCGCGGCGGCCGGTATCGGTCTGGACCGCCGCGGCCGCCGGCCGCTGGCCCGCGCCTGCCTGGACTGGACCGAGCGACGGCCCCACCTCGCGGGCGTGGCGGGCGAGGCCCTGTGCCGGCACGCGCTGGACACGGGGTGGTGCGTACGCGTCGGCTCCCAGCGGGCGGTGAAGGTGACGGCGGCGGGCGAGCGCGCGCTGGCCGACCTGCTCGGCATCGAGGCGGCGGCACTGCGCTGAACGTCCTGTGCCGCTCCGGGCCTGCGAGGTCCGGCCGCCGCGTCGCCCAGGTCCCCGGCGCCCCTGTCCCCGGCGCCCAGGTCCCCGGCGCCCGTGTCCCCGTCGCCCATGTCCCCGGCGTCGGAAATCCGCGAGCCCTCACCCTCCTTCCGCACCTAGCCTCTGGAGCATGATGCGCACCTCACCGCCCCGTCGTACCGAGCTGCTCGCGGCCGGTGCCGCCACGGTCACCGTCGTGCTGTGGGCCTCCGCCTTCGTCTCCATCCGCAGCGCGGGCGCCGCGTACTCGCCGGGCGCGCTGGCGCTCGGGCGGCTGCTGGCCGGGGTGCTGACGCTGGGGGTGATCTGTCTGGTACGCCGGGAGGGCTGGCCGCCGCGGTCGGCGTGGCCCGGGATCGCGGTGTCCGGGGTGCTGTGGTTCGGCTTCTACATGGTCGTCCTCAACTGGGGCGAGCAGCAGGTGGACGCCGGGACGGCCGCCCTGGTGGTGAACATCGGGCCGATCCTCATCGCCCTGCTCGGCGCGCGGCTGCTCGGGGACCCCATGCCGCCGCGGCTGCTGGCGGGGATGGCGGTGTCGTTCGCCGGCGCGGTCACCGTGGGGCTGTCCATGTCGGGCGAGGGCGGTGCCTCGGTGCTCGGGGTGGTGCTGTGCCTGCTGGCGGCGGTGGGATACGCGGGCGGGGTCGTCGCGCAGAAGCCGGCGCTGGGGCGGGCGAGCGCCCTGCAGGTGACGACGTTCGGGTGCCTGGCCGGGGCGGTGGTGTGTCTGCCGTTCGCCGGGCAGCTCGTCCGGGAGGCCGCCGACGCCCCGGCCTCCGCCACGCTGAACATGGTCTACCTGGGGGTGTTCCCGACCGCGCTCGCCTTCACCACCTGGGCGTACGCCCTGGCGCGGACGACCGCCAGCCGCATGGGCGCGACCACGTACGCGGTGCCCGCGCTGGTCGTCGTGATGTCGTGGCTGGCGCTCGGCGAGATACCGGGGCCGCTGACCCTGCTGGGCGGCGCCCTGTGTCTGGCGGGCGTGGCGGTGTCCCGGTCGCGGACGGCCGCCCGGACCGTGGCTCGGGGAGCGGTCCCGGAGCCACGGCCCGAGCGGACCCCGGACTCAGCCGTCTGACTCCGCCGGCGACGTCGCCGGCTGCTGTGCGCGGGCCCGGTCCGCGAGGACCTTGATCGAGCCCAGGGCGACCACCGAGAGCACGATGATGTACCCGGAGACGGCCATCGAGGTGCCCGTGGCCTCCAGCAGCAGCACCATGAGGAACGGCGCGAGGCCGCCGCCGCACACGGCCGCGATCTGGTAGCCGAGGGAGGCGCCGGTGTAGCGCATCTCGGGCGTGAACAGCTCGGCGAACAGGGCGGCCTGGGGGCCGTACATGATGCTCAGGAAGCAACTGGCGACGAACGTGCCGACCGCCAGCCACAGCAGCGATCCGGTGTCGATCAGCAGGAACATCGGCACGGCCCACAGCGCGATGCCGACCGCGCCGAAGGTGTAGATCCGGATGCGGCCCATCGTGTCGGACAGCGCGGCGGCGGCCGGGATCAGCACCAGCTGGGTGAGGCTGACGCAGAGGGAGACGGTGAGCACCGCGCCCTTCTCCATGCCGAGTTCGCGGGTCGTGTAGTCGAGGACGCCGGTGATGAGGATGTAGAACGTCGCGGTGTTCACGGCGAAGGAGCCGCCGGCCAGGAGCACCGTGCCGAGGTGGCCGCGCAGGATCGTGCGCAGCGGCGAGCTCTGCTCGCTCTTCTCCTTCTCCGCCAGCGCCCGCTCGGCCGCCCGGAACTCGGGGGTCTCCTCGACCCGTGTGTGGATGTACCAGGCGAGGGCGAGCACGAACAGGCCGACCAGGAACGGTACGCGCCAGCCCCAGGCCGCGAACTGGGAGTCCGTGGTCAGGGCACCGGCCAGCAGGAAGACCGTGTTGGCGGTCACCACGCCGATGGGGACGCCGAGTTGGACGACGCTGCCGTAGACGCCGCGCTTGCCCTCGGGGGCGTACTCGGTGGCGAGCAGCATCGCACCGCCCCACTGGGCGCCGACCGCGACGCCCTGCGCGACGCGGAAGAGGACGAGCAGGATCGGGGCGGCGACGCCGATCGTCTCGTACGTCGGCAGCAGGCCGATGCCGGTGGTGGCCAGGCCCATCAGGGTGAGTGCGAGGAC
The DNA here is from genome assembly GCF_042657145.1 of Streptomyces bullii. Classification (NCBI taxonomy): domain Bacteria; kingdom Bacillati; phylum Actinomycetota; class Actinomycetes; order Kitasatosporales; family Streptomycetaceae; genus Streptomyces; species Streptomyces bullii. The sequence goes on from NZ_JBHSNY010000010.1 coordinate 358,475, forward strand.
CAGCATCGGCTTGCGGCCGCGCTTGTCGCCGAGGTGGCCGGCGACGATGCCGCCGAGTGGGCGGGCGAGGAAGCCGACGGCGAAGGTGGCGAAGGAGGCCAGGACCCCGGCAGTTGGGCTGCCGGCCGGGAAGTACAGGTCGCCGAGGACGAGCGCGGCGGCGATACCGAAGACGAAGTAGTCGTACCACTCGACGGCCGAGGCGAGGGCGGCCGCGGTGGCGACGCGGCGGCGGTTGCCCGCGGCGGGTGCCACGGTGCTGACCGGTTGAGCGGAAGGTGCCGTGTCCATGTGGTGCACGCTCCGGGGGTGCGGGGACGGAACCGGGGGGTGGCTCGCGTTCCGGGAACGTACTGACCGGACGGTATGGCCGTCAACGGGTCATGCACGGGCAGTTTTGCCTGTACTTGGCACACAACGGGGGCGGGGGCATGCCGGTGTCCCGGCCGCCCGCAGGGGGCCGGGCGTGGCTGCCGACGGGCTAGAAGACGACCAGTGCGCGTCCGCCCGTGCCCGCCAGCATGGTGTCGAAGGCGGCCGGGATGCCGTCCAGGGCGATCCGCTCCGTCACCAGGGCGGCCAGGTCCAGGCGGCCCGCGCGGACGTGCCCGGCGAGCACGGGGAGGTCCCGTGCGGGGTCGGTGTTGCCGTACACGCAGCCGGACAGGGTCCTGCCCCAGTGGAAGATCTCCAGAGCGTGGAAGGTGACCTGCTGGTCCTTGCCGCCGATGCCGACGACCGTGGTCCGGCCGCCGCGCCGGGTGGAGTCCCAGGCGGCGCGGATGGTGCTCGCGCGCCCGACGCACTCGACGGCGACGTCGGCGCCCTCCTTGCCGGTCAGGGCACGGATCTCGCGGGGAGTCTGCTCGGAGGCGACGAGGTAGTCGGTGGCTCCGGCGGCCCGGGCGAGTTCCTCCTTCTGCGGGGAGACGTCGACCGCCACGATCGTCGACGCGCCCGCGATACGGGCCGCCTGGAGCGCGGCCAGACCGACTCCCCCGGCGCCGAACACCGCCACCGTCTCGCCGGGGCGGACGGCGGCCGAGTGGTGGACGGCTCCGTAGCCGGTCAGGACGGCGCAGCCGAGGAGGGCGGCGTCGGCGAGCGGGATGCCGTCCGGGAGGGGCAGGACGCAAGAGGCGGAGACCACCGTCTCCTCGGCGAAGGCGGCGACGTTGAGGCCGGGGTGGAGGTCGGTGCCGTCGTCGGCGCGGCGGGCGTGGACGGCGGCCGCGCCGTTCAGGGCGTTGGCGCACAGCCAGACCTCGCCGCGGGCGCAGGCGGAACAGCTGCCGCAGGACGGGGCCCAGTTGAGGACGACACCGTCGCCGGGCGCGACGTGGGTGACGCCCTCACCGACGGCGAGGACCGTGCCGGCGCCCTCGTGGCCGAGGACGGCGGGGACCGGTACCCGCATGGTGCCGTTGGACAGGGACAGGTCGGAGTGGCAGACCCCGGCGGCGGCGAGCCGGACGCGGACCTGGCCGGGGCCGGGGTCGGGCAGCTCGATGCCGGTGATCTCCAGTGGGGAGCCGATGGCGGGCAGGACGGCGGCGCGGACAGCCATGACAGAAACGAACTCCCTTAGAACTGGAGGGACTTGGTCTGGAGGTACTCGGACAGCCCGTGCGCGCCGAGCTCCCGGCCGACGCCCGACTGCTTGTAGCCGCCGAACGGGGCGAGGGGGTTGAAGCGGCCGCCGTTGATGTCCACCTGCCCGGTCTCCATGCGGCGGGCGAAGGCCACCGCCTCGGCCTCGTCACCGGCCCAGACCGCGCCGGCGAGGCCGTAGACCGTACCGTTGGCGATGCGCAGGGCGTCCTCCTCGTCCTCGTAGCGCAGGATCGACAGGACCGGGCCGAAGATCTCCTCCTGGGCGATGGTCATGTCGGGCGTGACGTCGGCGAAGACGGTCGGGCTGACGTAGTAGCCCTTCTCACGCGGGGCCTCGGGGCCGCCCGCGACCAGGCGGGCGCCCTCGGCGAGCCCCTTGTCGATGTAGCCGCGTACGCGGGCCTGCTGCTCGGCGTTGACGACGGGGCCGATCCGGTCGCCGTACTTCGCCGCGGCGGCCGCGGCCAGCTCCACCGCCTCCTCGTACCGGTCGCGGTGGACCAGCATCCGGGTCCAGGCGCTGCACGTCTGGCCGGAGTTGGACATCACGTTGGCGACGCCGACGTTGACCGCCTTGGCGAGGTCGGCGCTCGGCAGGATGACGTTGGCGGACTTGCCGCCCAGTTCGAGGGCGACCTTCTTGACCGCGCCCGCGGCGATCGCGCCGATGCGGCGGCCGACGGCGGTGGAGCCGGTGAAGGAGACCAGGTCGACGTCCGGGTGCTCGGCGAGCGCCTGGCCAGCGACCGGGCCCAGGCCGGTGACCAGGTTGAACACGCCCGCCGGGACGCCGGCCTCGTGCACCGCCTCGGCGAAGAGGCGGGCGACCAGCGGGGTGTCCTCGGCGGGCTTGACGACGACCGTGCAGCCGGCGGCCAGCGCGGGGGCGACCTTGGCGACGATCTGGTGGAGGGGGTAGTTCCAGGGCGTGATCGCGGCGACCACGCCGATCGGCTCGTGCAGGACGGTCGAGTTGCCGACCTTCTCCTCGAAGGCGTACGTCGCCGCGAGCTCGGCGTAGGAGCCGGCCACCGCGACGGGCACGCCCGCGTGGACGGCCTGGGAGAACTTCAGGGGCGAGCCGAGTTCGGCGGTCACGGTCTCGGCGATCTCCTCCGCGCGGGACGCCAGCACGTCGCGCAGGGCGGCCAGGCGTGCGGCCCGCTCGGCGGGCGGGGTCGCAGCCCAGGCCGGGAGGGCGGCCCGGGCGGCGCGTACGGCGGCGTCGACGTCCTCGGCCGTGCCCGCCGGGACCGTGGCGATGACCTGCTCGTCGGCCGGGTTCACGACCTCGATCACGTCCTGGCCGGCGGCGGGGCGCCAGGCGCCGTCGATGTACATGCCGTCGTGTGCCTTCATCGTGCTTCCTCCGGGGCGGGCTGCGGCGTCGTCCGACACATAAACTAGCGGCGTTAGTTTTAGTGCGCCAGAGCGCTGCGCCGGACCGTCCCGGCCATCACAGCACAGGCACCGCACGGGCCGGTTGTGCCGCTGCTCACTCCTCCAGGTCGGGCAGCCGCGCCGGGTTCGGGCAGATGCGCTCGCCGTGCTGGTCGAAGACGAAGAGGTGGGCGAGGTCGACGAGGAGCGGCACCTGCATGCCGTGCCGCAGGTCGAGGTCCGGGGTGGTGCGGACGATGAGGTCGCCGGGCAGACGCGGCTCGGTGGACGTGGGGCCGGGGTCGGCGTCCGCCGGCTGGTCGAGGACCACGACCGGCCCGGCGCGCAGGGCGCCCGCTCGTTCCCGCAGCCGGCTCAGGACCGTGCCCTCGCGGCGGCGGCGCCGGGCCTGGCGGCCGGGGCGGGGCCGCGGCGCCTCCAGTTCGGGGACGACGGCGGGGCTGGAGCCGGTGTTGAAGTGGACGAGGATCTCGTGGCCCTGGAACTCGACGTGCTCCACCAGGCCGGTGAGGGGCACCTCGCCGGGGCGGGCGGCGGAGTGCTTCGCGATGCGGACGGCCTCGGAGCGCAGTCCGACGATGACCTCGCGGCCCTGCTGGACGCGCAGCAACCGGTGGTCGAGCGAGAGCGGTTCGGGCAGCCGCAGGAACTGCTTGCCGAGGCTGATGGTCATCGCACCGTCGAGCGGGGCGCGGACCAGGCCGCGCAGCAGGTTGATGCGCGGGGTGCCGATGAAGGCGGCGACGAAGACGTTGCGCGGCAGCGCGTACACCTCGCGCGGGCTGCCGACCTGCTGGAGCACGCCGCCGCGCAGCACGGCGACACGGTCGCCGAGCGACATGGCCTCGGCCTGGTCGTGGGTCACGTAGACCGTGGTGACACCCAACTCCCTGGTCAGCCCGGCGATTTCGGCCCGGAGGTGGTTGCGGAGCTTGGCGTCGAGGTTGGACAGCGGCTCGTCCATCAGGAAGGCGGAGGGATGGCGGGCGATCGCCCGGCCCATGGCGACGCGCTGGCGTTCGCCGCCGGAGAGCTGGGCGGGATAGCGGTCCAGGAGGTCCTCGATGCCGAGCATCCGGGCGGTGGCGTCCACGCGGGGCCGCGGGTCGGCACCCGGGGCCTCGATCCGCAATGGGAAGCCGATGTTGTCGCGGCTGGTCATGCTCGGGTAGAGGGCGAAGTTCTGGAAGACCATCGCCATGTCCCGGGCGGACGGCGGCCAGTCGTTGGCGTACTCGCCGTCGAGCAGCAGGTCGCCCTCGTCGATCTCCTCCAGGCCTGCGATCATCCGCAGCACGGTGGACTTGCCGCAGCCGGAGGGACCGAGCAGGACGAGGAACTCGCCCGGCGCGATGTCCAGCGACAGCCGGTCCACCACGCGGACGCCTCGCGCGTAGGACTTGCTCACGTCGTGCAGGGAGATGGCGCGTGTCATGAGGGTGCCCCCGGGGGCTCACTAGGGCGCTGGTGCTCCGCGGTCCGATGTCCCGTGCGGGTCGTACGGGGCTGTGGGTCACGGAAGTTAACGGACTGTGTGCGGCCGGGGGAAGAGATGCGGCGGGATCGGGCTCTCAGGTCCAGCAGGTGAGAAAGCGGACGACATCATTCAGGGCCGGAGCGGTCCACTCGGCCAGGCGGAGCCGGTCGGTCCGGCCCGCCCTGGGGACCGCTGTTCGCGGCGAGCAGCCGCTCCAGGCGGTCGAAGCGTTCGTGCAGCGCGTGGACGGTCTCGTCGCCGAGCCGGTGCGCCGCCTGTTCGGCAGTGCGGGCCAGGTGCCGGCGCCGTCTGTCCTCCCGGCCGACGAACCAGGTCGCGAGAGCGGCGGTGACGATGCCGTACGTGGTGATGCCGACGACCATCACCACCGCGCCGATGATCCGGCCCCACAGCGTCACCGGGTAGAAGTCGCCGTAGCCGACGGTGGTCGCCGTCTCGACCGACCACCACAGCGCTCTGGGGTACGTCGTCAGATTCGCGTGCGGCGCGCCGTGCTCGGCGACCACCACGGCCTGGGAGCCGACCAGGGCCGTCACCCCGAGCACGACCGTCGCGGCGCCCACGGCCTTCAGATGCAACGAGCGGCCTTCCCGGCCGAGCAGCATATCGATCGCCCTGGTCAGGAATCCCGGCAGCACGGCCACTCCTTACGTCTCGGGCCGCCGCCGACGGCGACGGGCGCGTCCGCCGCAGACGCGGCAGCGGCGGCGGGCGCGGCAGGCCTCCCACGCGGACGCGACCACTCCGGCGGCCCTGCGCGGGCGGTCCTCGGCGCGCCTCGGCATGCGCCCAGTCTCCAGGCCCGGGTGCGCACCGGCACGCCGACATGACGCCCGGTGGCCGACTCGGGCGACACCGGCACCCCCACGCGCGCCCGGTGTGCACCCCCAGCACGTCGGCACGTGCCCAGCCCAGGCCCGGGCGCGCACCAGCACACCCCCACCCACGCGGCATCCAGCCCCCAGCCGACAACACGCCGGCAGGCGCCCCGCAACGTCCCAACACCACCAGCACGTCGGCAGGTGCCCAGCCCCCGACCCGGGTGCGCACCGGCACACCCCCACGCGCCCGGTGCGCAGGCCCACGGGGCACCACACGCCGCCGGGCGCGAACGCCGGACTCCAGTCGTCGGACGCCGACACCGGACGCCAGTCGTCCGGCATCAGTCCTGGACCGCCACCTTGGCCGCGACGATCACCAGGCCGAGCGCCAGGTTGACCGCAGCGGCCGACACCACCGCGCGGCGGGACGCGCCGGCCCTGAGCACCGCGGCGGTCGCCCAGGCGACCTGCTGGACGACGGCGACGCCGAGCGCCAGCCAGGCCGCGCCCTCGACGCCCAGACCGAGCACCGGACTGATCGCGACGGCGGCGGCCGGGGCCACGGCCGCCTGCACGATCGGCCACTCGTGCGCGCACACCCGGCCGACCCCGGACCACGTCAACGGCCGGTGCGGGAGCAGGTCGCCGACGAGCGTGGCGTAGGCGTGCGCGGCCCAGAAGACGACTCCGGTGCACAGCAGGAGCAGCACCAGCTCCAGACGCGCGTACGGCCCGGCCGCGCTGGCTCCGGCGACCACGGAGGCGGCCACCAGCGAGCCGTAGACCGCGCCCGTGTACGGGGTGCGGACCGAGCCGGGCGACGCCCCGGCGTCCGGTTCGCTCAAGTTGGTCCGCTCCGTCATGTTCCTATGGTCGTCACAAGGGTCGGGTCATCGCCTGCGCAACCGGGTGGGTGAACGCGGCGGTCGCTCGAGATGCCGAGTCGCCGGTGCGGTGCGAGCCTCGGTGCAGGGTCGGAGGTCGCGCCAGGACCGCCGACACGACGATGCGACCATTGCAGCGAAGGAGCGCCGTATGACCGGTCACGCGACCGAAACGGGCCACACCACTCGCCGCGCCACCACCCCGTGGGAAGCGAAGAGCCCCTGGGCCACGGGTTGGACCGCCGCCGCCGCGACCTTGATGATCTTCGGTGGGATCATGGCGGTCTTCCAGGGCATCTCCGCCCTCGCCAAGGACGACGTGTTCGTGGCCACGCCGAACTTCACCTACCAGTTCAGCCTCACCGGCTGGGGCTGGATCCACCTGATCCTCGGCATCGTGGTGGCCCTGGCCGGTTTCGCGCTGTTCACGGGTGCGCTGTGGGCCCGCGTCGTCGGCATCGTCCTGGCCGGCCTCGGCATGGTGGCCAACTTCGTGTGGCTGCCGCACGCCCCGGTGTGGGCCGTCGTGCTGATCGTCATCCACGGCTTCATCATCTGGGCCCTGTGCATGCCCCGTTCCAGCGCTCCGGCGTAGGACGACGGCCCCTGACCCGGCGGGGCCGTGGTCCCGGCTCAGTGACCGGCGCCGGCTCGCGGCTTCGGGGACGGCTCCCTGTCCGCCGCGGGCTCGGCCGAGGAACCCCCTGCGCGCAGGCCCGTCGCCGCCGACAGCAGCAACAGGACGCCGAGCATCACGAACGGCGCCGCGACGCCCGCGACTCCGGCGACCAGACCCGCCGCGGCGGGCGCGGTGACCTGGCCGAGGCGGTTGCCGGTCAGGCGCAGGGCCAGGGCCGTGGAGCGGGCGCCGTCGGGGGCGGCCTGCACGACCGTCGTCATGGACAGCGGCTGGCCCACGCCGAGGCAGAAGCCCAGCACGGCGAGGATCAGGGCCAGCGCCCACACCGGCACCGGGAACGCGATGCCCGCGCAGAGCAGGGCCGCCAGCACACAGGTCACGGTGAGCAGCAGGGTGCGGCCGAGCAGCCGCAGCAGGGGCGTGAGGACCAGGCGGCAGGCGATGGTGGCCGCCGCCCGCAGGCTGAGCAGGAGCCCGATGACCGACGGAGCGATGCCCCGGCGCTCGCCGACCACCGGCAGGTACGCGGTGAGGATGTCGGTCGCGGAGAGCACGGAGAGGCTGATGAGGATGCCCGCGGGTACGCCCCGGGCGCGCAGGATGCGGTGCACGGGGACGCGGTCGCCCGACGCCGCGGGGGACGTGGACGCCGTACGGCGGTGCTCGATGCGCCACAGCGAGGTGAGGGCCACCGCCGCGCCCGCGCCCGCGACCAGCAGGGCGAGCGCGCTGGTGCCCGCCATGTCACGGCCGCCGATCAGCGCGCCCGCCGCGACGGGCCCGGCCAGCTGGCCGAGGGAGGCGCCGATGGTGAAGTGGCCGAAGTTGCGGTCCTGTTCGTGTGGCGCGGACTGGCGGGCGACCAGCGACTGGGCGCCGATGACGAAGCAGAGGTGGCCGAGGCCCATCACACCGCTCCAGACCGCCATCGCCCACAGGGAGCCGGCGACGCCGCTCAGCACGCAGCCGCCGGATATCAGCACCACACCGACGGGCAGCAGCGGCGCGCAGCGGCCCTGGTCGGTGCGGCGGCCCAGCGGCACGGCGGCGAACAGCGGCAGCAGCGCGTACACGCCCGCGATGACGCCGACGGCCCGCTCGTCCGCGCCCAGCGCCAGGGCCCGGTAGGAGACGGCGGGCCGGGCCATCGACACCGCCCCCTGCGCGAAGCTGAAGGCGATGACGAGGCGGAGCAGCCAACCGCGGTTCCCACCGGGCCCCATGGGGAACGACCTCCTGCGAGTGATCAGATGATGCCGAACAGGATCCCGGCGCCGAGTACCACGAGCGAGGTGAGCACGGCCCACTTCACCACGAACCTGGTGTGGTCGCCGAACTCGACCTTGGCCATGCCGACCAGGACGTACACGGCCGGGACGAGCGGGCTGGACATGTGCAGCGGCTGGCCGATGAGCGAGGCGCGGGCGATCTCCAGGGACGAGACGCCGTGCGCGTGGCCCGCCTCGGCGAGGACCGGGAGGATGCCGAAGTAGAAACCGTCGTTGGACATGAAGTACGTGAACGGGATGCTCAGCAGGCCGGTCATGAGCGCCATGTGCGGGCCCATGCCGTCGGGGATGTTGCCGACGACCCACTTGGCCATGTGGTCCACCATGCCGGTGCCCTGGAGCACACCCGTGAAGACGGCTGCGGCGAAGACCATGCCGGAGACGTTGAGGACGTTCTCGGCGTGCGCACCGATGCGGGCTTTCTGGTCCGGCATGTGCGGGAAGTTGACGGTGAGCGCTAGCGCGGCGCCGAGCAGGAACAGCACCGGGATCGGCAGCCACTCCATGATCATGGCGGTGAGCAGGGCGACCGTGAGCAGCGCGTTGAACCAGTACAGCTTGGGGCGCAGCGTGGGGCGGTTCGGGTCGAGAACCTGCATGCCCTCCTCGGGCCCGCCGTCCGCCTCGTCTGCGTCGGTGCCGGAGCCCGCGCCGCCCGTGGGGACGCCCTTGCGCATGGAGACCTTGCCGTCGCCGGAGCCGCCGGCGCCCACCAGGACCGTCTCGGACTCCTGCTCCGCCTCCTTCTCCTCCTCCAGCACCTCGTCCAGCGTCAGCACGCCCAGCCGCCGCCGCTCGCGCAGACCGAGCACGTAGGACAGGCCGAAGACGAAGAGCAGGCCCACGCCGAGGGCGGGGATCATCGGGACGAAGATGTCGCTGGCGTCCAGCTTCAGCGCGGTGGCGGCGCGGGCGGTGGGGCCGCCCCACGGAAGGGTGTTCATCACGCCGTTGGCCATGGCGGCGACACCGGTCATCACGACCAGGCTCATCTTGAGGCGCTTGTACAGCGGGTACATCGCCGAGACGGTGATCATGAAGGTGGTGGATCCGTCGCCGTCGAGCGAGACGATCGCGGCGAGCACGGCAGTGCCGACGACGATCCGCATCGGGTCGGCTTTGCAGAACCTGAGGATCCCGCGGACGACCGGGTCGAAGAGACCGACGTCGATCATCACGCCGAAGTAGACGATCGCGAACATGAGCATCGCCGCGGTGGGGGCGAGGCTGGTCACGCCGTCGATGACGTAGTCGCCGAGCTTGGCGCCCTGGCCGACGAACACGCAGAACAGCGCGGGAATCAGCACGAGCGCCGCGATCGGCGACATCTTCTTCATCATGATCAGGACCAGGAAGGTCGCGATCATGGCGAAGCCGAGGAGGGTCAGCATGAGTGGATACCTAACGTTCGCCCTTGAACATCCCACCAGGGCCGGCGGTGTCCGAGACGTTAGGTCGCTTCAAGCGGCGTTAACAAGACGTTGACGTGCGAGCAATAAGCGCAAAACTGCTGGTCACAGCTTTGCTCAGGTCAGCGGGGTGAGCTTTTCGGCCGCTGGGGCGACCTCGACGGGCACACCGTTGAGGACCGCGTTGCCCGACAGCGGGTCGAGCAGGCGGCCGTCGAGGAGCTGGTTGACGTTGACGCCGGGGTCGGTGGCGGCATGGCTGAGCCGGGTGCCGGGCCGGTCGTGGCCCCAGCCGTGCGGCAGGCTCACCACGCCCGGCCGTACACCGTCCGTGACCTCGGCGGGGGCGGTGACCTCTCCCCCGGCGCCCTTGAGCCGCACCGGCTCCCCGTCGCGCACCCCGAGCCGCTCGGCATCCGCGGGGTGGATGTGCACGGTGCAGCGGTTCGAGCCGCCGGTGAGGGCGGGCACGTTGTGCATCCAGCTGTTGTTGGACCGCAGGTGCCGGCGGCCGACCAGGACGAGCCCGGCGGGGAGCTGCCGCAGCGCGTCCCGCAGCCTCGGCAGGTCGTCGGCGATGGGCTGCGGCAGCAGTTCCACCTTGCCGCTCCTGGTTTTGAGCGGTTGCGGCAGTCGGGGCCGGAGCGGCCCGAGGTCGATGCCGTGCGGGTGCGCGAGCAGCTTCTCCAGGGTGAGCCCGTCCGGTCGTACGCCGAAGCCGTCGCCGTAGGGGCCGAGGCGCAGCATCATGTCCAGCCGCCGTTCGGGTCCGGTGTCACCGGTGAGCCGTGCGGCGAGCTCCCGGGGGTCGTGGCCGTGCACCGGGGAGTGCGGCTCCTGCACCGCCTTGCCGAGGGTCTGGTCGATGACCAGTCGGTCGACGGCGGCCGGATCGGCGCCGTGCATGCCCGTCGCGGCGAGGACGAGCCGCGCCAGGATCTCGGTCTCGGCCATGCGGCCGGGCTCCAGCGGAACGGCGGGGCGGCTGTAGCGGACCTGGTTGCGCACCGCGAGGGCGTTGAAGGCGAAGTCGTGGTGCGGGCTCTGCGCGGGCGGGGGCGGCGGCAGGACGACGTGGGCGTGGCGCGAGGTCTCGTTGAGGTACGGGTCGACGCTGACCATGAAGTCGAGGGAGGCGAGCGCCTTGTCGAGGCGGTCGCCGTCGGGTGCGGACAGCACCGGGTTGGCCGCGACGGCGACGAGGGCGCGGATCGGCTCGCCCTCGTCGGTGGCGGTGTCGATCTCCTCGGCGAGGGCGGCGAGCGGCAACTCGCCCTTGGCCTCCGGGTGTCGGCTCACCCGTGAGTGCCAGCGGCCGAGCGCGAAACCGCGGCCGGGACCGGCCGGACGCGGGGACCTGTCGGTGGCGGCCTGCGGGAAGAGGGCGCCGCCGGGGCGGTCGAGGTTTCCGGTGAGGATGTTCAGCACGTCGACGAGCCAGCTGGCGAGGGTGCCGTGCGGGACGGTGCAGCTGCCGATGCGGCCGTAGACGGCGGCGGTGGGGGCGGCGGCGAGCTCGCGGGCGAGCGTACGGGTCACCGAGGCGTCCACGTCGCAGGCCGCGGCGACGGCCTCGGGGGTGAAGTCCCGCAGCGCGCCGGCGAGTTCGTCGACGCCCTGGACGTGCGGGGCCGACGCGCCGAGGTCCACGAGGCCCTCGTCGAACAGCACGTACGCCATCGCCGCGAGCAGCAGGGCGTCCGTGCCGGGCCGGATCGCGATGTGCCGGTCGGCGAGCCGGGCGGTGCGGGTGCGGCGCGGGTCGATGACGGTGAGGGTGCCGCCGCGGGCCTTCAGCGCCTTGAGCCGGCCCGGGAAGTCGGGGGCGGTGCACAGACTGCCGTTGGACTCCAGCGGGTTGGCGCCGATGAGGAGCAGATGGTCGGTGCGGTCGAGGTCGGGGACGGGGATCGCGAGGGCGTCGCCGTAGAGCAGTCCGCTGGAGACGTGCTTGGGCATCTGGTCGACCGTGGAGGCGGTGAAGAGGCTGCGCGTGCCGAGCCCGGCGACGAGCAAGGGCGGGTAGAGGGCGCCCGCGACGGTGTGGACGTTGGGGTTGCCGAGGACGACACCGACGGAGTGCGGGCCGTACCGCTCGACGACGGGGCGGAGGCCGGCCGCGACGGCGTCGAAGGCCTCCTCCCAGCCGGCCTCGCGCAGCTCTCCGTCCTTGCGCACGAGCGGGCCGCGCAGCCGGTCGGGGTCGGAGTCGACGGCCCCGAAGGCGGCGCCCTTGGGGCAGACGAAGCCCTTGCTGAACACGTCGTCGCGGTCGCCGCGGGCGTGGGTGACGCGGGTTCCGTCGATGGTCAGGGTCAGGCCACAGGTGGCCTCGCACAGGGGACAGACACGCAGGGCGGTGCGGGACACGGGACCTCCCGGACGGTGGCGGCGCCGATGGGGCGCGGACTCCGTCGAGCATACCGACCGGTATGCATGCCGGGGAGGGCCGTGCGTGGACGGGGCCGGAAACTCCCCGGCGCCACGCCGGGCAGCGTCAGTCCAGCACCCGCGCCAGATAGGCCCGCAACATCTGCCGCATCTCTTCGATGATCTTCTCGTCGCCCTCCGGCGCCACCCGGAAGGCCAGGTGGACCAGGGTGTCGGCGGTCTCCACGGCGACGAGGAAGGTACGGCGCAGCTCCTCGTCCACCTGGCGGGCGAGGTACCCGGAGAGCAGATCCGTCAGTCGGTCGGCGACGCGGTGGTTCGGCTCGTGGCGGGAGCCGACCGGGATCTGGTTGCCGAAGTCGACGAGCGAGAAGCCGGGCGCGGTGCGCTTCATGTCCAGGTACTCGTCGAGCACGGCGTCCAGGGCCGCGCGCCAGCCCCCGTCGCCGGTCGCGCCGAGGCGCTCGGTGACGCGCTCGGAGTACCGCTCCAGGTTGCGCTGGGCCAGGGCGTCGGCCATCTGCCGCTTGTTGCCGAAGAAGCGGTAGACGGAGCCGATGGGGACGCCGGCACGCTGGGCGACGGCGCGGGTGCTCAGCGCGTCGTAGCCGACCTCGTCGAGCAGGTCGGCGCAGGCGTCGAGGATCCTGGTCAGCCGTTCGGCACTGCGCCGCTGCACGGGCGCACGGCGGAGCGATGTCGCGTGGGGCACGGGCATCATCATGCCTTTCCGGGAAGGTCCGGTGAACCTCCACCCCCCGTACGGAATCGCGTGCGCGTTCCACTCATCCGCGCCCGGCCCTCTTGCGCCGACGAAAACGCAATCCTACGGTGTCCCATAGGAATCAGAACTGCGAGGGAGCAGCGATCATGAGCGGGGACGCGCGGAAGACCGCCGAGGGCCTGACCTATCTCTCCGGCTTCGGCAACGAGCACAGCTCCGAGGCCGTCCCGGGCGCCTTGCCCGAGGGCCGCAACGCGCCGCAGCGCGCTCCGCTCGGGCTGTACGCGGAGCAGCTGAGCGGTACGGCGTTCACCGAGCCGCGGGCGCACAACCGCCGCTCCTGGCTCTACCGGATCCGCCCGTCGGCCGCGCACCCGGCGTTCACCCGCACCGGCAACGGCGCGATCCGCACCGCGCCCTTCACGCAGACGGTGCCCGACCCCAACCGGCTGCGCTGGAATCCGCTGCCCGCACCCGAGCCGGGGACCGACTTCCTCAAGGGCCTGTGGACCCTCGGCGGCAACGGCGACGTGACGCAGCGCAGCGGCATGGCCGTGCACCTCTACCACGCCAACGCCTCGATGGACCGTGTCTTCAGCGACGCCGACGGCGAACTGCTGATCGTCCCGGAGCGCGGCGGACTGCTGCTGCGCACCGAGTTCGGGATGCTGCATGTGGAGCCGGGCCATATCGCGCTCATCCCTCGTGGGGTCCGCTTCCGTGTGGAGCTTTTGGAGGACACTGCCCGCGGCTATGTGTGCGAGAACTACGGCGCCCCCTTCCGCCTCCCCGACCTCGGCCCGATCGGCGCCAACGGGCTCGCCAACGCCCGGGACTTCCGGGCACCGGTCGCCGCGTACGAGGACGTCGACGGCCCGGTGGAGGTGGTCAACAAGTTCTGCGGCAACCTCTGGACGGCCACGTACGACCACTCACCGCTCGACGTGGTCGCCTGGCACGGCAACCATGTGCCGTACGTCTACGACCTGCGCCGCTTCAACGTCATCGGGACGATCTCGTACGACCACCCCGACCCGTCGATCTTCACGGTCCTCACCTCGCCCTCCGACACCCCGGGGCTGGCCGCCGTCGACTTCGTCGTCTTCGCGCCGCGCTGGCTGGTGGGCGAGGACACCTTCCGGCCGCCGTACTTCCACCGGAACGTGATGAGCGAGTACATGGGCCTGATCGAGGGCGCGTACGACGCCAAGGCGGAGGGTTTCGTGCCGGGCGGCGGCTCGCTGCACAACATGATGTCGGCGCACGGGCCGGACCGGGAGACGTTCGACCGGGCGAGCACCGCAGAGCTGCGGCCGCAGAAGATCGACGACGGGCTGGCGTTCATGTTCGAGACCCGCTGGCCGGTCACCCTCACCCCGCAGGCGGCGCGGGCGGAGCATCTGCAGCAGCGGTACGACGATGTGTGGCGGGGCCTGGAGCGGCACTTCCGCCCGTCGGACGGCACGTTGCACTGAACGGTTCCGACCGGTACGGATATCAGCCGTGACCTCCTTCGCCCCGGACTCGATCGTCCTGAACCGCAAGCTGCCGCTCTGGTACCAGGTGTCGCAGTCGCTGCGCGCCTCGATCCTCGGCCGCTCGCCCCAGGACCCGCTGCGCCTGCCCACCGAGGAACAGCTGGCCGGGCACTACGGGGTGAGCGTGCTGACCATGCGGCAGGCGCTGAAGGAGCTGGAGGACGAGGGGCTGATCAGCCGTCACCGCCGGCGCGGCACGTTCATCGAGCCCGACGCCCGCAGGGGCGCCCCGGTGCGCCTGCTGGGCTCGGTGGACGCCATCGTGGCCCAGCAGTCCGGCATGACGACGCGGCTGCTGGAGCACGGCAGCGCCCCCGTGCCCGCCGAACTCGCCGAGTTCTTCCCGGACCTGGCCGAGGTGGCGACGTACCACCGGCTGCGCAGCGACGAGAAGACGGGTGAGCCGACCAACCACGCCCGCAACTACGTCCGCTCCGAACTCGCCGCCCGCATCGACCTGGACGACCTGGTCCGCTGGCCGATGACCAAGGTGCTGCGGGACGTCGTCGGGGCGGACATCAGCCGCATCACGGACACGGTGGAGGCGCGCCTGGCCGACCCGGAGACGGCGCGGCTGCTCGACGTCCCGCTGCTCAGCCCGATCCTGCACTACACCGGCATCACGTACGACGCCGGCGGGCGGCCCCTGGACGTGGCCGTCATCCACTACCGGGGCGACCGCTTCTCCTTCACCGTGACCCTGGACGCCACCTGACACCCCTGTCTCCGGCAGGCCGTACGATGCCCAGCGTGACGCACGACGACGCTCCGCCGCTGGCGGACCTCATGCCGTGGTCCGTCGCACCGCCGCGGCTCGGCCGGGGCTGGCCGACGGCCCCCGACGCGGCGTCCCTGAAGGCCCGTTGGGACGCGCTGGTGAAGGCCGAGGGGCCGGACCGCGAGGCGCTGTTCCAGCCGACGCGCTCGCGCACACCGCACTCGGCGGTCGGTCAGCTGCCGGGCCAGGCCACCGGCACGGAGAAGCTGGTCCGCGCCTCGGGCCCCTGCCCGGAGCCGGTGCGCGTGCTGCACGCCCCCTTCGACGAGCAGTGGCTGATCCCCGACCACCGCCTCATCGACGCGGCCCGCCCGGAGCTGTGGCGGGTGGCGGACGAGCGGCAGGTCTTCGCCGTGGAGACCGACGCCCCCGGCCTCGCGCTGCTGGCGACCTCCCTGCTGCCGCTGCTCCGCCCCGGCCGGGTCCGCCCGCTGTACCGGCGACCGGGCGGCACGGAACCGAACCTCGCGCCGGGCCTGCTGGAGCACCTGGGCTCCCGGCTCGGCACCGAGCCCAGCCCGCTGGACGTGCTGGCCTGGGTCACGGCGACGGCCCGCCCCGGCCTCACCGTCCCGCTCACCGGGGACGCCGCCGCGTGGGCGCGGGGCGTGGAGGTGGGCCACCGGATGCTGTGGCTGATGCGCCGTGACGGCGAGCGCCCCAAACTGCCGGGCGGCCGCCGCCCGTACGTCCGCGCGCCGCTGCCCTCCCGGCCCCTGACCGTGCGCTACGACCGCGACGAGGAGTCCCTGTTCCTGGACGAGGGCCGGATCTCGCCGGTGCCGCCGGAGGCCTGGGACTTCGAGGTGGCCGGGGTCCGCGTCCTGGAACAGTGGTTCACGGCCCGCACGGCGCGGGCCGAACCGGGAACACTGGCGGCGATCGGCCCGGCGACCTGGCCGCAGACCTGGACGTCGGAGCTGCTGGAGCTGATCACCGTCCTGGCCCTGCTCGCCGAACTGCGCCCGCGGCAGGAGGAGTTGACGGTGCCGGACCCGGTCACGGCGGCGGAGCTGCGGAAGGCGGGCGTGCTCCCGGTTGCGGACGGGGCCCGCAGGCCGGCTTCGGTGCTGAACGGCACCGAGGAGGGGCCGGAGGGGCAACTCGCGCTGATCTAGCCGCCGGCCTTCAACCCAGGCCGCCCTCGGCAAGCGGCCTACTCCCTGGGCGTGAAGGAGTCCAGCAGCCTCGTCATCATCCGGTCGAACGCTCTTTCCGGGTCGTCCGGCGGTGCGACGCCCCGCGCGAAGAGGGCGGCCAGGTGCGGATAGTCGCCGGTCATGACCCGGCTCATCATGCAGGCGCCGCGCACCGCCTGCTCCTGCTCCGCCGACCAGGGCACGGAGCGGGTGCGTTCGGCGACGACCTGCTCGTTGGCGACGTGAGGCCGAGCAGGATGCCGACTCAGGTGGCCGCGAAGCGGAACAGCAGCAACAGGCCGACGGGCGGGCGGGGCCCGCCTCCGTCACCGCCGGGCGGGGTGGCGGTGCGGAGGGGAGAGATGTGCCGCGACCGGGAGCGCACCGGGCGTCGCTGCGTGCCGCGGGAATGACGGACGGCGGTGTCGCAGCGCAGCGCCGGGGCGGTTCGGCCGCCCGGTCGCGGGCCCTACTCGCCGCCGAACAGCGAACGGCGCAGTCGGCGCAGCGGTGCGAACAGCGAGACGCGGCGCACGCGCGCGCCCCTGCCGCTGCGGTCGCGCGTGCTGTCACGCGCCGTGAGTTCACGCATCAGTGAGGTCGCCTCGACCGTCTCCCGCTGCGGGACGGCCGGTCCCGCCAGGATCGACAGATGGCGGTCGAGGCGCGAACTGCTCGCGCTGCTCCCGCAGGTGATCGCAGGGACCCTGGCCCTGCTGCGCACTGTTATCTGTTCCATGTCACTCCCCACCCGTACGAGTCCACCCGGCCCGGGCAGGTTAACCCTATCGCCCCGGTTAGGCACGCGTGTATCGCGGTCACAGGATTCACCTTCCCCATAAGGGGGTTGACGATGTCCGACCGATTACCCTCCGAATCCAAGCGAATTCAGGGCGAGTTGGACAATGGGCTGGCTGGTGGGCTGCGGCGATCCCCCGTCGGGTTCCACGGTCACGGCGAGTGATGTCGCCGACTTGTCGAGGCCGGCGGCGACCAAGGGCGTGTCGCCCTCGAAGAGGCCCAGGGAGCGCGGTTGCGCGCCGGGGCGCATCAGCCAGAGTTGATGCACACGGTCGTCCGGCAGGCCGTCGTGGCCGCCGAGGGTGACGACCGCACGCCCCTCCGATGCGGAAGCGATCACTCCGAGTGTGCCGCCCCGGCCGTCCCGGCCGCTGCTCGCGCGCGCGTCCGGAGCCGCGAGAACGTGGGCGATCTCACGCGCCTGGGCGCGTTCGGCGTTCAGCTGGTCCTGCGTGCGGTTCGCCTGGACGGCGAACAGCGAGGCGACGACGAGGGCCGCGGCGGCCGTCGCCGTGGCGAACGGCACGAACAGCGGGCGCGGCCGGCGCGTACGGGAGCGCGCCGGCGGCGGCTGGACGCCCCACACGTGGGGCGGCAGCGTGGGGGTGTGCCCACGGGCCGGTGCCGGTTCCTGCGGTGTCGTCCGTACGGCGGCCAGCACCCGGTCACGCAGGGCGGCGGGCGGCGGGGCGGCCGTCGACCAGGCGAGCCGGACGGCGTCCTCGGACAGCGCCCGCACCTCGGCGGCGCAGCGGTCGCAGCTGCTCAGGTGCTTCTCGAAGCGGATCCGCTCCGGAGGATCCAGCGCGTCGAGCGCGTAGGGCGCGGTGAGCGAGTGGGGGTCCTCGCGGCGCAGCAGTCGGTCGAGCAGGCTCATGCCGCGCCTCCCAGGCACTCGCGCAGCCGGGTCAGTCCGTCGCGCATCCGGGTCTTGACCGTGCCCAGCGGCAGGGAGAGCCGCTCGGCCACCTCACGGTAGGTGTAGCCCTCGTAGTAGGCGAGGGTGACCGACTGGCGTTGCAGGGCGGTGAGCCGGTCCAGGCAGCGGCGCACCCACTCGCGTTCCAGGCCGGCCTCCACCTCCTCGGAGACCTGGTCGAAGGCGGGATGGTGGGCGCGCTGGGCCTCGCGCTGCTCGCGTTCGCCGGCCGCGCGGGCGCTGCGGACCCGGTCGACCGCGCGGCGGTGGGCGAGGGTGAGGATCCAGGAGAGCGCGCTGCCCCGGCCGGGGTCGAACCGGGCGGCCGAACGCCAGAGTTCGAGCAGCACCTCCTGGGTCACCTCCTCGGACTGGGCCGGGTCGCGCACCACGCGCCGCACGAGCCCGAACACGGGCCCGGACACCAGGCCGTACAGCTGCTCGAACGCGTTCTGGTCACCGCCTGCCACGAGCAGCAGCAGCTCGTCCGCCTCCACTCGGTCCCCCTCTCTCCGGCCGCACGCGAGCCGTCCCCTCACCCGAGGCATCCACACCGTCCCCTCTCACACACGAGGCATTCGCAGCGCACGCGTCTCCGGATGGCATTACGGATCAGCCGACCGAAAACGCGGGTCGAGCGGTGAGAAATGCCGGTGCGGGACGCGTAAGGACGGTCGCGGAGCAACGAGTTCTCGGACTCGACCAATCCGCCCCGGCACCGGCTCCGAATCCCGGTGCGTCAGGCAAGTTGGCACTGAGGACGGACGGCATGACACCTTTCTCCAGGACCGGTGCGGGACATGGCGGCATCGCGACCCTGATCTGTGGGGCGCTGGCCGCCGGAGGGCTCGCAGCCGCCGGTGTGACCGCGCTGGAACCCAAGGCGGCCTCCGCCTCCAGCCACCGGGAGGCCCCGCTGATCTCGGGGACCCCGCAGTACGACAACACGGACGTGTACGCGTTCGTCAGCCCGGACAAGCCGGACACGACGACCATCATCGCGAACTGGATACCGTTCGAGGAACCGGCCGGCGGACCGAACTTCTTCACGTTCGCCGAGGACGCCCAGTACGACCTGCGCGTCGACAACAACGGTGACGCCCAGGAAGACCTGCTGTTCCGCTACACGTTCAGGACGCACGTCAAGAACGACAAGACGTTCCTGTACAACACGGGCCCGGTCACCAGCCTGGACGACCCCGACCTCAACATCACACAGACGTACGACATCGAGCTGCTGAAGCTGAAGAACCAGTACCCGGTGTCGAGGACGAAGGTCGCGGACGACGTGCCGGTGGCGCCGTCGAACGTCGGCAAGGCGTCCATGCCGGACTACGGCACGCTGCGCAAGCAGGCCATCCACCAACTCGCGGGCGGCGCTGCGACGTTCGCGGGGCAGGCCGACGACCCGTTCTTCCTGGACCTGCGGGTCTTCGACCTGCTGTACGGCGGGAACCTCTCCGAGGTCGGCAACGACACCCTCAAGGGCTACAACGTCAACTCCATCGCCCTGCAGGTCCCGAACCACCTGATCACCGAGTCGGCGGACCAGCCGGTCGTCGGCATCTGGTCCACGACGCAGCGCAAGAACGCGCGGGGCCAGTTCCGGCAGGTGTCGCGGCTGGGCAACCCGCTGGTGAACGAGGTCGTCAACCCGCTGAAGGACAAGGACACGTTCAACGCGTCCGCGCCGAAGGACGACGCCCAGTTCCTGCAGAACGTCACCAACCCCGAGCTGCCCAAGCTCATCGAGGCGATCTACAAGATCAAGGCGCCCGCCGAGCCGCGCAACGACCTGGTCGACGTGTTCCTCAAGGGTGTGAAGGACCTCAACCAGCCGCCCCACGTGACGCCGTCGGAGCAGCTCCGCCTCAACACCTCCATCAAGCCGGCCGCCAAGCCGAAGCGGCTCGGTGTGCTGGACGGCGACACCGCGGGCTTCCCGAACGGCCGTCGCCTCACCGACGACGTCATCGACGCCTCGCTCCAGGTCGTCGAGGGTGAACTGCTCGGCGCGAAGAACGACCTCGGGGACGCGGTCGACAAGAACGACAAGAAGTTCGGCCACTCCTTCCCGTACCTGGCCAACCCGACGGAGGGGTCGCGCGGTCCGCTCGCCAAGGGCGTCGACAGCGGCAACGACGTCCGCAGCCAGCTGGGCGACGCCCTGCGGCCGGCCGGCGCGACGGGCTCCGACGACACCGGCCTGATCGCCATGTCCGCGGGCGCGGGCGCCGCCGGCGTCCTGCTGGTCGGCAGCGGTCTGCTGTGGTGGCGCCGTATGCGGAACCGGGCGTACTGACCCGCGCCCCCACCGACAGGCGCGGTCCGTTTCCACCCGTCCCCACGGCACGGGCCGCGCCGCCGACCCCCCTTCAGAGAAAGCCGACCGAGGAGAGGCATGCCTCCGCGTACGAACGACAGCGCTTCGGAGCGACGACACGGCGAGGAGCCGGCCGCCGGACCGGGACCCGAAGCCGGGAGCAGCCCGGGGTCGGGAGCTTCGGGGTCGGGAGCTTCGGGGTCGGACGCTCCCGCGCCGGTCACTTCGGAGCAGGGCACGCCGGCGCCGGAGGCCGGCGCTCCCAAGTCGCAAACCTCCCAGCATGGCACCCCGGCACCGGAGTCCGGCGCTCCCGAGTCAGGCGCTCCGGAGTCGGAGACTTCAGTGCAGGGCACCCCGACGCCGCGTACGCCCGAGTCGGGTACCGGCGCCGACGCGGACGCCGAGGCCGAGGCCGTCGGCGGTGGCGCGCCGGACGGCGACCAGCGGGTCGCCGCCGTGCGGCGGGTCGCCGCTGCCGGGCGACGGTGGCGGGCGGGTCGTCTCGCCGGGTGTGCCGCGCTGCTCGCGGTGGCGCTGACCGCCGGGGCCGTCGCGGCCGGCGGTCTCCGGGACAGCCGTGGGGCCACGGTGGCCGCCTCGCCCGCGGGCGGTGCCCTGGCTCCCGGCACGCTGGCCGGCGGGGACCTCGACGCGGGGATCCGCTCGCTCCAGGCCCATCTCCGTGCCCAGCCACGGGACTTCAGCGGCTGGGCCACCCTCGGGCTCGCCTATGTCGAGCAGGCCCGCACCAAGGGCGACCCCTCGCGGTACCCGCAGGCGCAGCGGGCTCTGCGGCGCTCCCTCACCCTGCGACCCGGCAACGACCAGGCCCTCGCCGGCCGTGCCGCCCTCGCCGCGGCCCGGCACGACTTCACCGGCGCCCTCACCCACGCCGACCGGGCCCTGAAGCAGAACCCGTACAACGAGCGCGCCCTGTCCTCCCGTGTCGACGCCCTCGTCGAACTCGGCCGGTACGAGGAGGCGGCCGAGGCCGCCGACACCGCCGACAGCAGGCGGCCGGGCGTGCCGGTCTTCACGCGGTACGCCTACGTGCGGGAACTGCGCGGGGACGTGCGGACCGCGCGCCGCGTGCTCGAACAGGCGCTCGCCGGCGCCGCCTCGCCCGCCGACGTGGCGTACGTCGCCACCGCGCTCGGTCAACTCGCCTGGAACCAGGGCGACTACGACACGGCGCTCCGGCACTACGCGCGCGCCCTCGCCGCCGACGAGGACCACCTGCCCGCCCTGGAGGGCCGGGCCCGCGCCCAGGCCGCGAGCGGCGACCGCGCGGCCGCCATCGAGGCGCTGGAGCATGTCGTCACCCGTTCCCCGCTGCCCGGCCCGCTCGTCGCCCTCGGCGAGCTGTACGAGGCACGTGACGCCGAGGGCGACCGGGCGAGGGCCCGCGACCAGTACGCCCTCGTCGACGCCTGGACGGCCCTGGCCCGCGCGGGCGGCGTCAACGCCGACCTCGACACCGCGCTCGCCGCTGCCGACCACGGCGACGTGAAGGAGGCCCTGCGGGCGGCCCGCGCCGAATGGCAGCGCCGCCACAGCGTGCACACCGCGGACGCCCTGGCCTGGGCGCTGCACGTCAACGGCCGCAGCGAGGAGGCCCTGCCGTACGCCCGCCGGGCCACCGCCACCGGCTACCGCAACGCCGTCTTCCTCTACCACCGGGGCATGATCGAGCGCGCCGCCGGTCAGGAGCGCGAGGCCCGCGACCATCTGCGGGCCGCGCTGAGACTCAACCCCGGCTTCTCGCCCCTCGGCGCCCGTGACGCCCGAGCGGCCCTGCAGGACCTGGAGGCCTCCCGGTGATCCCCCGCCGTCTCCTCGGCTTTGGCGCGGCCGTCCTCACGGCCGCCTGCGCGCTCACCGTCCTGCCCGTCGCGAGCGCGAGCGCGCATCCGCTCGGCAACTTCACCGTCAACCGTTACGACGGCCTCGTCGCCGCTCCCGGTGAGCTCCGCGTCCACCATGTCGAGGACCTCGCCGAGGTCCCCGCGACCCAGGCCGGGCCGGACATCGAGCGGCTGGGCATCGCGGTGTGGGCCCGGCAGCGGTGCGCACGGGCCGCCCAGGACAGCGAGGTCACCGTCGACGGACGGACCGTCACCCTGACCGCAACACGCGGCCACGCGCGCGTGCGGCCCGGTCAGGCCGGGCTCGACACCCTTCGCGTGGAGTGCCGGCTGACCGCTCCCCTGCCCGCCCGGGACACCGTGGCCCTGGAGTTCCGCAGCGCGGGCGCCTCCTCCGGGCCCGGCTGGCGGGAGATCACCGCGCGCGGCGACCGTACGACGCTCACCGCGTCCGATGTGCCGGAGGAGTCCGCCTCGGCCCAACTGACCCGCTACCCGGAGGAGTTGCTCTCCTCCCCGGCCGACACCGCGAGCGCCTCCCTGCGCGTGCGGCCCGGCGGCCCGGCCCTGGCCGGCGACGAGGAGGAGACCGACGCTCCCGCCGCCTCCGTCCTGCCGCGCGCCGCCGACCGCTGGACGCGGGCGCTGGACGACCTGGTGGCACGGCACGACCTGACCGCCGGATTCGCCGCGCTCGCCCTGCTCATCGCCGTCGTCCTCGGCGCGATGCACGCGCTCGCCCCGGGCCACGGCAAGACCATCATGGCCGCGACGGCCGCCGCCCGGGGCGGCAGGGCCCGGATGAAGGACGTCCTGCCGCTGGCCGCGTCGGTGACGGTCACCCACACCTTGGGCGTGATCGCGCTCGGCCTCCTGGTGACGGCGGGTTCGGCGGCGGCCCCCTCGGTGATCTCCTGGCTCGGGATCACGAGCGGCGTCCTGGTGACACTGGCGGGCGCGAGCCTCGTACGACGGGCCCTGCGCAACAGGGGACACACGCACGATCACGGCCACCATCACGGCCACCCGCACGATCACGCCCCCGGCCACGACCACCCGCACGGCCATGACCACGCCCCCGCGCCCGACCACAGCCACAGCCACAGCCACAGCGACAGCGACAGCGACCAGGGCAGAACGCATAACCACGACCACGATCACGACCGCGGTCACGAAAACCACCACTCCCACCCCCATCCCCACCCGCACGCCGTCGAGCACACCCACGGCGGCTTCACCCACACCCACCCCACCGCCCCCACCGTCCGCGGCACGATCCTGCTCGGCTTCGCCGGAGGGCTGGTGCCCAGCCCCTCCGCCGTGGTGGTGCTCGTCGGGGCCGCGGCGCTCGGCCAGGCGTGGTTCGGTCTGCTGCTCGTCGTCGCGTACGGCGCCGGGCTGGCCCTGACGCTCACCGCGGCCGGATACGCCGTCGTCAAGGCGGGCAGCGGCGTAAGCCGGCTGCTGGACCGGCGGCCCCGCTGGACGGCCGGGCCGATGGCGGCGCTGGTGCGCCGGACCGCGCCGCTGGGTTCGGCGTTCGTCGTCGTGGCACTCGGGGCCGGATTGGTGTTCAAGGGGGCGGCATCCGCACTCGGCTGAGCTACTTTCGTAAAGAAACGGCGAAAACAGAGGATTCCGCCCGGCCGCGAAGGGGGGACGCCCGTGTCCGAAGATCCGGGCCGTGAGCGTGTGATCGTCGGCCGCTACCGACTGCTGTCCCCACTGGGCGAGGGCGGCATGGGAACGGTGTGGCGCGCCCGCGACGAGCTGCTGCACCGCGAGGTCGCCGTCAAGGAGGTACGTGCCCCGGCCGGTCTGCCCGCCTCCGACGTGGAGCGGTTGTACGCCCGTCTGCAACGGGAGGCGTGGGCGGCGGCCCGGGTCGCCGACCGCAACGTGGTGACGGTCTACGACGTCGCCACCGACGGCGGCCGGCCCTGGATCGTCATGGAGCTGGTGCGCGGCCTGTCCCTGGCCGAGGTTCTGGAGGCCGAGGGCCCGATGCCGCCGCAGC
This sequence comes from Streptomyces bullii, assembly GCF_042657145.1. Taxonomy (NCBI): domain Bacteria; kingdom Bacillati; phylum Actinomycetota; class Actinomycetes; order Kitasatosporales; family Streptomycetaceae; genus Streptomyces; species Streptomyces bullii. The sequence continues at coordinate 382,529 of NZ_JBHSNY010000010.1, forward strand.
GCGCCGCGCACATCGGCGCGGAGGTGCTCGCCGCGCTGCGCGCCGCGCACTCGGCCGGGGTACTGCACCGGGACGTGAAGCCGGGCAACGTCCTCATCGCGAACGACGGCCGGATCGTCCTCACCGACTTCGGGATCGCCACGGTCGAGGGCAGTTCCGCGCTGACCATGACCGGGGAGGTCGTCGGGTCGCCGGAGTTCCTCGCCCCGGAGCGGGCGCTCGGCCGCACACCGGGCCCCGAGTCGGACCTGTGGTCGCTCGGGGTGCTGCTGTACGCGGCGGTGGAGGGCAGCTCCCCCTTCCGTCAGGACACCCCGCTGAGCACCCTGCGGGCGATCGTGGACGAGGAGTTGCCGCCGCCGCGCCGGGCCTGACCGCTCACCCCGGTCATCGAGGGGCTGCTGCGCAAGGATCCGGCCGAGCGGCTGCCCGCCGAGCGGGCCGAGCGGGAGCTGCGGATCATCGGTGCGGGCGGCACGCCCCGGGCGGACACCGTGCGGGCGGTGCCGTACCCGCCGACCATCGCGGCACACCCGCACCCGCGGCCGTCGTCCGCTGCGCCCATGCCGGTCACGGGAGTGCCCACGCCGCCCGGGCCCACCGCGACGACGACGGCCACCCGGCCGGACCGCGACCGCCGTGCCGCCGTGGTGCTGGTGGCGGGCGTGGCCGCCCTGGCCCTGGCGGTGGGCGGGCTGACGTACGTGCTGCTGAACCGAGGGGACGGCGACGGTTCCGGGAACACCGACCGGGGCGCCGGGGTGAGTTCGCCCACCGAGACCGGCAGGCCCACCCGGGACAGCGGCACTCCCACCCCCTCCCCGACGCCGAGCAGCAGGAAGAGCACTCCCCCGCCGCAGTCGGTCCGGGTGACGGTGGCGGGCGCGCACACCGAGTACTCCGGCGCCTGTCCGCCGCCGGGCGAGCAGGCCCCCGCCTTCACGGCGACGTTCACGGTCGGGCGGCTGCCGGCCGCGGTGAGCTACCGCTGGGTGGCGGAGGACGGCTCGGTGGCCGATCCGGAGTGGAAGACGCTCGACTTCCCGGAGGGCGGCGGCCGTACGAAGCAGGACACGGTGATCGTGACGACGTACTCGGAGACAGGGACGTTCGAGAACGAGATCGGTGTGGAGGTGCGGGAGCCGGTGGGCACCACATCCGACTCGGTGCCGTTCTCGGTGACGTGCGAGACGGAGACCCCGCCGGGCGGGGTCTCCCCTTCTCCCTCCGGAACGGAGTCCGGTACGGACGCCGGAACGGATTCCGGTGCCGGTTCTGGTTCCGGTACCGGCTCGGGTTCCGGTACGGACTCCGGCTGAGCGATCAGGCGTTGCTGTTCAGGACCGGCAGATAGCCGCCCGACTGACCCGCTGCCGTCGGGTGGTAGGACTCGCCGACGTTGAGCCAGTTGACGCTGTGCAGCCAGGAGCTGCCGGAGCAGATCTCGTGGCCGGTGAAGGTGGAGCGCACGTCGCCGAAGGTGAAGCCGTGGCCGGCGGCGCGTTTGGCGATGGCGGTGTCGAGGTGGTCGGCGGCGTCATTGATGGCCTTCCGCTTGGTCTCCGACAGGCCGAGGCAGCTGGTGCCGAGCTTGTAGAAGCGGGGGTAGCCGAGGACGACGACGCGGGCGTTCGGTGCCTTGGAGCGGATCGCCGAGTAGACGCTGTCGAGCTTGCCGGGCAGCGTCGAGTCGACGTAGGCCTTGGCCGTGTTGATCCGGGAGATGCAGGCGCTGTCGGACTGGAGCACACAGGTCGTCATGACGTCGGCGAACCCCGCGTCGTTGCCGCCCACGGTGACGGAGACCAGGCCGGTCGTGGAGTTGAGCGGACCGAGCTGACCGGCGAGAACATCACCCGTTCGAGCGCCGGAGCAGGCGGTGAACGCGAACGACGAGGGTGAGTGTGCGGCGGCCCAGAGGTACGGAAAGGCCTTCGTGCTGCGCTTGCAGTCGCCGCTGGAGCTGTCGTAGCTGCCGGCGCCGACGCCGGAGGAGTAGGAGTCGCCGAGCGCCACGTAGCCGCCGGCTTCGGTGAGTTGGGATGCCTGCGCGGTTGCTGCCCCGGTGAGGGCGGTACCGGCGGTGAGGAGCAGGGAGCTCAGGAAGAGGACAAGTCGGGAACGTCTCATGGAACCTCCCTTTAGCAGGATCTCTGCTCCAACCGTCGTAGCAACTACGCGTGTTGACGGGAAGTGTCCATGCCAAGACTCTTCGCCCTTTTCGGGATCGACACACCTCGTTCATCGCTCGTTTTGTTTCATGGGCATGACAGATTTGTTGACAACAGCTCAACTCCCTTGCTCTACGCCCGTAGTCGGCTCACGCTTTACTCCGGCCCGGAGCGGAACGCGACGCTCCCGGTCGTGTGCGCGAGCCCGCGCACATCCCCCACAGTCGCGCGCCCCACCCAGGCGTGCGCCGCCTAGAGGAGGACTCCCTCGTAATGGCACAACTGCGTAGCAAGAGACTGCGGTTCGCCGCCCTCACCTCCGTCGCGACCGCCGCCCTCGTGGGCGGGCTCACGGCTCTCCCCGCCCAGGCCGCCCCCGCCGAGGGCAAGGTGCTCGCCGCGGACTCCCCGACGGCCGTCAAGGACAGCTACATCGTCACGCTCAAGAAGAGCGCGGGCCTGAAGGCGTCCTCAGCCGCGGGCAAGGACCTCGTCGAGGAGTACGGCGGCACGGTGAAGAAGACGTTCGGCAAGGCGCTGAACGGCTACTCCGCCATCCTCTCCGCCACCGAGGCCAGGCGGCTCGCCGCCGACCCGGCGGTGGCCTCCGTCGAGCAGAACCAGCGCGTCCAGCTCGCCGCGACCCAGTCCAACGCCCCCTGGGGTCTGGACCGCATCGACCAGACCTCGCTCCCGCTCTCCGGCACCTACACCTACCCGGACAGCGCGGGCAGCGGCGTGACGGTCTACGTCATCGACACCGGCGTCCGCATCACGCACCAGCAGATCAGCGGCCGGGCCACCTACGGTTACGACGCCGTCGACGGCGACACCACCGCCTCCGACGGCAACGGCCACGGCACCCACGTGGCCACGACGGTCGCGGGCTCGACGTACGGCGTCGCCAAGAAGGCGAAGATCGTGGCCGTCCGGGTGCTGAACAACAGCGGCTCCGGCACCACGGCGGGCGTGATCGCCGGCATCGACTGGGTGACCAAGAACCACTCCGGGCCCTCGGTCGCCAACATGTCGCTCGGCGGCGGGGCCTCCACCGCGCTCGACACGGCGGTCCGCAACTCCATAGCCAGCGGCGTGACCTACGCCGTCGCGGCGGGCAACAGCAGCACCACCGCCTCCTCGTCCTCCCCGGCCCGGGTCTCCGAGGCCATCACGGTCGGCGCGACCACCAGCACGGACGCCAAGGCGAGCTACTCGAACTACGGCTCGGCCCTGGACATCTTCGCGCCCGGCTCCTCCATCACGGCGGGCTGGCACACCAGCGACACCGCGACCAACACCATCTCCGGCACGTCGATGGCGACCCCGCACGTCGCCGGCGCGGCGGCGGTCTACCTCGCGGGCCACACCTCGTCGACCCCGGCCCAGGTCGCCTCGGCCCTGGTGAACGGCGCCACCACCGGCAAGGTCACCAGCGCGGGCACCGGTTCCCCGAACCGGCTGCTGAAGCTCGTTCCGTAGTCGCTTCCACGTTCCAACTCCCGTTCCCCGGAGGTGTGTTCACCTCCGGGGAACACCTGTTTAATTCCGGACGACTTCCGGTGCCGGGGCCGTCCGGCCCTTGACGCCCCCGGCCCGCTGCGCGACATTGAAGCCCGGCATCCGGCGCTTCGGGGGGCAAAGTCGGCCATGCATGCCATCCGTGTCAGGGCTTCCGGAACCGGACGTGTTCCCGGGCCCGTCTTCCACGCCGTGCCGGTGACCCGAGAGGTGCACGCAACGGCCAAACCAACAAAAACGTGAGACTCGTTCCAGGTCTTGCCATACGGGTTCAATCGTCAATACCGTCATACATCTCACCCGCATCGGTCCGTCAGTACGCGGCTCTAGGGGAGGGCTCAAGGACCGCGACGAACCGGCGCGGGGCGCGGTAGGGGGGTGCCGTGCTCGGTGACAGCAACCGTGACCGAGCCGTGCCGCGCGGTCGGCTGCCGTTCTTTCGCGGCCCGGCCAGCTTTGCCAGCTCACCCGGCCCGTCCGACGTTCCCGTCGGCGTGCCCGGGCGAGAACAACCCCCCTTTCGAACCGGACGAAGAGCCGGGCCGCCCAGGGGCGGGCGGTCCACCGGACGAGAGGGACCAGACTCATGAGCTCAGTTCTGCAGCCGGCGACCACGGACCGGGGTCCGTCGCCCGCCGGTCCGTCCACCGCCGGAACATACCGGCCCGTCTCCTCACACCTGGCCATCGCGCCGCCGGTGAGCGTGGTCATCCCGGCCATGAACGAGGCGGAGAACCTTCCGTACGTCTTCAAGACCCTGCCCGACTGGATCCACGAAGTGGTCCTGGTCGACGGCAACTCCACCGACGACACCGTCCAGGTGGCCCGTGAGCTGTGGCCCGACGTCAAGGTCGTCGAGCAGCGCGGCAAGGGCAAGGGCGACGCCCTGATCACCGGGTTCCAGGCGTGCACCGGCGACATCATCGTGATGGTCGACGCGGACGGCTCGGCGGACGGCAACGAGATCGTGTCGTACGTCTCCGCCCTGGTCTCCGGCGCGGACTTCGCCAAGGGCTCCCGCTTCGCCAACGGCGGCGGCACGGACGACATGACTTTCATCCGCAAGCTCGGCAACTGGGCCCTGTGCACGGTCGTCAACCGCAAGTTCGGCGCCCGCTACACCGACCTGTGCTACGGGTACAACGCCTTCTGGCGGCACTGCCTGGACAAGATCGACCTCGACTGCACCGGCTTCGAGGTCGAGACGCTGATGAACATCCGGGTGGTCAAGGCCGGGCTGAAGGTGCAGGAGATCCCGAGCCACGAGTACCTCCGCATCCACGGCACCAGCAATCTGCGGGCCGTGCGGGACGGGTTCCGGGTGCTCAACGTGATCCTCAAGGAGCGCTCCAACCGGCGCGCGCTGCGCCGCCGCGCGCACCACTCGCCGATGCTGGACACGGTCCGGGGAGAAGTGTCTTGAGCGACGCCGCGAGCTCCGCTCCGGAGATCTCCGTCGTGATCTGCGTGTACACCGAGGACCGCTGGGAGGACATCCTCGCGGCGGTCTCCTCGGTGCGGGCGCAGTCGCGGCCGGCCCTGGAGACGCTGCTGGTCGTCGACCACAACGAGCCCCTCCTGGACCGTCTGACCAAGGAGTACAAGGAGTACAAGGAGTACGGGGAACCCAAGGAGCACGGGGAACGCGCGGCGGCGGGGCGCGTGCGGGTGCTCGCCAACGCGGGCCCGCGCGGTCTGTCCGCCGGCCGCAACACCGGGATCGCGGCCGCGCGCGGCGAGGTCGTCGCCTTCCTCGACGACGACGCGGTGGCCGAGCGCGACTGGCTGCGGCACTTCGCCGAGGCGTACGCCGACCCTCGCGTCATGGCGGTCGGCGGCCGTACGGAGCCGGTCTGGGCGTCGGGCCGCCGGCCCGCCTGGTTCCCGGAGGAGTTCGACTGGGTGGTGGGCTGCACGTACCGGGGTCTGCCGCGCGGCCGGGTGCGGGTCCGCAACGTGCTCGGCGGGAACGCTTCGTTCCGTCGCAGCGCCTTCGACGCGGCGGGCGGCTTCGCCACCGGCATCGGACGGGACGGCGACAAACGCCCGCTGGGCTGCGAGGAGACGGAGCTGTGCATCCGCCTCAGCCGTGCCCGGCCCGACGCGGTGCTGCTGATCGACGACCGTGCGGTGATCCACCACCGGGTGCCCGAGGTGCGCGAGCACTTCCGGTACTTCCGCACGCGGACGTACGCGGAGGGTCTGTCGAAGGCGCTGGTGGCCAGGAGTGTCGGCGCCGACAAGGGCCTGGAGTCCGAGCGCCGCTACACCACCCGCGTCCTGCCGGCCGGGGTGGCGCGCGGCCTGCGCGACGCCCTGCTCGCCCGGCCGGGCGGCGCGGCCCGCGCGGCCGCGATCGTCGCCGGGGTGCTCACGGCGGCGGGCGGCTATGTGGTGGGCAGCGCACGGGCCCGCCGCGGCGGCGCGACGTTCACCGTGGCGGGGATCGAGGGACGGGGCTCCGCTGCGGCGGCCACGGAGCACGGCTGCGCCCCACCGCCCGAGGGACGGGGCTCCCCGGCGGCGGGCCGGGCGCGGAGCGATGCTGTGGGGAGCGCCACGGTGAGGAGCTCCGCGGAGGGGAGCGAGGAGGGCAGCCGTGGTTGACGCCGCCGTGCCGATCCTCATGTACCACGCCGTCGCGGTCGATCCCAACGACGCCACCCGGCCCCTGTCCGTGACACCGGAGGCGTTCGTCGAGCAGATGGCGGTGCTCGCGGAGCTGGGGTTCACACCGGTCGACACCGCCGCGCTGGCGGCGGGCTGGCGGTCCGGTCGGACACTGCCCGAACGGCCCGTGCTGATCACCTTCGACGACGGGTACGAGGGTGTGCACCGGCACGCCCTGACCGCCCTCGCCAAGTACGGCTTCCCGGCCACGCTCTTCGTCACCACCGGCTGGCTCCGGGGCCCGTACGACACCGGGGGCGCCCCGGACACCATGCTGGACTGGGACCAGGTCCGCGAACTGGCGGACTCCGGCGTCGAGATCGGCGGGCACAGCCACAGCCACCCGCAGCTCGACCAGCTGTCCGACGCGGCGCTGAGGTCCGAGCTGATCCACTGCAAGGAGATCCTCGGCGACCAACTGGGCACCGTACCCGCCTCCTTCGCCTACCCGTACGGCTACTCCAGCCGCCGGGTGCGGCAGGCGGTGCGCGAGACCGGGTACGCCCAGGCGCTCGCCGTCGGCAACGGCCTGGCGCGGCGCCGGCAGGGACCGTACGCCCTGCGGCGCGTCACCGTGCGGCGGGGCACCGGCATCGACGAGTTCGAGCGGGTGGTGCAGGGCCGTGCGCTCGCCCGGACCTTCGCCCGGGACCGTGCCCTGACCAAGGGATACGCGGTCGTGCGCAGGGCCCGGCAGGCCGCCCGGACGGCGGTCGGCGCGCTGTGAGCCGGGCGCCGCGCGCACCCTCGGAAACGGGGTGCACGCGGCGCCCGCGTGCCGGATCATGGGCGGCATGTCTGCGAACCCACACGACGCTCTGCCGATCCGGCTCCACGTCGACGACAGCGACTCCCCGTCCGACGTCGTCGACGCGCTGTTCCTCGGCCGCTTCGCGACGGGCGAGCAGCCGTACTCGCACGCTGTCAACATCGACCGCGTCCGGTCGGGGGCGACGCTGCTGCCGCCCGGCGCCCGCGTGCTGCGCGTGGCCCGGGACGACGACCGCAGCGCCACCCTGGCGGAGGGCGACGACTGGACCCTGCTGGTCTCCCGCTGGAACCGGGGCGCCGACGTCACGGTGACCGCGACCAGCGCCGAACTGGCCAAGAAGGTCCTCGACCAGGCGACGGACGGCGCGGCGGACGAGCCCGAGCCGCAGCCGGAGAACGTGACGATGGGCTTCTGGTACGTGTCGCCGCGGCGGGGCCCGCACCGCACGACCCGCCAGATCGCGGCGGGCACCTGGGACGAGGTGCGGGCCAACTACACCGCGCCGGTGGCGGACGCGATGGGCCGTCTGATGAAGACGACCCCGGAGGACATCGCGGGCCGGCTGCTCCTGCTGCACGGCCCGCCCGGCACCGGCAAGACATCGGCGCTGCGCACCCTGGCCCGCTCCTGGCGCGACTGGTGCCAGGTGGACTGCGTCCTGGACCCCGAGCGGCTGTTCTCCGACGTCGGGTACCTGATGGACATCGCGATCGGCGAGGACGACCCGACCGGCAAGGGCCGCTGGCGGCTGCTGCTGCTGGAGGACTGCGACGAGCTGATCCGCGGCGAGGCCAAGCACACGGCGGGCCAGGCGCTGTCGCGACTGCTGAACCTGACCGACGGCCTGCTCGGCCAGGGCCGCAACGTCCTGGTCGGGGTCACCACCAACGAGGACCTGGAGCGCCTGCACCCGGCCGTCGTCCGCCCCGGCCGCTGCCTGGCCCGCATCGAGGTGGGGCCGCTCACCCGTACGGAGGCGGTGAACTGGCTGGGCCGGGAGGACGGCATCGGCCGGGACGGGGCCACGCTCGCCGAGCTGTACGCGCTGCGCCGGGGCACGTCGCCGACGGCACTGCCGGAGCCGCGGGGCGGTACGGACGCGGGGCTGTACCTGTAGGAGCCCGGCAGCGGTGCTTTGATGGTCGTATGACCCTGTTCGTCGGGACGTCCGGGTGGCAGTACAAGGACTGGCGCGACGTCCTGTACCCGTCCGGGCTGCCGACGCGGCTCTGGCTGCAGCGGTACGCGGCGGGCTTCGCCACGGTGGAGATCAACAACGCCTTCTACCGGCTGCCGGCCCGGGAGACCTTCGAGGCCTGGCGGGAGCGCGTGCCCGCCGACTTCGTGGTCGCGGTGAAGGCGAGCCGCTACCTGACCCACATCAAGCGGCTGCGGGAGCCTGAGGAGCCGGTGCACCGCCTGATGAGCCACGCGGCGGGCCTCGGCGAACGGCTGGGCCCCGTCCTCCTCCAGCTCCCGCCCACCCTCCGCGCCGACCCGGCTCTGCTGGACGCCTGCCTGGCCTGCTTCCCGCCGTCGGTCCGGGTCGCGGTCGAGCCGCGCCACGACTCCTGGTGGACGTCCGAGGTCCGCGCGGTCCTCGTCTCCCGGGGCGCCGCCCTGTGCTGGGCCGACGTCCTGGCCCGCCCCGTGACCCCGCTGTGGCGCACCACCGACTGGGGCTACGTCCGCTTCCACCAGGGCCGCGCCCAGCCGTGGCCGCGCTACGGCCGGCGGTCGCTGGAGTCGTGGCTCCGCCGCATCGCCGCCACCTGGTCCGCCGGCGAGGACGTGTACACGTACTTCAACAACGACCCGGGCGGGGCGGCGGTGAGGGACGCGGTGGCGTTCGCGAGGCTGGCGAGGACAGCCGGCCTCCAGGCCACCCGGACACCGGACCACCCGGCACCCGTCTGACCCCGCGGTCCCACGCGGCCAGGCTCGGTCCGACCGTGCGCACACCCGCCGACGCTCCCTTTCCGCACCGCCGGGCGAGTCCCTCCAGATGCCCGACCCGCTGACACGCCGTTCCCGCGCGGCCGGGCGCATCCGTCGGCCGGGGCGGGCCCACTGACGCTCGCTCGGCGTCACGCACTTTCCACATCGCCGGGCACGTCCGACCCCGTGTGCGGCCGGCTCACTCTCCGTTCCCACACCACCGGGCCCGTCCGTCGGGCAGGTCGGGCCCACTGACACTCGCTCAGCGCCACGCACTTCCCACATCCACCGGGCGCATCCGTCCAACGGGCCGGGCCCACAGACACTCGCTCCCCGCCAGGCACTTCCCACACCACCGGAACCCGTCCGACCGCAGCTCCCGCGTCCGACACGACTTCCCACGCGGCCGGGCCCATCCGTCCGGCAGGCCAGGCCCTCTGACGTGTCCTCCCGGCACCGTCGGACGGCTCCCTCCCCAGGCCGCCCGACGGCGCTCACCCAGCCCGGCGCGGCCGGACTACTCCCCGTAGGCCGCCCGCAGGGCATCCCGCGCCGCCGCCAGCGCGTCGTCCTGGGTGAGTCCCAGCCGACGAGCCCGCTCGGCGTAGACCTGCGCGGCCGACGCCAGCTCCCGCTCCGCCGCCGAGCCGGCGGCGGCCACGAACGTCCCGTTGCGCCCCCGCGTCTCGATCACCCCGTCCGCCTCCAGCGCCCGGTACGCCTTGGCGACGGTGTTCGCGGCAAGGCCCAGCGACTCGGCCAGCCCCCGCACGGTCGGCAGCCGGTACCCCACCGGCAGCGTCCCCGCCCGAGCCTGCTCGGAGATCTGTGCCCGCACCTGCTCGTACGGCGGTGCGCTGTCGTCGATGTGGATCTTCAAGGTCACGGGGCGATTGTCCCGTACCCGCCGGAAAATGGGAGGCAACCAAAGGCATGCCCCGCGTAGCGTGGGACTCCATGACCATGATCGTGCGCGACCTGCGTCCCGACGTCCCAGCCGACGCAGAGGGCTTCTCCCATGTGCGCCGCCTCGCCGTTCCCTTCGTGCTGTCCACCCCCGAGTCGGTGCTGCACCACCTCACGCACGCCCACCCGGACTCCCACTTCGCGCAGCTCCTCGTCGAGGAGGACGGCGAGATCGTCGGCACGGCGCAGATCGGCCTCGCCCACGACAGCCCCGAGCCCGGCCAGGGCTTCCTCAACATCTACGTACGCCCGGACCGGATGCGGCGCGGCGCCGGTTCGCTGCTGGTGCGCACCGCCGAGGAGCGGCTGGCGGGGCTGGGTGCCACCAAGCTGTTCGCCTGGGTCATGGACGAGCCGGACAACCGCGCCTTCGCCGAGCGGCACGGCTACCGGGCCAGCCGCTCCGCTTACTTCCAGCGCCTGGACCTGGCCGGCGGCCTGCCGCCCCGCCAGGACCCGCCGCCCGGCGTCGAACTGCGGACGGCTGCCGACTTCGCGGACGATCCGCGCCCGATGTTCGAGCTGGACGCGGAGGCCTCGTCGGACGAACCGAGCGACATCGCGGCCGAGTTCACCGACTACGAGGCGTGGATCGAGGAGACCTGGAAGCACCCTCTTCTCGACCTCGGCCTGACCTCGGTCGCGGTGGTCGACGGCCGCCCGGCCGCCTTCAGCGCGGCCCACACGGACGGCGCCCGGTACGCCACCGCCATGACCGGCACGGCCCGCGCCCACCGCGGCCGGGGCCTGGCCAAGCTCGCCAAGAACGACTCCCTGCACCGGGCCCGCGCCGCGGGGTACACGGAGGCGTTCACGGGAAACGACACCGGCAACGAACCGATGATCGCCGTCAACAAGTGGTTCGGGTACGAGGTCTGCGGGACGGAGGTGCGCTATGTCCGCGAACTCCCTGACCAGAGGGACCTCCTGGACGTCGTCCTCGTCAAGGCGGGCCGGACGAAGATCTGTTACCCGGCCCGGCTGCTCGCCGACGACGGCACCCGCATCGCCGTGCGCGCGGCGTGGGCGGGTGACGGCGTGCGCGACTTCGGCTTCGTCCGCTTCGAGCCCGGGGACGTCTTCACGGAGTACTACTGGCGCGACCGCTGGTACGCCGTGAAGGAGGTCCGCGCCGCCTCGGGCGCCGTCAAGGGCTGGTACTGCGACATCACGCGCCCGGCCGTGCGCTCCGGCGCCCGACTGACCGTCGAGGACCTTGATTTGGACCTGTGGCGCTCGGCGGACGGCACGGACGTACGGCGCCTGGACGAGGACGAGTTCGCCGCCAGCGGCCTGGCCCGGACGGAGCCGGACGCGGCGGCCGCCGCGGTGGCGGCGCTCGACGAACTGGAGGCACTGGCTCACGAGAACGGCTTCGGCGCGCTGCTGGCCTAGGCCGGGCCTTCCGGCACCAGGACCACCGCGTACCGCTCGTCGTCCACCTCCCTGCCCCACAGCCGCGGGTCGTCGGACAGCCGCTCCACGCGCAGCCGTCCGGCGACCGGAGCGAGCAGGGCGGTGAGCCGGTCCGCCGGTATGCCGACGGGGCTGACCGTCCCCCACACGCCCTCGACCAGCACCAGCCGCCCTGCTGGACGCAGCAGCCCGCGCCAGTGCCGCAGGACGCGGGCGGGGTCGGGCAGCGTCCACAGGACGTGCCGCACGAGGACGACGTCGAAGCGCTCCTTGCCGACCGGCGGCGCCGCGGCGTCGCCGATCAGGAACACCGCGTCACGCCCAGCCAGTTTCTCCCGGGCCCGGGCCACCATGTTCGGGGCGAGATCGACGCCGGTCACACGATGTCCCTGTTCGGCCGCCAGGAGCGACAGGCTGCCGGTGCCGCAGCCGACGTCGAGGACGTCGCCCGGCCGCGCCGGCAGCCAGGAGCGCAGCCGGTCGGCCCAGGCCCGGCGCACGTCCGCGTCACGCAGCCCGTGGTCCGGCTCGTCGTCGAAGGCGGCGGCCTGCGCGTCCCAGTCGAGTGCCCGGTCGTTCGTCATGGCCCCAGGGTGACAGCCGCCACTGACAGTCGAATCGTGACAGCCGCCACTGACAGCACTGGGGCGATGAGGAACTCTCCTGCGAAAGGTCTACCTCCGTGAGAACACGGAACCCGGTGGACCCGCGAGGAGGCAGTCATGCGCCGAGTCACCGTGCAGAAGCTCCTGAAGAAGACGGATGCCCGCCGGGTCCGTGAGAAAGCCGACGAGCGCCCCATCGGGCGCCCGGAGGTCCGCGAGGACATCGCGCGCACCTGGTGGCCGGAGAGCTGACGCGGTGCGGTGGCTCAGTCCAGCCGCTTGCGGTAGTGCACACGGTCGTACGGGCCGTCCACGCGACGCTCCACGACCTCGTAGCCGAACCTGGGATAGATCTTCTGGTTCTCCCACATCAGCGCGTTCGTGCAGAGCCTGATCTCGGGCAGCCCCAGCGCACGCGCGTGTGCGTCCACGAACTCCAGCAGCCGCCGCCCCACTCCCCTGCCGTGCGCACGGGGGTGGACGGCGACGGTGTCGAGGAACAGATGGTCCTCACGCGCCTCGACGACGACCAGACCGATCACGGGGTCGCCCGTCACGAACACCTTGCCCGCGGCCACGTCGGCCGCGTGGTCGGCCTCCATCGGCTGCGGCACCCGCCCGATGCGCTCGACGTAGGGCCGGAAGGCCGCGTCGATCACGTCCCTGACCACCGGCACCTCCGCGGAGAGCGCCGGCCTGATCTCCTGGTCCGTCATGCCCCCGCACGGTACCTACCTGAGCGCAGCCTGAGCACTCCCTTAAGACGACCCTAAGGATCTCCCCGACCCGCCGCCGGCAGGCGATTCCACGGTTTCTTGGGGCTAGCTTCGGATCACCCCACGGGATCCGCGCCCGGTGCCGGTCCCGGTGCCCGTCGCCGGTGCCCGTCCCAGGGATTCCGGTGTCCGTGGCCGGTGCCCCGGAGTCCGTCGCCGGACACCCGCTTCACGAACCGTCTCGAGGAGTTCCCGCATGCCCGCACGCCGCAAGGCCTCCGCCGTCGCCGCCCTCGGCATCACCCCGCTCGCCGTCACCGCGCTGACCGCCGCGCCGGCGGCCGCGCACGGCTCGATGGGCGACCCGGTCAGCCGGGTCTCGCAGTGCTACGCCGAGGGCCCGGAGAGCCCGAGGTCGGCCGCGTGCCGGGCGGCGGTCGCGACCGGCGGCACACAGGCGCTCTACGACTGGAACGGCATCCGCATCGGCGACGCGAACGGCCGCCACCAGGAGCTCATTGCGGACGGCAAGCTGTGCAGCGCGGGCAACGAGCAGTTCAAGGGGCTCGACCTGGCCCGCGCCGACTGGCCGGCGACGAGCGTGCGGAGCGGCTCGTACACCTTCAAGTACCGCGTGACGGCCCCGCACAAGGGCACCTTCACGGTGTATCTCACCAAGCCCGGCTACGACCCGGCCAAGCCGCCGGCCTGGGACGACCTGGATGTGGCGCGTCCGGTGGCGACGGCCACCGACCCGGCGGCGTCGGGCGGCTTCTACACCTTCACCGGCACCCTGCCCGAGCGTTCCGGCCGGCACCTGCTGTACGCGGTCTGGCAGCGCTCGGACAGCCCCGAGGCGTTCTACTCCTGCTCGGACGTCACGTTCGGCGGCGGTGACAGCGCGGGAGGCGGTGCTTCCCCCGCCCCGGCCGCCTCCGCGCCCACCGAGGAGCAGATCGAGGACGGCAGCGACGAGTCGACGATCGAGCACCACGGTCACGGCGACGACGACGCCCGTACGTCGGCGAAGCCGGTCGCGTCCTCCGGCCGAGACGCCGGCCGGCCGGAGGGCGCCGCCGAACCGAAGAGCGTCACCGAACCGCGGAGCGACGCCGAGCCCGGGGGTGCCAGCCGCCCGCAGGCCGGCCAGCCCAAGGCGGCCGGCGCCGCGCAGAACCTCGCCGAGACCGGCGGTGACAGCGGCACGCCGTACCTCGCGGTCGGCGGCGCGGCCGCCTTGGCGCTCGGCTCCGCGGCCCTGTTCCTGTCGGTCCGGCGCCGCGCGGCCGGCGGCACACGACACGGCCGCTGAACGGACTCGGGGCCTGCCCGGCGGCTCAGGCCGGACAGGCCCCGCACCACGACCGAACCCTCCACCGTCTCAGCGTCGGCGGACGGTGGTGGTCGGGGTCCGTCACCAGCTGGGACGGACGGGCCCCCGGGGAGCGATGCGCAGCAGCCGCTCGCGCAGCATGCGCACGTCCCCCTCCCCCAGCACTCCGGTCCACGCCGCCACGGCCTCCGCCGCCGCCTCCTCCGCGGCCCGGGTGCAGGCCCGGCCCCGCTCGGTCAGGACGACCAGCCGGGCCCGCGCGTCCTGCGGGTGCGGTCGCCGCTCGGCGTATCCCTTGCGGACGAGTTCGTCGACGAGCTGACTGGCCGCCTGCTTGGTCACCCCGAGGTGCGCGGCGAGGTCGGTGACCGTCGCGCCGTGGGGTGCGAGCCGGGCGAAGGCGAAACCGTGCGCGGGCCGCAGCCCCTCGAAACCGCGGGCGGTCACCCCGTCGTGGATGCGCTGGGTCAGTTCGCCGGCGACGGCGAGGAGGGCGGCGGACAGGGACAGGGCCTCGGAGTTCTGCACGCCTGCATTGAAACACCCTTGACGGAACGGTCAAGTAGCTTGACCATATGGTCAAGCTACTTGACTACCTGGAGGCCGTCATGCCCGTCGTCCGCCCCTCCGAAGCCGTCGTCCACGAGATCCACGGCGTCCGTTTCGTCTCGTACGCCACCCCGCTGTCCGGCAGCAGGGAGCTGTGCGCCTGGCGCGGCGAGATACCCGCCGGCACCCGGGCGCCCGCGCACACCGTGACCAAGGAGGAGATCCTCCATCTGCTCGACGGCGAGCTGCTCGTCACGCTCGACGGTGTCACCCACCGCGTCACCGCGGGCGACACCGTGATCATCCGCGCCGGCGCCGCCCTGGCCGTCGAGAACCCGGCCGACCGGACCGCCCTGACGTGGGTGACCACCTCCGTCGGCCTGGAGGCGGCGCTGGCCGACGGCACGCGCATCGCTCCGCCGTGGGCCAACTGACAAACCGGAGGACACGAGTACGGCCCGCCGCCGGGAGTGCGGTCACGCGGCCAGCGACCCCGGTATCACCGCGCGCGGCCCGAACTTAGCCCGCGCCCGGTCCGCGACCTCCTCGACCCGACGCGCCTTCTCGTCGGCGGGGTCCAAGGTGAGCTGGTGTGAGGCCTGTTCGGCCGGGGCGAGGCCCTCGGCGCGCAGGGTGATCGCGCGGACCCGGGCGCGTTGCAGGCCGAGCGCCTCGTACATGCCGTACGCGGCCCTGGTCAGGTCCGCCGAGTGCGCGGTCGGCTCCCGCAGGGTGCGGCTGCGGGTGGTGGCCGAGCGGTCGGCGTAGCGCACGGTGAGGGTGAGCGTGCGGCAGACCTTGTCCAGGGCGCGCAGCCGGGCGCCCAGTTCCTCGGTGCCGGAGAGCAGGGCGCGGCGGTGCCGGTCCGGGTCCAGTTCATCGCGGTCGAACCGGCGTTCCGCCGCGAGGGAGCGGGTGACCGCGTTCGGGACGACCCGGCTCCGGTCCACGCCGTTCGCCTTCTCGTGCAGTTCGCGGCCGAGCTTCGCGCCGACCAGCCGCTGGAGCGTGGACAGCGGCGCGGCGGCGACCCGGTCGAGGGTGTCGAGGCCGTACTCGCCCAGGGTGCGGGCGGTCGCGGCGCCGACGCCGGGCAGCGCGGCGACGGGCTGTCCGGCGAGGAACTCCGCGACGGCGCCGGGCTCGTCGGGCACCGCGCGGGTGGTACCGGGCACGGCGTCGCGCACCGCCATGCGGGCCAGCATCGGGCCGGGCCCCGCGCCGATCGCGCAGTCGACGCCGTACAGCGCGAGGGAACGCACCCGGATCACCGAGGCGAGTTCGACGGCGTCGCGCCCGAAGTACCGCTCGGCGCCCCGCAGATCGGCCAGCGCCGCGTCCGGCGGCAGGGCCTGGACGACGGGCGTGAACTCCTCCAGCATGCCGAGCAGACGGGGCAGGGCGGCCTCGAACATCGGCGGCAGCTGGAAACGTACGCAGAGGATGGTCATCCCGCACTCCCCGGACTCTGGTGCCACAACTTCCTTGTCTTCGCGGGCTCTTCGCCCGCCGGTCGCAGATCGGACCACGGATGCATCTGGTATCCGGTGGGCAGGTGGATGCGCCGTTCCGGCGCCGGAGCGCCGTCCCGGCCCTGCGGCAGGGGCTCCGCCAGCCGTGCGGCCACCTCGTCCAGGCCGCCCTCGGCGCGCAGTTCGATCAGGTCGGCGAGGTTCCAGGCGGCGGCCCCGACCACGCTGAGGCTGCGCGGGCCGCGGCGCTGCACCACCCCGCGCACCAGCAGCAGCCAGGAGTGGAAGACGGTGTGGGCGCAGGCGTCGTGGGAGTCGTCGAAGAAGGCGAGGTCGACCAGGCCCGTGCCGTCGTCCAGCGTGGTGAAGATGACCCGTTTGCCGGACCGGATCGGCGGGGTCTGGGTGGCCGCCTTGGCGCCCGCGACCAGCACCGTCTCCCCGTGCCGCGCGTCCCGCAGCCGGCGCGCGGACACCACGCCCAGCTCGTCGAGGAACTCCCGGTGGTCGTCCATCAGGTTGCGTGAGGCGTCCATGGACAGCACACCCAGCTCGGCGCTGAGCCGCTCGGACGAGGTGAGGTCGGGCAGCCCGGCCGGTGCGGTCTTGCGCCCGCCCGCCAGCGGGAGCTGGTCCCCGCGCCCGGCTCGCGCACCCCGATGCAGCTCGGCCAGGTGCAGTTGCAGATCCCGGCGGTTGGCGCCGAACGCGTCCAACGCGCCGACCTGGGCGAGCCGTTGGGCGAGCGGGCGGCTCGGCCGGGCCCGCTCCCAGAAGTCGAGCAGGGAGGCGTACGGCTGCCCGTCCGCGATCCGCTCGGCCTCGGCCTCACTGATGTGGTGCACGTCGGAGAGGGCCAGCCGCAGACCCCACACACCCTCAGATTCAGACACCAGTTCGATCCTGTGTGCGACCCCCGACTTGTTCACGTCCAACGGCAGGATCGGCACCCCGCGTCGCCGCGCGTCCGCCAGCAGCAGCCGCTTGGGGTACATGCCGGGGTCGTGCGTGAGCAGCCCCGCGTAGAAGGCGGCGGGATGATGGGCCTTCAGCCAGGCCGACTGGTACGTCGGCACGGCGAAGGCGACCGCGTGCGCCTTGCAGAAGCCGTACGAGCCGAAGGCCTCGACGATCTCCCAGGTCCGCTGGATCGTCTCCGCGTCGTAGCCCCGGGCCGCCGCGTGCTGCGCGAACCACACCTTGATCCGCGCCTGCGACTCCGGGTCCGACAGCCCGCGCCGCACCCGGTCCGCCTCGCCGCGCCCGCAGCCGGTCATGATGTCGACGATGTCGATGATCTGCTCGTGGAAGACGACGACCCCGTACGTCTCCCGCAGCGGCTCCTCCAGGTCCGGGTGCGGATAGCGGGCGGGCGCCCGCCCGTGCCGCGCCTCGATGAACGGCCGCACCATGTCGGCGGCGACCGGCCCGGGCCGGAAGAGCGAGATGTCGACGACGAGATCGTGGAAGTCGGCGGGCTGGAGCCGCCCCACCAGGTCCCGCTGCCCCGGCGACTCGATCTGGAAGCAGCCGAGCGTCTCGGTGGACCGGATCAGCCCGTACGTCGCCGGATCGCCCGGCGGCAGCGCGTCCAGGTCGATCCCGGCCCCCGTCGCCCGCTCCACCTCGGCGACGGCGTGCGCCATCGCCGACTGCATCCGCACGCCCAGCACGTCGAGCTTGAGCAGGCCGAGGTCCTCGACGTCGTCCTTGTCGAACTGGGACATCGGGAACCCCTCGCCGCTGGTCGGCATGACCGGCGTACGGGCGAGGAGGGAGGCGTCGGAGAGCAGCACCCCGCACGGGTGCATGGCGACACCGCGCGGAAGGGCGTCGAGGGCCTCGACCAGCTCCCACAGCCTGCCGTACTTCTCCCGCTCCCCGGCCAGCGCCCTGAGCTCGGGCAGCTCGTCGAGGGCCGCGCGGGCGTCGCGGGCGCGAATGTGCGGGAAGGACTTGGCGATGCGGTCGATGTCGGCCGGGTCCATGGACAGGGCGGCGCCCACGTCCCGGATCGCGTGCCGTACGCGGTAGGTCTCCGGCATGGCGACCGTCGCCACCCGCTCGGTGCCGAACCGGTCGATGATCGCGCGGTAGACCTCCAGGCGGCGCGCGGACTCCACATCGATGTCGATGTCGGGCAGTACGACCCGTTCCTTCGACAGGAAGCGTTCCATCAGCAGCCCGTGCTCGATCGGGTCGGCGTGCGCGATGCCGAGGAGGTGGTTGACGAGGGAGCCCGCGCCCGAGCCCCGGGCGGCCACCCGGATGCCCATGCCCCGCACGTCGTCCACGACCTGAGCGACCGTCAGGAAATAGGAGGCGAACCCGTGGTGGGCGATGATGTCCAGCTCGTGGTGCATCCGCTCCCAGTACTCCCGCCGCCCGTCGTACCCGAGCAGCACCATGCCCGCCGCCGCCCGGGAGGCGAGCGCCCGCTGGGCGGTGCGGCGGCCGGCGCCGACGAGGTGCGGCTCGGGGAAGTGGACGGTGCCGATGCCGAGGTCGCTCTCGGGGTCGACGACGCACGCGTCGGCGGTCGCCCGCGTCTGCTCCAGCAGCCGGTGGGCGGCCTCGGGCCGGAAGCCCGCGGCCTCCACGATCCGTTCCGCCGCCGCGAGCATGGCGTCGGCGTCCTTCAGCCAGGCCTCGCCGGAGTCGAGCTCCTTCCGCGGGTCGACGGGAACCAGGCGGCGGGCGGCGTCCAGGACGTCGGCGACCGGGCCCAGCCCGGGGTCGGCGTACCGCACGGCGTTGCTGAGCACGGGCCGGACACCCTGCTCGGCGGCGAAGCCGACGGTACGGGCGGCCAGGCGCAGGGAGCCGGGGCCGGTGCCCGTGCGGCCGTGCCAGACGACCTCCAGGCGCAGGGCGTCACCGTGGCGCTCACGCCAGGGGGCGAGGAGTTCGGCGGCCCGGTCGGGACGTCCGGCGGCCAGCGCGCGGCCGACGTCGGAACCGGGTCCGAGCAGGACGGTCACACCGTCGGCGTGGTTGTCGGCCCAGGGCAGCAGCGGCGTGCCCTCGCCCGCGTGCGCCGCCGTGACGAGCCGGCACAGCTCGGCCCAGCCCCGGGCGCCGTCCCGGGCGAGGAAGGTCACTCGGGGCGCCGACTCGTCGACGAAGGCACCACCGCGCACGGGCGTACGGCGCCGCTCCCCCCGGACCGGCTCGGACCCCGCCACCGCCAGCTCCGCGCCGAACAGCGGACGGACGCCCGCCTTCGCGCAGGCCTTGGCGAAGCGGACCGCGCCCGCGAGGGTGTCCCGGTCGGTGAGCGCGAGGGCGTCCATGCCCCGCTCGGCGGCACGCTCGGCCAGCAGCTCCGGCTGGGAGGCCCCGTACCGCAGGGAGAACCCGGAGACGGTGTGCAGATGCGTGAACCCCGGCACACGCACCTCCCGCACTCGTGAGCCCCACCGGACTCTCGAACGTCTGTTCCCAGCTACCTCACCCCCACCATAGACCAATTCTCGAATAAGTGTGCGACATCCCTCGACCCCCGCCCCACCTGCACGAACACTCCTCGGAGCCCTGCACCACCCGGGCCCCCGAGGACGCCCCGGAGCATGGGCCGGGACATCGACGGCACGCCCCCTAGCATGGGCCGGGACATCGACGGCACGCTGATCACAAGACGCCCCCCGACCCCTCTCACGCGAAAGTCCCGCCCCTCGCGCGCGGGGCGGGACTTCACCGAAGCTGTCGTGCGGCCGGTCAGCCGATCTGCGTACCGGTGGCCGTAAGGGCCTCCGTCACCGGCTGGAAGAAGGTCTCACCGCCCGAGGAGCAGTCGCCGCTGCCGCCGGAGGTGAGGCCGACCGCCTTGTCGCCGGCGAAGAGCGAGCCGCCGCTGTCACCGGGCTCGGCACAGACGTCGGTCTGGACGAGTCCGTTGACGATGTCGCCGTTGCCGTAGTTCACGGTGGCGTCCAGGCCGGTGACCGTGCCCGAGTGGACCTGCGTCGTGGAGCCGCTGCGGGTGACCTTCATGCCGACGGTGGCCGCGGTCGCGCCCGTGATCTTCTGGGTGGAACCGTTGTAGAGGTTCACCTCGCTGGGGTGCGCCACGTCGGCGGTGTACTTGACCAGGCCGTAGTCGTCACCCGGGAAGCTGGAGGCCTCGTTGGTGCCGATCTGCTTGCCGCTGGAGTCCGACCAGGTGGAGACGGACTCGGTGCAGTGGCCCGCGGTCAGGAAGAACGGCTGGCCGCCCTTGACCACGTTGAAGCCGAGCGAGCAGCGCCCGCCGCCGCCGGTGATCGCGTCACCACCGGCGATGAAGGGCTTGAACTCCCCCTTTGTCCGCTTGAGTTCGGCCACGGAGCCGAGCCCGTCGACGACCTTCGTCAGCTTGGCCCACTCGGCCTTGGAGACGGTGCGGTCGGCCGTGACGACGACCTTGTTGGTCTTCGGGTCGGCCACCCAGGACGTACCCGGGATGGTGGCGTCCTGCTCGAGCGTCGTCCGGGCGCTCTTCAGTTCGGCGAGGGAGTTCTCGACGAGTCTGGCCCGGGCTCCGGCCTCCTCGACGGTCTGCGCGGCGGCCTGGTCGACGACGTTCACCACGAGGCTCTTGGCCTGTGCGTCGTAGTACGTGCCCGCCGCGTCGGCGCCGAGGTCCTTGGCGAGCGTCGAGGCGAGCTTTCCGGCCGCCGTGACCGACAGGGTCTCGGGCGCGGAGGTTTTCGCCGGCTCGCTGGCGTTCGCACTCTGGAAGGTGACTCCCGCGGCGACCAGCGCGGCGATACCCGCACCTGCCACGGCTGCACGCCGCTTGGGTATGCGTCGGTGCTTCAACTCACGTCCTCCTGTGGGGGGTCGGCCCGAGAGGCCGTGGGGACCTCGCGAACCGGAAGGCGTACGGCCACAAAGACGGCGCACAGCAAGAAGCCGCGTCCGGGCCGGTTGAACGGCGTTCACTATTCCGAGGCCAACGGGGGGCACACAAGGTCGAGTTCAGGACGCGCGTAGAACGCGGTCCGCGCGCCCCCCACATTGACCGCGTGCGGTCAAATCAGGCGGATTCGCGCTGCAAACATTACGTGCGAGTAATCTATGGACACTCTGTGAGGTCCGGCCCTGGCCGGATTTCGCCCTTCGCAGGGTCGTTCACGGCTCCCCGCCCGCACAGGGAAGAGCCCCCGCACGCCGGTCGCGTGCGGGGGCTCGGGGAAAGCTGTCGGCCGCTGCCTGCGCGGGGGACTAGTAGACGTTGACGCCGTACGCGCTCAGCGCCTCCGTGACGGGCTGGAAGAAGGTCGTGCCGCCGGAGGTGCAGTTGCCGCTGCCGCCGGAGGTCAGGCCGTAGGCGGTGCCGTTGCTGCCGTAGAGCGGGCCACCGGAGTCGCCGGGCTCGGCGCAGACGTTGGTCTGGATCAGGCCGGAGACGATGTCGCCACCACCGTAGTTGACGGTCGCGTTGAGGGCGGTGACCCGGCCGCTGTGGGTGCCGGTGGTGGAGCCGTCGCGGATGACGGTGGTGCCCACGGCCGGGGTGGCCGCACGGGTGATGTCCACGCCGTTGGCGGTGCCGGGCCTGCTGACGGACCCGCTGTAGCGCACGATGCCGTAGTCGTTGCCCGGGAAGCTGGAGCCCGTGGTCGAGCCGATGACCGTGGTGCGGCCGGAGTTGGAGTACCAGGTGCCCGCGCCGTCGGTGCAGTGACCGGCGGTCAGGAAGTACTGGACGCCGCTGCTGTTCTGGACGTTGAAGCCGAGGGAGCAGCGCCAGCTGCTCGCGTAGATGGCGTCGCCGCCCTGGATCAGCTTGGTGAACTTGCCGGGGGTGCGCTTGATGGTGAGCGCGCCGGCGTTGGCTCCGGCCTGCTGCTTGATCTTGGCGATCTCGGCCTGGGAGACCGTGCTGTCGACGGTGACGACCACGCGGTTGGTCTTGCTGTCGACGGCCCAGGCGGTGCCCGGGACGTCGGCCTTCAGCACCGAGGCGCCGGCGCTCTTGAGCGCGGTGGCGCTGAAGGTGCTGGGGGTGTCGGACGCGTTCGCGCTGGGGACCGCGATCGCGGCGGCGGCCACGAGGCCGGTGGAAACGGCGATCAGCCGGGTCCGTCTCGTGATACCGCTGCGGGGGGTGGTGCGCTTGATCCTCACTTTGCGTTCCTCCGAAGGGGAAGTCGGGGGCCCTCGTGGGGTTTCGGGCCCGTGAGGCGCAGCCAGGGCACCCGGTCGTCCGGATTCCGAATACGCCGTGCCCCTGACAAGCGCTGAGGGGGAGTATTCGGCCGAACGGACGGTCGGCGCAAGGGTGCCTTTCGGCCGTCAACCTTTGAACCATCTGCGCCGCTTGCCCCCTGACCGGGCCTCAGACGGCATCGGGCGCCCGCCTCGACGGCGACGGCGGTGCGCGGCCGACCGTCGCTTTCCCGTCGGCGCCCACCCGCCAGCGTGGAGGCCGCCCCTCCACCGAGGCCGAGCCCGCCTGCCCGGTCACCGCCCGGCGCGCTCCGCTTCCCGCCAGCCGACCCGGCGCCGACAGCTAGTCGGACCTCTGCCAGGCCACCGGAGTGTCCGGAAGTCGCCCCTCCGGATAACTCGGGGCGCACACACGGCGAGACCGGCGCGGACGTCTCCGCGGCAGTGGCGGGCGGCGCCTCTCAGCAGTCGCAGCCGCAGCCGTCGCACCCACAGGTGTCGCAGCAGGTGCCGCAGCAGTCACAGCAGCTGCAGCAGTCGCCGCACCCGCCGCAGTCGCAGGTGGTGCACAGCGACTCCTTGCGTTCCCGGCTCCACGGATCCTCGTAGGTGCCGCAGCACATCTGGCACGTACAGGCCAGCCCCAGCCACACGGCGCACCCGGCGAGCAGCCCGCGCCGGTCGCGGTGCGGCGGCTTTGGGGGCAGCGGCGCGCCGGGTCCGCCGGGGCCGGGCGGCGCGTACGGGCCGGCGCCGTGCGCGCCGTGGGCGCAGGAGACGGTGCCGAAGGCGCGGTCGACGGAGGCGGACAGCTCGTGCGCGAGCAGCCGGTGGGCGAGCCCGCGGTCGGTGAACTCCACCTCGTGCAGCGCGAGTCGTATGCCGTGCACGGCGTCGTCGGCGAGCCGCCGGGCCTCGTTGAGCGAGGTGCCGGTGGCGGTGAGCGCATTCCACGTCCCCGAGACGGCGTCGGCGTCCCGGTCCTCGACGGCGTCCAGAAGGTGCGCGAGGCGCCCGAAGAGCCGCCCGGCCTCGGCGAGCGGCTCGGCGTTGCGCGGCTTCCCGGCGAGGATCGCGGTGTGCGCGAAGGCCGCGGCGGTCGCGGTCTCGGTCGGTTCGGTGACCGCCAGGATCGGGGTCCCGGGCCCGGCGAGCGTCTCGATCCCGGCCTGCCGGTCCACGGCGTCGACGAGGACGGCGGTGTCGAACCCGACGTCGGACCCTGTTCGCACGCCGGCCCGGTCCCAGCTCGCGGCGACCCGGCGCGCGGCGAGCGCCACCGGCCGGCGGGCCAGCAGCCCGTCCCCGTCGGCGATGTGGTCGCGCACCTTGGCCGAGGCGAGCACCAGCGACACGGCCGCCGCGAGCCGCGCGCCGTCACCGTGTGCGACGGACGCGGTCCGCATCCCGCGCAGCGGACACGGCCCCGCCGTACGCCGCCCTCCGCCCGTGCCGCGTTCGGACTGAGCCTCCGTCAGAACCGAGACGAGGAGCCCGTCGTAGTTGGTCACGACGCGCGCGAGCTGTCCGTGGTCCCCGCGCAACGCCAGGCAGAGCCCGCACAGATGCGCCATCCACTGCGCGGTCAGCTTCTCCCCGAGCCGGTGCCGGCAGGGCCTGACGATTCCGAACACGATGTCCCCCCGTGGTGCTTACGACGTCGAGCCGCGGCATCGTATCGGCCACCCTGTTCACCCATACGCACGGCCCGTCACCCGTACGCCAGGAAGAATCATATTTCACTCTCAGTCAGTAGCCGTTTACTACAAGACCCTTGGGAAACACGGACTCTCGACGGATTCGCTGTGCACCAGTACCGTCACAAACCCCCCGCGCGGCGTCTATCCACTTGGCGCACCGTCCGCATCATGGATGACCATAGGGATGCGGAAAGCACGAAAGACCGCTGTGAGAGGAGGCGTCCATGGGATCGGTACGCAAGGCAAGTGCCTGGCTTGGCCTCGTCGACGACAACGAAGACGAGCGTTACTACGACGACGACTACTCCGACGGGACCGAGCCCGGGGATGCCTGGGTCACCGATCCGCGGGTCAAGGTGGCCGCGGACGTCGCCGAGGAGAAGGGCCGCCGGATCGGCACGGTGACCCCGGACAGCTTCCGGGACGCGCGCCACATCGGCGAGCTGTTCCGGGACGGGGTGCCCGTCATCATGAACCTCACGGCCATGGACGCCGCCGACGCCAAGCGCGTGGTCGACTTCGCGGCCGGGCTCATCTTCGGCCTGCGCGGTTCCATCGAGCGCGTGTCCAACCGCGTGTTCCTGCTGAGCCCGGCCGACACGGAGGTCGTCAGCGGCGAACCGGCCGCGCACCGCACGGACGGTTTCTTCAACCAGAGCTGAGGCAGGGCCGCTCACCGGCCCCGCACCCCAGCGGGGTCCCACCGGAAGCGGATCAGCGGAACGCGTCGAGTCCGGTGAGCGCCTTGCCCAGCACCAGCTGGTGCATCTCGACGGTGCCCTCGTAGGTGAGCACCGATTCCAGGTTGGTCGCGTGCCGCATCACGGGATACTCGAGGGAAATCCCGTTGGCGCCGAGGATGGTACGGGCCGTACGGCAGATCTCGATCGCCTCTCGCACGTTGTTGAGTTTGCCGAAGCTGACCTGCTCGGGACGCAGGCGGCCGGCGTCCATACGCCGCCCCAGATGATGGGCGAGCAGAATCCCCTTGTGCAGTTCGACCGCCATGTCGGCGAGTTTGGCCTGGGTCAGCTGAAAACCCCCGATGGGCCGCCCGAACTGCTCCCGCGACTTCGCGTAGTCGACAGCGGCCTCGAAACAGGAGCGGGCCGCTCCCATCGCACCCCAGACGATGCCGTACCGGGCGTGGGACAGACAGCTGAGCGGCCCGCGCAGCCCGGTCACCTCCGGCAGGACGGCATCGGCGGGCAGCCGTACGTCGTCGAGCACGAGCTCACTGGTGACGGAGGCCCTCAGGGACCACTTGTGTGTGATCTCGGGCGCGGAGAACCCGGCGCTGTCGGTCGGCACGACGAACCCGCGGATCCCCTCGTCGGTCCGGGCCCACACGACGGCCACGCCGGCGACCGACCCGTTCGTGATCCACATCTTCCGCCCGTTGAGGATCCAGTCGGAGCCGTCCCGCTTGGCGTACGTCCGCATGGAGGCGGGGTCGGAGCCGTGGTCCGGCTCGGTGAGCCCGAAGCATCCGATGACCTCGCCGGCGGCCATGCGCGGCAGCCAGTGCCGCTTGTGCTCCTCGCTGCCGAACCGGTGGATGGCGTACATGGCGAGGGAGCCCTGCACGGAGACGAGCGAGCGGATCCCGGAGTCGGCCGCCTCCAGCTCCAGACAGGCCAGCCCGTACTGCACGGCGGTGGCTCCGGCGCACCCGTGACCGCTGAGCGACATGCCGAGCGCGCCGATCCCGCCGAGTTCGCGTGCGAGTTCCTTGATGACGGGCAGTTCGCCCTTCTCGTACCACTCGGCGACGTAGGGCAGCACACGGTCGGCGGCCCAGGCCCGTACGGTGTCCCGGACGGCCAGGTCCTCCGGTTCCAGCAGGTCGTCGATGCCGAGCGGGTCGGCGGGGTCGAAGGGGGGCAACTTCGCGGACGCGGACATGGGACCCTCCGGGGCACGTCTGAAAACTAGCACTGCTAGTCACAACTCCGGCCGACGTTACGACGCAGTGTGCCGCACGTCCAGGGGGTCACCCACCCACACACCGCCCGTGTACAGCCACTCGTCGGGTCGAGGTCTCCCGAGGGGATACCCCGCCGGCCGCGACCACGGGCCCACGGCGGGTCCACGGCCCGGGCAACGGCCTCCTCACACCGAGACGCGCGACTCCACGGCCTCCCTGGGGGCGGGCAGCTCCACCGTCCCCGCCTCACACTGCATCACCCGCGGCAACCGCAACGCCATGACCGCGCCCAGCAGCAACAGCCCGGCGCTCACCAGCAGCGTGACGTGCAGCCCGTACACGAACGAGTCCCGGGCGGCCCGCCGCAGAGCGACCCCTGCCGGCCCGCCCAGCTGCGCGGCAACCTCGTACGCCTCGCCCAGCGAGTGCGAAGCGGCCCCCGACGCCGCCGCCGGAACGCCCGGCACACCGGCCAGCCCGGGCGCGTACGCCGCGTTCATCACCGTCCCCAGCAGCGCGATGCCGATCCCCGCGCCCAACTGGTACGACGTTTCCCCGATCGCGGCGGCCCCGCCCGCCTGCTCCTGCGGCGCCTCGCTCAGCATCGACTCGTACGCCCCGAACAGCGTCGTCTCCAGCCCGAAGCCGAGCAGCACGAACCCGGACAGCATCAGCGGGCAGTTGTCCGTCCGGCCCAGCGCCGTCAGCAGCACCACCGCCGCGGCCGTCAGGCAGAAGCCGAAGCAGACCATGCGCCGCGGCCCGAACCGCCGCAGCATCCGCGCGCCCGCCAGCCCCGCCGCCATCGCCGCGATCGTCAGCGGCAGCAGCCGCAGCCCCGTCTCCAGCGGGGACAGCCCCAGCACCAGCTGGAGGTACTGCGCGGCGATCAGCTCCAGACCCACCAGCGCGAGCATCGCCAGCACGATGCACCCCACCGACGTACTGAACGCGGGCCGCGCGAACATCCGCAGGTCCACCAGCGGCTGCGCCCGGCGCCGCTGCCGCCGTACGAAGACGACCAGCAGCACCGCTCCCAGCAGCAGCGGAAGCACCGTGAACACGCTCCCGGCCGGCTCCCCGCCGCCCAGCCGCTTCACGCCGAGCACCACGCCGAACAGCCCGGCCGCGGCCATCAGCGCGCCGACCACGTCCCAGGGACCGTCCCGTTCCCCCTTGGACTCGGGCAGCAGCAGCCACCCCACCGGCAGGCTGACCAGCATCAGCGGGATGTTGACGAGGAAGACCGCGCCCCACCAGAAGTGCTCCAGCAGGAACCCGCCGAGCAGCGGACCGACCGCCGCGCCCACCGCGGCCACCGCGCTCCAGATGCCGATCGCCAGCGCCCGCTCGCGCCGGTCCGGGAAGACCTGCCGCAGGATCGACAGCGTGGCGGGCATGATCATCGCGCCGCCGACGCCGAGCAGTGCCCGGGCCACGATCAGCATCTGGGCCCCGTCGGCGAGAGCCGCCAGGGCGGAGGCGACGCCGAACAGCCCGTATCCCAGCAGAAGGATCCGTCGGCGGCCGACCCGGTCGCCCAGCGTGCCGAACAGGATCAGCAGCGAGGCACAGACGAGTGGGTAGACGTCGACGATCCAGAGCAGCTCTATCGCGCCGGGCCTGAGGTCCTCGGTGACGGCGGGGACCGCCACGTGCAGCACGGTGGCGTCGACGGCGACCAGCAGCAGGCTGACGCAGAGGACGACGAGCACCACCCAGCGGTTGGCACCGGCCCCGGCCGCCCGACGGCGCAGCGCAGCGGCAGCCGTGGTCGTCCCGGACATGTACGTACCTCCCAGATGTTTCCTCGCGTTCGGCGGGCTCACGGGGTGGGGGTTCCCCGCGACTCGGCCGGAGAGGAGCGGTGGTCTCCGGCCCGCGCAACGAAAGGCGAGTGACACGTCAGGGTACGCGAGTCCGCGCGGCAGCCGAGTGGCGGACCTCTCACCCGTCCGGCGGAACAGGTGTGGCGTACGCCACTCACCTCTCCCTCGACCACGCCCCGGCCGGCCGGGCGGTTCCGGCCCCGGTCGATAATCGAGCCCGTGACCGATCTTGCGACGCGCGCGGCACCGGCCCGTCCCGGGGCGCTGCGCCGGGCCGCCCCGGCGCTCCTCGGGTACGCCGCCGTACGCGCCCTGGGCCTCGTCGTCCTGGCCCTGTGGAGCGCGGCGCGCGACAAGAGCGCGTACACGCTGCTGACGGCCCGCTGGGACGCGCTCTGGTACACCAGAGTCGCCGAGCTGGGCTACGGGTACGAGGTGCGCCTGGCCGACGGGGACGTGCACTCGAACCTCGCGTTCTTCCCGCTCCTGCCTTGGCTGGAGCGGCTGGTCGCGGCCGTGTCGCCGCTGTCGTACGCCGACGGCGGGTTCGTCGTGAGCCTGCTGGCGTCGCTCGCCGCGGCCTGGGGGATCTTCGCGGTGGCGGACCATGTGTACGGCCGCCGGGCCGGGGTGTGCGCGGTCCTGCTGTGGGCCGTCCTGCCGGTCGGGATCGTGCAGTCGATGGCGTACAGCGAGTCCCTGTTCACGGCACTGGCCGCCTGGTCGCTGTACGCGGTGCTCACCGGCCGCTGGGTGACGGCGGGCGCGCTGGCGCTGCTGGCCGGTCTGACCCGGCCGGTGGGGCTCGCGGTGGTCGCGGCGGTGTGGACGGCGGGCATTGCCTCGTTCGTGCGGGACCGCCGCACGGCCGCGCCGCACGGCGCACATGACGGGGAACACGCCCCCGGCGCGGACGACGACGACCGCACCCGGCGCGTTCCGGCAACGGGCGGCGCGCACGGCACCCGACGCGCCCCCCAGGCTCCGGCGCGGGCGGCGGACGGCACACCCGGCTCCCCGACGGTCACGACGGTCTCGCGCCCCGCCGCCCGCCGTGCCCTCGGTCTCCTGCTCGCCCCCCTCGGTGTGGCCGGCTACGTCCTGTGGGTCGGGCACCGCACCGGCAAGGGCCCGCTCGGCTACCTCGACGTCCAGGCCGGCTGGCGCAACGGATTCGACGGCGGCTACGCCTTCGCCCGTTTCGTCGCCGACAAGTTCACGTCGTTTCCGTCGGCCCTGGCGGGGCTCGGGCTGGTGGTAGGGGTCAGTCTCGTGGTGTGGCTGTACGTCGTCTGCGTACGGCAGCGCCAGCCGGTCGCGCTGCTGGTGTACGCGGGGCTCGTGACCGCGCTCGCCCTGTGCGCGTCGAGCTACTTCGGCTCGAAACCGCGCCTGCTGCTGCCCGCCTTCCCCCTGCTGCTGCCGCTCGCCCTGGCCCTTGCCCGGCTGCGTCCGCCCAGGTCGGCGTTGGTCGTGGGGTCCGTGGCGATGGCGTCGGCGGTGTACGGGGCCTTCTGGCTGAACGGCTCCGGTCCGCCCTGACCGACCGTGAGCGCCCGGCGAATTCCGCCCCATGACTTGGTGAACGAATTCAAAAGCGCCATAAAACCAGGCACCTCGAATGATCAAAGGAATTGAAGGACGGGCCCGCCGGCGATTGCGGATTCGCTGGAAATAAACCCCCTCCTGAGAGCAATCCCACATCACATCGTCATCACAAACCCGCTGAATCGACCGGGTTCCGAGCTCACTCGCTGTAACGTCGATTGGGTGCGTACCGAACGGAAGCTCACCCGTCTGGACCGGGTGTTCGCCAGGCTGGATCGTGAGCCGGAACGGCCGGCCCACATCGACGTGCCCAGGATGAGCCGGCACCGCGTCGTGCTCTTCGCGGCCACCCTGGCCTTCTACGGGGCGATCGTGTGGGCCGTGGTGATCACCTCCTGGCTGGTCCGGCTCGACTGGCAGGTCATGTTCTTCCGGCCCTACCAGCAGTGGTCGGAGATCCACGCCTTCGTCGACTACTACGTCGTCCTCGGCCAGCGCGGCCCGACCGCCGTGATGGTCGCGGCCTGGCTGGGCTGGCGCTCCTGGCGGCAGCACACGCTGCGTCCGCTGCTCGCGCTCGGCGTCTCCCTGCTGCTGCTGAACATCACGGTCGGCGCCGCCAAGTACGGCATGGGCCGTCTGGGGCCGCACTACGCGACCGAGATCGGCTCGAACGAGATGTGGCTCGGCGGCGATATATTTCCGAGCGGTCACACCGCGAACGCAGTGGTGACCTGGGGAATCCTGGCCTACATGGCCTCGACCCCCGCAGCGCGACGCTGGCTGTCCGCCGTCTCGGCGGTCACCTCGCTCGGCGTCGGCATGGCCACCGTCTACCTCGGTACGCACTGGCTGAGCGACGTGCTGCTCGGCTGGGCCGCGGGCCTGCTGATCCTGCTGGCGCTGCCGTGGTTCGAGCCGCTGATCGCCCGTTCCGAGGCCCGGATCCTCGACCTGCGCGACCGCTGGCGCACCCGCCGCCAGGGCCGTACGGCACCGGCGTCCGCACCCCTCGGAGTGCCGGTCGTGCTCACGCCGTGCGCCACGGACCAGGAGGACGCCGCGGCCCGCGAGCCGGTCTCCGCGGCCCGCTCGTCCCGGTCGCCCGTCTACCTGGCGCCGGGCCCGCACACGGCTCGCTCCGAGCGCACCCCGGTGACCCCGGCCGGCAGCCGCCGACCGCCGCACCCGGAGCGTCTCCAGCGCGGTTCGACATCGTCGGCCCGCCCGCTGACCGGCGGCTGACACGAGTCGACGCGGGCCCCGGGCAGGTGCACCCCACCCCCGCCGCACCCCGGCCGTGACGACGGCCCCGGCTCCCTGAGGGAGCCGGGGCCGTCGTCGTTCCGGCCGGTCCGGCGTCAGCCCTTCCAGGCCCGCGCCACCCGGCCGCCCTTGACCTCGAAGTTCAGGCGGCCCACGCGGTACTCCATGGTGATGATCGCGCCCGGCGGCAGGGCGCGCACCGTCGACCAGCCCCGCTCGCGCGCGAGGTGCTCGGCCCGGTCGGCCTCGAGGCCCACGTACGCGTCCGGGCTGTCGTTCGGTTCGGCGGAGGGTGTCGGAATCGGTGCCATGCGGCCACGCTATGCCCTGCCCGGCGGGCGGGGAAGGCCGACCGGGTAACGCGACGTCGGTCCCTTTCGCGTCACACTTCTGTCACAAGATCACGACACGCGCTCCGGACGCGCTCCGTCACCCGGATGCGTGGTTCCGTCCCCCGTTCGCAGGTTTTCGGTTTGCCGTTCCCACGGGTCGCACAGGCAGCTCGGAAATGCCGAAGGAAAAAGGCGACCAGTACCCCGCGTACGTCATTCCATTCCGCGTAGCGCGTCGTGGAAACTGCACGCGCCCGAGGAAATGCACGGGCGTGGCGCGGAAGGGGCGCATTCGCCCCCTGTCGGAGCGCGCGGCGGCGCGAGCATCATGGCGTGAGCTCGCGGGTACGTGTGGCGCGGGCTTCGGCGGGCCCGGTACGCGATGAGCGAAGGGGCGAGCGATCAATGGGGACACAGACCGTACAGGCGGCGGCGCGGCCCGTGCCGGGGACGCGGCACGGGCGGGTGGTGGTCGAGTGGCTCACCACCACCGACCACAAGAGGATCGGCCACCTCTACCTGATCACATCGTTCGTGTTCTTCCTGGTCGGCGGCGTGATGGCGCTGGTGATGCGGGCCGAGCTGGCCCGGCCGGGACTCCAGGTCGTCGACAACCAGCAGTTCAACCAGCTGTTCACGATGCACGGCACGATCATGCTGCTGCTGTTCGCGACGCCGAGCTTCGCGGGGTTCGCGAACGAGCTGATGCCGCTGCAGATCGGCGCGCCCGACGTGGCCTTCCCGCGGCTGAACATGCTGTCCTACTGGCTGTTCCTGTTCGGCGGGCTGATCGTGCTGGGTTCCCTGCTGGTGCCGTCCGGACCGGCCGCCTTCGGCTGGTTCGCCTACGCGCCGCTCAACGACTCGGTGCACTCCCCCGGCATCGGGCCCGACCTGTGGATCATGGGGTTGGCGCTGTCCGGGTTCGGCACGATCCTCGGCGCGGTCAACTTCGTCACCACCATCATCGGGATGCGCTGCCCCGGCATGACGATGTTCCGGATGCCGATCTTCACCTGGAACACGCTGTTCACGTCGATCCTGATCCTGATGGCGTTCCCGGTGCTGGCGGCGGCGCTGCTGGTGCTGGAGGCGGACCGGCGGTTCGGCTCGCAGGTCTTCGACGCGGCCAACGGCGGGGCGATCCTCTGGCAGCACCTGTTCTGGTTCTTCGGGCATCCCGAGGTGTACATCATCGCGCTGCCGTTCTTCGGGATCATCACGGAGATCATCCCGGTCTTCAGCCGCAAGCCGATGTTCGGCTACCTCACGCTGGTCGGTGCCACGATGGCCATCACTGGTCTGTCGGTCGTGGTGTGGGCGCACCACATGTTCGCCACGGGCGCGGTGCTGCTGCCGTTCTTCTCCTTCATGAGCTTCCTGATCGCGGTGCCGACGGGAGTGAAGTTCTTCAACTGGACCGGCACCATGCTCAAGGGCTCGCTGTCGTTCGAGACGCCGATGCTGTGGGCGACGGGCTTCCTGGTGACGTTCCTGTTCGGCGGTCTGACCGGGGTGATCCTGGCGTCGCCGCCGCTCGACTTCCACGTCACCGACACCTACTTCGTCGTCGCCCACTTCCACTACGTCGTCTTCGGCACCGTCGTCTTCGCGATCTTCGCCGGCTGTTTCTTCTGGTGGCCGAAGTTCACCGGGAAACTGCTCGACGAACGGCTCGGGAAGATCCAGTTCTGGACGCTGTTCGTGGGCTTCCACACCACGTTCCTGGTGCAGCACTGGCTGGGCGCGGAGGGCATGCCGCGCCGCTACGCGGACTATCTCGCGGCGGACGGCTTCACCGCCCTGAACACGGTCTCGACGATCGGCTCGTTCCTGCTGGGCGTCTCGACGCTGCCGTTCCTCTACAACGTCTGGAAGACCGCCAGGTACGGCGAGAAGGTGGAGGCCGACGATCCCTGGGGCTTCGGCCGCTCCCTTGAGTGGGCGACCTCCTGCCCGCCGCCCCGGCACAACTTCACGACGCTGCCCCGGATCCGCTCCGAGTCGCCGGCGTTCGACCTGCATCATCCGCGGTACGCGGCGGTGACCCCGCAGCCCGAGCCAGAGCGCCATCAAGCCGGTCGCGAGCCGTCCTGACGGCCTCGATCAGTTCGGCCGGCTCCAGCACCTCGAACGCGAAGCCGAGCATCATCACGTGCACCACCAGCGCGTCGAGGCTCGCCGCCCCGGTGCGCAGCAGGCAGCTGCCGGGGCCCTCCGCCTCCAGCGTCCCGGCGGAGGGCGAGACCCGCTCGGCGGCCTGCTCGACGGGCACCAGGATCCGGATGACGGAGTGCGCGGCGTACACGCGCGTGGAGACGCCCTCGGAGACGTACGCGGCCAGGTCCTCGGCGGGCGGCTCACGCGGGACGAAGCGCGGCCCGTGCGGTGGTTTCGGCGTGATGCGGTCCACGCGGAACGTCCGCCAGTCCTCGCGCTCCAGGTCCCAGGCGACCAGGTACCAGCGTCGCTCGGAGCACACCAGGCGGTGCGGTTCGACCGTGCGGCGGCCGGTGGTGCCGTCGTGGCGGCGGTAGGCGAAGCGCAGCCGCTCGGCGTCCCGGCACAGGTGGGCGAGTTCGGTGAGCACGGCCGGGTCGACGGCGTCCGGCCTCGGGCCGCGCAGCATCGGCACCGTGAAGGCGTTCAGCGCGCTCACGCGGCGGCGCAGCCGGTCCGGCAGCACCTGCTCCAGCTTGGCGAGGGCCCGTACGGAGGTTTCGCCGATGCCCTCGATGCCCTGCCCGGCGGCCGTGCGCAGCCCGACGGCCACGGCGACGGCCTCGTCGTCGTCCAGGAGCAGCGGCGGGAGCTCGGCGCCCGCGCCGAGCTGGTAGCCGCCGCCCGTGCCGGGGCCGGCGTTGACGGGGTAGCCGAGCCCGCGCAGCCGGTCCACGTCCCGGCGCAGGGTGCGGGCGCTGACGCCGAGCCGCTGCGCCAGGTCGGCGCCGGACCACTCGCGGTGGGCCTGGAACAGGGACAGCAGGCGCAGCAGACGTGCCGAGGTCTCCACCATGCGGGCGAGTCTGCCAGGGCTTGCGGACAGCCGCTGTCCTCAGGGCCGGTACGGCAGTTGCGGGACGGTGAAGCACGTACGGTTCATGTCCCCCTGGGTGACCCAGCCCTTCCCGTCCTGCCAGCGGGCCACCGACAGGCAGGTCCTGCCGGTGCTCGGCGGCTCGGGCAGCCGGGCGAACTCGACGGGCAGGAGCAGTCCTCCGGCGGTGTACCCCTCGCCGCGGTTCACGAAGTCGTCGACGCACGCGCGCGTGATGCCCTTCTTCGCACAGGACTCGGCCGCGTCGGTGAACCAGCGCGCCGCCGCCCAGCCCTCCAGCTGCCACTGGGAGTGCGTCTTCAGCCCCTTCGTGGCGTCGCGGAACTCCCGTACGGCCGGGTGGCCGGTGTCCTCGTGGTTGCGGCTGGAGCCGGTCGCCCACAGGGCGTTGCGGCAGTGCGGGGAGTCCTTGTAGTCGTCGGGGACGGTGGACGTCCAGTTCTGCACGTTGGTGACCTTCGCGGTGACCCGGACGCCGCTCTCGTCCATCGCCCGGCACAGCCGGGCGTTGCCGTGCGTGTCGAGGGCGTCGAAGACCAGGTCCGCGCCCTGTTCCTTCAGGTCCGCCGCCACGGCACGGAAGTTGGGCAGCGCGAAGTCGACTTGTTCGGTGACGACCCGGTAGCCCTCGGTCCTCAGGCCCCGTTCCACGAGCCGGGCGTAGGCGGCGGACGCGGACTGGTTGTAGGAGACGACGGCGGCGGTGCGGGCGCCGTGCTCGCGTTTGAAGTAGCGGTAGACCTCGGTGCCGCCGTACAGCCTGCCGTCCCAGCCGGGGGTGCCGTTCCGGGGGGCGAGACTGCCGTAGATGCTGTACAGGTGCGGCCAGGTGTCGTAGGCGGCGCCGATGGGCTGGCCGCCGATGTCGGGCACGCGCGCGCGTGACACGCGGGAGGCGCCCGCGTAGTCCAGGGCGGTGGTGGCGACCAGGGCGACCACCTCGTCCTCGTCGATCAGCCGGTGCACGCACTCGTTGTTGCCGACGCCGCTGCCGCCGTCGTCGCACAACCGGACCTCGACGCGGCGGCCGTCGATCCCGCCGCGTGCGTTGAGGCGGTCGAACCAGGCCTTGGCGCCCTCGCGCGGGCCGGTGAAGGCGCTGCCGCCGACCGGGCTGGTGGCGCTGGTGATGATGCCGACGCGGATCGGCTCCCCCGTGGCGCGGGTGGACGCGGGGGAACGGTCGTCGCGCTCGAAGTCGCTCTCGGGCAGCCGGCTGCCGCAGGCCACGCTCAGAGCGAGCAGCAGCACCGCGGCGACGGCCTCAGCAGCCCGGGACGGCGGTCGCCGACCCATTGCCGCTCATCTGCACCAGTGCGCAGAGCGTCTTGGCGGACACCTTCCACGTGCCGTCCTGCTCGACGGCCGTTCCGGAGGCGTTCGGCAGGACGGTGGCGCCCCTCAGGGTCAGGTCGTACGTCACGTTCGCGTCGGTCGGCGAGGTGAACTCGACCTTTGTGACCTTCGCGCCGACCTGACCGCCGCGTTCGTCGCCGCTGAAGGCCTGGAGCACCGGGGCCATCCGCTCGCCGTTCTCCAGGACGGTCTGCTTCTCGTTCAGGGGCGTCTTGGGGTCGAAGAACTTCTGCCAGTTGCGCTTGATCTCCTGTTCGGCCTCAGCCGCGTTGGGGGGCGTGGCCGCCGGCGCGCTCGTCGTCGGCCGCACGGTCGGAGACGGGGGCGGGCTCTCGGTGCGGCCGCCTTCGTCGTCGCCGCAGGCCGCCAGGGCCGGAGCGAGGAACAGGGCCAGGGCGGCGGCCGTCGCCGTACCCCGACGTGCGGCCCGTGGGCGGCGGCCCCGCCGTGCCTTCCCCCGTCTGAGGTCGCTGCCGAGAACCATCTGGCTCACCACCGGGTGTCGGTCCGGGCCATCCGCGCCCGGTGCTTTCAGGGTCAGCTCACAAAGGGCATAGTGCAAGCCATCGGCGGACTTGGACAGTGGCGGACAGGCACGTGCACCGACACCCGATGTGTTGTGGGAGCCAGCGATGCGGACAGCCCGACTGCGGACCGTGCGTCCCGTGCTGTTGGCCGGCTGGGCCGCCCTGGCCGCCGGCGCGGTGCTGTGCGTCCTCGGCTGGTACGGCGTCTCCGGTGAGCGGTACGCCGAACGGCAGCTGCCCTACCTCGCCTCCTGCACCATCCCGGGCGCCGCGCTGATCATCGCCGGTGCGGTGCTGCTCGCGCACGGCCGGGGCTCTCCGGCCGGCGAGCGCGTGGAGGAACTGTACGGCCTGCTGGTGTCCGCCGAACCCGTCGACGGCGACGAGACCGGGCGGGCCGCCGACGCGCCCCTCGCCATCAGCGGAGAGATGCTGATGGTGCCGGGCGGCACGCTGTGGCACCGCGCGGACTGCCCGCTGGTCGCGGGAAAGGTGGAGGCGGTTCCGGTGGACTCCAAGCTGGTGGCGAGCGGCGAACTGGGCCCCTGCCCGATCTGCGAGCCCGCCGGGGAGACCGACTGACGACCGGCCGATGTCCTCGCTGACGTACGACCTCACCCTGGCCGGCCTGTCGGTCGGCAGCGCCGCCGCGCTCACCGGGATCGGCCTGATCGTCACGTACCGCGCGACCGGCGTGCTCAACTTCGCGCACGGCGCGATCGCGATGGTGTGCGCGTACGTGCTGCGCCAGTGCGTGGTCGAGTGGGGCTGGCCGCTGTGGGCGGCGGCCGCCGTGACGCTGCTGGTCCTGGCGCCCGGACTCGGCGTGGTGCTGGAACGGTGCGTCTTCCGGCCCCTGTCGGTGCTGGGCAGCGACCCGGCGCAGACGCTGGTGGCGTCCATCGGGGTGTTCGTGCTGCTGGTCGGCGGGGCGGCGCTGCTGTGGGGGCAGGGCGCACGCGAGGACGCGCCGGAGCTGGTTGCGGACGAGCCGTGGGGTCAGCTGGCGGTGGTGCTGGTGCTGACCGCGGGGGTCACGGCCGTGATCCGCTGGACGCGGTTCGGCCGGGAGCTGAGGGCGGTCGTCGACGACCGGGAGCTCGCCGTGCTGGGCGGCATCGACGCGGACCGGGTCGCGGCGGTGGGCTGGGCGTTCGGCTCGTTCACGGCCGGGGTGACGGGTGTGCTGCTGGCGCCGTACGTACGGCTGGACCCGTACGGGCTGCCGCTGCTGGTGATGGAGGTGGTGGCGGTCGCGGTGGCCGCGCGGATGCGCAGCCTGCCGGTGGCGGTGGGGGTGGCGCTGGGCATCGGGGTCGCGCAGAGCCAGCTGACGCGGCTGCACCCCTCCGGGTGGGGCGAGCCGCTGCTCCAGGCGGTCGGCGCGAACCTGTTCGTCGTGCTGCTGCTGGTGGCGGCCCTGGTGCTGCCCGGCGTCGGCACCCGTGACGCGTTGCCGCGCACGGCCACGGCCCGCGTGCCGACCCCGCCGGGCGCCTGGATCGTGGCCGTGGTGCTGTTCCTGCTGCCGCTGGGTTTCGCGGGCCGGGACCTGCACACGTCGGTGCAGGTCCCGGCGCTGGGGGTGATCCTGCTGTCGCTGGTGGTCGTCACGGGCCGGGGCGGGCAGATCTCCCTCGGCCAGGCGGCGTACGCGGGCCTGGGCGCCCTGTTCACGGCGCTGCTGGCGGCGGGCCGCTTCCCGGGCCTGCCGCGTCTGCCGGAACTGGCCGCGCTGGCGGTGGCGGTCCTCCTGGTCGCTCCCCTGGGCGTGCTGACCGGCTGGCCGGCGATCGGCCGTCAGGGCCTGGCGCTGGCGCTGGCGACCTTCGCGGTCGGCGTCGGTGTGAGCCGCTTCGTCTTCGCCCAGCCCTACGCCACGGCCGGGCTGTCCCTGAGCCGCCCGGCGGGCTTCGACGGGGACCGCGCGTACTACGTGCTGGAGCTGGTCCTGCTGGCCTGCGCCCTGCTGGCGGCCCGGGCGCTGCGGCGGGGCCGCACGGGCCGCGCCCTGGCCGCCCTGCGGGACCACGAGTCCGGGGCGTCGGCGGCGGGCGTGCGGGTGCCCTCGCTGAAACTCCTGGCGTTCGTCTCGGGCGCCGCGCTGGCCGCCCTGGGCGGCGCCCTGCTCGGCATGGGGCTGCGCGCCTTCGACCCCGGCGCCTACGACCCCGTGCGCGGTCTGCTGTGGTTCGCGGCGGTCGTCGTGCTGGGCGCCGACAGCACACTCGGCGCCCTGGCCGCCGCGGCTCTCCTGGTCGGCCTGGACGCGGGAACGCGCGGCGGGGTCGCGGCGGCGGTGATCGGCCTCCTGGCGGTACTGGTGGGACGCCTGCCCGCAGGGCCGTACGAGGCGCTGCGCACGGCAGCCGAACGGCTCCGGCCGCGACGGCGGACGACCCTCACGCCCCTGGGCACACGGGTCCGCGCGCGACTCCGGCCGGGCGAGCGGGAGGCACCGCGCCGTGCCGCCCTGACGGGGGTGACGGCGGTGGGCGTCGCAGACGCGGCCCACCGCGGCGGCCGGTCCACGGCCGCGGCCGGCCGCCCCACGGCCCGGGACGAAGGCGCCGGTGGAGGGCGGCCCCCTCGCGGTCGTCCCGGCCCCGGGCGTGCCGTTGCCGGCCGGACTCCCCCGGCGCCCGGGAGCGGCCCCGCCCCCGGCGGCCCACCCGGCCCCCGGCCCGCCCCCGCCCTCACCGCCCGTGGCCTGCGGGCGCGTTACGGCAGCTTCACCGCACTCGACGGGGTGGACCTCGATCTGCCGCCGGGGCGGATCACCGCCGTCGTGGGACCCAACGGCGCCGGGAAGAGCACGCTGTTCCACTGTCTGGCCGGGACCCTGCGCCCCGCGCGCGGGGTCGTGCGGTTCGACGGCCGGGACATCACGCGGCTGCCCGCGCACGCCCGCACGCGGCTGGGCATCGCGCGGACCTTTCAGCAACTGGCCGTGTTCCCGACGCTGACGGTGGCCGACAACGTCCGCGTGGGCGCCGAGCAGGGGCGGGTGAGCGACCCCGGCGCCGTGGAGCGGACCCTGCGGCTGCTGCGGCTCGACGGGCCGTTGCGGGCCCTGCCCGCCGCGGGACTGCCCACCGGCACGCTGCGCCGCGTCGAACTGGCCCGGGCCCTGGCGGGGAGCCCACGTGTGCTGCTGCTCGACGAGCCCGCCGCCGGCCTCGACACCGAGGAAGTGGCCGCGCTGACCCGGGTGCTGAAGGCCCTGGCCGCCGACGGCACGGCCCTGCTGGTCGTCGAGCACGACCTCGACCTCGTCGCCGACCTCGCCGACGACGTGCACGTGATGGCGGCCGGCCGGATCGTCGCCTCCGGCCCGCCCGGTCGGGTCCTGGACGCCTTCGGAACGGCGGCCGGGCCATGACGGTCATCTCCCTGCGCCACGCGCGCGTGCGCTACGGCCCCCTGGAGGCTCTGCACGGCGTCACCCTCGCCGCCCCCGGCCCCGGCCTCACCGTCCTGCTGGGCCGCAACGGCTCCGGCCGGACGACCGCCCTGCGCGCGCTGGCCGGCACCGTGCCCCTGTCCGGCGGCGCGGTGCTGTGGGACGGACGTGACGTGACCGGCGTACCGGCGTACGAGCGGGCCCGGCGCGGGCTGTGCCTGGTACCGGAACGGCAGGCCGTGTTCGGGTCCCTCACCGTCCGGGAGAACCTCGAACTCGCCGCTCCCGCGCACGATTCCGCCCTCGACGCCTACCCGCAGCTGCGGCCCCTGCTGGAGCGCCGCGCCGGCACCCTATCCGGCGGCGAGCAGCGGATGCTGGCCCTGTCCCGTGCCCTGCTGGCACGCGCGCGCGTGGTGCTCGTCGACGAGCCCGCGCAGGGCATGTCGCCCCCGGTCGCGGCCCGCACGTACGCGCTGCTGGGCTCGCTCGACGCGTGCGTGGTCGTCGCCGAACAGCGGCTGCCGCCCGCCCTGCGCGACCGTACGTCCTTCGTGTACGAACTGCGCCGCGGCACCGTCGTGTTCGCGGGCGAGGCGGCCGAGCTGCGGCGACGGGGCTGACCGGCACCGCGCGCCGGGAAGGCCCCGCCCGGACGGACCGAGCGGGGCCCGACGCGGCGGCGGGCGGCCTAGATCTCGAGACGCTGGCCGGGCACGATCACGTTCGGATCGCCGCCGATGACGGCCTTGTTGGCCGCGTACAGACGCTCCCAGGTGGTGCCGTGCCGGGCGGCGATGCCGCTCAGCGTGTCGCCCGCACGGACGGTGTAGTCGCCGCGCGACGAGCCGCGGTCGGTGTGCCCCGGCGAGCGCGCGGGCGCCGTCGACGGCTTCGCCGGTGCCGCCTCGGTGGTGACGGAGCCGGACCCGCCGGCCGCGGGTGCGCTCCCGTACGCCCCGGCGCGTGCCGAGCAGGTCGGCCACGCGCCCCACCCCTGTGCGCGCTGGACCTTCGCGGCGACGGTGATCTGCTGTTCCTTGGTCGCCTGGTCGGCGGTCGGCGCGTAGGCCGTGCCGCCGTACGCGCGCCAGGTGGAGGCGGAGAACTGGAGTCCGCCGTAGTAGCCGTTACCGGTGCTGATGTGCCAGTTGCCGCCGCTCTCGCACTGGGCGATGCGGTCCCACACTCCGCTGTCCGCCGCCGCGGCGTCGCCGGTGGCGGCCAGCAGTCCGAGGGGCGCGAGCAGTGCCGCCCCGGCGAGGACCGCCGCCGTACGCGCCTGCGTCTTCCGAGCGCTGTCGCGAGTGTTCTCGGCACATTCGGACATGTAGTTCCCTCTCGAACAGCTCGGGGTCCCCCGAGGCGGGACGCCACTCGCCGCGCACGGACGCGTGAGTCGCGCTCGCCCCGTCCGCCGAAGGGTCGTGCGGTGAGCAGGCGCCGAAGACGACGCGCGGCCGGCGGACGTACCCGAGCGGTGCTCGTTGCACACGGCGGAGGAATGTAGGGAGCCCGCCCGGCCGGTATCAAGCAACTCCTTGTCATCCGAGGCCAGTTTGCCGTTACCACCGGTATCAGCGATTTCCGGACACCCACTTCATTCGCTGATTTCCGGATTTGTCGTCCCGTGACCTCGGCGATCTGTGACTCACTTCACCTGTTCAACGCCGTTGACGGCCGGGGGAGTTGACGGTGAGTGCCCGATTCCGGAGTGTGCGTGACCCTGCGCGCAGGATGGTGCGATTCCGTTCGCCGGAAGGCGTGACTCCCGCCACAGATCGCCGTTGTCTTCTTCATGAGCCGGGGACCCACCCGGACCACGGGCCGGGAGCCACCCGGCCTCGTCACGCACGCATCCCGAGGGAGCCACCCGTGCCGCGCATGCTCGACGTCAGCGACGAGGTACGCGCCGAGATCGGCGATGAAGAAGCCGACCGCCTGCTCGCCGGAGAGACCGCCCCGGGCAGTTACGACTGCACGTCCTGCCGCACCCCGGGCGACTGCGAGCAGGAGCGCACCAGCACCGTCCTGTTCATCGGGGACGAGACCGCCGTCCTCGCCTTCGCCCACGCCGGCTGCCTGCCCTCACAGGTCGTCAAGGTCACCGAGGAGCAGTTGCAGGGCGCCGTGCGGTCCATCTCCGGCGGCAGCGCCGAGCTGGAGCCCGAGAGGGTCGCGCCCGAGCAGGCCGTGCTCGGGGTGACCAGCGGACTGGTCCTGATCTCCGGGGAGTTGCACCCGGCCCTGGTCGTCGAGCCGACCTCGCCCATCGCGCGGCCCGGCGCGACCGGCGGCGGCGACGACTTCCTGCCGCTGCTCATCGAGCAGGGCTTCATGCCGCTGAGCGAGCTGTCCGCCGTACCGCCGGTGCTCCACGGCTGGTCCGTGCTGCTCGCCGTGGGCCAGCTGCACGCCGTGCTCCAGCCCGGCGCGGACGGCGGCCGGCCGGTGGCCTGGTGGCAGGCGCACCAGCCGCTCCAGGTCACGGACGGCTGGCGCACGGCCGCCAACAAGCATCAGCAGGTGCTGCTGTTCGCGGCGCCGGTGGGGTCGATCGGGCGTCAGCCGCGTGAGGACCTGCTGCGGGACGCCCTGGACAAGGCGGCGGCCAACGGGCAGCTGGTCGGTGCCGCGCTGCCACTCGCCGGGACCTGAGAGCACCTCCGGCAAGGGCGCCGTGGCCCGTCCGGCGGCCGCGAGGCCGTCGCTGCTGCTCCGCGGTTCCTCCGCGCCCTTTTGGAGTGCTGTCCAGCCGCATCTCTTCCGGATCGGGATCGTTTGGACATACGTGCACGCATACGACGTT
Organism: Streptomyces bullii; assembly: GCF_042657145.1. Classification (NCBI taxonomy): domain Bacteria; kingdom Bacillati; phylum Actinomycetota; class Actinomycetes; order Kitasatosporales; family Streptomycetaceae; genus Streptomyces; species Streptomyces bullii. The sequence goes on from NZ_JBHSNY010000010.1 coordinate 424,563, forward strand.
CCCCGCCGCCAGTCCTTCGTGCCGGTGCCCTCCGCGCGCCCCGCCCAGGACTCCCAGGGCGGCCCATCGGCCACGCCGATCTACGACGCGCTCTACGCCGAGTACGTCGAGTCCTTCCGCGCGCTGCCCGGCGATCGCAGCGGCGAGGAGAAGCTGGGCTTCACCGCCTTCGGGAACATCCCGCACAGTACGGGCTCCTACGGCGGCCACGGCTCGGGGACGTACGGCGGCTCGTACAGCGCCTACAGCGCGGGGGCGCACAGCGCCCGGCACAGCACCGGCCATCAGCCGCAGTGGCAGCGCGTCGGGACCATCGGCCCGCAGGGCACGGGGACGCATCATGTGCCGCCCGCGCTGCCGCCGGCCCGGCGCGGCGGCCTCTGACCGGCCTGCACGCGGAAGGGCGGCCCCTGCGGGGGGCCGCCCTTCTGTCACTTCTTCTTCGCGCCGCGCTTCTCGCGCACCCGCACCGAGATGTGGATCGGCGTTCCCTCGAAGCCGAACTCCTCGCGCAGCCGGCGCTCGATGAAGCGCCGGTAGCCCGCCTCGATGAAGCCGGAGGCGAAGAGGACGAACCGCGGGGGCTTGGTGCCCGCCTGGGTGCCGAACAGGATGCGCGGCTGCTTGCCGCCCCGGATCGGGTGCGGGTGGGCGGCGACCAGTTCACCGAGGAAGGCGTTCAGCCGGCCCGTCGGCACGCGGGTCTCCCAGCCGGCCAGGGCCGTCTCGATCGCCGGGACCAGCTTCTCCATGTGCCGCCCGGTGCGCGCCGAGACGTTCACCCGCGGCGCCCAGGAGACCTGGCCGAGCTCGGTCTCGATCTCCCGCTCCAGGTAGAAGCGGCGCTCCTCGTCGAGGGTGTCCCACTTGTTGAACGCGAGGACCAGCGCGCGGCCCGCCTCGACGGCCATGGTGATGATGCGCTGGTCCTGCACCGAGATGGACTCGGAGGCGTCGATCAGGACGACCGCCACCTCGGCCTTCTCCACCGCCGCCGCGGTGCGCAGCGAGGCGTAGTAGTCGGCGCCCTGCTGGAGGTGGACGCGCTTGCGGATGCCCGCCGTGTCGACGAACTTCCAGGTGACGCCGCCCAGTTCGATGAGCTCGTCGACCGGGTCGCGGGTGGTGCCCGCGAGTTCGTCGACGACGACGCGCTCCTCGCCGGCCACCTTGTTCAGCAGCGAGGACTTGCCGACGTTCGGGCGGCCGATGAGGGCCACGCGCCGCGGACCGCCGAGGCCGCCCGCGCCGAACGACTCGCGCGGCGCCTCGGGCAGGACCTCCAGGACCTGGTCGAGCATGTCGCCGGTGCCGCGTCCGTGCAGCGCCGAGACCGGGTACGGCTCACCCAGGCCCAGCGACCACAGGTACGCGGCGTCGGCCTCGCCGCTCGGGCCGTCCACCTTGTTGGCGCACAGCACGACCGGCTTGCCGGCCTTGCGCAGCAGTCGTACGACCGCCTCGTCGGTGTCGGTGGCGCCGACCTTGGCGTCGACGACGAAGACGACCGCGTCGGCGGCCTCGATGGCGTACTCGGCCTGCGCGGCGACGGAGGCGTCGATGCCGAGGACGTCCTGCTCCCAGCCGCCGGTGTCGACGACCTTGAAGCGGCGGCCCGCCCACTCGGCCTCATAGGTGACGCGGTCGCGGGTGACGCCCGGCTTGTCCTCGACGACCGCCTCACGGCGGCCGATGATGCGGTTCACCAGAGTCGACTTGCCGACATTGGGGCGGCCGACGACGGCGACGACGGGCAGCGGGCCGTGCCCGGCCGCCTCGATGGCGCCCTCGACGTCCGCGCGGTCGAAGCCCTCTTCCGCGGCGAGCTCCATGAACTCCGCGTACTCGGCGTCGCCGAGAGCCCCGTGGTCGTGCTCGTGCGCGCCTTCGTGCGCGTCCGAGCCGTCGGGCTGGATGTGGTCGTTCATGAAGTCCGTACCTCGTCGTTCATCGTGGTGGTCGGTGGAGCACCGGCCGTTGTCGGGTGGTGATCCACTACTCAGTGTCGCCCGGCGCCCGGTCGGCCGCCCGGCGTTTTCCGGCGCCGTCAGACGCCGGGGTCCGGGCGGCGGCCGGTGAGCCGTCCGGCGTGCTGCAGGTGCGCGGTGAGCTGCTTCTGGATGCGTTCGGTCGCCTCGTCCAGCGCCTTGCGCGTCCGCCGTCCGCTGCCGTCACCCGCCTCGAAGGGGTCCCCGAAGACGACGTCGACCCGGGACCGCAGCGGAGGCAGCCCCTTTATCAACCGTCCTCGCCGCTCGGAACTTCCCAGGACGGCGACCGGGACGATCGGCGCGCCGCTGCGTACGGCGAAGTAGGCGAGCCCGGCGCGCAGCGAGGCGAAGTCGCCCCCGCCCCTGGTGCCCTCGGGGAATATCCCGAGGACTCCGCCGTTCTCCAGCACGCCCAGCGCCCGGGTGATGGCGGTGCGGTCGGTGGTCTCGCGGTCCACCTTCAGCTGGCCGATGCGGGTCAGGAACGGGTCGAGCGGGCCGACGAACGCCTCCTTCTTGATCAGGAAGTGCGTCGGCCGGGGGGCCACGCCCATGACCATCGGGCCGTCGATGTTGTGGGAGTGGTTGACGGCGAGGATCAGCGGGCCGGTCGCGGGCACCTTCCAGGCGCCGAGCACGCGCGGCTTCCACAGCCCGTACATCAGGCCGACGCCGATGCGCCGCCCGACCTCGGCGCCCTTCTGCGACGGCAGGGACGGCTCGGTCACTTCCCGGCCCGCTTCTCCTCGACGAGGGTGACGACGCACTCGATGACCTGCGCCAGCGTCAGGTCGGTGGTGTCCACCTCGACGGCGTCGTCCGCCTTGGCGAGCGGGGAGGTCTTGCGGCTGGAGTCGGCCGCGTCCCGCTTGATCAGCGCCTCGCGGGTGGCGTGGACGTCGGCGCCCTTCAGCTCGCCGCTGCGGCGGGCGGCGCGGGCCTCCGGGGAGGCGGTGAGGAAGATCTTCAGGTCGGCGTCGGGCAGCACGGTCGTCCCGATGTCGCGGCCCTCGACGACGATGCCCTTCTCGGCGGAGGCCGCGATGGACCGCTGCAGCTCGGTGATCCGGGTCCGCACCTCGGGCACCGCGCTGACCGCGCTCACCTTGGAGGAGACCTCCTGGGTGCGGATGGGGGCGGAGACGTCGACGCCGTCGACCGTGATGGCCGGGTTGGCGGGGTCGGTGCCGGACACTATCTCGGGCTTGCCGGCCGCGGCGGCGATCGCAGCGGGGTCGTCGATGTCGATGCCGTTGTTCACCATCCACCAGGTGATCGCCCGGTACTGGGCGCCGGTGTCCAGGTAGCTCAGGCCGAGCTGGGCCGCCACGGCCTTCGACGTGCTCGACTTGCCGGTGCCGGCGGGGCCGTCGATGGCGACAATCACTGGCGTGGCGCTTTCCACAGTGGGGTACCTTCCTGGACCGACTGGCGGGAGTGGGGGCGCGACTGCCCTGCACAAGGTTACTGGGTGCGCGTCCCCCGATCGGCCCAGCCCGGCGCCGTGCCCCCGCTACTGCCGGATCGCCCAGCCCCTCTCCCGCAGCGCAGCGGTGAGTACCGGCACCGCCTTCGGCTCGACCATGAGCTGCACGAGACCGGCCTGCTGGCCCGTGGCGTGCTCGATCCGCACGTCCTCGATGTTGACGCCGGCCGCCCCCGCATCCGCGAAGATGCGGGCCAGCTGGCCCGGCTGGTCGTCGATGAGGACCGCCACGACCTCGTAGGCCCGCGGAGCCGACCCGTGCTTGCCGGGGACCCGGACCTGGCCGGCGTTGCCGCGGCGCAGCACGTCCTCGATGCCGGTGGTGCCCTCGCGGCGCTTGTCCTCGTCGGAGGACTGCAGGGCGCGCAGTGCCCGCACGGTCTCCTCCAGGTCGGCGGCGACGTCGGTGAGCAGGTCGGCGACCGGCCCGGGGTTCGCGGAGAGGATGTCGATCCACATCCCGGGGTCGGAGGCGGCGATCCGCGTCACGTCCCGGATGCCCTGCCCGCACAGCCGTACGGCCGCCTCCTCGGCGTGCTCCAGGCGCGCGGCGACCATGCTGGAGACCAGGTGGGGCATGTGGGAGACGAGGGCGACGGCTCGGTCGTGGGCGTCGGCATCCATGACGACCGGCACGGCACGGCAGTGGGAGACCAGTTCCAGGGCGAGGTTCAGCACCTCGGTGTCGGTTTCCCGGGTCGGGGTCAGCACCCAGGGGCGGCCCTCGAAGAGGTCTCCGGTGGCGGCCAGCGGGCCGGACTTCTCCCGGCCGGACATGGGGTGCGTGCCGATGTACGCCGCCAGGTCGATCCCGCGCGCCTCCAGCTCCCGGCGCGGGCCGCCCTTGACGCTGGCGACGTCGGCGTAGCCGCGGGCCACACCGCGGCGCATGGCGTCGGCCAGCACGTCGGCCACGTGCGCGGGCGGCGCGGCGACGAGCGCGAGGTCCACGGGCCCGTCGGGCGCCTCGTCCGTGCCGGCGCCGAGCGCGGCCGCGGTACGGGCCTGCTCCGGGTCGTGGTCGGCGAGGTGGACGACGACGCCCCGCTGGGTGAGGGCGAGGGCGGCCGAGGTGCCGATGAGGCCGGTGCCGATGACGAGTGCGGTTCTCACTGGGCGATGTCCTTGCGCAGGGCGGCCGCGGCGCCGAGGTAGACGTGGGCGATGTCGGCGCGGGGCCGGTCGGACTCGATGTGCGCGAGGACCCGGACGACGCGGGGCATGGCGCCGTCGATGTCCAGTTCCTGCGCGCAGATCAGGGGCACGTCGACGATGCCGAGCTTGCGGGCCGCGGCCGCCGGGAAGTCGCTGTGCAGGTCGGGCGTGGCCGTGAACCAGATGCTGATCAGGTCGTCCGCGGTGAGCTCGTTGCGTTCCAGGATGGCCGTGAGCAGGGCGCCGACCTGCTCGTCCATGTGGCCGGCCTCGTCCCGCTCCAGTTGGACGGCGCCCCGGACCGCTCGTACCGCCACGGCGTTGCTCCTTGCTGACGTGCGTGTGTCTCGCGTGTGCGTCCAGCGTAGTCAGCGCGCGCTGCGGCGTTGCACCGCGCCCGCCCGCTGAGACAGGGGGACGGGACAGGGACATGGGGCAGGCGTGGAGCGGGCCACCGGAGGACACCAGGTCCCTTTTGGGGGATTTAGTCGCGGTTTCTTCTTCTCAGGCGGTTTCAGTGCCAAGATGCACCCCATGACCCAGAGCGTGACGCGACGCACGGTTCTTCTCGCGGCAGGCGCGGCGGCGGCGACCGCCGGCTGCGGCGGCGGCAGCGACGGCGATGGCGACGGCGACGGCGACGGTGCCACGAGCGTCTCCCCCGGCCAGGAACTCACCACGACCGGTGACATCCCGGTCGGCGGCGGCCGGATCTTCAAGGAGGAGAAGGTCGTCGTGACCCAGCCCGAGCAAGGCGAGTTCAAGGCCTTCTCGGCGGTCTGCACCCACCAGAACTGCCTCGTCGCCGCCGTCGCCGACGGCACCATCAACTGCACGTGCCACAACAGCCGGTTCCGTATCGCCGACGGCTCGGTGGCCCGGGGACCCGCGACCAGACCGCTGCCCGAGAAGCAGATCGCGGTGGAGGGAAATTCCATCCGCCTGGCGTGATGCTCCGCGTACGCTCCCCGGCATGCGCCCCGAGACGCCCGAGACCCTGGTACGCGACCACACGATCTACGCCTGTGTCATGGGGTCGCGCGCCTTCGGTCTGGCTACGGACGGCAGCGACACGGACAGGCGGGGCGTCTTCCTCGCGCCGACACCCCTGTTCTGGCGCTTCGACAAGCCTCCGACGCATGTCGAGGGCCCGGGCGAGGAGCAGTTCAGCTGGGAGCTGGAACGCTTCTGCGAGCTGGCCCTGCGCGCCAATCCGAACATCCTGGAGTGCCTGCACTCCCCGCTCGTGGAGTACGTCGACGACACCGGCCGCGAGCTGCTGGCCCTGCGCTCGGCGTTCCTCTCCCGCCGGGTCCACGAGACGTTCATCCGCTACGCCCACGGCCAGCGCCGCAAGCTGGAGGCGGACGTCCGCAACCACGGCGCCCCGCGCTGGAAGCACGCGATGCACTTGCTGCGGCTGCTGATGACCGCGCGTGACCTGCTGCGCACGGGCACGCTCACCGTCGACGTCGGCGACCGGCGCGGGCCGCTGCTCGCGGTGAAACGCGGCGAGGTGCCCTGGCCGGAGGTCGACGCCCGGATGACCCGCCTGGCGCTGGAGGCCGAGGAGGCCGCCGGGCGCAGCCCGCTCCCCGCGGAACCGGACCGGCGGCGCGTGGAGGACTTCCTGGCCCGCTCCCGCCGGGCCTCAGCCCTCCAGGCGGACGCGGATCACGAGGTCGTGCAGGGCGTCGTGGGCGGCGGGCGCCTCCGGCAGGTCTGACGCCTGCTGGGCCTCGTCCAGCACGCCGTGCAGCCGCTCCACGTCGGCCCGCACGCGCGCGTGGTCGACATCGGCCGCCCCGTGCTCACGGTCCGCCTTGGCGGCGACCAGCTCCGGCAGATAGGCGGGGGCGTCGACCTGCTCCAGCAGCGTCGGCAGGTGGGCCTGCACCTCACCGCTGCGCATCAGGTGGATGCCGGTCAGCAGGACACGGAAGGTGTACAGCAGCGGCTTCAGCTCCCCGGTCCTGTCGAACAGCCGCCACTGGGTCGTCGCGAAGCCCCGGTAGTGGTGGGCGTGGTGACGGGTGAGGACTCCGGGCGCGAGCGCGGCCAGTTCGCGGTGCGCTTCGGTGGTGTGGACGACCAGCGGGGAGAGCAGTTGCTCCAGCACGTAGCCGTTGCGGCGCAGCATCAGCCGTACGAACTTGCGCAGGTCGTGCGTGACCAGGTCCATCTCGACGCCGTCCCGCAGCCACATCTTCGACCGCGTCTCCTCCGGCTCGCGCAGACCGACCAGGGCGGCGGTCGGCAGCAGGTGCGCACCCCGCAGGTCCACGTCCGAGTCGCGGGACGGGAAGCCGTACAGGTGGGCGCCGGAGACGGTGGCGAACAGCACCGGGTCTGGCTGCTCGGCCACCACGGGCGTCAGGTCGATGTCCAGGGCGTCGATCACCGCTCAAGCGTCCCAGAGCGCTCCGAGGGCCAGCAGGTCGCCCCGGTACTCGACGCGGTCGGCCCACTCGGTGGGCCAGGCGTCCGCGCCGAGGTACGCGCCCGCGAAGGCACCGGCCAGGCAGGCGATCGAGTCGGAGTCGCCGGAGGAGCAGGCGCCGCGGCGCAGCGCGGTGACCGGTTCGTCGACGAACAGCAGGAAGCACAGCAGCCCGGTCGCCAGCGCCTCCTCGGCGATCCAGCCCTCACCGGTGGCCAGGCACGGGTCGGTCTCCGGCGAGACGGTCCGCACGGCCCGCTGGAGCCGGTCGAGGATGGCCAGGCACTCGTCCCAGCCCCGGGCGATGAACTGCTCGGGCGTCGGGTCCTCGGCCCGGGTCCACAGGTCACCGAGCCATCGGTGGTGGTAGTGGCTGCGGTTGTCCAGGGCGTACGAGCGCAGCAGGCCGATCAGCCCGGTCGGCTCGGCCCCCTGCGCGAGCAGCCGTACGGCGTGCGCGGTGAGGTCGGAGGCGGCGAGCGCGGTGGGATGCCCGTGGGTGAGGGCGGACTGCAACTGGGCGGCGCCCGCGCGCTGTTCGTCGCTCAGGCCGGGGATCAGGCCCAGGGGGGCGACGCGCATGTTGGCGCCGCAGCCCTTGGAGTGGATCTGGCTGGCTTCCTGCCAGGGCCGGTCCGCCCGCTCCAGCAGGCCGCAGGCCCGGATGCAGGTGTTGCCGGGGGCGCGGTTGTTCTCCGGGGACCGGTTCCAGGCGATGAACTCCTGCCGCACGGCCTCGGCCATGTTCTCGGGACCCAGCACGCCCCGGTCCATCGCCGACCTGAGCCCCCGCCCCAGCGCCAGCGTCATCTGCGTGTCGTCGGTGACGATCGCCGGAGTCGGCAGTTCCGTCCGGCGCCACGGCCCGCACGTGGCGAGGATCGTCGGCACGTCGCTGAACTCGGTCGGGTACCCGAGCGCGTCCCCGAGGGCGAGGCCCGTGAGCGCTCCGGTGGCGGCTTGCTTGCGGACGGTGGTGGTCATGCGGGGCGTCCTTCCCGGGTCGGTCGCAGCAGAGGCGGATGCAGGGTGGCGGCGGTGCCCGCGCGGTACAGCGCGGCGGGCTTGCCCCGGCCGCCGGTCAGCCGCGCGGCGCCGGGAAGGGGCTCGACGAAGCCCGGGGTGGCGAGCACCTTGCGGCGGAAGTTGGGCCGGTCGAGGGCCGTGCCCCACACCGTCTCGTAGACCTGCTGGAGCTCGCCGAGGGTGAACTCGGGCGGGCAGAAGGCCGTGGCGAGGCAGGTGTACTCGAGCTTGCCGCCGACGCGTTCGTGGGCGTCGGCCAGGATCCGGTCGTGGTCGAAGGCGAGCGGCCCGGCCGTGTCGTACGGCACCCAGCGGGCCTGCGCCGCGTCGCTGCCGCCGTGCGCCTCGGGCGCGTCGGGCAGCAGGGCGGTGAAGGCGACGGACACGACCCGCATCCGGGGGTCGCGGCCGGGCTCGCTGTACGTCCGCAGCTGCTCCAGATGCAGTCCCGAGACGTCCGACAGGCCGGTCTCCTCGGCGAGTTCACGCCGGGCGGCCGTCTCGGCGGACTCGTCCGGGTGCAGGAACCCGCCGGGCAGCGCCCAGTGGCCCGCGTACGGCTCCTGCCCTCGCTCGACGAGCAGCACGTGCAGCGCACCGGCGCGGAGCGTGAACACGGCGAGGTCGACGGTGACGGCGAAGGGTTCGTGGGCGTACTTGTCGTAGCCCCGCATGACCTCCACCCCCTTTTATAGTCAGCACGACCATAAAAGGGGGTGGGGTCTGCGCTCAACCCCCTGAGCGCTCAAGAGTTCCTAAAGGTCGACTTCCTTCATCAGCATGCCGACCTCGGTGTTGGACAGCCGACGCAGCCAGCCCGACTTCTGGTCGCCCAGGGTGATCGGCCCGAAGGCGACCCGCACCAGCTTGTCGACCGGGAAGCCGGCCGCGGCCAGCATCCGGCGCACGATGTGCTTGCGGCCCTCGTGGAGGGTGACCTCCACCAGATAGTTCTTGCCGGTCTGCTCGACGACCCGGAAGTGGTCCGCGCGCGCGTAGCCGTCCTCCAGCTGGATCCCGTCCTTGAGCTGCTTGCCCAGGTCGCGCGGGATCGGGCCGACGATGTGCGCGAGGTAGGTCTTCCGCACGCCGTACTTGGGGTGGGTCAGCCGGTGCGCCAGCTCGCCGTGGTTGGTGAGCAGGATGACGCCCTCGGTCTCGGTGTCGAGGCGGCCGACGTGGAAGAGCCGGGTCTCGCGGTTGGTGACGTAGTCCCCGAGGCACTGGCGTCCCTCGGGGTCCTCCATCGTCGAGACGACACCGGCGGGCTTGTTCAGCGCGAAGAACTGGTAGCGCTGGGTGGCGACGGTCAGTCCGTCGACCTTGATCTCGTCCTTCTCCGGGTCGACCCGCTTGCCCTGCTCCAGGACGATCTCGCCGTTGACCTCGACGCGGGCCTGCTCGATCAGCTCCTCGCAGGCGCGCCGGGAGCCGTAGCCCGCGCGCGCGAGGACCTTCTGCAGCCGCTCGCCCTCCTGCTCGGCGCCGGGGAAGGTCTTCGGGAGCTTGACCTCCTTCTTGCCGGCATACCGCTCGCGGTTGCGCTCCTCGATCTGCGCCTCGTACTCGCGGGGCCGCGCCGGGGCCGTACGCCCGCGCTGCTGGGGCTGCTTGGGCCCGCCCTTGGCGCCGCCGCGGGCCGCGCCGCCGCGCCCCGCCTTCGGACCGTCCTTCGTCGCCCCGGGGCCCACGTCGTAGCGGCGCTCCTCGGGGCGGGGCTTGCGGGGGCGACCCTGCCCCTGCTTTTCGTCCCTGTTGTTGCCGGCACCGCGGTGGTTGCCGCGCCCGCCGTGTCCGCCGTTCCTGCCGCTGCTTCGCATCAAAGTTCCGTCTGGTCGTCTTCGTCGTCGGTACCCGGGGTGACCGGGCGGCCCGGCGCGTCGTCGGGCGCGTCCGGGTCGAACGACGGTACGCCCTCCTGGGTCTCGGCCTCGATCGCCTCCGCCTCCGGGAGGAAGGGCGCGAGCTCGGGGAGCTCGTCCAGACCGCGCAGGCCCATCCGCTCCAGGAAGTAGTTCGTCGTCCTGTACAGGATCGCACCTGTTTCGGGTTCCGTGCCCGCCTCCTCGACCAGACCCCGCTGCAGGAGGGTGCGCATCACGCCGTCGCAGTTCACTCCGCGGACGGCGGAGACCCGGCTGCGGCTGACCGGCTGCCGGTAGGCGACCACGGCGAGGGTCTCCAGCGCGGCCTGGGTGAGACGGGCCGTCTGGCCGTCCAGGACGAGCCGCTCGACGGCCGCGGCGAAGGCGGAGCGCGTGTAGAACCGCCAGCCGCCCGCGACGAAGCGCAGCTCGAAGCCGCGCCCCTGCACGGTGTACTCGTCGGCCAGCTCGCGCAGCGCGTCCGCGACCTGGCGTCTGGGCCGCTCCAGTATCTTCGCCAGGTGCTCCTCGGTCGCGGGCTCGTCCACGACCATGAGCATCGCCTCCAGGGCGGGTTTGAGATCGAGGCCGGCGACGGAACGCGGCCCGGCCGGGACGTCGGTGGCCTGCTCGCTCACTTCTTCTCCTCCTGGGGCTGCTCGGGCGGCCGGTCGAACTCGTCGGTGACCGTCGGCGTCTCGTCCCCGTCCCCGCCGGTCCAGCGCACCAGCAGTTCGCCGAGAGCGGTCTCCTGCTCCAGCGCCACGGCTTTCTCGCGGTACAGCTCCAGCAGCGCGAGGAACCGGGCCACGACGGTGAGGGTGTCGTCGGTGTCCTGGACGAGGGTGCGGAAGCTGGCCTCGCCGAGCTCCCTCAGCCGGGCTACCACGATCCCGGCCTGCTCCTGCACGCTGACCAGCGGCGCGTGGATGTGGTCGACGTACACCTGCGGCTTGGGCTTGGGCTGCATCGCCTTCACGGCGAGCCGGGCGAAGCCCTCCGGCCCGATGCTGATGACGACCTCGGGCAGCAGATCGGCGTGGTGCGGTTCGAGACCGACGGTACGGGGATAGCGCCGGGCCTCCTCGTCCAGCCGGTGGCTGAAGATCTCGGAGATCTGCTTGTACGCGCGGTACTGGAGCAGGCGCGCGAACAGCAGGTCCCGGGCCTCCAGCAACGCCAGGTCGCCCTCGTCCTCCACCTCGGCGGCCGGCAGCAGCCGGGCGGCCTTGAGGTCGAGCAGCGTGGCCGCGACGACGAGGAACTCCGTCGTCTCGTCGAGGTCCCAGTCCGGCCCCATGCCCCGGATGTGCGCCATGAACTCGTCGGTGACCTTGGACAGCGCGACCTCGGTGACGTCCAGCTTGTGCCTGGAGATCAGCTGGAGCAGCAGATCGAAGGGACCCTCGAAGTTGGCCAGGCGAACCTTGAAGACACCGTCGCCGGACGCACCGGACCCGTCGGGGGTGTCTGGGGCGGCGGGGGCGGCGGGGGCGGGCGCGTGGAGGGACTCCCCTTCTCCGGCCGACGGCCGGGCAGCGGATTCCGACTCGAACTGGTCCTGCTGGGCCCCCGACTCCGGCCGGTCCCGCCGAACGTGCGGCTCGGCGCGATCCTGCCGAACCCCCGGCTCTGCCCGGCCCTGCCGGGCCTGCAGCTCGGACCGACCCTGCTCGGCGCGATCGTGCCGGACCCCCGGCTCCGGCCGATCCTGCCGGGCCCCCGACTCTGCCCGGCCCTGCCGCGCCTGCGGCTCGGACCGACCCTGCTCGGCGCGATCCTGCCGGACCCCCGGCTCCGGCCGATCCCTCCAAACCTGCGGCTCGGGCCGGTCCTGCCGGCCCTCCGGCTCAAACCGGTCCCTGCGAACCTGCGGTTCGACAGGCGTGCCCCCGGACACCGACTCGGCAACGACGGCCGCGAACGCCTCCCCCGGCTGCCCTGCGACGCCGTCCCGGACGCTGTCCGGCCGCTCGGTTCCGCACTCTTCAGGTCCGGGACGCCCGGTCCCGGCCTCCCCCGGCTGCAACGGGCGGGCCGGGGCCTCCTCGGCGTCCTCCGGCGATCCGGGGTCCGTCTCCACGCCCTCGGGCTGCTCGGCCGCGCGCACCCGGGCCTCCGGCCGGCCGGCCCCGGTCGGCCGGCCGGCCGGGGACGCCGCGGGCGGAGCCGCCACCGGCCCCGCCGCGTGGTCACCCTGGGCGCGCTGTCCCGCCGCCGGAGACGGAGGCGCCGCGTCCGGTTCCGCGGCCGACGCTACGGCCACCGGCTCGGCGCCAGGCGCGACCGGCTCACCTCGCGAAGCGCCCGGACCCCGTCCCAGCGCACGCCGACGACCGGCCGAGCCGGAAGGGGGGACCGAGGAGCCGTTCGAGGTCATAGCCCCCGCAGGCTACCCCTACCGCCCGCGCAGCCGTCGTACGAGGATGCTGGCGTCCCCGCGGGTCTCCAGGTCGGCGAGGACGACGGCGACGGCCTCGCGGACGATCCGCCCGCGGTCCACGGCCAGCCCGTGCTCGCCGCGGAGCACGAGTCGGGCGTGCTCCAGGTCCATGAGCTCCTCGGCGGACACGTACACGGTGATCTTCTCGTCGTGGCGTTCCCGGCCGCTGGGGCGGCGCGTGGCCGCCCGCCCGCGCTTGCGCGGCGCGGCGGCACCGGACGCGCCGGCACCGGCCGGCGTCGCGGCAGAACCTTCCTGCGCCGTCTGACGCCGTCCCGAGCGCTCCGCGGACCCGCCCCGGCTGCGGGACTCCCCGGCCTCGGCCGGCTCCGCCTCCGCTGCGACGTGCTCCGCGCCCTCGCCGTCGCCGCCCTGCGCGGGCACCGACTGCGGGGCGTCCTCGAGCGCCGCAGCCGCGTCGCCCTCCCCGGCGGGAGCGGGTACCCGGGCGTCGCCGTTGGCCTGGCGCCTGGGTGTGGACGGCTGCAGCGCCATTCCCCCTGTCGTACGGAAGAGTTCGTCGGCCCCCGGCAGACTCACTCGGCGTGACACCGGGCGAGCACCTCCCTGGCGAGCTGGCGGTAGGCGGCGGCACCGACGGAGTTGGAGGCGTACGTGGTGATCGGCTCACCGGCGACCGTGGTCTCCGGGAAGCGGACCGTGCGACCGATGACCGTGTGGTACACGTGGTCGTCGAAGGCCTCGACGACACGCGCGAGCACCTCACGGCTGTGCACCGTGCGCGAGTCGTACATCGTGGCGAGGATGCCGTCGAGCTCCAGCTCGGGGTTGAGCCGCTCCTGGACCTTCTCGATGGTCTCGGTCAGCAGCGCCACACCGCGGAGGGCGAAGAACTCGCACTCCAGGGGCACGATCACCTTGTGGGCGGCCGTCAGCGCGTTGACCGTGAGCAGGCCGAGCGAGGGCTGGCAGTCGATCACGATGTAGTCGTAGTCGGGCAGCAGCGGCTTCAGCGCGCGCTGGAGCGTCGACTCGCGGGCGACCTCGGAGACCAACTGGACCTCGGCCGCCGACAGGTCGATGTTGCTGGGCAGCAGGTCCATGTTGGGGACCGCGGTCTTCAGCAGCACCTCGTCGGCCGCCATGCCCCGCTCCATGAGCAGGTTGTAGACGGTGAGGTCGAGCTCCATGGGATTGACGCCGAGGCCGACCGACAGCGCGCCCTGCGGGTCGAAGTCCACGAGGAGGACACGGCGTCCGTACTCCGCGAGCGCGGCACCCAGGTTGATGGTCGACGTCGTCTTGCCGACGCCGCCCTTCTGGTTGCACATCGCGATGATCTTCGCGGGGCCGTGGTCGGTGAGAGGGCCCGGGATCGGGAAGTACGGCAGCGGACGTCCGGTCGGGCCGATGCGCTCCCGGCGCTGTCTGGCCGCGTCGGGCGCGAGAGTGGCCGCGTACTCGGGGTCGGGCTCGTACTCCGCGTCGGGGTCGTAGAAGTGCCCCTCGGGCAGTTCGTCGTAGTCGGCGAAGTGGTTGTGGGGCGCGCCACTTCCGTCGCCGGCCATGGCGTTCACGTGATGGCCATCCATCTTCTGGTGTGCTGTGTGAGTCGCCTGCTGACTCTGGTGGGCTGCGAAGGTGCGCACAGCGACGGAGCCGACAGCCTCGAACCCCGCGGAGCCCTGGCCCCGTGCAGGCATTCCTGGTTGACCACCCCCGGGAGTAAATGTCGACTCATTCACAAGTCGTCTTACCTCCTTGGTGACCAGGAAACTTCTAGACAGGTCAGCGTGGCACCATGCCGACGGTTGGCGACTCTATGGCGTGTCGGCGGTCCGCAGCAACACAATCCGCCGGACCCGGCCCGATGTGTCGGCAATGAAACATCCCGCTGTCAAGGGCGTACGGCCGTCGCACGGCAGGTTTCACCGGTGTGCGAATCGGTTGAAGGGTTGCGTTCGAGGCGAGTTGCCCGAGCGGTGCGAAGTGACCATACACACATCCGGCCGGACCTTGCGGGCAAGGTCCGGCCGGATACGCGGCGTTGACGAGCGATGTTGACGTATCGCCTTTTACCTACGGATGACTTGATCCCGCCGGTCAGCCGAGCAGCGAGTCGAGCTCCACGTGCTCCAGACCGTGCGCCTCGGCGACCTCGCGGTAAACGACCTTGCCGTCATGGGTGTTGAGGCCCTTGGCCAGGGCGGGGTCGCGGCGCAGCGCCTCCACCCAGCCGTGGTCGGCCAGTTCGACGATGTACGGCAGGGTGGCATTGGTCAGCGCGTACGTCGACGTGTTGGGCACCGCGCCGGGCATGTTGGCGACGCAGTAGAAGACCGACTCGTGGACCTGGAAGGTCGGCTCGGCGTGGGTCGTCGGGCGGGAGTCCTCGAAGCAGCCGCCCTGGTCGATCGCGATGTCGACAAGGACACTTCCCGGCTTCATCCGCGCGACCAGCTCGTTGGTGACCAGCTTCGGCGCCTTGGCGCCCGGGATGAGGACGGCGCCGATGACGAGGTCGGCGTCGAGGACGGCCTTCTCGAGCTCGAAGGAGTTGGACATGACGGCCTTGACCTTCGTGCCGAAGATCCTGTCGGCCTCGCGCAGTTTGTTGATGTCACGGTCGAGCAGGGTGACGTCGAAGCCCATGCCGACGGCGATCTGGGTGGCGTTCCAGCCGGAGACGCCGCCGCCGATGACGACGGCCTTGGCCGGGGGGACGCCCGGCACGCCGCCCGGCAGCACACCGCGGCCGCCGTTGGCGCGCATCAGGTGATAGGCGCCGACCTGCGGGGCCAGCCGGCCCGCGACCTCGGACATGGGGGCCAGCAGCGGGAGCGCGCGGCTGGGCAGCTCGACCGTCTCGTACGCGATGGCGGTGGTGCCGGACTCCAGCAGGGCGTCCGTGCACTCCTTGGAGGCGGCCAGGTGCAGGTAGGTGAAGAGGATCTGGTCCTTGCGGAGGCGGTGGTACTCCTCGGCGATGGGCTCCTTGACCTTCAGCAGCAGGTCGGCGGCGGCCCACACCTCGTCCGCCGTGTCCAGGATCTCGGCGCCGGCGGCGACGTACTCGTCGTCGATGATCGACGAGCCGACCCCGGCGCCGCGCTCGACGACGACCTGGTGGCCGTGGCGCACCAGCTCGTGCACGCCGGCGGGGGTGATGGCCACCCGGAACTCGTTGTTCTTGACCTCGCGGGGAATGCCGACCTTCACGTCGATCACGGTCCTTGGCTCAGAGGGTATGGGGGTATTACTACACATACCCGGGCACACACGGGCACACCGGGAGAGACCGCAGGAGAACGTGCGGCAGAGCCAGTCTAATGAAGGCGTTCCCGCTGTCTAGCCTTTCATTGCATCAATCTTCAGCGGATGCGCTGCGGATTTCGCAGGCGTTAGCTCCTTGTTCCAGGTCCGAGTCGTCCTGGGCGGTCTCCACGGGGTCCTCTGCCAGCAGCCGGTCGGCCGCGCCCCGGTGCAGCCGGGCCGCCACGGGGTCGCCGAGGTGGTCCAGGGTGTCGGCGACCCGCAGGTGCAGAGCTGCCTGCAACCGGGTGTCCTCCGCCCGCCGCGCCCACTCCACCGCCTCCCGGCAGGTGCGCAGCGACTCCTCGGGCCGCCCGGCGTACTCCTGGACCCGCGCCAGTTCGCTCAATGCCCGCGCCTGCGCGGCGAGATCACCGGTCTTGCGGTACCCGGCGACGGCCGCCCGCCAGTTGCGCAGCGCCTCGCCGTAGCGCCCGGCGTAGGTGTGGGCGGCGGCGATACGGCCGTACAGCCGGGCGGCGTCCGCGCGCTCGTCCCGGGCGAGCCGCTCGACCAGGGCCCGGCCGAACCAGTCGGCGGCCCGGTCGTAGTCGCCGAGCTCCAGGTGGGCGCCGCCTACGGATTCCATCGCGCGGCCGGTCGCGTACGGGTCGTTCGCCTCGCGCCCGGCGTCCAGCGCGGCCCGGTAGCGCGCCAGCGCCTCGGCGTTGCGGCCGGTGCGGGCGTCGAGGTCACCGAGGTTCAGCAGGGCGGCGGCCTTCTCGCGGGGCAGCTTGCGCCGCTCGGCCACGTCCAGGACGAGGCTGTGGATGCCGTACAGGTCGGCCGCGGCGGCCTGTGTGCCGACGTGCGCGACCATGGCCCGCACCAGCTGGGACATCAGCCGGCGGGCCAGGGTGTCCAGCTCCCCGTCGGCGACCGCGAGACGGGCCGCGGCCAGCAGGGCGGGCCGGCGCACGCGCAGCCAGTCGGCGGCGGCCCGGGGGCTCGGGAAGCGCAGCGCCTTGGGCAGGGTGAGGAGCTTCTCGCGGGCCTGCGGGCTGTCGGTCTCGGTGATGGCCCGGCAGGACTGCAGCAGCCGCAGGGTCCGCTCCAGCATGCGGGCGCGGGCCAGCTGGAGCTCGGCGGGTTTGTCCTTGGTCTGGGCGAGGTGGCGCAGCATGGGGTGCAGACAGCCGGGCACCTCGTACCCGGGCAGCTGCGAGTCCGCCGTGTGCAGGAAGCCGAGGGCGACGAGGTCGTCCAGGGTGGTGCGGGCGCTGTCGACCGAGCAGCCGGTGAGCGCGGAGGCGATCTGCGGATCGACCAGACCGGCCGGGGCGAGCGAGAGCAGGCGCAGCATCCGGGCGGCGCTGCCGGGCAGCGAGGCGTAGGCGAGCCGGAAGACACGGCTGAGCGGTGTGCCCTCGGCGTCCTCGGCGCGCAGTTGCTTGGCAAGGTCGGAGACGGCCGCCTTGGGCCGGGCAGCGAGCCAGCCGCCGGCCAGCATCAGCGCGGCGGGCTGTCCCTGGCACACCTCGGCGAGAGTCTCGGCGGACCGGGGGTCGACGGTGATGCGGACCGAGCCGGTGTGCCGGGACAGCAGCTCCACCCCCGACTTGGTGTCGAGGCCGCCCAGGGTGCACGGGCGGACGTCCGCGATCCCGGTGAGCGGGCCCTGGGAGACGGCGACGACCAGACAGCCGGGGGTCTCGGGCAGCAGGGCGCCGACCTGCTCGGCGTCGGCCGCGTCGTCGAGCAGCAGCAGGATCCTGCGGTCGGCGAGCGCGGTGCGCAGCTCGGCGGTGAGGTCGTCCTCGGCGGCCCCGGCCGGGGCCGTGACGTCCAGAGCGGTCAGCAGGTCCCGCGCGGCGCGCTCCACGGGGACGGGCGTGCCGTCCGGCTCGCTCAGCCGCGCCCGCAGCACCCCGTCGGGGTAGCGGTCGGCGACCTGCCGTACCAGCTCCTCGGCGAGGGCGGTGCGACCGGTGCCGGGCCGGCCGGCGATGAGCAGCACCCGCGCGCGGGGGGCCTTGCGGCCGGCGAGGGTGTCCAGGCCGGTGCGCTCGATGTCGGCGCGCAGCTCCTTCACCTCGCGTGTGCGGCCCAGGAACCGACTCTCCCCGACCAGCTGTCCGGAGAGCTGCACGCCGCTTGTGTCCACCGCCTGATCCGTCACGGGCCACACTCCCGTCCCACCGCACACGCAAGCCCGCCGGGACTCCGGATCGGGCGTCTCAGAGCCTAGTTCACGCTCTGCTACGTCCCGGGTGGAGCGCGGCGGGCAGGTCCCTCGATCGGATCAGCAGATGGTCACACCACGGTCGGTGCGGCCGTCGCGGCCACCGCCGGTGCGGGACGGATTCAGGCCTCGAACGGACGGGCCGGCCACGGCGCCTCCGCCGGCCGCAGCGCGTCGAGTCCGTCACCGTCGCGCGCGGCGACGAGCGAGAGGACTCCGACGACGAGGCAGTTGTTGTGCAGCTCGCCGGCCAGCACCCCGCGCACGACGTCCGCCACCGGCACCCGGGCGATCTCCATGTCGGCCTCTTCGTGCTCCACCTCGAAGCGCTCGCCCTCGGCCTCGGACAGGTCCCGGGCGAGGAAGATCCGTACCGCCTCGTCGCAGCCGCCCGGCGTGGTGTAGACGTCGGTCAGCACCCGCCAGTCCTCGGCCTTGACGTGCGCCTCCTCGTACAGCTCGCGCTGGGCGGCGTGCAGCGGGTTCTCGCCGGGCACGTCGAGCAGGCCCGCCGGGATCTCCCACAGCTTGTGGCGCACCGGGTGACGGTACTGGCGCAGGACCAGGACACGGTCGGCGTCGTCCAGCGCGAGGACGGCCACCGAGCCGGGGTGCACCTGGTAGTCGCGGGTGGCGACCGTGCCGTCCGGCATGACCACGTCGTCCGTGCGGACGGAGGTCTTGTTCCCCACGAAGGGGGTGTCCGTCGCCCGGATCTCCCACTCCTCGGGGGTGTCCTTGATGGTCATGCCCTGTCCCTCCATGTACGCAAAGCCGTCCGGAAAAGCAGCCGGGGTGCTCACCTTGTGAAGGTATGCACCCCGGCCACCGTACAACTGGTGTGTTACTCGGAATTCTTCCCCGCGCCCTGGCCCTGCCGGCGCTCGACAGCGGCCTTCACCAGACCGGCGAAGAGCGGGTGCGGACGCGTCGGCCGCGAGCGCAGCTCGGGGTGCGCCTGGGTCGCGACCAGGTAGGGGTGCACCTCGCGCGGGTACTCCACATACTCGACGAGCTTGCCGTCCGGCGAGGTGCCGGAGAACACGATGCCCGCCTTCTTCTCCAGTTCCGCGCGGTAGGCGTTGTTCACCTCGTAGCGGTGGCGGTGCCGCTCCTCGACGTACTCCTTGCCGTCGTACACCTCGCGCACGATCGAGCCCTCGGCCAGCTTGGCCGGGTACATGCCCAGCCGCATGGTGCCGCCCATGTCGCCCTCGCCCGCGACGATGTCGAGCTGCTCGGCCATGGTGGAGATGACCGGGTGGGCGGTGGCCGGGTCGAACTCGGTGGAGTTGGCGTCGGAGATGTCGGCCAGGTTCCGCGCGGCCTCGATCACGATGCACTGCAGGCCCAGGCACAGGCCCAGCAGCGGGATCCGGTTCTCGCGGGCGTACTTGATCGCGCCGACCTTGCCCAGCACACCGCGGTCGCCGAAGCCGCCCGGGATGCAGATGCCGTCGACGTCCTCCAGCTGCGCCTTGGCGCCGGCCGGGGTCTTGCAGTCGTCGGAGGTGACCCACTTGATCTTCACGCGGGCCCGGTTGGCGAAGCCGCCGGCGCGCAGCGCCTCGGTGACCGACAGATAGGCGTCGGGCAGGTCGATGTACTTGCCGACCAGCGCGAGGGTGATCTCGTGGTCGGGGTTGTGGACGCGGTCGAGCAGGTCGTCCCAGGTCGTCCAGTCCACGTCGCGGAAGGGCAGGTCCAGCTTGCGTACGACGTAGGCGTCCAGGCCCTCGCCGTGCACGGTCTTCGGAATGTCGTAGATCGAGCGGGCGTCGGGGCAGGCGACGACGGCGGCCTCGTCGACGTCGCACATCAGCGAGATCTTCCGCTTGATCGCCGTGGGCACCTCGCGGTCGCAGCGCAGCACGATCGCGTCTGGCTGGATACCGATGTTGCGCAGCGCCGCAACCGAGTGCTGGGTCGGCTTCGTCTTGAGTTCTCCCGAGGGCCCGATGTAAGGCAGGAGGGAGATGTGGACGACGAAGACGTTGTCGCGGCCGACCTCGTGCCTGACCTGGCGGACGGTCTCCAGGAACGGCAGCGACTCGATGTCGCCGACCGTGCCGCCGACCTCCGTGATCACGACGTCGACCTCGTCCGTCGCCATGCGGCGGATGCGGTGCTTGATCTCGTTGGTGATGTGCGGGATGACCTGCACGGTGTCGCCCAGGTACTCGCCGCGCCGCTCCTTGGCGATCACCGTCGAGTACACCTGGCCGGTGGTGACGTTGGCCGAGCCGTCGAGGTCGCGGTCGAGGAAGCGCTCGTAGTGGCCGATGTCCAGGTCGGTCTCGGCGCCGTCGTTGGTGACGAACACCTCACCGTGCTGGAAGGGGTTCATCGTGCCCGGGTCGACGTTCAGGTACGGGTCGAGCTTCTGCATCACGACGCGCAGACCGCGGGCCTTCAGCAGCATGCCGAGGCTGGAGGCGGTCAGGCCCTTGCCGAGAGAGGAGGCGACACCCCCGGTGACGAAGATGTGCTTGGTCGTCGTGGCTGTGCTGTTTCGGAAAGCAGCGGGCGGCATGGCCAAGAGGGGGCTCCCGTGGTCGCGGTCTGTGGGTGCGGTGCGGCTGCCTGCCGGAAGTTTCCGGGGTGCCGTCGCTGCGGTTCGGGGGTTCCCTGTCGAAGATTCCCCT
Organism: Streptomyces bullii; assembly: GCF_042657145.1. Classification (NCBI taxonomy): domain Bacteria; kingdom Bacillati; phylum Actinomycetota; class Actinomycetes; order Kitasatosporales; family Streptomycetaceae; genus Streptomyces; species Streptomyces bullii. The sequence goes on from NZ_JBHSNY010000010.1 coordinate 445,069, forward strand.
CCGGGGAAGGGGCCCACCGGTCCACGGGCTACCAGCGTATCAGCGCCGCGCGGGGATGGCTTCCGGCCACGCTCCGCACACGCGCCGACACGGACACGCGCTCCCACACCGCTCTCTCACCCGTTGCTCACTCGTTCGGCGTACTCCCCTTGCCGGGAGCGGCACACAGACCATCTACGTGCGTCGTATCCTGCTCGGACACTCGCTGCCGAGCCCGACCGGCCACACGGCACCACCCCCGACCGTAGACAACCGGAACAACGAGAGCTCGGCAGTTCGTTGAGCAACAATTGGCGTTTTGCGTCACGGCAGAGCGGCTGTTTTGCTTCATCGCTCAACGACGCATGACAAGAACCCCTTGACCGCACTAGCGACAGCCCCTTTGTGGGGTGACGTGGCCGTTCGACTGGAGTTGCACGTGGCCGGGCGCATCGAAGACTACGCACTCATCGGAGACATGCAGACCGCTGCCCTGGTCTGCCGGGACGGGACAGTGGACTGGCTGTGCCTGCCCCGCTTCGACTCGCATGCCATCTTCGCCGGTCTGCTGGGCAATGAGGAACACGGCTTCTGGCGGCTCGGGCCCGCGCACGCCTCCGACCAGCAGCCGCCCACCGCGGCCCGGCGCAGCTACCGGGGCGACTCGCTGATCCTGGAGTCCGAGTGGGACACCCAGCGCGGCACGGTGCGGGTGACCGACTTCATGCCTCCCCGTGACGGCGCCCCGCAGCTCGTCCGCATCGTGGAGGGCGTCTCGGGCCGCGTTCCGATGCGCTCGGCCCTGCGGATGCGGTTCTCGTACGGCCGCGTGGTGCCGTGGGTGCACAAGCACGAGGGGCGCACGGTGGCGGTCGCCGGCCCGGACAGCGTGTGGTTCGACACACACGCCGAGACCTACGGCAAGTCGCTGACCACGTACGCGGACTTCACGGTCGCTCCGGGTGACCGGATCGCGTTCACCATCTCCTGGCAGCCCTCGCACAAGGAGCCGCCGCCGCTGCCCGAGCCGGAGCAGTCGCTGGAGGCGACGGAGGAGTTCTGGCGCGAGTGGGTCGAGCACTGTACGTACCACGGCCCCTACCGCGAGGCCGTGATCCGCTCGCTGATCACGCTGAAGGCCCTGACGTACGCCCCGACCGGCGGCATCGTCGCCGCGCCCACCACCTCCCTGCCGGAGGACATCGGCGGTGTCCGCAACTGGGACTACCGCTACACCTGGCTGCGCGACGCGGCGATCACCCTGTCGTCGCTGCTGCGCACCGGCTACCGCGAGGAGGCCCGCGCCTGGCGCGAGTGGCTGCTGCGGGCGGTGGCCGGCGATCCCGAGAACCTGCAGATCATGTACGGCATCGCCGGTGAGCGCGAGCTCGGCGAGGCGGAGCTGGACTGGCTGCCCGGCTACGAGAACTCCGCCCCGGTCCGGGTCGGCAACGGCGCCGCGCACCAGCTCCAGCTGGACGTGTACGGCGAGGTCACCGAGGCCCTGCACCTGGCCCACATGACGGGGCTGGCCCGCAGCGACTACGCCTCGCTGCTCCAGCTGAAGCTGATCCGCTACCTGGAGGACCACTGGCAGGAGCCGGACGAGGGCATCTGGGAGGTGCGCGGCCCGCGCCGCCACTTCGTGCACTCCAAGGTGATGGCCTGGGTTGCCGTCGACCGCACCATCAAGCTGATCGAGTCCGGTGACGTGGACGGCCCGCTGGAGCGCTGGAAGGAGCTGCGGGACGAGATCCACCGGGACGTGTGCGAGAAGGGCTACGACAAGGAGCGCAACACCTTCACGCAGTCCTACGGCTCGAAGGAGCTGGACGCCTCGCTGCTGCTGATTCCGCAGATGGGCTTCCTGCCGCCCGACGACAAGCGTGTCATCGGCACCATCGAGGCGATCCAGCGGGAGCTGTCCACGCCGGACGGCTTCATCCTGCGCTACCCGACGCACGGGGACGACGAGGGCGTCGACGGCCTGCCCGGCGACGAGGGCGCTTTCCTGGCCTGCTCGTTCTGGATGGCCGACGACCTGGCGATGATCGGCCGCGTGGACGAGGCCCGCAAGCTGTTCGAGAAGCTGCTGTCGCTGCGCAACGACCTCGGTCTGCTGGCGGAGGAGTGGGACCCGCGTTTGCAGCGCCAGGTCGGCAACTTCCCGCAGGCGTTCAGCCACGTGCCACTGATCGACACGGCTCTGCGGCTGACGGCTTCGGGCGCGTACGGCGGCTAGCGGGGCCTGCGCGCCGTCAGAGGGCGTTCCCCCGCCGGGTCGGCGGCCGTCGCCGGAGCCGGGCGGGTCGGCCGTCGCAACGCGCAGCGGCTCCCCGGGCAGGCCCGCGCCTGCGCGGGCAACGGCTGCCACGCTGACGTCCATGGCCGCGCCCCTACCCGGGCGGTCACGCGTCAATCCGCCGTGGTGATCGGCTCTCGGGCCGCGGCCCGGCAGTGGGCGGTCCCGCCGTGCGGAGATGTCCAGGACGCGGGCGCGCGGGTAGCGTCCGGCGCATGGACAGCGGATTCGACACGCACGGCGCCGGGATCACCGTTCAGCGGGCGCTGGAGCTGCCCGGGCTGAGCGGCGGGCTGCCCGAGGTGCTGGCGGGCGCGGACCGGCTGGGGCGCACGGTGCGCTGGGTGCACGCGGGCGAGGTGCCGCACATCGCCTCGCTGCTCAAGGGCGGCGAGCTGCTGCTGACCACCGGCTACGGCCTGGGCACCCGGCCGGCCGAGCAGCGGGCGTTCGTGCGGACCCTGGCCGACCGGGGCATCGCGGCCCTCGTCGTGGAGCTCGGGCCGCGCTTCACGCGCCTGCCCGCCGCTCTGGTCGACACGGCCCGCGCGGCCGGTCTGCCCCTCGTCCAGCTGCACCGCGAGGTGCCGTTCGTGACGGTCACGGAGGAGATCCACACCGAGATCGTCAACGGCCACTACGCGCTGCTGCAACGCGCCGAGGAGGTGCACCGTCGCTGTACGGAGGCACTGCTGGGTGGCGGCGGGATCCCCCAAGTCCTCGAAATCCTGGCCGACTTCAGCGACAACCCGGTCTTCCTGGAGACCGCGGAGGGCCGTCTGCTGTACGCCGCCGGGGCGGGCCCCGAGGGCGCCGATCCGCTGCAGGTGTGGGAGGGGCTGCGGGGCCAGCACAAGGACCAGCCGCCCCTGGCGGGCTCGCTGCTGGTGGACGTACCGGGCGGCGGCCCCGGCACCACCGGCGTGCGCGCCCGGCTGGTGCTGCTCCCCGTACGGGCCGCGCTGGCGCCGGTGCACCGCATGGCGGCCGAGCGGGCAGCGGGCATCCTCGCCGTGGTGCTGATGCAGGCGCGCCAGGAGGAGGAGCTGGCGGCGCGTGGACGCGGCGACTTCCTCACCGACCTCGCCGAGGGCCGTATCACCGCGCAGGACGCGCCCGCGCAGGCGCGCGTGCTGGGCTTCAGGCCGGGCGACAGCCCGCTGCTGCCGGTGGTGATGCGGCTCGGCGACACCCTCGCCCCGGGCGGTGCCTGGGCGGTGCTGGCCCGCGCGGTCGGGGAGGAGCTGGCCTCGGTGGGCGTGCCGGTCCTGCTGGGCGTACGCCCGGTGGAGGGCCGTGTGCCGCTGCTGCTCGGGCTGCGCGCGGAGTCGGAGCGGCCGGCGGTGGCAGACCGGGTCGCGGCGGCCCTGCGGGCCGGTGCGGAGCGGGCCGGGATGCTGCGGCCGGGCGCGCAGCCGCCCGTGGTGGTCGTCGGGGTGGCCGGCGGCTGGGCGGCTGCGTCGGCGGGGCTGCGGCACGCGGCGGAGACGGCGACCGCCGCGCAGGGGCTGCCGGACCGCCCGTGGTACGACGCGCGCCGCCTCGACATCGACCTGTTGCTGTGGCGGCTGCGCGACCATCCGGACCTGGCGGCTTTCGTGGACCGCGCCATCGGCCCGTTGCGGGACCATGACCACCGCTCCAGACCGCCGCTGCTGCCCACCCTGGAGACTTACCTGGCCCACGCGGGCCGCAAGGCGGAGACGGCCCGCGAACTGCACCTCAACCGGCAGACCCTCTACAACCGGCTCGCCCGCATCGGCGAGTTGCTCGGCACGGACCTCGACGACCCGCAGACGGTGCTGGCCCTGAGCCTGGCGCTGCGGGCACGACGCCACGTGGCTTAGATGTGGCGGCGCCTGGAGCCTGCTCAGAGCAAGGGCTGTGGCTGGGTCAACTCGTCGTAGATGCTGAGCACTTGGGCGACCGTCTCGTCCTCGGTGGGCCAGGTGGCCGCCTGCCGGACGCCCTTCTCCCTCATCCGTTCCCGGCGCTCGGGGTCGCCGAGCAGGCGTACGACGGCGTCGGCGAGCGCCCGCGCGTCCCCGTACGGGACGAGTTCGGCTGCGTCGCCGACGAGTTCGGGGATGCCTCCGACGGCGGTCGCCACGAGCGGCACGCGCGCGAGGAGGGCTTCCTGGGCGAGGACGGAGCGTGCCTCCCAGCGGCTGGGCAGCAGCGCGAGATCGGCAGCGGCGAGCAGCTCCGGAACGTCCTCGCGCCGGCCGATGAGCCGGACCGGCAGTTCCTCCTCCTCGATGCGCTGCTGGAGTGCGGCACGCAGCGACCCCTCCCCCGCGATCACCACCAGCGGCACGGGATCGAGGCGGCGCCACGCGCGCGTGGCGTCCAGCAGGACGTCGTACCCCCGGTGCGGCTCCAGGGAGCCGACGGCCATCAGCAACGGGCGCCCGATGGCGCCGAGTTCGGCCCGGGCCTTGGGGCGCTGCCGGTCGGGATCGTCGGGCTCGACGGGCCGCCGGGGACCCGGGAGGGCGACGGCGGCCAGCCGCGCGTCCCGTGCGCCGGTCCGGCGCGCCCGGTCCACCAGCGCGGAGGTCGTCCCGAGCACCACGGTGGCCGCCTTCGCCACCCGCCGTTCCAGCAGCCGCAGCAGCTGGGCGCGCGCCCCCTCGGCGTGCGCCCGGTCGTGCCAGGTGACCACGAGCGGGGTCCGTACGCGCCTCCCGCTGAGCGCGAGCACGGTACGGAAGGAGGCGTGCAGCCCGTGCGCGTGCACCAGGTCGGCGTTCGCGCAGGCCGCCCGCAGGGCCGCCACCGACACCGGATCGCTGCTGCGCGGCACGTGCACATGGCCGGCGCCGACGCCGGTGAAGTCGTAGGCGTGGTCGGCCTCGAAGGGGGCGCACACCGTGACCTTCACGCCCCGCGCGACGAGCCCCGCGGCCAGGGAGCGCACGTGCGCGCTGCTGGCGGCGTTGCCTCCGCCCAGCACCTGCACGGTGCGCAGCGGCGACTGACCGTGCGACGAGGGGCTGCTCACGGGCGTCACGTGGCCGGGGCTCCTGGTTCGGGTCGGGCGGTCACGAAGAAAGTGGCGGTCACGAAGAAAGTACAGAAGGAATCAGCGCGGGAGACGTCTCGCGCGGTTTCCTACGCGTACACCGCCAAGGATGCCAGGGCGTACGGGGGTTCCGGGAACGGCGAACACCGCGACCGTACGGCTGCCGCGGCAACGAGACGGACAGCGTCACTCACACGAGTGACCCCGGCGTCCTGCTGCCCGGGCCGCCTCGCTCACCTTGTCGCCGTACACCGCCGCCGCCACGACGACCGCCGCGTGCGCGACCAGTCGGGCCCGGGAGGCACCGGCGACGACGGCCCCCCCCCC
>NZ_JBHSNY010000011.1:0-338837 GCF_042657145.1 Streptomyces bullii
CGCGACCCGCGTCGCCACCGACCAGCTCAACGCCCGCGCCCGACCCTGGATCTGGGGCAGACCCGCACCACCCACCAGGCGCTTACACCGCCGATATGTGTACATCCTTTGAGGAACGCAGCACTAGGGCCTGTCCGACGGATCTTGCCGGGCCGCCGTACCCAAGGCGGATGAGGCAGTACTCGACGGGTCCCGCTCATTAATCACTCGACCGCCCCTCCGGCCTGCGAGAAACTCCCCACGATGACGCAACGAACCGATACGCCTCCCACCTGGGACGAGCGCACGCAGCTGATCACCTTCCTGGACTACGCCCGTGACACGGCGCGGGCCAAGTGCGAGGGCGTGTCCGCGGACGACGCCCGCAGGGCCCCGCTTCCGAACTCACCGCTGATGACCCTGTGCGGGCTGATCAGCCATCTGAGGTGGGTCGAATACCACTGGGTCCAAGTGATGCTCCTGGGGGAGGAACCCGCGGGTCCGCTCACGCAGGCGAGCGACGACGACCCCGACCCCGAGATGCGGACAGCGGTCGACATCCCGTTGCCCCAGCTTCTCGCCGAATATGAGGAGCAGAGCGACCGCTACCGTCGCCTGCTGTCCGACCACGACCTGAGCTCACGGGCCAAGCGCCCCATCAGCGACGGCCGCCACGTGGACCTCCGCTGGGTGATCCTCCACCTCATCGAAGAGATCTCCCGACACAACGGGCATCTCGACATCGTGAGGGAGCTCGTCGACGGACGGACCGGCGTCTAGGCCCCTTCGGCTGGTTACAAGCGGAGCCAGAGTCTGATCGAAGCGACGGTGATAGTGCCGTGGAAGACGTAGGCACGCTTGTCGAACCTCGTGGCCACAGCCCGGAAGTTCTTCAGGGCATTGATCGTTCGCTCAACTTCGTTCCTCCTCTTGTAGATCGTCTTGTCGAACCCGGTGGGTCGGCCGCCCCTGTTGCCCCGGCGCCGGCGGTTGGCCCGCTGGTTCCTCGGTTCGGGGATGGTGTGCTTGATCTGGCGTCGTCGCAGGTAGCGGCGGTTACGGCGGGAGGAATACGCCTTGTCGCCGCCGAGATGGCCCGGCCGGGTGCGTGGGCGCCCGCCATCGAGACGGGCAACTCGGATGCGTTCCATTACGGGGATGAGCTGCGGGGCGTCGCCCCACTGACCCGGCGTGATCAGCAAGGCCAGCGGGCGGCGTCCGCCTTCACCGGCGAGGTGGATCTTGCGGGTGAGGCCGCCCCGGGAGCTTCCGAGTCCCTCGTCGGGACGGTGCTGCCGGGGCGTTGTTCTTTTCCCGGCACTCACGGGCGCCTCTTGCGGGCCCCGGCGGCATGCTGGTGGGCCCGGCAGGAGGTGGAGTCCACGCTCACCATCGACCAGTCGATGCGGCCCTCTGCGTCGGCGTCGGCCAGGATGGCCGCGAAGATTCTGTCCCAGGTGCCGTCCGCCGACCAGCGTCGGTGCCGCTCGTATGCGGTCTTCCACTTGCCGAAACGTGCAGGCAGATCCCGCCAGGGAACGCCCGTGCGAATTCGGTACAAGATCCCGTTGATGATCCTGCGATGCCCCGCCCAACGACCGCCCCGCTTACCGGACGTCGGAAGATGCGGCCTCAGCCGGGCCCATTCCTCGTTCGTGAGATCTCCCCGCCCCATGGACATGCCAACGAGCCGAACCTGCAACGGTCACATGGTCCGCCGGACAGGCCCAAGTGATCTGCATCCGAGGGTGAGATCGGCCGAGGCCGACCGGGCCCGGTCGGAAGAGGTGGCCGTTCGTAGAGGTGCGGAGGTAGTCCCCAGAGCGAGAGTCGGACATCACGGCCGACCACCGGCAGGTTCCTCGGTGACCGGCTCACGCGCAGGCGGCCCAGGGCGGCGCATTCCGGGTGCCACCTGGTACCGGGCCGAGACGTCGACGACGTGCACGGCGGCCGGGCGGTCTTCCTGGCCCTTTTTCTGCCAGTGGTGTGAATCTTCGCCCGCACTTCGCGGGCGTCACCCGCCTGCCCTACGTCGACCCGGGCGGGGACGGGGCCGGACGCCAGGTCATCGGATCCGACGACCAGCTCCCGGTTGGCGGTCTGTTTCTGGACGCGGCACGGGCGCGGCGGCTCCGGTGACGCGCAACTGGCTGAGTGCGCGCCCCGCTCCCCGGCCGCGGCCGCGCAGTCCATCCCGCCCCGTCCCTTCCCCCTCACTCCAGCCAGGGACAGGGGCGCAGGCGACCGCAAAGCGGGATGTACGCTTCTCGCCGTCGCGGACCTGATGGTGATCCTGGCGGGCTCGCCGACCCTGCTCACCCGCCCCGACCATCGCCGGCGCCGACTACCTGGTGTGGCACGGCTGGGCGTGCTGCGACAGCCGGTCGAGTGATAGCCGGCGATCATCGCATCCCGTGGATCGAGGTCTCCGCGGCCACCTGGTTCTTGATCGTCTTCAGGCGCTCGTGATCACCGTGGCCGTCCGGCTGCCTGAGGGCAGCCCTGCCGATCAGTGCGAGTCTCGTTTCACCTTCAAGAAGCACAGCTGTCGTGTCTGTCTGCCCGGCGTTCCGGGCGGTAGCTTGGAGGAGAAGGCCCCTGAAGGAGGGCGATTCGATGCCGTGGTTCATATGGCTGCTCGTCGCCGCGGCACTGGGTGCCGCGGAGTTCTTCACCCTCACGCTGGTTTTCGGGTTGCTGGCGGGCGCCGCGCTGGTCGCCGCCGTGGTCGCTGGTGTGGGCATCGGCCTTCTCGGTCAGCTCCTGGCCCTCGCAGCAGCAGCGGCAGCGGGCCTCGTCGTCATCCGTCCCATCGCGCTGCGGCACATGGCACAGCAGCCCCTCACACGCGAGGGCAGTGATGCGCTGATCGGCAAGCGGGCCGAAGTCATGCAGGAGGTCACGGCGACGCGCGGCCTGATCAAACTGTCCGGCGAAGAATGGTCCGCCCGTGCCCTCGACGAGACCCTGGTCATCCCGGTGGGGGCGTTGGTGGACGTCATGGAGATCGAAGGCGCGACGGCCATCGTCTATCCCCGCGAACTTCTGCCGTGAACCTCTGAGCAGACAGCAATGGAGGCACTGTGGATCCAGTTGTCATCCCCATTCTCGTGGCGGCCCTTGTCGTCGTCTTCCTCGTGGCCTCCACCGTGCGGATCGTCCCGCAGGCGCGCCGCTACAACATCGAGCGGTTCGGCCGGTACCACCGGACGCTGCAGCCCGGCCTGAACCTGGTGCTGCCGGTGGCGGACCGCATCAACACCAAACTCGACGTGCGTGAGCAGGTCTATTCGTCCGACCCCAGGCCGGTGATCACCGAGGACAACCTCGTGGTGAACATCGACACCGTGCTCTACTACCAGATCACGGACCCGCGGGCGGCGGCCTACGAGGTCGCTGATTACCTCCAGGCGATCGACCAGCTCACCGTGACCACGCTGCGCAACGTCATCGGCAGCATGGACCTGGAGGAGACGCTCACCTCGCGTGAGGAGATCAACTCCCGGCTCCGCGCCGTCCTCGACGACGCCACCGGCAAGTGGGGCATCCGGGTCAACCGCGTCGAGATCAAGGCCATCGATCCACCGCACACCATCAAGGAAGCGATGGAGAAGCAGATGCGGGCCGAGCGTGACAAGCGCGCGGCCATCCTGCACGCCGAAGGGGAGCGGCAAGCCAAAATCCTGACCGCGGAAGGCACGAAGCAGAAGGACATCCTGGAGGCACAGGGCACGCAACAAGCCATGATCCTGCGGGCGGACGGCGAGGCCAAGGCGGTCGAGCTCGTCTTCCAGGCCGTCCACCGCAACAATGCCGACCCCAAGGTCCTGGCCTACAAGTACCTCGAGACGCTCCCGCACCTGGCGGGCAGCGACAACAACACGTTCTGGGTGATCCCGGGGGAGCTGACCGAGGCGGTTCGGACCGTCACGCGGGCGTTCGGTGACCAGTCGACGGCAGGCCCTCCCGCACCCGTGCAACCGGAGGAAGCAGCCACCGCCGGCGACAACGGCACCTCGGACGACATCCGGCTTCGACAGCTCGATGCAGGCTCGACCGTCTCCCTCGACGCCGCCGCGGCTGCTGACGAGGCCGAGAAGCAGGCCGCCGCCGCGGTGAGCGACGCCAAGGCGGAGGCCGAGGCTGCGAAGTCGCCCCAGGTACCGCGCCGGGGGCGGACGTCCGGCGACTGAGTCGAGCCGTCGGCTGCCGCCCGCATACTCCTCCGGCTCCTGCGTCGTGTCCTGACGCCCTCGCCTGTGGTCGGCCTCGGCCTGCCGCTTCAGGATGACGCGACGGCGAGTACGCGGTTGAGGGCACTGCCGGGGCGGGCTGTGAGTTCCTCCCAGGTGCCCTCCTCCGCGATACGGCCGGCTTCGAGGACGGCGACGCGGTCGGCACGGCGAATCGTGGCGGGGCGGTGGGCGATGACGATCGTGGTGCGGTGCCCTGTGCCGAGCGCGGTGGCGAGCTGGGCGTCTGAGGCGTTGTCCAGGTGGGCGGTGGTCTCGTCCAGGACGAGGACGCGCGGTTCGGCCAGCAGGGCGCGGGCGAGAGCGATGCGGGCGCGCTGGCCGCCGGACAGGGTGGCGCCGCGCTCCCCGACGAGGGTGTCCATGGTGGCGATCCGGTCGATGCCGCACAGCCGGGCCGTTTCGGCGAGCAGGTCTTCGTCGGCGTCGGGGGTGCCCAGGCGAAGGTTCTCGGCGAGGGTTCCGTGGAAGAGGGGGGTGTCCTGGCCCACCACGGCGACGGCTGCGCGGAGTTGGGCGTCGGTCAGGTCGCGGAGATCGACCGGGTCCTCTCCCTCGGGCACCAGCTGGACGGCTCCCTGGGAGGGATCCCAGAAGCGGGCCAGCAGGTGGGCACACGTCGACTTGCCGGCCCCCGAGGCACCGACCAGGGCGAGCGTCGTCCCCGCTGGAACCGTCAGGTCGACCCCGTTCAGTACGGGCCGGCCCCCGTAGTCGAAGCTCACCCGGTGCAGCCGGACGCCCAGCGGGCCCGGGCGAAGCGGGCGGGGTGAGGCGGGCGGCGGGGCGAGCGCGGGGGCGTTCCGGGCCGCGTCGACGCGGGCGGCCGCGGCGCGCAGTCCCACCGCCCGGCTCACCGCCCTGGCCGACTCGGCGACCGGGCCGAGCACCGACAGGGCCAGCGCCATCGCCGCCGGGGCCCATGCGCCGTGCAGGCGCCCGGAGGTCACGGACTGGGCCGCGGCGGCCACCACGCCGAGGACCGCGAGGACGATGAGGGCGTCGCGAACAGCGGCGGCCACGGCTTCCCAGGTGGCCTCGGCCCGCTGCGCCTCCCCCACCCTTCGGCCCTGTTCGGCGAGCCGACCGCGTCGCTCGGTCAGCCCTCCGAAGGCGAGCAGCTCGCGCAGCCCGTCGACGGTCTCCACGGTGTCGGCCGACAGCTTCGCGGCGGCCGACCGGGTACGGGCTCCCCGGACCGCACGTCCGCGCGCGTCGGCGAAGGGCGCCACGGCGAGCAGCACGGCGACCGGCAGCACCGCCACCAGCAGCCACGGCTCCACCGTGGCCAGCACCGCGGCCCCGCCGGTGAACACCACACCCGAGGCGAGGAGTTGGGCCGTGGTGTGGGCGTAGAAGAACTCCAGCGCCTCCACATCGGCCATCGCGGTGGCGGCCAGGTCTCCGCTTCGCTTGCCGGCCACCGGGGCGGGCGCGCTGCGGGCGAGCCCGTCGAAGATCCGCACGCGCAGTTCGGCCAGCACCCGGTAGGCCAGGTCGTGCGAGAGGTCCATCTCGCGCCAGGTCATCAGGGCGCGTACGAGGACGAGGACGATCAGGGCGGTGACCGTTCCGGCGGACGGGGCGCGGTCCTCGATGACGGCGGTTCCGACGGTGTGCGCGGCCAGCGTCAACAGCGCGACCAGCGAGCCCTGTTCGAGGAGGGCGGCGGCGCAGGTGCGGGCCATCATGGCGCGGTGCCCGGCGAGGGCGGGCAGCAGGGCGCGCAGTGAGCCGCGCGGGGGCACGGCGGCCGGATCGGCCGTGGTGGGGTCGGTGGTGCTGCTCATGCGGCGAGCCCTTCTCGATGAGTGCGGCCCGCCTTGACGAGGTCGGCGTAGACGCCCCCGGCTTCGACGAGGGTGGCGTGTTCTCCGATGGCGTCCACGCGTCCGCCGTCCAGTACCACGATGCGGTCGGCGTGCCGGACGGCGGCGAGCCGGTGGGCGACCACCAGGACGGTACGGCCGCCCGCGGCCTCGAGGAGTTCGCGGACGATGTCCGCCTCGCGGCGTTCGTCGACCGCGCTGGTGGCCTCGTCGAGGACGAGCACCCGGGCATCGGCCAGCAGGGCGCGGGCGAGGGCGAGTCGTTGCCGCTGGCCCCCGGACAGGGTGGCGCCGCGTTCACCGAGGACGGTGGCGTAACCGTCGGGGAGGGCGGCGATCTCGTCGTGGACGCCGGCGGTGCGCGCCGCCCGTACCAGCTCGTCGTCCGTGGCGGCCGGCCTGGCCAGGCGCAGGTTGTCGGCGATGGTGGCGTGGAAGAGGTACGTCTCCTGGGAGACGACGGCGATGCCCCGCGGCAGCGAGTCGAGGGCGTACCGGTCCACGTCGCGGCCGCCGATGGAGATCCGGCCACGCTGCGGGTCGCCGTGGCGCAGGAGCAGGGCGAGCAGCGTGGACTTGCCCGCGCCCGACGGGCCGACGATCGCCGTGGTGCGCCCTGCCTCGGCGGTGAAGGTGATCCCGCTCAGGGCGGGTGCCTCCGCGTCGCCGTAACGGAACTCGACGTCTTCGAAGCGCACTTCGGGTGGGGTCGGCCAGTGCGCCTGTGCTGTTCCGGTGTCGCGGACGGCGGGTTCGGCGGTGCGCAGCGCCGCGATCCCGTCCGCGGCCGACACGCCGAGGTACCCGGCGTGCCATTCGCGGGACAGGTCGCGGACGGGCCGGAAGCACTCGGAGGCGAGGAGCAGCACCAGGTAGGTGCCCGTCGGCGTGGTGGATCCGGTGACGGCCGACCAGCAGCCGAGCAGCGCGGCGGTCACGACTCCGCCCTGGATGGCCAGATCGGTCAGGCCGGTGTCGACGAGCGACACGCGGAGCTTGGCGACGGTCGCCCGGTGCAGCGCCGCCGAGCGCTCCTGAAGCCGCTCCCGTGCTCGCCCGACGGCGCCCGCGGCCCGCAGCGCGGACATGCCCTGCAGGGCCTCCAGATAGTCGGCGCCCAGACCCTCGTAGGTGTCCCAGTGTTCCTTGCCGCGCTTGGCGAGGAGCCGGTCCCAGGCGCGCGGTCCGGCCAGGGCGAGCAGCAGGGCGGGGACGAGGCCGAGGAGCGCGCGCGGTTCGACGGCGGCCACGGCGGCGAGCAGCAGGGGCGGCACGGTGAGGGTGATGAGGAGCTGGGGCAGGTAGCGGGAGACGTAGGCGTCGACGCCCTCCACTCCGTCGACGAGTGTGGTGCGGACGGCCCCGGCGCGGGCGGTGGTGAGACGCGCGGGCCCGAGCCGTCCCAGGTGGGCGAGGAGTTCGTCCCTCAGGCCCACTCTGACCTGTGCCCCGGCGCGTGTGGCGGTACGTCGCTGCCCGTTGTCGAGCACGGCCCGGGCGGCGACGACGGCGAGCACGGCCCCGAGGAGCAGGGGAAGCCGGTCCGTGTCGCCCCGGGCCAGGTCGGCGAGGGCGACGGCGAGCAGCACGGCCTGCGCGAGGTGGGTGAGGGTGACGGCCCCCTGCAGGAGGGTGGCCGCGAACAGGGGGCGCCGGGCGTGCCGTGCGGCGCGGCGCAGCTCGGGGTGGACGATCACGAGGTCCTCTCCTCGGAGTGGGTGGTGCCGAGGGCCAGACCGTGGACGATCCAGTCCTTGCCCGGCGTGGCGCCGAGTGCGGCGCCCAGATCTGCCTGCTGCCAGGAGCCGACCGGACGGGCTGCCGGCCCGTGTCGTACGGCGGCCACGTGGGCCAGGTGGACGGCGAATCCGGCGCGCAGGTGTGCCCGGCGGATCAGCGGGGCTTCGGCGTCCGTGGGGCAGCCGTAGCCGAGCAGGACCGCGCCGGCCTCCGCGATCCATCCCTGGCCCGCGGCCCAGGCGGCGAGCGTCGGCCGGGCCTCCCCCGCGGCGAGCCGCCGCAGTGTGCCGTCCGGGGCCAACTCCACGAGTTGGGGCTGCGGTTCGCCGACGGCCACGCACCAGGAGAGCTCGCCGGCGCTCGCGTCGACAGCGGTGGCGAGCAGCGCCCTCAGGACGTCGTGGGGCGGGGTGCCTCGCAGCGGTGGCGGGGCGCTGCGGCGGGCGAGCAGCTCGTCAGCGGTGGGCCGGTCCGGGGGCGGGCGGTGCACACCCTTGGATGGTCCGAAGTGCACTGCGGCCTGGGAGTCCCCGCTGAGCCCGTCCCAGCGGTGCTCGGGCTCCGCGAGACCCAGCGCCCGCCCGGCGAGCACGAGCGCCGCAACGGCGTGCCCGGTGTCCAGAAGGATCAGCGGCCAGGCGCGGTGGCCGTAGTGGGAGACCGTGCGCCGCGGGGTGACGCAGAGTTCGACGGTCACTCCGGGCGACGCGCCGTCGGGTGCCGGGCCGAGTCGGTGCACGCGGTGGGCCAGTGGGTCGTAGCCGTAGCGGCCGGGCGGCAGCGAACAGTCGGTGCCCACGACGAGCCGGGCGTCCACCGGATGCAGCGCGCCCGCGGACGGGGCGGGCCGCAAACGCCCGGCATCGTCACAGGCCGCCAGCGAGAGGCGGAGCAGCCGGCCCAGATCCAGTTCCCCGGGCCCGGGCTGCGGCAGGGCGCCCGGCGGCCCAGGCCACGCGCGGACGGCGCGACCGGCGGGCGTGTCCGGGCCAGGCTGCTCGGGCGAGCGGGCGCGGGCGAGGGCGGTGACGAGATCCACGGGGCGGCCCTCACATGTGGGGCGGAGGAGCGAGTGTGAAGTCCTCCGGCCCGGTCGGCGCGGTCGTACGCCAGCCACGTTCGACTGCGGCCTCGGCGAGGCGCGGACAGCCGAAGTAGCCGAAGGCGGCGGGCGCGTTGGGGAGAAGACCGGAGACGAGGACCCGCGCGACGCGCAGCGAAGTCTCGGCGACGTCCTCGGTGGTGACGTCGAACGTCATGACGCGATGGCCCCGGTCGTGGAGCGCGCGCTGAAGCCGCTCCCGGCTGCCCGGCTCGACCGCCTCGATGGACACGACCCCGTGCGCGGGATCGGTGAACCGCCGTGCCTCGGGCGCCATCCGCTCGTCCAGCCACACCTGCACGTGCGCGCCCAGGTCGCGTACGTGCTCGAAGTGTTCGCCGCAGGCGTCGAGGTAGCGGCCGTCCTCGCGGTGGTCCAGGTAGAGGCCGCGGGCGAGCAGCCCGGCCTCGACGGCCTGGAACACCCAGCCGTCGGGATCGGTGAGGCCCTGGGTGAACACCCAGGTGTGGACGGCTTCGAGCACGGCCTTGCGGGCGGCCTCGGCCGGGTCGTACTTGCAGGCGAACCCGGCGGCGTACAGGCCGAGCCGGGGGTCGTGGACGAGCGCGGCCATGCAGGGGGCGAACTCCGAGGGCATCTCGGCGACCCATACCTCGAGCCCGGATCCGGCGAGGTCGTCGGTCAGACCGGGCACACTGGCCGGGTCGATGCCACGGGTCGGGCCGTCGAGGTGCCACCACAGCTCCAGCGCGTCACGCTCGACGATCTCCAGCAGGCCGCGCTCGACGGCGTCGTCGAACCCCTGCCCGGTGGCGATGCCCGCGTAGTTGAGGTGGTGGGTGCGGGGCAGTGAACGCAGTTCGCCCTGGCGCCAGTTGAGGTGGGTGAGGGCCACCGGCGCCCACACCTCGGCCGTCCCCCCGCCGGGCAGCCGCTCCTCGCCGCGCGTCCACAGGGACGGGGTGTCGGGGGTGAGGGGGCGGTAGGGGAACTTGTCGCGGGTGTACTGCCAGTCGGCGTACGAGGGCAGCTCGCCCGGCCCGTACAGCCGCAGGCCCTTGTCGGCCAGCTCGGCGGCCGTGGCACGCAGCGGTGCGTCGGGGTGGCCGGGCGGTGGTACGCGGTTGCCGCAGTACCGTTCGAGTCCCTCGGCTATGGCGGCTGTGCGCGCGCCCTCGGGGTCGCCGAAGGTGGTGCCGAGCGACACCCGGTCGGCGGGCCACAACCCGAGCCTGCGCGCGTCGGCGATCTCCGCCGTGAGCGCGGTGTAGCGGGGAGGCGCGCCCGCGGGGTGCGCGACGGGCTCCACCTTGCGGACGATGCCGCAGACGGGGTCGACGAGAGCTTCCAGCGGCAGCGCCGTCATCGCAGGATCTCCTCTGCGGGATCGGTGGGAGTGGGACGGGACCGGAGCACGGGCAGCCGCAGCGCCACGCGCCCTGGGTCGACCGTGCGCCGGGAAGCGAGCAAGCGGGTGGCCGTGACCGGGTCGTCGCCGGTGTGGGGATTGCGGGCGTGGGCCGGGAAGTGGTGCCCGGTGATTTCCAGGCGGAGCCGGGTGCCCGCCGGCAGCCGCCGTGCGAGCCGGCCGAGCACCACGCTGAACTCGGCGGCCTGCCCCGGAGGGTCCGCCCGCCGCACGACGCCGACGGCCAGCCGCTCGGCCGTTCCTTCGGGTGTGACCGCGGCGAGTCTGGCGAACCAGTCGGCGGACGGTGTGTCGGCGGTGGCCCGCAGCCGCACCTCGGCGGGCCCGACGAGGTCCAGCGGGCGAGGCAGCGGCGCGGTGACGAGCAGGCAGCGGTCGGGCGTGCCGTCGGTGGGGACGGTCAACTCATCGGAGCGGGCGGGTCGTCCGGGGTCGGCGGTGAAGGAGGCGCCGTGCAGCAGCCGTAGGTTCGGACGGTACGGCTCCCCCTCCGTGCCGGCGGACATCCACAGCGGGCTGCCGCCCAGCCCGACCGCGCCGCGCTGCCCGTGCCCGAGCTCCCCGGCGAGGGCGAGACGGGCCCAGCGGGCGTAGAGGTCACCGAGGCTCACCCGGTGTGCCGGTGTGGCGTCAGGTCCGGGGCTCGCGACGAGGCGGTGGCCCCAGGGGCCCATCAGCAGGCGTGCCGAGGGTCCGCCCCAGCGGTTCCACAGCGCGACGGTGTCCTCCGTGAAGTGGTCGTGGTGGCCGCCCACCGCGAGCAGCGGCATCTGAGCACGTTCGGCCCGTGCGCCGGACCGGCCGCGCTCATGGTGCCGCCACACGCCCGGCCAGGAGGGAACCTCACGGCCCAGTCGCGCCGGGAGGTCGCTCACCGGCAGGTGGGCGAGCAGCCCGGGGTCGGCGGCGAGGGCCTTGTGCAACGCTTCCTCGTCGGAGTCGCGGCGGTCGCCGTGGGCCGCCCACCATCCGGCGCGGGCCGCCAGCCGTTCCACGCCCGAGGGTTCGCGCGCCGTCTCGGCGGTGCCCAGCGCGGGCACGGCCGCGATGACGGCGTCGGGACGGGCGTCCTCCGGTGCGTCGAGCGCCAGGGCGAGCGCGCAGTGCGCGGCATAGGAGGCGCCCGCCGCCAGCAGCCGACCGTCGCTCCAGGGCTGCCGGCGGATCCAGCGGGCGGTGGCCGCTCCGTCGGCGGCCTCGTTCTCGTACGGGTGCCACTCCCCCGCCGAGGCGTGCCGGCCGCGTACGTCCTGGGCCAGTGCGGCGAACCCGCGCCGTGCCCAGCCGCGCAGCTCGGCGTGGTGGCGTCGCCGGTCGTAGGGCGTGCGGACGAGGACGGCCGGGAAGGGCCCGTCGCCGTCCGGGAGTTGGATGTCGACGGCGAGGCCCTCGACGGCCGCGGTGAACGGCGTCATCGGGTCTTCTCAGGCATCGGGGCGACGTCGGGGACCGGCAGGACGGGATGCTCGGTGACGTTCAGCGTGCGCAGGTCGACACGGCGGAGCCGGCGCCGGGCGGGCAGTCCGCCTGGGTCGGGGGCGCCGGTGGCCCACCGGGTGAGGTCGTCGGCGAGCAGGGCGGCGACGAATCCAGCCGCGGGAGCCGTGAGCCGGACGGACCGGCCGGATGTACGAGGGCCGCTCCAGTAGGCGTCCAGCTCGCGGTGCGCGGGCGTGGCGGCGAGCCGGCGGGCGCGGACGTGGGCGGAGGTGACGTCACCGGTAGCGGCCGCGAGGGGTTCGACGTACGCCTGCCAGCCCTCGCGGTGACAGCGCAGCCAGGCGACACCGCGCTCGGGCAGGCGGTCGGCCGCGTCCCACAGCCCTTCGGGCACGGGCCCGTCGAGGCACCACACGACAGCGGCGGGCTGTCCGTGCGTCGCGTCCTCGGGCGCTGTCGGCTGCGGCTCGGCGCCCTCGGCCCGCAGGTACGCGGCCAGTGGTCCGGTCAGCACGGGGTCGCCCACCAGCCGGACGTCCCGGCGCTCGCCGGGCCATGCCGGGCGCTGCGGACCCTCTGCCAGGTATCCGGCGTCCGCGAAGGCACGGACCAGGCGGTCGAGTTCGGCGTCCGGCTCGCCCGTCGCCGTGCCGGACAGCCGGGCGAGCAGGGCGTCCTGGACCGTCTCGCCGGTCCGTACGCTGAGGAACTCCCCGTCGGCCGTACGGACGGCGAGCCCTCTCCCGGGCACGGCGACGACCTCGACACCGGGTGCGAGCTGGCTGCGGGACACGTCGGTTCTCCTGTCGGGAAGGGCCGGAGGTGGGTGTGGGCCCGCCCGGAAGGCATCGGGCGGGCCCACGGTCAAGGGCGCTTATCCCTTGCTCACTCCTCGGTGTCGTCGAAGGGGTTCTCGACAAGCGCGTTGGAGTGGGTGGCCGAGGCGTGGGCCAGCTGTCCCTGGTCGGCGATCGGCGCGAAGACCTGCTCGTTCTCCATGAACTCTCCTTAAGGACAAGGGAGATGCGGCGTTCTGATGAGCGCCGCACTGCACAACCTAATGAATATGATTTTCATTTACTAGCCCGGGAGAGGGTGATCCGGGTAACACACCGGCCAGCCGCCCTCGGGGTCCCGGCCGACCCGTCCCGCCACCTGGAGGACATCCGCCAGCAGTGCGGGCGTGACCACTTCCTTCGGAGCTCCGTCGGCCACCACGCGGCCGTCCCGCAGTGCGACGATCCGCTCGGCGAACCGGGCGGCGTGCGCCAGGTCGTGCAGCACCATCACGACGGTGAGACCGCGCTCCTCACGCAGCCGGACCACGGTCTGCAGCACATCGAGCTGGTGATGCAGGTCCAGGTAGGTGGTCGGCTCGTCGAGCAGCAGGACACGGGTGTCCTGGGCGAGTGCCATCGCGAGCCGCACCCGCTGCCGTTCACCCCCGGACAGCGCGTCGACATCGCGCTCGGCCCACTCCTCCACGCCGACGTCACGCAGGGCACGCCGCACCACGGGATCGTCGCCCTCGCGCAGCATGCCGAGCGGGCCCCGCGCCGCGTAGCGCCCCTGACGTACGAGCTGCCGTACGGTCATGCCGGGGACGGCCGGGGCCGACTGGTGCAGCAGCGCGACACGCCGGGCGGTGGCACGCCGGGAGAGCCGGGCGAGGTCGTCCCCGCCGAGCAGGACGCGTCCCCCGTCCGGCCGCAGCAACCCGGCGGCGAGCCGCAACAGGGTCGACTTGCCGCAGCCGTTGAGCCCGATGAGGGCGGTCAGCTCGCCCGGTTCGACGGTCATGTCGACGCCGCGCAGCACGGGTCGGCCGGGGTAGCCGAAGCGGACCTCCTCGACGCGGATCCCCACGGACTCGGTCATGCTTCCCTCCGTCGACATCAGAACGTACGGCTCGGCGCGCGGCGCACGACGACCAGCAGCAGCGCGGCCCCGAGGCAGGTGGTGAGCGCCCCGACCGGCAGTGTGAGCCGCCCGAAGTCCAGGGCGGCCGCCAGCAGCCGTGACAGCAGCTGCGCCGCCGCGTCCGCCCCGCACACCACGGCCGCCCCCACCAGGGCGGCACCGGGCAGCGACAGCCGCAGGTCCGCGCCGAACACGGCCACGGCGACATGCGGTACGAGCAGCCCGACGAACCCCAGCGCGCCCACGGCGGCCACCGCGCCCGCCGTCAGCGCCACCGCGCACAGCAGGGCGAGGGTGCGGGCCCGTCGGGTGGACAGTCCTGCCGCGGTGGCGAGTTCGTCCCCGCAGCGCAAGAGGGTCAGCGGCCCGGCGAGCAGCCATGCCGCGCCGCCCCAGGCCAGCGCCCAGGGCCACAGCAGGTGCCAGTGCTGCCACACCCGGCCCTCCGTGGTGCCGACGAGCCACTGCACGACGCTGCCCAGCTCACCCGGCGCGACCAGCAGCACCATGGCGGTGAGTCCGCCGAGCACCGCCGAGACGAGGACTCCGTGCAGGGCGGTCTGCGCCGGGTCGCCCCGGCCGCGTCCGGCGAGCAGCCACAGCAGCGCGGCTCCCGTGCAGCCCCCCACGCACGCGGCGGCGACCACGGCCAAGGGCGATTCCCACCCCGCGAGGCCGAGGCCGGTCGCGGTGACGGCCCCGAGCACGGCGCCCGGCGTCACACCCGTGACCTCGGGACCGGCGAGGGGGTTGCGCAGCGCGGACTGCAGGACCAGGCCCGCGACGCCCAGGCACGCTCCCGCACCGAGGGACACCA
Organism: Streptomyces bullii; assembly: GCF_042657145.1. Classification (NCBI taxonomy): domain Bacteria; kingdom Bacillati; phylum Actinomycetota; class Actinomycetes; order Kitasatosporales; family Streptomycetaceae; genus Streptomyces; species Streptomyces bullii. The sequence continues at coordinate 14,474 of NZ_JBHSNY010000011.1, forward strand.
GCAGCCGGGGCAGCCGGAGCTGGAAGAAGATGTGCCGTTCCGTCGCGTCGCCGCCTCCCCCGAGCACGTCCCAGGCCACGGCCGGGGACATGCCCCGCCCCGCCAGCAGTCCGGCGCAGGCGCACGCGACGACGAGCGCGACGAGCGCCCCCAGACGCCGGTTCATCGGCCCTCCCCCGCTCCGGTTGCCGCGTCGGGCTCCTGTCTGTGGCCATGCCCTCGGATCTCCGGGGAAGGTTCCCGGCCCGACTGTTCGGAGCGCACGGCCTCGCACCCCGCCGCTCGGCGCAGGGCAGCCGGCCTTCGCGTGCCCGACCTGAGCAGGGCGACCCCGGCCGGCACGCCGAGCAGGGCCGTCCAGGCGCCGACCGGTGTCTCGACGGGCGCCAGGGCGAGCCGGGCCGGGATGTCGGCGACGGCCACCACGACCGCACCCCACGCCGCCGACCAGGGCAGCCAACACACGGCGTCTGCGGCAGGGTTGAGCCTGCGCGCCAGGTGGGGGGCGAGGAACCCGACCCACGCCACCGGCCCGCACACGGCCGTCACGGGCGCGATCAGCACGACGGCGATGGCCAGAGCGGCCACCCGCGCCCGCTGCGCCCGGACACCCAGCGCCTCGGCGTCCTCGTCCCCCAGCCGCAGCACCGACAGCACCGGCGCGCACAGCACGAGCGCGGGTGCCGCGACGAGCAACCAGGGCCACAGCCCGGTGACGTCGTCCCAGGTACGGGCGGACAGCGAGCCGAGCAGGTACCGGTAGATCAGCTGGAGGTCGAGCTGGTCGGCCATCACCATGAGCACGAGCAGCGCGGCCTGCAACGCGGCGGCGACCGCGGCCCCGGTGAGCAGTACGGCGGACGGGCCGCGCCCCAACCCGGCCGCGAGCAGGGTGAGTCCGCCGCCGAGCACGGCCCCGCCGATCGCCAGCAGCGGCTGGACGGCGGCGGGAATGGACACCGCCAGCACCAGCGGCGCGGCGACGCCGAGCGCGGCTCCCGACGACACCCCCAGCATCTCGGGAATGGCGAGGGGGTTGCGCAGCGCCTCCTGCAACACGAGCCCCGCGGCCCCCAGGCAGGCTCCGGCGACCAGCGCCAGCGCCAGCCGGGGCACGCGGAGTTCGGTGACGACGATGCCGGCGAGGGTGGCGTCGGCATCCCGCAGCGCAGCGGGCAGCTGATACAGCGGCACGTAGGGGGTGCCGAGGGTCAGTGCGCAGCCGGAGGCGACGGCCACCAGTGAGACCAACAAGGGCAGTTGCCACGGCGCGGCCCTTCGCCCGCGCCTGGTCACGTCACCCGCTGCGGCCTTGGTCGCAGGGGGTGCGCTCACCGCAGCGCGGCCGTGGCCTCGTCGAGAACGATGCCGAGCGAGCGGGTGCCGCGTCCCTTGGCCCACACCTCGGCGTTCACCTCGTGGACGTCCCCGTTCTTCACGGCCGGGATCTTGCCCCACAAAGGGTTCTTGGCCAGCTTTTCGGACAGCTTGCCGTCCGTCTCGCCGAAGCTGATCGTCTCGGAGAAGATCACGTCGACGTCCGCCGCGAGGATCTCCTCCAGGCTGTAACTTCCCTCCACGCCGCGCGACTTCCAGGGGTAGTCGGCCAGCTTGGGGAACAGGCTGGCGGCCACGTCCGTCTCCGGTGTGGCGACGCCGAAGTTCTCGTCACTGCCGTAGATGACGAGCGCGGTCTTGTCGCTCCTGGCCCGCTCGGCCTCGGCGAGCTTGGTGCGGAAGGTCTTCTCGGCCTTCTCGCCTTCGGCGGTACGGCCGGTGAGCGCGGCGGCATCGCGCAGGTAACCCACGCTGTCCTGCCAGGTCTCCGGCTGCATGGGCCAGAACGTGGTCGCGCCCTTCAGCGCCGGGGCGAGCTTGCCGTGGGTGTCCTTCAGGCCGATCACGAGATCGGGCTTGTGAGAGAGGATCGCCTCCACCTCGGGAGCGATGAAACCGCCGGGAATGACGTCGACTTCCTTGGCCTTCTCCGCGCCCAGGAAGTCGGGGTGGGCGAGGAGTGCGCTGTTCGTGGCCGTGGGGACGATGCCGAGCTCGGTCAGGATGTCGTCGCAGAGCGCGAAGAGGCAGACGATGCGCGTCGGTTCGTCCTTCAGGGAGATCTTGACGCCGGTCGCGTCGGTCAATTCACGTGTGGCCTTGATCGGTTCGACAGTGACGTCGGTCTTCGGCCCGGCGGCGGCGTTCTGCTTGCTCGCGGGTTCGGTGGCCGCGCCGCATCCGACCAGGACCGAGCCCACTACCGCTGCGGCGAGGCAGCTTCGGACGAATCTCGACGGTGAGCACAGCATCGATGCCCTCGCTTCTTCCTTGATGGTCCCCAGACCCCCCGAACATACATGATAATCGTTTTCAGTTGATCCTTTTTGGCGATGGAGGCACCGATGACCGCCGGTCCACTGCTGCTCGTCTCCGACCACGTCGGGGGATCCGTCCATGTGCTGACGGTGCCGGATGGCATCGAGACGGGCCGTCTGAACGGCCGGCATCTCTCCGAGCACGCCGGGTTCCTGGCCCTGCCCGGCGGTCGGGTGGCCTGCGTCGACGACCGCAGGGGCGAACTGCTGGTGCTCGACCCGTTCGGCCACGAGCTGGTGGAGGCCGCGATCCCGGTCGCCGTGCCGGCCGAGCACCTCGCCGCCGACCCGTCCGGCCGATGGGTGGCCGTCACGACGGGCCTGGGCGAGAACGCCGAGCCGTGGTCGGATCTGCTGACGGTCGTCGATCTCGCCACGGGAGACGCGGCCCGGGTGCGCACACGCGTGGGCGAGCCGGGAGTGACCGTACTGGGCAACGGCGACCCCCTCGTCGTCCTGCGGCACAGGGAGCCCGGCGCCCTGGCCGTCCACCGGTTCGCCGACCTGCTCGGCGCGCCGCCCGGCTGCCCGACGGCAACGGCTCACGCACACCTCCCGCTGCCTGACGACGGACACGGGGACGCCCATGTCCCGGACCTGTGCCAGGTGTTGGCGGCCACCGGCGAGGGTGTGCACCGGGCACGCCGAAAGGGCGAGGCCCTCGTCGCGGAGCCGGTGATTCCGTGGGGCTCGCCCGCCCGTGGCTGGTATCTGCGGCTCGACACGCGACGGCCGGCCCTGTGGTCGACGCTGCGGGGCGGCCCGGCGGACCCGCTGCGGTGGCCGGAGTGGACGAACCAGGCGTGGTGCCACGACCTGGACACCGACCGTACGACCCGGACGGAGCTCGGCCCAGGGCTGGTCTTCCGGCTCGCCCTCGCCAAGGACCACACCGCCTTCACCCGCATCCACCCGGACGGCGACGAACTGATCCTCCTGGACGCCGACGGCAGGACCGCCCGCCGCGTCCCCCTCCCCGCCATGGACGGCGCACCCCGCCGCGGCGGCACCCCCTGGGACGGTGTCCAGCGCCGGGCGGTGGCCGCGTCACCGGACTCGGACTGGGTCGCGGTCACCCGGGGCGGCCACGGCGAGGTCCACGTCATCGACGCCCGTACGGGCACTGAGGCAGCTTGTCTCAAGCTGGGCACGCCGTTGCATCACGGCGGCCACGCGATACTGCGCACACCGTCGGACAGGGCCGAAGGTGACCCTGTGGGACGGTGACGCCCATCGAGACCGAACCGACCGCCTCGCACAGATCAGCACCCCGACCGGGGCCGCCGCCGTGCGGTGGCCCCACAGCAGGGTCAGTCCGGGAGCGATGAGGACGGCATGGCCTTCGGTGATGACCACCTTCTCGTTCTGCGCTGCCGCGGTCGTCTAGGATTCACGTCCCGCGATCGCTTGCTGACCCACCTCAGGGCGAGCCTCGGCAATGGATGACACCGTCCTCATGCTCTGTCGCGGCGGGGTCCACGGGCCGCGTCTCTCTCGCGTTCCAGCAGCGCCTCCAGCCTGGTCTCGCCGCGCAGGACGTGGCCGGTGAGCAAGGACAGCATCTCCGGCTCTGCGCCCAGACGGACCGCTGAGCCCTTTCCGACCTCAAGCCCGTGCGATGTGAAGCACGGGGACGGCCTGCACGAGACCGGTGATGCGGATGGTGCTGCATCGCAGTTTGCGCAGGAGACACCAGCTTCAGGGAGCCCATGGCCAGGCGCAGCCCCCTCACCGCAGCCGGTGCCAGGTTGGTTGAGCAGGTATCGATCAATTTCCGTTGGGCCGCCACAGCCAGCGCAGAGCGTCCGGCAGCAGGACGCCGCCGTGGTTGGGGCTATGCCCGCCGTCACCCAGGACAAGGCGGAAGTCGTAGCCCGCTTCGGCGAGAGCGGCTGCCACACGCAGGTTTTCGGCGAGCCAGTTCCGCTGTGGCTCGTTCCAGTGCAGGTCGCGGTGGCCGCCTTGCATGAAGATGCGCAGCGGCTTGCGGGGGACGCGGGAGATGAGGTCGGGGTAGGGGTTGCCGTCCGGCATCTGCGCGAAACTGGACAGGTATCCGATGACGCGGCGGAATTTGTCCGGACGCAGCCACGCGGCGGTAAAGGCACAGTTGCCGCCGCTGCTCCCGCCGCAGATGCCCCACTGTTCGGGCGACCGGGCGATGGCATAGCGCTCCGCAACCTGCGGGATGATCTCGGTGAGGAGGAAAGTGACGTACTGGTCGTCGAAGGCGTCGTACTCGTTGTTCCGGTTCTTGGGGTTCTCCGCGTCGGGGAAGACGCCAGGATCGACAAACACGCCGATGGTGACGGGGATGTCGCCCCGGTGAATGAGGTTGTCCAGGACGATCGCGCCGCGTACCTCCCCCTCGGGGTCCAGGTACCACCATCCGTCCTGGAACACCATCAAGGATGCCCGTTCCGCAGGGTCGTACTGTGCAGGCACATGGACCCAGAACTTCCGGAACGTTCCCGGGTAGACCTCGCTGTCCCTCCAGTCGAACGCGACCGTCTCGCCAGCGGGCACGCCTGGCTGTCGAGCGGAATCGGGTCCGTGGACGTAGCGCACATCCGACTGGTCGATCGGAAGTGGCTGGTAGGGCATCTCGATGGTCACGGGGAGCAACCGTAGGTCGATCACCACCCCTGACCGCAAGGGATTTTCGTCCAGACGCTCCCCATCGCAGCTTCCGTGGCGAGGTTGGAAAGGGCTCGCTGTCACGAACTGCTGCCGAGGGCCATCCAGATCGCGCCCGCGCCTGTTACCACGCCACACAGGACAAAAGACAAGTCGGCGGGCATGCACCGTGTCCAGCGAACACGACATCGGTCTTGGCATCGCTTACCGCTGGACCCGACTGAAGCCAACTAGTCTTTCTTTTCTCCGTCTCACCGCCTGTGTTCCGGAAGCGGTCGACGACGGAGCTCCAAACGCAAACACCCGGAATACTTCGGTCCTCGCCGAGATCCACCTCGAGGGTGCCGTCATCATCGACCGAGGCTCCGCAAATCATGACCTGCGGAACTATATGCGCGCGCAGAGGATTGACCACCAGGAGCGCGTCGTCTCGCAGTATCCCCCTGGGCCGCGGAGGCGGCCGAGGAGTTCCGCCAGGCCCTTGGGGGCACGCGGCGAGGACCACGCGGTCTTCAGGCCGCAGGGATAGCCGGGGTGGAGGTTTCACACCACGCAAGGCCAAGAGAGCAGGCAGCGGCCGTCTTCGCATGAACATCCCCCGCAGGCCTCGGCTCCGCCGCATGGGACTCGCCAGACGGCCATTCCGCGCCATGTGTCACATGAAGGGCCGCCCTAGACACCCGGCCGGTCCACGAAGGCGACCGCAGCACGCCTATCGCTGGGAGGCCGATGTTTTCCGCAGGCGAGCGCCATGACGGGCTGCGGGCTCGCGGGGCCGGGAACGGGCTGCGCCCCGGCCGGAACCTTCCTGGCCGGGGCGCAGCGGGCAACGTGAGTGCTATGTGTTGCCCTTGCCGATCCCTGCACCGCTCGAACACTCAGGGCCGAAGATGTTGCACGGCTTGTCGGCCGAGTCCGGGTCGTGCTGCGGAGATGCGGACCCCAACTGTTCGCGGTGACTTTGAATCAGTCGGCAGACCCGATCACCGTGCAGAAGTTGCCGGTGTTCGCCTCCGTGTCGCCGGGGCCCCCAGTGACCGCAATGTCGCCGGCCTCGAACGTCTGCTCACACTCCACGAACTGCGCGTTTCCGACGAAGATGTCGAAGGCGTCGTGGTAGTCGTGATATCCATCGGCCTGGGCAACCCCGCTGCCGACAAGACCAATGCCGCCGACCATGGCTGCGACGGCCGCGGCCTTCCTGAGCTTCTGCATCACGTCTCCGATCCTTACACCACAGCCATTACGGACTGTGCCTGAATGAACACGTAGAGTGTTACACCCTCGTCCTGGCACGGCACCTCCGACACACCCGTTTGCGATTACTCACACCGGGAGCCAACTGACCCCTGCCGCCTCGCCGCAGCCCTGCGCTGCTCCGAGCCTGGCCTGGTGGCGCTCCTGCCACAATGGCCCTCCGTAGGCGGCGAGTTCAGCAAACGCGTCGGCCGTCAGGCCGGTGATCCGCCGGTCCCTGGTGATCACCGAACGAGTCACATCCCCCACTACGCGGCCGTGATCGACGATCACTCATGAGAAGACCTCGTCCATCGACCCACGGACTTGCCGACCGTCGTCGCCGACGACCTGCGGCAGGAGATCCTGGCAGCGCCAGTCGCGGCGGACGCAGTGGGTGAACAGCGCAGAACCATGGAGTGCTGGGCACGACATCCCCCGGGGCGCCGTGGTCTTGCGGGCAGTACTGCTGCATCAGCATGCCGAGGGAGGAGCCGGTCCTTGAGCCGGCGGGTGATCGGCCGCCTCCGGTGCGGCTCGGGGTTCGGCGAGGGCGCCAACGCCCGGCCGCGAGCTCATGGTGTCAGCGACGGACACGCGGCCCTCCGCCTTCGCCACGCCACTGCCCGCGCGACCGACACCATCCGGTACACCGCCACCAACGCAGTGACCGCTCTCATGCTCGCCGTCAGCGTCCTGCGCGAAGGACCAGAGCTACCCCGTACGGGAACCAGCCTGATCAACCGCGCGGCCAGCGCAGCTCTGCGGCGCGACGCCCCTTGGGCCTCTCCGGGCCGAGCTGACCATCTGGAGCGGGGGCGAGCCCACCTGGATGGGCGGGCCCGCCGACGAGGAGGGCGGGGTCAGTCGGTGATCTCGATACTCAGCCGGTGATCTCGATACGTCGAGGCTTGACCTTCTCCGCCTTGGGGACGGTGACGGTGAGCACGCCGTCGGCGAGTTCGGCGGTGACGTGCTCCTCATCGGTGTCCTGTGGCAGCGTCACCCGGTAGTCGAACTGGCCGCTGCGCCGGGTCCGGGCGCGCAGCACGCCGGTGCGTTCCTTGTCCTTGATCTCGCCGTGCACGGAAAGCTCGCCGGCGTTCAGCTCGACGGTGATGTCGTCCTTCTTCACCCCGGGCAGGTCGACCTCAAGCGTGTAGGCATCATCGGTCTCCTCCAGGTCGGCCAGTGGGGCCCACACGTCACCGAGCAGGCCGCCGCCGCCCGGAACGGCCGACTGCCACAACTGCCCCATCCGCTGGTACAGGTCGTTGAACTCGCGGAACGGGTCCCAGACCGCACCGGTCTCCTCGCGTCGCACGGGAAGCGTCATCTCCGATCATCCCTTCCGAAAGCTCCTCGGCCGGTGGCACGCCACGGCCGGATCACGTCCCGGAAGTCCCCCTGACCGGGACCTCCACTACACATAATCAGCCCAATACGGCCCATATCCCCCCATTGCCATGCGGAGGTGAGCGCTCCGACCAAGATCAACGGGAGAAGGGCAGCGATGCGGCACGAGCGTTTCCGGCGCAGGAGCGCGAGCGGGGCAAGTACACCTGGCCAGGAGGAGGCCGAGAAGATCTTCACCGCTGCGGCGTAGCCGGGCGGCAGCTGGCTGAGGATCTGATTCAGCTCCCCGCCGGAGACGGCATGGGCGAGAGTGGACAGCACCGGGCTGGTGTCCCACTCGGCAGTGCGGGGGCGTGCACACTGCTCAGCAGGGCCGACCTGGCTGACTGACCTCTGGAAGATGGCTAGCCGCGCCGCTCCCGGCAGGCCCTCACGAACTCGGTGCAGACCCACACCGCCAAGGTGAGGACGCAGGCCAGTACGACGATGCCGACAAGGCACGGGGCGATCATGCCGCCAGCATGTCAGGCGATCACGCCTCCCGACCCGCCGGCGTCCCCGTCGCCGCCCTGCGGGTCGACAAGCGGCACTCCCGGCCGGGCCTAGCAGTGTTGGGCGCTCACGGGGAGCAGTCGTGGCCACGGCCCCGTGGCGCTTGAGCCGGTTGAAGACCCTAGGCGCTCCTCGACCGGCGCCCCGCCGGCTTTTTCGCGGCGGTCTTCCTGGCCGGCTGCTTCTTCGCCGCGGCCTTCTTCTTCGGCTTCGGCATCTCGTGCACCTCGGCGTCCTCACCGCGGGACGCCCGAGCCTTGGCGACGGACTCCTGCAAGGCGGCCATCAGGTCGACGACCTGGCCAGGCTGCCGCTCCGGCTCCGGCATCTCCGGCGGGGCCTTGTGCTCGCGCTTCGCCTCGATGATCCTAGCGACGGCCTCGGTGTACTCGTCGCGTACGCCCAGCGCCTCGAGATCCTCGACGGTCAGGGTGTCCATGAGCGCGAGTGCGCCCTCGATCTCGTCCTCGGTCACCTCGACGGGCGGCGGCAGCAGCTCCTCCGGGGAGCGGATCTCGTCGGGCCAGCGCATGGCGTGCAGCACGATCACGTCGTCCTTCACGCGCAGCAGCCCCAGACGCTCTCGCCCGGACCAGGCGTACTTGGCCACCGCCACCTTCGAGGAGCGGCCGAGCGCCTGGACCAGGAGCTTGTACGGCTTGTGGGCGACCTGCCCCTTCGGCTGCAGGTAGTAGCCCTCCCCGATCCGGATCGGGTCGATGGACTCCAGCGGCACGAAAGCCTCGATCTCGATGGCCTTCGCCGTGGGCAGGGGCAGCTCCCGCAGCTCCTCGTCGCTGATCGGGATGATCTGGGTCTTGGTCAGCTCGTAGCCCTTGCCGATCTCCCCCTGATCGACCTCGCGGTCCTCGATCTCGCAGTACTTGCGCACCCGTACCCGGCCCATGTCGTCCAGGTGGTACTGGTGGAAGCGGATGCTGTGGTCCTCGGTGGCGGACTGGACGTTGATCGGCACGGTGACGAGACCGAAGCTGATGGCGCCGCTCCAGACGGTTCGGGGCATGGGTAGACCTCCGCAGTAGCCCCGAGCAGCACCCAGCCTACGGTCGGCATGCGGCTGGCACCACACCGTGCGCCTCTCTCGTCCCACCGGCACGCTGGGGTCCTGCCTTCCGATCACCCCGTCGTCGTGCATCGCATGTACGACTCGGCCGAGGTCCGCTCCGCCGTCGGCGTCGTTCGGCGTCGCACCGGACGGCGGCCCGCTCGCCCTGTGGGCAGCGGTCAGCTGTGGTGCCGCGTGCCCGGGGAGACCGTCGCGCTGCGCGCCGCCGACCAGACGCTCGCCGCCTCAGGCGGCACGCCGTGGGACACTTCCCAGATCCCTTTCCCGCTGTTCCGAGTGAGCCGGGCTGGGACGTCGCGCCGGTGCGCGCAGTACGCGAACGCTTCGGCAACGAACTCCCGCTCCAAGTCGACGCCAACACCACCTACACGCTCGCCGACGCCGAGCACCTGCGGCAAGCTCGACGACTGACGCCTGCCGGATCCCTGAGCGCGCTTGGGGCGCTCGGAGGCCGGAGGTGCGGTGCGGGTGACCACGGCAGGAAGCCGTCCGTGCGCGATCACCTGCCGGGGCAGTGACAGCCCGAAGTGCTTGCCGACGACCGTCGACACCCGGCGCTTCTGATCGAATGGTTTTTCGTCAGCGCCGAGCAGGTCATCGACGAAGTCTTCCGGCGGGACGACTCCGGCCGCTTCCAGCGCCGGCCGCAGCGCCGGCGGCGAGGAACGTGCAGAAGGAGGGCGGATCGTCCGGTCGTGGGTCTAAGATCACGACCCCGGCGCCACGGGAGACTGCCGGGTCCAGCACCCAGCCTTCACTGCCCACGCACTCCACGATGAACGACCAGTCGCCGCTTTGGCCGATGCGGCCTACGCAGGACGCCCACCGCGTCCTCGCCGTCGGACGCGCACCGGTCGAGCACGGCTTCGCCCGCCTCAAGAACTGGCGGACCCTCACGAAGCTCCGCACCGATCCTGCCCGCGCCACCCACCTCCTGCGCGCCCTGCTGGTCCTGACCACCCTCGACGTCAACCGCTGACGCCTAAATCTGCATGGCGACTGCGGTTCGGGCTCATCCCTCGTGAGCGAATCGGTCGAGGGCTGAGTACACGGGCGCGTGTTGTGTCGTTGCCCAAATGGCCCGCGTTGTCGATGACGATCAGCTCCGCGTCAGGCCAAGCACGGGCGAGTCCCCAGGCGGTGTCGAGCGGGCCGCCCATATCCAGTCGGCCGTGGACCAGAACGCCAGGGATGCCGGCCAGGCGGTGGGCGTCACGCAGTGCTCGCGGCTCACCGCCGAGATGCACTGGCGCTGGCCGACCTCGGGCTGGAGCGGTGGGCGGCGTAGCGCGTGGGAAGCTGTGCGAGGGTCCGTGCCGGACGCAGTCGGCACGGACCCTCTCTCGTATCTCGCCACGTTGCGTCGGCCCCCTTTGACGCGGGCGGTCAACGCGTCGTGCGCAGGGACGCCATCGGCGGACAACCCGAACTCACATGGCCTTACGCCGCCTGTGGCTGCAGGAAGCGGGCCAGCAGGTCGTCCAGGCTCACCGTGCCGGTGAGTCGTCCGGCATGGTCGCGGACCACGGCGAGGGAGGCCCTGCGACGGCGCAGCAGGTCGATCGCGTCGGCGACCGTGGCGCCCTCGGTCAGCTCGGGCGCCGGGCGGGCCAGAGCACGGGCACTGGTGGCCCGTCCCCTCGTGCGGGCCACCAGGGCGTCGCGGGCGTGCACCGAGCCGAGGACCGAGCCGTGCTCGCGGACCAGGAGCCGGGTACGGTCGCGGGCCGCGGCCACACGCAGGATCTCGTCGACATCGGCGTCGCCGTCGACCGACGGGATCTCGGCCACCGGTACCAACAGCTCCCGCACCGGGGTCTCCGGCTCGGTCAGCGAGCGCGTCAGCAGCTCCGAGTCCGTCGCACTGATCAGGCCGAGCCGCTCGGACTCCGCCACCAGGTGGGTGAGCTGCTCCCGGTTGTGCACCGAGGCCAGCTCGTCGCGCGGGGCGACCCGGCACAGCCGTACGAGGCCATTGCTCACCGCGTTGAGCAGCCGGATCAGCGGGCGTACGGCCTTCACCGCGGTTCGGAACGGCGGCGAGAGCAGCATCGCCGAGCGTTCGGGGTGGGCGATGGCCCATGACTTGGGGGCCATCTCGCCGACCACCATGTGGAGGAACACGACCACGATCATGGCTACGGCGAAGGCGACGCCGTAGCTGAGCGCGCTGGGCAGGCCCAGCTTGTGCAGCAGGGGGTCGAGTTCGTGGGAGATCGCGGGCTTGGACACCGAGCCCAGGCCCAGCGTGCACACGGTGATGCCGAGCTGGGCGCCGGCGAGCATCAGCGACAGCTCCCGCATGCCGGCCAGGGCAGCGCCGGCGCCGCGCCGCCCCTCGGCCGCCGCCCTCTCCATGCGGTGCCGTTTGGCGGCGACGAGCGCGAACTCGGCGGCCACGAAGAAGCCGCTGCCGATCAGCAGCAGCACGGTGACGAAGAGCGCCATCGGAAAACTCATGCCTGCTCCTCCGTCTCCTCGGCCAGTCGCTGGACCCGCACGCGTTCGGCCACGTGCCGATCGAGGGTGCGTACTTCGATCACCGCCCGGCCGCCCTCCGGCAGCTCCACGGTGACCTGGTCGCCGACCGTCGGGAAGCGGCCGAGCCGGTCGACGATCAGGCCGGCCGCAGTGTCGTAGTCCTCCTCCTCGGGCAGCTCGACGCCGGTGGCCTCGGCCACCTCGTCCAGGCGGCGGCCGGCGTCCACCAGCCAGCCGTCGCCGTCCGCGATGGCGACCTCGGTGACGGTGTCCGACTCGTCCGCGATATCCCCTACCAGTTCCTCGGCGATGTCCTCGTAGGTGACGATGCCGGCCACGCCGCCGTGCTCGTCGAGGACGACCGCGAACTCGTCGCCCCGCTCTCTCATCTGTGTCACGGCATCGGGCAGCGGAAGGGTGTCCGGCAGCAGCAGCGGTGGCCGGGCGGCCGCGCCGGACGTGGTGACGGCAAGGCGGTCTGCGGGCAGGCGCATCAGCTCTGCGACACCGAGGACGCCGCTGACGTCGTCGGGGTGGTCGCCGAGCACGGGATAGTTGGAGTGGCCGTGCTTGGCGATCAGGTCGACCGCCTCTGCGGCGGTGGCGTCCTTACGGACGAAGACGGCGTCCACGCGCGGCACCATCACCTCGTCCAGCGTCCGGTCGGAGAACGCCAGGGCGTGGTCGAGCAGGGCGGCGGTGTCCCTCGGCAGCGCGCCCTGCGCGTGGGACTCGCCGATGAGGTGGCCCAGCTCCTCCAGGGTGGCGCCGTGGTGCAGTTCCTCGACCGGTTCGATGCCGACCTTGCGCAGCAGCTTGTTCGCCGCCGCGTCGAAGACGCGCACGACCGGGCCGACCACCTTCAGGTACACCAGCGTGGAAGATGCCAGTGATTTCGCCAGCCGCTCCGGCACGGCGATGGCGAGGTTCTTCGGGGCCAGCTCGCCCAGCACCATCTGCACGACCGTGGCCAGCACGAAGGCCAGCACGACCGAGATGCCGCTTACGGCCGCGTCGGGGATGCCCACGCCCGACAGCGCGGGAGTGAGCAGCGCGGACACCGATGGCTCCGCGATGAAACCGACCACCAGACCGGTGACGGTGATGCCGAGCTGCGCGCCTGACAGCATGAACGACAGCCGCTCCAGCACCGTCAGGGCGCGGGCGGCTCTCCGGTCCCCGGCCTCGGCCTCACGGGCAAGGACCAGGCGGTCTGTGGAGACGTAGGCGAATTCCTGGGCGACGAAGTATCCGGTGCCGGCGGTCAGGACGAAGACCGCCAGCAGGCCCAGGAGGGCGTTCGCGGCACTCATCGAACACCATCCCGCCACGTGCCGGGCTCAGGAAATGCCTGGCGGGATGGTCGGGGACTGTGCCCCGGGGGGTCCGTCGGTCTGGCGGACAAGGGGTGGCTCCTTTTCTAGGTGTGCAGACAGACAAACGCTTCCGGCCACGATCATGTTCCCGACATCCGTGAACACCGCAGGAGCGTGGGCTGCCGTCATCTCAACCGGCGGAAGGCCGACTCCCTCGTCGGTTCCGTCAGACAACGGAAGACCGGCCGGACAGGGAGGGGTGAACGCCGGCATCGCGACGGCGGGCGCGAGCGGCAGCGGCCGTCGCCGCGGCAGGTCGGACGGCGCTGGCCCGGGCTCACCCGGTTGGCGCAGAGCGCTCTCGGAGGGATGGAGCGAGTCCGGCTTTCATCACGGCGAGGCACATCCGTCAGGGCTGCCGACCACGTATGCCGCCTGTGGCCTCGCCCCATGACACTGCCGAGCAGCCAGCATCACCAAGGACCGTCCAGCGAACCCGGCAGACGTCGAGGCACGGCGCCGCCTGTGACGGGCCGACCATGCGCGGTGCCAAGAACACCGACCGCCGCCCATCGACAGCATCGGCCCGGGTGCCCTGCGGTTGCCGCGACTGCCGAGCCGCGTTACTACGTGTTAAGGGCATTCGGCATGCCTGCCAGCAAACACCTGGAGGATCCCATGGCCGTGGAAATCCAGCCCCTGCTGAAGCCCTCACGGCTCAGGCGCCGCGGAGGCTTGTGGGGCGAATGTATCTCGGAGTTCCTTGGAACGTTCGTCCTCATCTCATTTGGCTGCGGCGTGGTGGCGATGACGGTCGCGGCACTGCCCGGCTCGGGCCGCACCTCGGGGCCCACCACGTTCTTCCTCGGCGCCGGGGACTGGCTGCTGATCACCTGGGGCTGGGCGATGGCGGTCATGCTCGGTATTTACGTGGCCGGCGGGGTCAGCGGGGCACACATCAATCCGGCAGTGACACTGGCCTTCGCCATTCGCCGTAAATTCCCTTGGGTCAAGGTAGTCCCCTACTGGGTGTCCCAGGTCCTCGGTGCCCTGGCGGGGGCCGCGCTGGTGTACGCCGTGTATCACGACGCCATCAACGCGTTCGACGACGCCATGGAGGGCCCCAAGACGGGCGGGCACACGCTCGCCTCGTTCTCGATCTTCGCCACCTTCCCGGCTCCGTACTTCCAAGGCGGCATCTGGGGGCCCCTGATCGACCAGGTCGTCGGCACTGCCTTCCTGGTCATGCTGGTCGTGGCCATCATCGACCTACGCAACATGGCCGTGCAGGCGAACCTCGGACCGCTGGTGATCGGCCTTGTCGTCGCCGCCATCGGCATGTCCTTCGGAGCGAACGCGGGCTACGCCATCAACCCGGCTCGCGACTTCGGCCCACGCCTGTTCACATGGATGGCCGGCTGGAAGGATCTGGCGTTTCCGGGCAGCTTGTCAGGGGCCTTCAACGGCTACTGGTGGATTCCGATCGTCGGACCGCTCGTCGGCGGTGTGATCGGTGTGCTGATCTACGACCTGCTCATCGGGGACGTGCTGCACATCCGTGCCCAGACGGGGGAGCTCCCGGAACCCGGTCGGACGCGCCCCACCACCTCCGAGGAGGGATAGCCGGCACTGCCAGATGCCTGGCAGTCACCCTCCCCTCGCCGCGGCGGCACCGTGACAGCCACGCTGTCCGGTGCCGCCGGGCGCGCCTGAGGCAGTCAGCGCGGCTGCCACACCGGCGGTGGCCGCTCGGCCTCCACCGGGTCGTGTACCGGGCCAGTCACCCGTGTCCTCCTGGGCTGTCCCGCGATGACCGGAGTGAGGTGCGGGGCAGCCCTGAGGACGCCCTTGGGCCTCCGAACGCATTCGGACGGCCCAACCAGGTGGTTCAACGGTGCCGGCCTCGATCGTGTGGACCGCGGGCTGCACGGCGCCGATGTGCGTGGCGATGGAGGTCAGGGCTGTTTCCGCATCCGAGAGGGCAGTGGCCGTGTGCGGACCCGGAGCCTTGCCGTCGTCGGCCGCCTCCACGACCGGGCGTGCCGTCTGCACCGCCGAGCGCGCCACCTCGGCCGTATTCGCGACCTTCTCCGAGTAGTCCGTCTCCGACCACGAGGGGCCCACACACCCGGCCAGCAAGGCAGTGGAGACGGCGAAGGCGAGCAGCACTGTCAGCAGGGCAGGTGGTTTGCTGACCGGCACCGTCATGTCGTGGAGGCCCATACGCGGCAGACCACAACCGCCACCACCCTCCACGGGCTTCGCCTCGCCGACGCCGCACGAGGGCTGTCTCCGACAGCCCGCCCGACGTCTGCGACGACGACGCCGTCACAGCGGTGATCCAGGACCCCGTGCGCCCTCGCGGCGGCGGCCCTGGCTGTGGGGGTGACCGCAGGCGGGTGCGGGGCTGATGATGACTTCTTCCTGCCTGGCTGGGATGCGCCGGGCCAGAACGCCCGCATCAGCGACATCATGATCCGGTACGCGCATGTGTCCGAACCGCGAGGAAAGCCGTGGCAGCCGGGCAGCGACGTCCCCGCCTACGTGTGGCTCTACAACAAGGGCGGCGAGGCCGACAGGCTGGGGGTGCCAGCACGCCCAACGCGGCCTCGGTGGACATCGTCGACCCCGACGACAAGCCACTTCCGCGTGGGGTGGAGCTGCCGGCGAACCAGCTCGTGGAGCTGGAGCCGGGAAAGGTTCATCTGGTGCTGCGGGACGTGCGCGAGGTGATCAGGGGCGGCGCCTTCATGAAGTTCGCCATGCGGCTCGAAAACGCCGGGTCGATCACCTTCAACAGCCAGTCACAGATCCCCGCCTACGACGGAAGCCCCTCCCCCACGCGGTGAAACGCCCGGTGCTGCCGCATCCGGTAGGGGCGGTGAGAAGGCGACACGACACCTTGGTCCGACGAGCGCGTCGACCTCCGGGGACGTCTTCGTGTCCTTCGTGACGGAGGAAGAGGGCACGGGTATCGGGCGGCGGCTCGATGCCGAGCTCGCGCTCCAACACCGCAGCACGGACGTGGTAGGCGCCCACGGCACGGGCGCGGTCCCCGGAATGCTGGTACCGCCGCATCAGCAGCCGGTGGCTCTCCTCCCGCATCGAAACGTGGGCGACCAGCCGCCCGGCACAGCGGATCGCCTCCGGCCAACACCGGTCGTCGACGCCGTTGGCGGCGCGGTCGACGGGAGCGCCACGCCGCCCGGCGCTGACGTCCCCGCCCGGCGGCGCTCCGGCACAGACACGAGCGCGGCACCATGACGACCGCGGCCACGGTCTACCGGCGCCTCGCGCCGTGTGGGCGCTGCACGGCACGGCTCACCCCAGCTCGGCAGGGCGCGCCCGGGATCCCGTTCTCCAGTTCACGCGAACCTGTGTACGGGCTGTATCCGGACGGGTAGGTTCTGTCCGCCACCCCCAAGTGATCGGGCAACGCCCGGTGAACCGGCCGCCCACAAGGCGCGCCCGGGACAGCCGGCGTGTCTCCTAACGAGCAGGAGTTCATGGTGGTGGGTTCTTCCCGACGATCCCGCAGACGCAGACTGATCGCATGCGCCGTGGTGGTGGCCGCAACCGTCGTGGCCGGCAATGGGCCGGCGCCTGCGGCACCGGCCGCGGCGGCGGCGGGCTTCCGCCCGCAACTGGTGACAGTGAGCACCCCGACCCGCTCCGACAAGGACCGCCTCGCCGCGCTCGGCCTCGACCTGACCGAGCACGCCGGACACGACTACGTCGAGGTCGTCCTGCACCATGCGGCCGACGAACTGGCGCTGGCCGACGCCGGGTTCGACTGGCGGGTGCGCATTCCCGACCTGGTGCGGCGCGAGTCCGACGTCAATGCCGCAAACCGCGCCTACGCCGCCGCCACCGCGACCTCACCCCTGCCGTCCGGCCGGGACCGCTACCGCGGACTCGCCGACTACAACGCCGACATGGACCGCCTCGCCGAGGAACACCCGGGCCTGGTCAGGAAGCTGACGCTTCCGCACAAGAGCCTGGAGGGCAAACCGGTCCACGCGGTGGAGATCGCGCACGACGTGGACGCCCCGGAGGCCGGCCGGCCCGTCTTCCTGATGATGGGGCTGCACCACGCCCGAGAATGGCCCTCCGGCGAGCACGCGATCGAGTTCGCCTTCGACCTGGTCCGCCACTACGGCAGCGACGACCGGATCACCTCCCTGCTCAAGAAGGCCAGGGTGCTCGTCGTGCCCGTGGTCAACGTGGACGGCTTCGAGAAGTCGTTCAACGACGGGCAGTCGGTCGACCTGCGCGGCCTCGACGAGGGCGGCACCGGATCCGTCCTGGCCACGCCCGGCAACGCGTACAAACGCAAGAACTGCCGTATGGCCGACGGTCTGGCTCCGCTCGCGAACGAGTGCGCCCTCGCCGGCAGCCCCGGCGGCTTCGGCGCGGGCGTCGACCTCAACCGCAACTACGGCGGCTTCTGGGGCGGTCCGGGCGCGGCGGCGGAGCCGGTACAGGCCACGTACCGCGGGGCCGGGCCGTTCTCCGAACCGGAGACGCGGAACATCCGCGAACTGATCAGCAGCCGGCAGGTCACCGGCCTGATCACCAACCACACCTTCTCGAACCTGGTGCTGCGTCCGAACGGCGTCGCCCCCGACACCACCGGGCCCGACGGACTGCCCCTCGGCGACCCGCCGGACGAAGCGGCGATGAAGGAACTCGGCGACCGGATGGCGGCACAGAACGGCTACACGAGCCAGCACAGCTGGCAGCTGTACGACACCACCGGAACCACAGAGGACTGGTCCTACAACGCCACCGGCGGCTACGGCTACACCTTCGAGATCGGGCCCGACGAGTTTCACCCGCCGTTCCGGGAGGTCGTCGACGAGTACCTCGGTGCGGGCGAGTACGCGGGCAAGGGGAACCGCGAGGCGTTCCTGCTCGCGCTGGAGAACGCCGTCGACCCACGGGCGCACGCGGTGATCACGGGCAAGGCGCCTGCCGGAGCCACGCTGCGGCTGAAGAAGGCCTTCGCCACGCCCACCTGGTCCGGCAGCGTCATGGACATCCTCGACAGCACCATGACCGTCGGCGCGGGCGGCGGCTACACCTGGCACGTCAACCCCTCCACCCGGCCCGTCGTCAAGGCCCGCCAGATACGGGTGGTCTCGTCCGAGCCGCTGAAGCGGCAGACGTACACCGGGACGACGCTGCCCGCTCAGCCCACCGAGCAGGTGTTCACCGTCGACCGGGCCGCCGACCTCCTGGAGGTGAGGCTCGACTGGCCCACCCCGGACGATCTCGATCTCTACGTCCTGCACAGGAACGCCGACGGCTCCCTCACCGAGGTCGGGCGGTCCACCGGCTCCGTCGGCGAGAAGGAACGCGTGCTGCTCGACTCCCCAGCACCCGGCGACTACGTGCTGCGGGTGGAGAACTGGGCGTCCGCCGCGCCGAGTTGGACGCTCACCGCCTCCCTCTACGACGCCACCACCCAGGAGGTCGGCGGACTCGTCGAGAACTGGACGCTCTCCTGCGAGAAGAACGGAAAGGTCCTGGAACAGGTGCCCGTCGTCGTCGACCGGGGTCAGCGCGTCAAGGCCGATCTGAAGACCTGCGCGCAGAAGTGGAGCACGAGCTGATGAGACGCTTGCGCCTACGCCCCCGGCGCCTCGCCGCCGTCACCTCGCTGGCCCTGTCCCTCTCCCTGCTCCCCCTGACCGGCGCCACCGCGGCGGAGGGTTCGGATGTCACGATTTCCTCGGTCGGCGGCCAGCAGGTCACCGAGGACGG
The DNA here is from genome assembly GCF_042657145.1 of Streptomyces bullii. Classification (NCBI taxonomy): domain Bacteria; kingdom Bacillati; phylum Actinomycetota; class Actinomycetes; order Kitasatosporales; family Streptomycetaceae; genus Streptomyces; species Streptomyces bullii. The sequence continues at coordinate 33,280 of NZ_JBHSNY010000011.1, forward strand.
CTCGGTCAAGCAGCCGCTGAGCGGCACGGTGGACGTGGCCGGCACGGCCCGCACCGGGTCGCCGCCGCCCGCGGAGGCCGCTCCCCTGCACGCCGACGCCGGCGACAGCCCCTTCGTCACCGAGGGCGACAAGGCACCGCTCCTCGGCAGCGCCTACGGCGGTACCGCCCCCTACACCTGGTCCTGGACCGCCGAGCACGGCAAGCTGACGGACGCGGACTCGGCGAGTCCCGCCTTCGACACCACGGGGCTCGCCCCGGGCGCGTACGACATCCGGCTCACCGTCACCGACGCCGCCGGCGCCCGTACGACTGACACCGTCAAGGCCGTCGTGGGCGAGGAGACGAGCGGCGAACTGCTGGAGGAGACCAGGACGGATTCGACACCCGGCGTCTTCCCGACCGGCGAGAACGTCGAGTTCCCCTTCGAGGTGCCCTCCGGCGTGACATCCCTGGACGTCACCCTGTCCTGGACGACCCCGGAGCAGGACTACGACCTGCGCGTCACCGACCCGTCCGGCACGGTCGTGGCGAGGTCGGAGTCGTCGGGGCACCCGGAGAAGACGTCCGTGGCCGACCCGGCCGAAGGCACCTGGAAGGTCGTGGCCGTCAAATGGGCCACCGTCACGGCCGACGTGACCGCGCGGGTCGTCGCCCACGGGGTCAGCGCCGATCCGCGGCCCGAGGTGAAAGCCGGGGGCCCGTACAAGTTCGAGACGGGTGCCGAGCAGCGGCTCAGCGGCACGGTCACCGGCGGCACGAGCCCCGTGGAGGCGGCCTGGGACCTGGACGGCGACGGCCGCTTCGACGACGGCACGGGCACGACCGTCACGCCGGAACTGGCCGAGGGCCGGCACCTCGTCACCCTCAAGGCGACGGACGCCCGGGGCCTGGAACGGCGCGAAACCACGTCCGTGCTCGTCGGCGACGCCGACCGGCTGGACGCGGCACCGCCGGTCACCGTCATCGGCATCGCGGACACCGGCATCAACCCGTACCACCTGGAGTTCTCCGCCCGCACCTACCCCGACCCGGACGTGCTGGCGCTGACGAAGAACTTCACCCGGCACCCCTCGGAGTACATCCCCGGCTATCCGGCCTCCGCCCCCGCGATCCCCGTCACCCTCGGCAAGGGCTACCTGCCCGAGGAGGACAAGGATCTGTGGACCGGCGAGCGGGTGCGGGGCGGACAGCTCCACTGGATCCCGGGCACGAAGATCATCGGAGCGTACTCGTCGAGCGTCGACGGGGCCCATCCGGTCCTCGACGACCACGGGCACGGCACCGGCTCCGCCTCCGTCTCGGCCGGCAACCGCTACGGCTACTGTCCGACCTGCCTGCTCGTCATCGTCGAGGGACTCGACGAGACGGTCGCCACCCAGTACCCGTGGGTCGACATCACCTCGCACTCCTTCGGGTACGTGGGAGGCGCCCCCGTCGGGCCCGTGATCAGCGGGGAAGAGGTCACCAAGGAGGCCGTCGAGCGCGGCCAGACCGTCCTGTTCGCCGCGGGCAACGGCGTCGGCAACGCCTTCGACGTGCCCGTCAGCACCTGGCACTCCGACCAGACGGGACCCGACTGGAACATCACCGTCGGCGCGCTGCGCCGCGACGACCAGCGGGCCGTCGTCGGTGACGGGGTCCCCGTGCACCTGTCGTCCTGGGGCATCGGCAGCCTTCCCTCGGCCTGCCACACCGGTGTTCTGTGCCAGGACCAGTTCAGCGGCACCTCGGCCGCGACGCCGTACACAGCAGGGGTGTTCGGTACGACGGTGCAACTGGTGCGCGAGGCGATCGGTGACGGACGTGCCGGGCAGAAGAGCGGCCAGGTCGTCGCCGAGGGCACCCCGCTCGACGGGAGCGTGTACCTGAAGGACGGCAGGCTGACCCGGGGCGAGCTGCGCGAGGCAGTCCTGAAGAACGCCTTCCCGCTCGGCGAGGACAACCTGCCGTCCGCGAGCTGGCCGCTCGCCTCACCGCACACGGCCGGAAACGTCCTCTTCGAGGGGTACGGTGCCGCCACACCGGAGACCGCGCGCCGTGCCACGGACGTCCTGCTCGGCCGCGCCCTGCTGCCCGAACGCCCCGTCGAGGACGACTTCTTCGCCGCCGACCGGGCCATCCGCGACAGCATCTGGGGCGGTTACGACCGGGACGGGGACGGCACCGAGGACCCCGCTGCGCTGCCGGGCGGCGTCTCGGCCGGTATCGACGATGTGGCGACGCTCGACGGCGCGCTGGGCGTCCTGCGCAGGACCCTGGCCGCGCGGCAACAAGAGCGGCCCCAAGGGACGTACTCCGAGCAGGCGTTCAGCTACTACCTGCACCAGGGGCCCGACTGCTCCGGCGAGCGGACCATGGACCGCGCGGACCGGGCGGGCGACGCGGACGGCTGTGCGGTCGGCGACACGCTGTCCTCCGCGGCGCCGTACCTGCCCACGGCCGCGCACCCGTCCACCGACACGCTCGACGCACCGCTCGCGGCGGGCTCGAAGGTGCGGGCCGAGCTGTACGTACGGACCCGGGCTCCAGCGGCCCTCGTCGGCCCGTCCGTCGTCCTGCTCGCCACCGACCGGGAGATCGGCCGCGGCAAGGCCACGACCCAGCCGGTCACCGGCTCCTGGACGAGACTCACCCTCGAGTTCGACACCGCCCGGCCCGCCTTCACGGGGGAGCAGCTGACCGTCCAACTGCTGTCCGACACGACCGCGTTGCTCTCGGTCGGATACGAGGGCGACCACGCCACGAGGGTCACGGTCGACCCGGCCGCGCTGCCGCCCTCAGGCCTCGCGTTCGGCGCCACCGTCGAGGCACCCGCGGACGGCGGGGAGGTCCGCGAGGGTGAGAACGTCGTGGTCGGCGGCCGGTTCACCTTCCCCGACGCCGGCACCGACCCGGAAGGTGTCGGAGGCCGACCGGAAACCCGCCGGGTGCAGGTGTCCGTGGACGACGACGGCTTCGCTTCCCCGATCTCGGCGAAACTCGACGAGGCGACGGGCACGTGGAGAGCCGAGGTCGGGCGTCTCGGGATGGGCGAGCACGCGCTGTACGCCCGGGCGGTCCGGGACGGCACTCCGTCACAGGCCACGCGGACGAACGTCCGGGTCGTCCCGGACGCCCGCATCGAGTGGCAGGTCGTCAGCCGCAACGCTCCGGTGGATCCGGCCGCCTGGCGTCCCGCTGAGGGCCTGGCCGACTGGTCGTTCCCCCTGACGACGTCCGCCTACGGCGTCGGTCACCGCACGGTCGTCGTACGTCTGGTGGAACGCGGCACGGAGACGGCACGCGACAGCGTGCGCGTCCGCTTCCGCTGACGCGGCACCCTCCTCGGAAGATCCGGGCGGGCCGGAACCCCTCGGGCTCCGGCCCGCCCCCCGCGTCGCCGCCCGGGCCAGGCCCGGGAGGCCATATTCAACGCGGAGCTGTCTTCGCACAGTGTGTTGAAGCGTCAACGGTCGGCCCATGCCATTCGCCTGCGGTTGACGAGGTCTCGGCCCGGCGAGAGCCTGGATGTGTACAGCACGATTGGAGGGCGCGCGCATACGCCCTGTGCAAGGAATCACTGACTTTCGCAGGCCTTGCAGCAATTCCCGCGATCGGCCTGTCCCTGTGAGTGGTCGCGATGCGATATCCCCGTACTCTGCCGAAGAGCCCTGCCGCAGCCTGCGCGGGGCCCTGCCCGGTGCCGCTGGCGCCTGACGCCCTGGCCCAGCTCTATGCCCGCTACCTGGATCTGACGAATTCGGGTCGGCTGCCGGGCACCACCACCTTCGAGGACTACTACTACACCTGGCGCTCCGCCCGACGCGGCGCCAGGCGCATCGGACTCGACGACGGCGCCGTCCGCGCCGGCCCGAGGGCCGCCCGCCAGCTCATCACCCGACCCGGCAAGCGCCTGAGGGGCCCGATCCAAACGCTCGTACTCCTGGTCGACTTCCCCGACCGGCCGCACGACCCGAACCGTCGACCCGGCCACTTCCAGGAGCTGCTCTTCAGCACAACGTCCCTCCCGACCGGGAGCATGCGCGACTATTACCGCGCGGTGAGCGGCTTCGACCAGGTCGGCGACACCGGCATCGACGTCCGGGGCGAGGTTCATGGCTGGTTGCGGATGCCCCAGCCGCTGTCGTTCTACGCCGACGGCAACTCTGGCCTCACCGAGGACGGCTTCCCCCGCAACGCGCAGGGAATGGCCCGCGACGCGGTACGACTCGCCTTGGACGAGGGTGTCGACTTCGCGCCCTTCGACGCGCTTGGGGAGCATACGGTCACCGCCCTGTTCATCGTGCACGCGGGCCCGGGCGCCGAGGAGACGCTCGACCGGGGCGACTTGTGGAGCCTGAAGTGGGGCGTGCCCGAGGGAATCGAGGTCGCGCCCGGGCTGACCGTGGAAACCTTTCTCACCGTGCCCGAGGACTGCGCGATGGGCGTGTGCGCCCACGAGTGGGGCCATCTCGCGGCACGTTGGGCGGATTACTACGACACCGGCCAACTGGAGGCGACCACATCCAACGGGCTCGGCAACTACTGCCTGATGGCCTCGGGCTCCTGGGGCAACAGCGGGCTCACGCCGACGTTCCCCAACGGCATGCTGCGCATGTTCCACGGCTGGGCGGATCCGCAGCGTGTCACGAGGACCACCAAGGACCTGGTGCTGCGGCCCTCCGCAGAAAGCGGCGACCTCGTGTTCATCAAGAACGCGGCCACGATGGCGGAGAAGCAGTACATCCTCGTGGAGTACCGGCGCCGCCGCGGGCAGGACGCGTTCCTTCCGGACTCGGGCATCGCGGTCTATGTCGTCGACGAGGCCATCAGGGACGTCAGCGAGGAAGACGCCCTCGCCATCGAGCTGCTGCAGGCCGACGGCAAACGGGACCTCGGGGCGATCTTCGGCCGGGGCAACCGGGGAGACTCGAACGACCTGTATCCGTCCTTGGGCAACGCGACCCTCGGCAAGACGACGAATCCGCCGCTCAACCTGCCGAACGGACGGTGGTCCGGGGTCACCATCGAGGTCGAGGGGAGTCCGGGCGACGAGAGGATGGCGATCGACGTCCTGATGGAGTGACGTCCGCGAGGCTTCGGGGCAGTGATCGCCACGCTGTCCGGAAGCTGAACCCGGAACCGCCCACAACCCTCGGCGTGCCCACGACCCTCGGCGCTGTCATCGTCCAGAGGGCGGTCCGCGTCCTACGACGCCGACACGACTACGCCCTTTGAGGAATCCAATAGTTAGACACGGGGCACCCCCTGCCGATGAGCTTGTCGATCTGCCGCCGTGGGAAACAACTCCTTGAGCAAACGGGGCTACGGGGGATGACGATGCTTGCCGAAGGGCTCTATCTCGCGGCGCTGATCCTGACGTCCGGCGCGATCGGGTACCGGCTCGCCGTCGCGTTGAGGATCACGGCGGCGTTGAAGGCAAAGGTGACAGTCCGCGGGGATCTGTCCGCCGAGGAGCTGGCCTTCCTGGCGGGCGGGCCGCGCCGGGTGGCGGCGACGGTGCTGTTCCGGATGACAGGGCAGGGCCGGCTGTCCGTGGCGGAAGACGGCACGGTCACCCTCCATGACGACGTGTACGCGGCTGATGCGACGGCCGGCGTCGAGAAGGCGCTCATCGAGGCGGCGGGCGTCTCCCGTAGCGAGCGGGTGGGTAAATTGGTCGCGCACACCGCCGCGAGCCGCGCGGTGCGGTCCATCGGTGACCAACTGCAAGCGGAAGGCCTGCTGATCGTTCCCTCCTTACGGCGCCGGCAGTACCGTGCGCGGCGCCTGCTGTGGTGGTCGGCGGCCCTCCCGCTGGCGCTGACTGTGTACGAGCTCACCGCCGGTACCGCTGACCGCTGGTGGGCCGGTGTGGCCCTGTCCGCCAGCGCGACCGCCATGGCCACGCTCATCAAACCGGCACATGCCTGGGTGCCGTACGGCGTTCAGTCGAGGCTCGACTTCCTGCGCGCCGAACGCGAGCGTCCGGCCGCCTGGCGTCCGGCGGGCGCCCTGACCGCCCTCGCCGTCACCCCTGTGGGCGCGGTGGCCCTCGACGGGCTGGCCGCCTCGCAGGAGCCAGAACTGCGGACGCTGGTCGCCCCGGAGACCTGGAGGGCTGGAGACCCTGCCCACGGCGGCGCTGCCACCGGGGGCGGCATGTCTGGGGATTGGGGCTCGTCCGGAAATGCCGGCGCGTTGGGTGGAGGCGGCGACGGAGGCGGAGCCGGTGGATGCGGAAGCGCAGGCGTGTGAGCCGTCGGACCAGACATCGGTGGACAACTGGACGAGTAGTTCCGATGTGGCTCAGTGGTCGTAGGCGGTCAGTGACCTGATGGGTGCGCCGATGCTGCGGTTGGCCAGGTCGCGCAGGTCCTCGCCAGGATCCGCCGGGCCACCCGGACTCCGACGCCTTCGACGGTCCGGCCGCCCTCCTGTGCGTACCCGACGGGTAGGCGGCTGCGCCGCGCCCGTCGGGGCCGGAGGACCGGACAGATCGGTGTCGGCGGCCAGCGATCGGGTGGCCCGTTCGACCAGGCCCAGAGCGGCCCGCAGTCGGTTGTTGCAGGCCGGGCGCTGAGGCAGGTAGGGGAACAGGCCGCGCAGGAAGGCGTGGGCGAAGCGCAGCCAGCGGGCCTCGCAGTGGTAGGCCGGCACCGCCTGCGCCACGGCCCGGGTGACCAGTTCCGCGTCGGTCAGCCGGGCTGTCGGCCACGCCATCGCGCGGACCTCTACAGGTGTGACAGCCCGCCATCCGCAACTTTCGGTTCGTCAGACGATGCCGCTGCAGTGCCGGGTAGAAATCGCCATCCACATCGTCGACATGATGATGGATCGTCGGCTCGACCCCGGCCCTGGAGTGTTGGACGACGGGAGCGCCCCGCATGACCCCCATGGCCTCCGGGGCCCAGATGCTGGCGCCCCCTGTCGAAGGCATGACCTGGAGGGCGGTGTCACCGGCCCCGTCGACTTCCCCGCCTGTCGGGCCTCGAGTCCCGGCATCCATCGGTCCGTCGACGGTCTGGGGTCGACTGGATGCTGCCGCTGAAGTGGGTCCAGCGCGCTGAGTCCAGCGAGGTCCGGTTCGGCACGTCCCGGGCCAGGACCGGTCAGCGGCGCCGACTGCGGCGGTGGTACGCGTAGCCGACGAGCAGCACTATCACCGCAACTGAAACGAGGCTGCCGACCGTGAGCATCGGGGTCTTTCCGGCGAGTTGCGGGTTCCGCTGTCGCGTGCTGATGGTGATGCGGCCGCTCGTCTCTCGTTCGACGAGCCCGCTGGCCAGGGTCAGCCGTGCGGTCCACGCACCGTCCGGCAGCCGCGGGTCGAGTGTGGCCTTCGCCAGCGTCGAGCGGCCCGGGCCGACGGTGTCTGCCTTGACGTGGAACGGGCCTGCGGACACCCCGCCTGGCCCGCTTGACAGGGTGAGCTCGCCCGTGAGGTCGAGGGCCCGCCCGCCGGTGTTCTTCACGCGGGCCGTGACCACCGGTGCGCCGTTCTTGGCGCGGGCGCCGGTCAGACCTTCGATGCGGAAGTCCGACGGCGGTTCCCCGTCGGGCCCGACGGACAGATAGAGGCGCACTCCGGCGCGGGCTGCTTGACGTACCTGCTTCGAGGGGTCCTGCTCGGAACTGATCTCCGCCCAGATGACACCGTAGTGCTCACCGCGGGTGGCATCGTGCGCCACGTTGATCTCGGCCCAGACCGTCGCCGTCTCGTCGGGTGCCAGGATGAGTTCGCTGGTCTCGAGCGTCACCCAGCGGGTCAGCTCGTTGCCGCTACGGCCGGGGGCGAAGGTGAAGCCGTTCTCGTCGACTGCGGCGGCCGCCGGATAGAGCTGTACGCGGTGTTGCGTGTCCGACAGGTTGGTGACCGCGATCCGCCTGCGAATCTGTTGGTCCGGGCCCACGTGGTCGATGATGTACCGGTGGGCGCGGGCGTCGTCGCGGCGGCTGACCGGCGCGTCGACGAGCCGGATACCGATGCCGACGTCGCCGGAGGTCCACCGCGGCGCCTTTGCGGCCACGGGCGCGACTGCTCCGACGTGCAGTGCCACCGCAAGAATCAGTCCCCCTACAAGCTCACGCCACCGAATGGGTCACCGTCCCGCTGTAGAGCCCGCCGATGGCGTCCGGCGGGATGGTGATCTCCAGGGTCGGGTTCCAGCTCGCGCTGTTGTTCCCACTGCCCGTGGTCTTGGAGAACGCCGTGCGCGGCTGTTCCAGGCTGACCCGGTTGGTCCGCGCGGGTTGGCCGGGCACGAAGGTGCCGGTGCCGGTGGTGGCGGTCGCCGGCCCGGACCAGTAGTTGACCAGGTTCGGCAGGATGACCTCGGTTTCCTGGTCTCCTCCGGTATCGAACTGCGATGCGACCACCGTCGCTCGCCAGGTGGCGTTCGCGGCGGCCCGCATGTCGTTCACCGTGACAGTGCCGAGCTGACCGCCGATCGTCGCCCCTGGGGCACCGGACCCCAGGTTGCGCGAGGCGGGCACCTCGATCGTGAGGTTCGACGTTGCCACGGTGAAGGTCACGGTCGTGTCCCCGGACGGCTGGGCGACGGCAGGTGGCGATGTCGCGCCGACCATGGCGATGACAAAACACGAAATCAGTGATCTTCTGCGCACTCGATCACCGTAAGTCTCCATGTGCCTGGTGGCGCGATTCATGCAACTGAGTGGGTGACCGTTCCGGTGTAGGTGCCGCCCACGGCGGTCGCCGGGATCGCGATGATCAGCGTGGGCCGCCAGGCGGTGGTGTTGTTCCCGCTGCCCGAGGTCTTGGCGAACGCCGTGCGCGGGACGTTCAGGCTCTGCGCCTGCGCGCTCGTGAGCTGTCCCGGCAGGCGGGTGCCGGGGCCGCTCGTTCTGGTGGCAGGACCCGACCAGTAGGAGAGCTGGCTCCTGGAGATCTGCCGGTCGGCGCCGCCGCCCGGCGTGGTCAAGTCGGTGGCCGCCACCGTCGTGGTCCACACCGCGTTCTGCCTGCCCCGTGTATCCGATACCCGGACTTCACCGATCTGCCGGCTGACCGATGAACCAGGGAAGGCCGCACCGAGATTCGCCGTGGCCGGCACGGTGATCGACAGTGTGCCCGGCGGTTGCGCGTTGCGTCCCGCGACACGGCTCTCCGCCGGCGCCACGCCGGGCAGCGCTGTCACCATGACCACCGATCCGACGCCCATAAGCATCCCAAGGATTCGCACGCCGCGACTATAGATACCACTCCGGGTGCGTTTTGATCCGCCATCACCCTTTGGATGGTTTCTATCCGACTGGGGCTGGTTAGCGTTCCTCGACCGGTTTCACCCGTCCTCACCCTCGGTGGATCTTCGCCCAGGAGCCCCTATGCGTAACGCCACACGCGCAGCGACGTACACCGTCCTCGCCCTGGTTCTCGCCGCATCCGCCAGCCCTGCCCTGTCCATGCCGACGCCCCACGGCCGCACGGAAGCTCCCCGGCTCGCCGACGCCGGCCACGACCACTCCCATCGCAACGACCGGCAGAGGTGGGGCCCCACACAGCCGGAACCCACGCTGATCCGGCTGCGCACCCGCACCTTCGATCCGACTACACCGGAGGGGGAACGCACCCGGCCACGGGGGCCCCTACGGACGCAGGAAGGCCGCGCATACCTGGTCCAGTTCGCGACCACACCGCTCGACAGCCAGCGCGCCGAGCTGGTGGCCCTCGGTGCGCGGATCGGTGCCTACATCCCCGACGCGACGTACGTGGTGCGCATGGATGCCGCCACCCGCGAGCGGGTCGGCGCGCTGCCCTTCGTGCGATGGGTCGGCCGGTACGACGCCGGAGACAAGCTCGAAGGCGGGACCGTGCCGTCGGGTTCCCGCCGATACGTGATCACGCTCGTGGAGCAGGACGCTGCCGACCAACGAGCGGTGGTCCAGCAGATCAGGACTCTTGGTGGAAACGTGCACGTCGCATCGGCGGGCCGGCAACTGATCGAGGCGACCCTGACCCCGGAACAGACGCTTGCCGCCGCGCACCTGGACGCGGTCCTGGCGCTCGACGTCTGGACGCCGCCCGAAGAGGACATGGACAACGCCCGCATCTCGGGCGGCGCAAACGCGCTGGAGACCGCACGGGGCTACACCGGCCAGGGTGTGCGCGGTGAGGTCATGGACGCCGGACTGCGCACCACCCACCAGGAGTTCGCGGCAACCCCGCCGATCATGCATACCGGCAACACCAGCAGCACGAGCCACGGCACGTCGACGTACGGGCAGATCTTCGCATCGGGCGTCAACGCCGACGCCCGTGGTCTGCTCCCCCAAGCGCAGCCCATCTTCGCCGCCAACAGCCTGGTGTCCGACCGCTGGGCGCACACCGCGCAGCTCGTCGATCCGGCGGGACCGTACCGAGCGGTGTTCCAGTCCAACAGCTGGGGCAGCGCGCTGACGCTCGGCTACAACTCGACGTCGGCGGCGATGGACGACATCGTCTTCGACCACGACATCTTGATCTGTCAGTCCCAGGGCAACACGGGTAACCGCTGGGGCCGGCCACAGGCATGGGCGAAGAACGTGGTGTCCGTCGGTGGCGCCTACCACTACGACACCCTCTCCCGCACCGATGACGCGTGGAACGGCGGCGCGGGCATCGGTCCCGCCGCTGACGGGCGGATCAAGCCCGACCTGACGAACTACTACGACGCGGTCTACACCACCGCCAGCGGCAGCGACACCGCGTACACCGGCACGTTCAACGGCACGAGCGCCTCCGCCCCGATCACCTGCGGCTACGCGGGCCTCATCTACCAGATGTGGGCCGACGGGGTCTTCGACGGCGGCCCAGGCCTGGACCGCGACGTCTTCGCGTCCCGGCCACACGCCGCGACCGCAAAGGCGCTGCTGATCAACTCCGCCGACCAGTACGCCTTCACGAGCCCGTCCCAGGACCTGTCCCGAATGAAGCAGGGCTGGGGTACGGCCAGCGTCGGCAACCTGTACCAGCAGGCACAGGGCAACAACTGGCAGCTGCCCGTCCTGGTCAACGAGACGGACGTACTCACGGCGGGCCAGAGCGCGACGTACACACTGACCACCGACGGCAGCCGACCCCTGAAGGCGACGATGGTCTACACCGACCCGATGGGCTCGCCGTCGGCGGCCCAAGCCCGAGTGAACGACCTGACCCTGAAGGTCACCGCCCCGGACGGCACCGTGTACTGGGGGAACAACGGACTCGCCGCAAGCAACTGGTCAGCGCCGGGTGGCTCGGCGAACACCGTCGACACCGTCGAGAACGTGTTCATCGAAACCCCGGCTACCGGCACCTGGACGATCCAGGTCATCGCCAGCGAGGTCAACGCGGACGGACATGTGGAGACACCCGCGACCGACGCCGACTTCGCCCTGATCACCACCGGCAAGGTCACCGGCTGACGCCGGTCCGACACTTCAAGATCACGTGCTGGGCATCTCGGGTGAGAGCTTCCGGTATGCCGTGTCGGGCGCCCTTCAGGCCGAGCTCACGACTCGATCCTCTCAGGGAATCGAGCGGTAAGCACCGGTCCCGACGGGCACCACGCCCGGCGGGACCGACCGTCGTCGAACCGCCTGGTCGGTCACGCCTGGGTGACCGAGGCCACCGTGGGTGTCCATACCGCCTCCCGCGGCACCTACGGCTCCCGCCGGGTCCATGCGGAGCTCGGTCTGGGCGTGGCAACGGACAACGCCTGGCAGCCGGTCGCTACTGCGGTCCCAGACGGCCTCCCGTACCGCCCACTGGCCCCCTCTCCGGTTCTACCCTGCGCATTCCTCGTCAGCGCAGCCGTTCGACAGGCGCCCCGAAGTGGTGCGAGGCCGCGCTGTCGGGGCCCTTCGGAATGCACGCAGTGAGGTACGCGGCTACGTGCTCACGCTGGGGCCGGCCCGGGGGCGGGATCGCGGGCCCGTGCCCGGCTCGCCCCCCGCGCACCGCTGGGTGACGATGGACGGGGATGGGGCTGAGCCCAGGCACTGGGAGGCACCTGTGGCGTACACCCGAGCAACCGACGTACTGGTCGTGGGCGCCGGCCCGGTCGGACTGAGTGCGGCCGCCGACCTCCGTCGGCACGGAGTGAGGTGCCGTCTCGTCGACCGGCTGCCGGCCCGCCTTCCGTACGCGAAAGCGGTCGGCATCCAGCCGCGGACGCTGGAGATCTGGGACCGGATGGGCCTGGCCCGCACCGTCCTGGAGGCCGCCACTCCGCTGCGCGGTCAGCTGCTCTACGTCAACGGCCGGGAACAGGCGCGGATCGACCTGAAGCTGCCGCCCGAGGTGCCTTACGGATTCGCCGCGCTGCCGCAGTACGAGACCGAGCGCCTCCTCGAGGAGTACGTCGCTGACCTGGGTACCGTCGTCGAACGCGGCACCGAACTGCTGTCGTTCACCCAGGACCAGGACGGGGTCACTGCCCGGCTGCGCACTGCCTCCGGCGTCGACGAGGAGCTGCGTGCCCGCTATCTGGTCGGCTGCGACGGAGCGCACAGCATCGTCCGCAAAGGGCTGGGCATCAGCTACAAGGGCGCGGCCTTCCCCGAGGAGTACATGCTGGGCGACGTCGAGGCCGACTGGGATCTGCCGCAGGGATACGCCGTACGGTCCAGCCATCGCGCCGAGGACGGGTCCACCGACGATGTGCTGGTCTGCATCCCGCTGCCCGGTACCGGGCGCTACCGCATGACGATGTTGGTCCCACCCGAGCTCTCCAAGCAGGCAACCGCCCGGGGGTCTGCCCAGGGCGTCCGTGTGGCGCACGGCCTTGACGGCGACCGTGTCCCGGAGCTGTCCCACATCCAGGCCGTCGTCGACCGTCTTGCCCCCAGGGCGACCACCCTCTCCCGAATGCGCTGGTCCTCCGTCTTCCGCATCAGCCACCGCATCGTCGACCGCTACGCCGACGGACGCGTCTTCGTTGCGGGCGACGCCGCCCATATCCACCCGCCCACCGGTGCCCAGGGCATGAACACCGGCATCCAGGACGCCTGCAACCTGGCGTGGAAGCTGGCCCTCGTCGTCCAGGGAGAGGCAGGGCCCACCCTGCTCGCCAGCTATGACGCCGAGCGCCGCCCGATCGGCGAGGAGGTCGTCGGCCGGACCGTCAGGCACGCCAGGCACGGCATCGAGGCCGACCCCGACGACCCGCAGACCGTGATGCTCCGTGAGGCCCAGTTGCTCGTCGGCTACCGGGGCGGACCGCTCGCCGGCAGCCCTCACGGGCCGCCCGACGCTCCTCAGCCCGGTGACCGGGCCCCGGACTGCGCCGGGCTGACCGGGCCCGTGGCCGCCTACCCGTTGCGATTGCTCGACATCCTGCGCGGCCGCACGGGGCACGTCGTGCTCCTGTACGCGGCCGACGCTGCCGACCTGGCCGAGGCCGCCGATGCGAGCGGGGCCGCAGGGGCACCGCTGATGGCCGGCAGCAGCCTGGGCGCCCACCACCGCCCGCCCCCCGGCACCGGCCTGCAGACCATCGCCGTCCTCGCCCGCGAAGCCGCACCGACCGCCACCGACACGCTGGCCATCCCCGGGTACCGGGATGCCGCCGGGGAGTTCTCCCGGCTCTACCGCCCCGACGGCCCGACCGGCTTCGTCATCCGCCCGGACGGACACCTCAGCGCCCGCTTTCCCCTCAGCGGTACCGCGGCGGCCCTTTCCGACTACCTCGCGGCTCTGTCCGCGTCGGCGCGAACACTCCGGTGAGGCATACCTGAGCACGTGACCCACGAACGCCGGCACACACCCCCTGTGGCGAATGGAGCCCCCGCAACCAGGCCGATTCCGCCTCCAAATCAATTATCAGGAACGGCCTGGCGGAGACGGGCCAGCAAGTGGGCGTCGAGGAAGCCCCGCTCGGAGGCCGGGTCGTGGATCAGCCGGGCGAACGGGACGAGCCCCGCCCCGGCCAGCAACTCGGCGAACCGGTCCACCGGCCAGCTGTAGGCGGGGGTCACCTTGTGGTCGAAGCGGACCGGCTCCGGTTCGTCGGTCGCGAAGAACGAGGCCAGGAGCAGGCCCCCTGGTGCCAGGACCCGGGCCTGTTCGGCGAGCAGCGCGGGCAGTTCACCGGGTGGGGTGTGAATCATCGAGTAGTGGGCCAGCACTCCGCCGAGCGCGCCGTCCTCGATCGGCAGGGCCTCCATGCGTGCCTCGTTGAACCGCAGCGTGGGATGGGCCCGCCGGGCGTGGTCGACCATGGCTGGGGAGAGGTCGATCCCGAAGGCGTCCAGCCCCAGGTCGTGCAGCATGGCCGTCAGATGTCCGGGTCCGCACCCGACGTCGGCTGCCCGCGGGTTCCCCGTCCCACGCACCAGCTCGGCGAAGGTGCCGATCATGTTCCGCGCGAACGGCTGCGTCTCCATCCGATTGGCGAACATCGACGCATACAGCTCGACGACCCCGTCGTAGGCCGCCCTGGTCTCGTCCTGGTGTGCCAGCACGGGAGAACGCTAACACCCGTGCCGTTCGCGGCTGTTCTCCGGCCCGGTACCGCCCCTCCCTTGCTTCCGCCCTGGGCAGCGGCGGCGGGGGCACCAAGCGGGCTCCAGCTCCCCCTTGTCAGCCGCTTTCCAGTAATTGGCACGCCGGAATCAGCCGGGTGACGGCCGAGGACTTCGGCCTCCGTCGAACGATTCACGCCCGCACCCCTTCGCGAGGCCCTGCGTCATTTCCGGTAGCCGAGGTTGGTCATCATGCCGGCCTCGGAGTGGTACTGGTTGTGGCAGTGGAGCATCCACAATCCCGGGTTGTCGGCGTTGAAGTCGATGACGAGTTTGCGGTGCGGCAGGACCAGCGCGGTGTCCTTCCGGGCTCCGACCGCGTCGATGCCGGTGAGGGCGAAGGTGTGGCCGTGCAGGTGCACGGGGTGCCACATGTCGGTGGCGTTGATGAGGGTCAGACGGACGCGTTCCCCCTCCCGGATCGAGTGGCGTTGTTCGACGGAGTAAGGGCGGCGGTCGAAGCTCCAGTTGAAGTTCCGCATGTCGCCGTGGAGCTTGAGGCGCAGCTCGCGGTCCGGGGCGCGGTCGCACAAGGCCACGGAGTCGTCCGGCACGAGCCGTCTCGCCGGCACGATCCGGCCGTCGAGCTCCTCCGGATGCACGGAGGGCCCGGGCGGGCTTCCGCCACCGGTACGCAGGAGCGCCAGCGCCCTGCCCTTCTTGCCCTCGGCGAGGGCGACCAGCGGGAACACCCCGCTCTTGGCGGTGACCAAGACGTCGTAGCGCTCGGCCATGCCCAGGATCAGCGCGTCCGTCTTGGTGTGCTGGACCGGGTATCCGTCCGTGTGCGTCACCGTCATCGGGTGGCCGCCCAGGGCCACGCGGAAGGCGGTGTCACCGCCGGCGTTGATGATCCGCAACCGGATCCGGTCCCCGGGCCGGGCCCGGAACACGGTGGGAGCCTGCGCCGTTCGCCCGTTGACCAGGTAGTACGGATAGTCGACATGCCCGCCCTCACTGCGCAGCATGCGGCTGTGAGAGCCATGGAGGACGCGGGAGGGGCCGGCAGGTCTCTTGCTGCCCGACGAGTGCGTGTGCCCTGGGCCCTCCCCCATGTCCATCGGCACGACCTTGCCATTGCACAACTGTGCGAGTACGCCGTCCGGGGTGGAGCCCTCCACGCCGTCCACCCAGTCGTCCAGGACGACGACCCACTCCTTGTCGTAGGACAGCGGTTCCTTGGGGTCCTCGACGATCAGCGGAGCGTACAGCCCCCGGTCGAGCTGCATCCCCGAGTGTGAGTGAAGCCAGTACGTGCCCGGGTGGGACACCGCGAAGCGGTAGGTGAAGTCCGCTCCGGGCCTGATGGAGTACTGGGTCAGTCCCGGCACGCCGTCCATGTCGCAGCGCAGCCGGATGCCGTGCGAGTGCAGCGTCGTCGCCTCGGGCAGGTGGTTGACGAGCCTGAGCCCGAGCACGTCTCCCGCCGTGACCCGCACCTCCTTGCCTGGCAGCGTGTCCCCGTACGCCCAGGACCTGACGGTCCGCCCGCCCAGATCGAGCGACGCCTCAGTGGCGATCAACGTGAACGCCCGAAGGGGCCCGTCCCCGCGTGCCTTCTCGGCGGCGACGACCTCGGGATCCGACGGGTTCACGTACCCCACGGGCCCTCTGGGCACGAAGCCGCCGCCGCGGTGGCCGCCGCCCCCGTCCACCGAGTGGGGCCCGGCCCCGGAGCCCGAACCGGGCGCCGTGGATGCGCCGGTCCCGGAACGCGAACGGGCCACCGAGTGGAGGTCGCCGCCGGAATGCGAGCCGGCACCGGAGCAGGAGGCCAGCGCTCCGGAGCCGACGGCCACGAGGGAGGCACCGAGTACGGTGCGTCGCGTATGTGTGTGCATGCCTAAATAAGACATGTCATATGGCCATATTCATGAGAACTACGGCGGCGCGTCTCGCGATTCACGCACGGGCCGAGAAGTGTCACTCAGGAGGGTGGTTCCAGGTGGCTCCCGCGCCGGGCGCGGGGTGGGATGGCATGGCGTGGTGCGATACGCCCACCCACGACAGCAGGCCCCGGAGGCCATCGCAGCCACCGTCGCCCTCGCAGCCCTCCGCTGCGTCCGGACCCACCGTGTCTGAAACCGCACGGCGAACCGAACCCCGGTAACGGTCTGACAGCAACCGAGCGGCTGCCCCTCCCCCGGAGCGGGCCGCTCACCGAGACCCGGCCGGACTCCGGTTCCGCTACGCCCCGGCCTTTCGGCCTGGCGGCCGTCCACACCACCCGGCCTTCACTCGCATCCCACGGCGGCAGTACGAACGGCGTAAGACGCCCGGCGCGAACTCGGTCGCGCACATGTACACGCACCCGAAGAAGGACTCGTATCGCCGGCCTCGAAGTGCCACGCCTCGCTGTGACTCATGTCACATGCAGTTCCTGTCAGCAATCGGGGCGCCGTTCCGCTCAACCCACGGGGAGCAAGTCAACCGACAGGAGCAGCATATGAAGCACCGCATCGTCGTCCTGGGCGCCGGCTATGCCGGGGCCTACGTGGCCGGGAATCTGGCTCGCCGACTGTCCCCGGCGGACACCGAGATCACCGTGGTCAACGCTGAGCCGGACTTCGTCGAGCGGCTGCGGCTGCACCAGGTGGCGGCCGGCCAGGAGATCGGGGCTCGGAAGCTCGCCGACGTCTTCGCCGGCACGGGGGTACGGCTGCGGCTGGCCCGTGTCACCGCCGTCGACCCCGAGCGCCAGCTCGTCGCCGTGGCCGACGGCGACGGCGAGCTCGGCTACGACACGCTTCTCTACGCGCTCGGCAGCCACGTCGCCGACCGCGGCGTCCCCGGCGTTGCCGAGCACGCCTTCGACGTCACCGGCCGACCCTCGGCGCTGCGCCTGCGCGAGCGCCTGGCCAGCCTGGGCAGGCGAGGGGAAGGCGGGAGTGTGCTGGTCGTCGGCGACGGGCTGACCGGTATCGAGACCGCCACCGAGATCGCCGAATCCCGGCCCGGCCTGTCGGTGACGCTGGTCGCCCGCGGCGCGCTGGGCGCCCGGCTCTCCGCCGGAGCCCGCAGCCACCTGCGCCAGGCCTGCGACCGGTTGCGCATCACCGTCCTGGAACACACCAGCGTCGAAGTCGTCGAAGCGACGCGGGTGCTGTGCGCCGACGGCACGGCCCTGGCGTCCGACGCCACCGTGTGGACGGCCGGGTTCGAGGCGGGCCCCATCGCCGCCGCCGGCGGGCTGGAGGTCACCGAGGACGGTCGGATCGTGGTCGACCGCACCATGCGGTCGGTCTCGCACCCGAACGTCTACGCCGCCGGCGACAGCGCCTACGCCGTCGGCGACAACGGCTGGCCGCTGCCGATGTCCTGCGCTTCGGCCGGCTACACCGGAATGCAGGCCACGGCCGCGATCGTGGGACGTCTGACCGGCCGCAAGATCCCCCACACCAAGCTGGCGTACGTGGGCAACCACATCAGCCTCGGGCGGCGGGACGGGATCCTGCAGATGGTCGACGACGAAGCGCGGGCCAAGCCGAAGTACGTGGGCGGCCCGAAAGCCGCGCGGATCAAGGCGGGCATCCTCAGGACCGCGCTGTGGGGCATCTCGCACCCGACCTTCGGCCTGCCCAAGCGCAAGCGCCGCCTGGTCGCCGCGCCGGACGCGTCCGCTGCAAGGCGGTCGCGCAGCCGCCTGGCTGCCTAGGGTGGTCCGTATGGACAGCACCGCCACCGACAGCTTCGACACCAGTCGGTTCGAGGCCAGCCGGAACCGGCTGGCCTCGCTGGCGTACCGCCTGCTGGGCTCCGCCGCCGACGCCGAAGACGCGGTGCAGGACGCGTTCTTGCAGTGGCAGGCCGCCGACCGGCAGCGGATCAAGGTGCCGGAAGCATGGCTGACCAAGGTCGTCACCAACCTGTGCCTCGATCGGCTCCGCTCGGCACACGCCCGCCGCGAACGCACCGTCGGCGCCTGGCTGCCCGAACCGCTGCTGGACGGCGACCCGATGCTGGGCCCGGCCGATACTTTCGAGCAGCGCGAATCGGTCTCCCTGGCCGTGCTGACTCTCCTGGAGCGCCTGTCAGCCGTCGAGCGGGCCGTCTACGTCCTGCGCGAAGCGTTCTCCTACAGTCACGCCGAGATCGCCGAGATCCTCGACATCACCGAGTCCGCAAGCCAGCAGCACCTCCACCGGGCCCGGCGCCGCATCACCGCCGCGCGCCGCCACGGCGGCGGCGCGGTCGACCCCGCATCCGCCCGCGGAATCGTCGAGGAATTCCTCGCCGCCGCCACCTCGGGCCGCACCGAACGGCTGGTGGCGCTGCTCACCGACGACGCGACCGCGATCTCCGACGGCGCCGGCCTGACCGAGACGCTGCTGCAGTACGACACTCCGCAGCGCATCGCCGCCGTCGCACGGGCCGGCTTCAAACCCACCCCGGCGAAACGGCGATTCATCGGCGGGACGCCCGCCGTCCACTACGCGCTCGTCAACGGCACCCCTGCCGTCCTCGTCGTGCTCGGCGACCAGGTCGTCGGCGCCGTGACCTTCGACATCACCAACGGCAAGATCGCAACCGTGCGCGGCATCGCCGCCCCCGCCCGCCTCGCCCGCCTCACCGAAGCCTGGAGGCAGCACGAGCCGGACACACCGCTCATCCCCCAGTGGTGACCCGACGCCGACCGGGTCCAGGCGCAGCACCCGCGCCGCGATCAACCGCTGCCGGGCTTCGGGCGCCACCAGCCGCATACGGACAACGTGCAGCGGCTCGCTGCCGTCACCCGCTGAGATCCTTGCCGATCGCCGTCGAGGGGATGAGTTGGCTGACGCGCTGTCACAGCTGCCGGGGAAGCGGTGCTTGGAGGCCGACCCTGGACCTGGACCGATCAGCCTGACCCCCGACCGTGCAAGGGAGAGTGCGGAGAGATGACCGACCGCGCCACCGCCCCGACGACCGAGACGTTCCTCGCCCACCGCGACCCGCTGTTCACCGTCGCCCAGGACATGCTCGCATCACTGGCCGACGCCCAGGACGTCCAGGTGAAACACGCTCCATAGGGGCGTAAGCCCTGCCGACGCACCTCATGCGTCGTGTCACTGGCTGCTCGGAGAGCTGTAGGGCTGGAGGAGCTGGTCGACGGGTGCGTAGTCGTCGGTGAGCGGTTGGGCATCGCCGATCCAGGCAGTGAGGTCGTCACCGGTGACGATCTTCCAGCCCGTTCGCCGGGCGTCCAGCGCCTTCTGGGTCGCGCGTAGGCCGACTGGTCGGTCGGAGGCGAGCACCACCAGATTGCCGCCCTCGGGGGTGGCGGTCGGGTCGAGGCCGATATCGCTGGGTTCGCCGACGAGGGCGACGTGCTCGAAGGTCTGGCTGAGGGTGGCTACTTCGGCGCGTGCGAAGGCCAGACCACCGTGATCGATGAGGTTGGCGACGTACAGGCCGTCCTCGTCGAGCACCCGCCGTACGTCCGTCATGGCTTCCACCGTAGTGAGGTGCCACGGCACGCTGACGCCCCCGAAGGCGTCGCCGACGACGAGGTCACGACTGCCGGTGTCCAGTCGCCGCAGGCCGAGCCTGCCGTCCTCGGCGCGTACGTCGATGCCGGCCTTTGAACTCAGGCCGAGTCGGTCGCGGTTGATGCGCACGACCCCGCTGTCGATCTCGGATACCAGGCTGCGCGTCCCGGGCCGCGTGGCCGCGAGGTAACGGGGAAAGGTGAGCCCGCCACCGCCCAGGTGGTAGGCGGCAAGTGGCTCACCTTCGGGAAAGGCGGCATCGACCGCCGACGCGATGGCGCGCACGTACTCGAACTCCAGGACGGTCGGGTCGTCGACGTCGACGTAGGAGTGCCGCAAGCCGTCCAGCACGAGTGTGCGGCCGCTGTCCCGGTCGGGATCTGCGACGACCCGTACGCAGTGGTACTTGGTCTCCGTGTCGCAGCCACCGGGCGCGACCGTGGTGGTGAGGCCGCCGACAACGACCACGAGTGTCAGGGCAGGGGGGCTGCTCCACCCGCGCGTGCGCCACTCGACCACCGCGGAGCCGAGCACCAGCAGTGCTCCGAGACCGATCAGTATGCCGCTGACCGGCAACCGCGAGACGAGGACGAAGCCGGTGAGGACGGTGCCGACGATGGCGCCGACGGTACCCACGCCGGACAGTCGGCCGACAACCGTTCCTGTCTCGGCGAGGCTGGTGAGACGCAACTTGGTCACGATCGGCGTCACCGCGGACAGCAGCGCGCCCGGCACGAGAATGGTCAGCGACGCAATCAACAAGAGCGTCGCCGGTGCCCACTCCGCGGTGGTGCGCAGCACGGCGGGGGTGAGCGCCACGACTGCTCCCGACACCCCGAGCGAGGGGCCGAGGAGCCGGCGTGGATCGACCTGGTCCGCGATGCGCCCACCCAGCCAGGAGCCGACGGCGATCGCGGTGAGGGCGATCCCGATCACCAGGGTGCTGGTCTCGAGGGTGAGGCCGAGGTAGGGGGCCAGCAGCCGCAGAGCGACGATCTCGACCACCAGGACTGCGGCCGAGGACCCGAACACGAGCACGACAGCGGCACGGGGACCCAGGCCGTAGTTGCCAGGCGTGCCCTCGGCGACAGGCGACGAAGACGATCCGGTCACGGGCGACATCCTTGCATGAGACTTATCGAGGCGAGGCCAGTCGTGCCCGATGAGAGCGGCTGAGGCGACGGCGCGCTACAGCCCGGCACGGCCTGCCTCGTGCTTCCGCCGTATCTCACGGGACTTCGCTTCGCTGACTTCTTGTTCGTCCTCACGGACCGCCAGGGCTGGCCGAATACGGTGTGCGCGAACCGTTGACTAGTAAGCGCTTGCCCCATACGTTCCGTCACAGTTATGACCAGTCAGGTCACTCCGCACCTGGAATGCCCCTCCGATCCTGCCATCCGTTCGGATGGGGGAACACAAGGCACCTACATGTACGAGAGTGCTTCTGAAGGGACGCGCCGATGCCCACTTTCCCCAGCAGGGAGGTGAGGTACCGCCACGCCCTTGCGGCAAGCATCGGATCGCACCGCGTCAACGGGCGCTTGGGTACGGGCACTTACTGCTCGGACTCCAGCCGGCGACCCGCCGTACGACTGCACCACCGAGCCCGCGTCCAGCGCGGCGAGCTCGGACGACGGGAACAGGGAGCGGGACCACCCGACCCCGTCACCTCACCCTCCACTGAGAGAGAAGGAAGTCGCCCATGACCTCTGCAACACGCTCGCGTTCGCGCCGGCGCGCGCTCACCGGGGCACTGGCCTCACTCGCACTCTCACTTGGCATGCTCACGACACTGCACGGCTCGGCGGAGGCAGCCAACTGGCCGACCCCGAACGGCAGCGAGCCGGTCTCCAAAACCATCAAGATCTCCGGCACCAAGGATTACGGGATGAAGCGCCTCTACGGCACCGGGTCCCTGGGCGGGGACGGCCAGGGCGAGGACCAGGGACCGATCCTCCAACTAACTCCCGGTGCCGTCCTGAAGAACGTCATCCTCGGCAAGCCCGCTGCCGACGGCATCCACTGCGAGGGCAGCTGCACCCTGCAGAACGTCTGGTGGGAGGACGTCGGCGAGGACGCGGCGACGTTCCGCGGCACCTCCTCGTCCAACGTGTACACCGTGAACGGCGGCGGCGCGCGGGACGCCAGCGACAAGGTGTTCCAGTTCAACGGCGCCGGAACGCTGAACGTGTCGAACTTCTCGGTGAAGAACTTCGGCACCTTCGCCCGCACGTGCGGCAACTGCAGCAAGCAGTACAAGCGAACGATCAACCTCAGCAATATCGAGGTGAATTGGAAGGGCGACCGGATCGTCGGCATCAACACCAACTACGACGACGTCGCGACTCTGAGGAACATCACGATCGTCGGGGACAGCAGCCGAAAGATCATTCCCTGCCAGAAGTGGATCGGTAACAGCACGGGAAACGAGCCGAAGGAAAACGGTACTGGTCCCGACGGCAAGTACTGCAAGTACTCAGCGTCCGACATCACCTACAAGTGATCGCACCGCGGTGACATCCGGCTGTACGGAGCGTCCCCTGCGGCGCTTCGTACGGCCGCCCCCGGCCCGGCAGCATGCCGAAGACCGGAGGACTCGGAGTCTCACCGACCGTCGGCGCGGCAGGGCGGGACAGACGGACAGACGAACCTCGACGGCTGACGAAACGACGACAGTTCACAGCAGCAGCACACTCGGCATTCGAAGGCGAAATGGGGAGGCAAGGATGAGGCGACCAGGCGCACTACGGCTCTGTGCGGCGCTGGCCACGCTGGCTCTCGCGGCCGCGACCGGTGCGGTTCTCTCGCCGGCCGCGGCGTCGGCGGCGACGGGCGGCGTCACCGGCTACGCGACCCAGAACGGCGGGACCACCGGCGGCGCGGGCGGGCAGACGGTGCGGGCCACCACCGGAACCGCCATACACGCGGCCCTGTGCGGCCGTGCTGCCACCAGCACCCCGATCACGATCGAGGTCCAGGGCACCATCAACCACGCCAACACCAAGAAGGTGTCGGGCGACAGCTGCGACACCGCCGACGGCGTGATCGAGCTCAAGAAGGTCAGCAACGTCACGCTCGTCGGGGTCGGCGGCGGCGCCGTCTTCGACCAAGTGGGCATCCACCTGCGTGAAGCCAAGAACATCATCATCCGCAACGTGACCGTGCGGAACGTCAAGAAGTCGGGCTCCCCCACGTCCAACGGCGGGGACGCCATCGGTATGGAGCGCAACGTGCGCAACGTCTGGGTCGACCACACCACCCTGGAGGCGTCGGGTGGGGAGTCGGAAGGGTACGACGGCCTCTTCGACCTTAAGGACAACACCCAGTACGTCACCCTGTCGTACAGCGTGCTGCGCAACTCGGGCCGTGGCGGCCTCGTCGGGAACAGCGAGAGCGACCGCTCGAACAGCTTCATCACCTACCACCACAACCGGTACGAGAACATCGACTCCCGCGCCCCGCTGCTGCGCGGCGGCATCGCGCACATGTACAACAACCACTACGTGCGCCTCAACGAGTCCGGCATCAACTCCCGGGCCGGAGCCCGCGCCAGGGTGGACAACAACTACTTCGAGGACTCCAAGGACGTCCTCGGCACCTTCTACACCGATGCCGCCGGATACTGGCAGGTCAGCGGCAACATCTTCGACAACGTGACCTGGTCTCGCCCCGGCAGCGAGAACCACCCGGCCGGCCCCGACCCGCAGTCCACCACCTCGGTCAGCATCCCTTACGCCCACAGCCTCGACGCGGCCGACTGCGTGCCGAGCATCGTCAGCCGCACGGCAGGCGCCGACAAGGGGCTCCAGGTGTCGGACGGCAAGTGCTAGGCCGTGTCTGACGAGCCACCCGTCTCGACAAGACGGCCGCCGCCCACCTCGCCCGCCTCCGCATCGCCTCATGCACCCTCTGGCTCCGCGAACGGTGACCGTTGGGGAGACAGAACCCAGTGGTCGCCGTCCTGTCGTCCAGGAACGTGCACCGCTCATCCACGCCGTGGATGAGGCGGATTCGGGATTGCGATGGCGACAAGGATGGCGGCGGCCCTCCGGAGACCCCATAGTCGGGCCTACCCGCACGCCGCTGACCGGATCCGCCGCCGGCGTGCGGCCTCCTCCAGCGCTCAGCATGCCGTGCACCCTCGGCGCCCGTGACGGTATGCGCGCTTCCGTACGCCGCCATCTGGAGACGCCATGCCCGCTTCCGTGCCCCTGCCTCCCGTCGAGGTGGAGGAGACCGCCCCGCCGCCCGTCCCCGTGTCGGGTCCCTCCCATCTGCTGCGGGTGACCCTGTTGATGGCGGGCAGTTGTCTGCCGATCCTCGGGGCGGTGCTGATCGCCCCGGTGCTGCCGAAGATGCAGGACCACTTCGCGTCGGCTCCCGGCGCCAAGGCGCTGGTTCCCCTCGCGCTGACCGTTCCCGCGCTGGCGCTGGCGCTGCTTGCCCCGTTCGCCGGGGTGATCGTGGACCGGCTGGGCCGCAAGCGCCTGCTGATCGTGGCGACGGTCCTGTACGCCGTGTTCGGTACGGCGCCGCTCTATCTGGAGTCACTGGGCGCGATCATCGTCAGCCGTGCTCTGGTGGGTGTCGCCGAGGCCGCCATCATGACGTGCTGCACCACACTGATCGGCGACTACTACTCCGGTCACCGGCGGGTGAGGTACCTGGCCCTGCAGACCATGTGCGCCTCCGCGTCGGCCACCGCCTTCTTCGTGATCGGCGGGGCCGTCGGTGCCGCGGGCTGGCGCGTGCCGTTCTGGGTCTACGCCGTCAGCCTGCTGCTCGCCCCGGTGATGGCAGCCGCGCTGCCCACTCCGGCGGCCCGTGTGGCCGCCGACGACAAGCCGGCCGAACCCCGTCGCCCGTTCCCCTGGCGGCCGTTGGCCGGAATCTGCGTCCTCACCTTCTTCGGGGCGATGGTCTTCTACACCGTCCCGGTGGAAATGTCGTACCTGCTCGACGACCTCGGGGTGGACAGCACCGGTGTGATCGGCCTGGCCACCGCGGTCGCGAGCGCCGCCACCGTCGGCGGAGCGGTCGTCTTCGCCCGGTCGAAGCGCTCCCCGGACCCGATGCTGCCCGCCGTCCTCGCGGTCTGCGCGGCCGGTTTCGGCGTGATGTACCTCGCGGGCGACGCCCCGCTGCTGGTGGTCGGGGCGGTGGTCAACTGCGTGGGCACGGGCCTGTTGCTGCCGGCCCTCCTCACCAGTGCCATGTCCCGGCTGGCGTTCGAGGACCGTGGCCGCGGGACGGGGCTGTGGACGGCGGCCTTCTTCGGCGGCGAGTTCGTGTGTCCGCTGGTGTTGCTCGCCGTGGAGTCGGTCGTCGGCAGCCTCGCCGGTGCGGTGGGTGTGCTGGGACTGGCCACGGCCCTCGTCGCGGCGGCGCTGTGGGCGTCCCGCCGCCGAGCGGACGCGGTCGACTCCCAGACCTTGCCGCAGCGGGCCGGTGGATGAGCGCCAGGCGGTGAGCTGTGTGTCCCGGGCCTCGGGCCAGGCGTCGCTGCCGGGCGGTGGTTCGCGCGGCGACGCTACGGGATGCCGCCGCCTTCGGGACGGGTGCCGCCCGCAAGCGGCTCGCCTGTGCGCGCGTTGCGGAGTCGGTCACGCCCCGTCGCCCGTCAGCGCCGCGCCGACCTCCGCGGCCTTCTGCCGCAGCCAGATGTGGGCCGCGTCCTGGGCGTGCACCGGATGCCACCACAGCGCCTCCTGCACCGGCACGGCCTCGAAGGGACACGGCAGAACGCGCACCGCGGCCGAGCGGACCGCTCCGCGGGCCAGGCGCTGCTGGATCATCGCGACCCGGCGGGTGCCCTCGACCATGTGGGGCAGCAGTTGGAAGGTCTGCACGGACACCTCCACCCGGGGGCTGATGCCGAGCATGCTCAGCTGGCGGGCGGCCGGGGCGTCGTAGGGGCGCTGGTAGACGGCCCAGGGCAGGCGGGCCAGCTGTTCGAGGGTGAGTTCGTCACCGACCTCGCGGTTGTCGTCGGCGACCAGGCACAGCCAACGGTCCCGGTACAGGTCGACGGCGGGGAAGCCGTCGATGACGCCGTGCGGCATCAGCAACCCGTCGACGGTACTGAGCACGGTCGCCGTGTTCTCCACGACGCTCGGCGCCGGGTGCTGGAAGGTGAGCCGGATCCCTGGCGCCTCCCGATGCAGGGCGCGGGCGAGCGCGGAGCCGAACACGGCCGCGCCGTAGTCGGAGGCGAGCAGGGTGAACTCACGGGTCTCGGCGGCCGGGTCGAACTCGGCCTGGCTGGAGAAGACGCGTTCCAGCAGGTCGCAGGCGGTCGCGCTGCGGTCCCGCAGGGCCACGCCGAGCGGGGTCAGCTCGTAGGAGTTGCCGGTCCGGGCCAGCAAGTCGTCGTCGAAGTGGCGGCGCAGCCGGGCGAGCGCCGCGCTCATCGCGGGCTGGCTCAGCCCGATCCGCTCGCCGGCCCGTGTGACGTTGCGCTCCTCCAGCAGGGCGCGCAGGGCCACGACCAGGTTGAGGTCGAGTCGGGAGAGGTTCACGGGCACCACCTGGCAAGCCGAAGAGTATCCACGCTGTGGATGCGATGTATCCACAGGATTCATTTCCGTGATTCAACGATCGGGGACAGAGTAGACCGCAACCCAGCGGGAGGAAATGTCATGGCAACACTCGCGCCACCTGCCGGCCCGTTCGCGCTCGGCACGTTCTCCGCTCCGGGCGGGGAGCCGTTCCCCGGACTGCTGGTCACGGGCCGGGTACTGAACCTGAGCCAGGCCCTGGCCTGGGCCCCGTCCGGGATGCGTGCCGTGCTGGAGCGGTGGGAGGAGGCCCTGCCCGTCCTGTCCGTACTCGCGCACGAGGACGCGTCGGACTGGCGGCCGTTGGAGGGCCTGCGGGTGCACGCCCCCGTCGAGCCGCGGCAGGTCTTCCAGTCCGGTGCCAACTACCGGCAGCACGTGATCGACCTGGAGGTCGCCCACCGCTCCCCCGACGACGCCCGCACGGTCGAGGAGGCACGGGCGGAGATCGCCGCGGTCATGGACCGGCGGGCGGCGGAGGACCTGCCGTATGTGTTCATCGGCCTGCCGAGCGCGATCACCGGTCCGTACGACGACGTGGTCCTGCCCTCCTGGGCCGAAAAGCCGGACTGGGAGCTGGAGCTTGCGGCCGTGGTCGGCAGGCCCGCGTACCGGGTGTCCGTGCAGGAGGCACTGGAGTACGTCGCCGGGTACACGATCGCCAACGACCTGACCGACCGTGCCACCGTCTTCCGCCGGGACATGAAGGCCATCGGCACCGACTGGCTACGCTGCAAGAACGCCCCCGGCTTCACCCCGCTCGGGCCCTGGATCGTGCCCGCCGAATCCATCGCCGACCCAGGTGACCTGCGGGTCACCCTCAAACTGAACGGCGAGACCATGCAGGACGAGTCCACCAAGGACATGATCTTCGGCGTCGCGCGCATGGTGTCGTACGTCTCCCAGACCGCCCGGCTCCTGCCCGGCGACCTGGTGCTGACGGGCAGCCCGGCCGGCAACGGCATGCACTGGGGCCGCCTGCTGCGCGACGGCGACGTGATGGAGGGCTCCATCACCGGCCTCGGCGTCCAGCGCACCCGCTGCGTCAAGGAGACGGCGTGAACCGTGACGACCCGGAGGGCGCGATAGCCGAGGCCGCCAAGACGTACTCGAACTGGGGGCGTTGGGGCGAGGATGACGTGCTCGGTACCCTCAATTTCCTGACCGAGGCCAAGCGCCGTGAAGGCGCCGCCCTCGTCCGGCGAGGGGTCAGTTTCTCCCTGTCGCAGCGGTTCGACATGAACGGCCCGCAGAAGGGCTGGCGGCGCCGCACCAACCCGGTGCACACCATGCTCGACACCGGCACCGACGCGGCCCTCGGCAACCAGGGCTTCCCGCACGGGATCGGCGGAGCCGACGACGTGATCGCGATGCCGCTGCAGTGCTCCACCCAGTGGGACGGCCTGGGCCACATCTTCGACCACGGCAGAGCATGGAACGGGCGGGACGCCGCGACCACCGTCACCTCCGACGGCGACCTCGTCACCGGCATCGAGCACATGGCCCCGTACGTCGCCGGGCGGGGCGTGCTGCTGGACGTCGGCCGGGTCGTCGGGGACGACGACGGCACGAAGGAGCTGCCGGACGGCTTCGCCGTCACCGAGGAGCACCTGACCGCGACGGCCGCCGCGCACGGCGTGTCCGTCGGCCGCGGGGACATCGTCGTCGTGCGCACCGGACAGCTGGCCAGGGTCCGCCGCGAGGGCTGGGGCGACTACGCCGGAGGGCCCGCGCCGGGGCTGTCGTTCACCACCGCTGGGTGGCTGCACCGCACCGAGATCGCCGCGATCGCCACCGACACCTGGGGCTTCGAGGTCCGGCCGAACGAGTTCGAGGGCGCCTTCCAGCCGCTGCACCAGGTCGTCATCCCCAACATGGGCCTGCTGATCGGCGAGATGTGGGACCTCGACGCGCTCGCCGAGGACTGCGCGGCGGACGGTGTGTACGAGTTCTGGCTCACCGCCGCCCCGCTGCCCATCACCGGAGCCGTCGGCTCCCCCGTCAACCCCGTCGCCGTCAAATAGCCGACTCCGGCCCGCACTCGACAGCGGTGGCCGCCCCGGCCGCCCGGAGCCGGGCGGCCCGAACCCCGGGAGACCCGACATGACCGACCGTCGCACCCTTCCCCAGCCTCCGGCTCGGGGGAACCCCACCGTCCTCGTCATCGGCGGCGGCGCCGCCGGCAACGCCGTGACCGTTCTGCTGCGTCGGGCGGGCATCCAGGTGGACCTGATCGAGACCAAGCCCGACTGGAACGCCACCACCGGCTCCGGAATCACCCTCCAGGGCAACGCCCTGCGCGTCCTGCGCGAACTGGGCGTCTGGGAGCGGGTGAGCACCTCCGGTTTCCCCTTCGGCACATTGGGCATCACCGCTCCCGACGGCACGGTGCTGCACGTCGCCGAGGACATCCGGACCGGCGGTGACGACCTGCCCGCCACCCTCGGCATGCAGCGCCCGCAGCTCCAGCAGATCCTCATCGACGTGGTCCGCCCCTCCGGGGCCACGGTGCGCCTGGGCACCACCGCCGAGACCCTGGAGCAGGACGCCGACGGCGTCTCGGTGCGCTTCAGCGACGGCACCCAGGCCCGCTACGACCTGGTGATCGCCGCCGACGGTCTCAACTCCGCCACCCGCGCCGCCATCGGCATCACCGAGAAACCCGAGCCGACCGGCATGGCGATCTGGCGTATCGCCACCCCGCGCCCCGAGGGCGTGGAGCGCACCGACCTCGCCTACGGCGGCCCGGCCTACATAGCCGGCTACACCCCCACCAGCGAGCACACCCTCTACGCCTTCGTCGTCGAGAGGTGCCGTGACCGCGCCTCGATCGACCCCGCCGCCCACGCCGACGAAATGCGCCGCGTGGCGCAGGGGTACGGCGGGTTCTGGCCGCAGATCACCAAGCACATCGCCGACCCGAGGAAGGTCAACTACACCTGGTGCGACCGCCTGTTGGTCGAAGGCTCCTGGCACCGGGGCCGGGTCGTGCTGATCGGCGACGCCGCCCACTGCTGTCCACCCACCATCGCCCAGGGCGCAGCCATGTCCCTGGAGGACGCCCTGGTCCTCGCCGAACTGCTCACGAGCGGACGGGACTGGGACGACGAACTGCTCCAGAGCTACTACGACCGCCGGATCCACCGGGTGCGGACCGTTGTCGAGGCGTCCGTGCGGATCGGCCAGTGGCAGCTGGACGGCGTGCGCGACGCCGACGTCCCCGGCCTGATCGGCCGCACGATGAGCGTCTTGAAGGAAAAGCCGTGACCACGCCCACCGTTGACGTGCACGCGCATGTCCTGCTGCCCAAGGTCGAGGAGGCCGTCGCCGGTCAGCCCGGCCTCGCTCGGGCCCAGGGCCTCGACGCCCGCCGCAACGGACCGGCGGCGCTCGCCGTGAACGGGCCCATGGTCGCTGAGCGGGTGCCCCGGCTGACGGATGCCGCCGTGCGTCTGGCGGCCATGGACGCGCAGGGCGTGGACATCCAGTTGGTGAGTCCCTCCCCCTCGCATTACCACTACTGGGCCGGGCCGGAACTGGCCCGGCGCGTGTGCCGGCTGGCCAACGAGGGCACCGCCGCTCACTGTGCGAAGGCCCCCGACCGGCTGTACGGACTCGGACTGGTTCCGCTCCAGCACCCCGGGCTCGCGGTGGAGTCGCTCGATCACGCACTGGATCAGGGACTGCGGGGTGTGGAGGTCTCCTCGCACGCGCCGGGACCGGCCGGGACACGGGAGGTGGAACTGTCCGACCGGCGCCTCGCGCCCTTCTGGGCACGCGCGGAGGAGACCGGCGCCCTGGTCTTCCTGCACCCGTTCGGCTGCACCCTCGACGAGCGCCTGGACCAGTGGTACCTGTCCAACACCGTCGGCCAGCCCACCGAGAACGCGGTCGCCCTCTCCCACCTGGTCTTCTCCGGTGTCCTCGACCGTCACCCCGGGCTGAAGCTGATCGCCGCGCACGGCGGCGGTTACCTGCCCACCCACATCGGCCGCTCCGATCACGCCTGGCTTGTCCGCCCCGACGCCCAGGTCCCTGCCCGGAAGCCGAGCAGCTATCTGAAACGGCTGTACTTCGACTCCCTGGTTCATGACCCGCACGTCCTCCGGGAGCTGGTCCGGACCGCGGGAGCCGGCCAGGTCCTGCTCGGCTCCGACTTCCCCTTCGACATGGGCACCGACGACCCGCTGGGCGCGCTGCGCGCAGCGGACCTGCCCGACGCCGACTTCCACGCCGTGCGCGGCGCGAACGCGGCCGCCCTGCTCAACCTCACCTGAGGAGGAATCCCCCATGAGCGACCGTCTGCTCACCCATCTGCGGCACGTCGACCTCGCCGTGCCCGACTACGACAAGCAACTCGACTTCTACGCCGGCGTCTGGGGCCTGACGAAGGTCGCCGAGGACTCCGGCATCTCCTTCCTGGCCGCCGAGGGCTCCCCGGAGCAGTACGTCGTACGGCTGCGCAAGGCCGACGAGAAGCGCCTCGACCTCGTCTCCTACGGGGCGGGCAGTCCGGCCGACGTCGACGCCCTGGCCGAACGACTCCTCGCCGGGGGCGTGCAGTTGATCTCCCAGCCGGGCAGGATCGACACTCCTGGCGGCGGTTACGGCTTCCGCTTCTTCGATGTCGACGGC
Source organism: Streptomyces bullii (assembly GCF_042657145.1). Classification (NCBI taxonomy): domain Bacteria; kingdom Bacillati; phylum Actinomycetota; class Actinomycetes; order Kitasatosporales; family Streptomycetaceae; genus Streptomyces; species Streptomyces bullii. Next base: position 64,426 of record NZ_JBHSNY010000011.1, read on the forward strand.
CGCACCCTGGAGGTCTCCGCCGACGTGGAGGTACGGCAGCACCGCAAGATCGAGGAGAAGGAGTCCATCCCGGTCAAGCTGTCGCACGTCGTCCTCAACTCGCCCGACCTGAACGTCACCCGCCAGTGGTACGAACGGCACCTCGCCTTCCGCCTCTCCGACACGCTCGGTTCCCCGCACATGGGCGAGGTCATGCACTTCATGCGGATCAGCAACCAGCATCACTCCATGGCCATCGCCCAGTGCCCGCACACCTCCCTGCACCACATCTCCTTCGAGATGCGCGGCCTGGACGAGTACATGCGCGGCTCCGGCCGCGTGATGCGAGCCGGCTTCCGCACGATCTGGGGCCCTGGCCGGCACATGGCGGGCGACAACACCTTCACGTACTTCCTCGACCCGCACGGCAACACCGTCGAGTACACCACCGAACTGGAGGTCCTGGACGAGGACACCTGGCACCCCCACGTCTACGACTTCTCCCGGCCCGAGGTCACCGACCAGTGGGGCACGGCCAACCCGATGAACGAACTGGTCGCCAAGGAGTCCTTCAACGACCCCGACCGCGGCTGCTTCGTCGCCCCGCCGGTCTGACCGGCAGGGCCTCCCGACACGGGCGGCGCGGCGCTCCCCTGTCCTGCCCTGTCCTGCCCTGACTCGCCCACCGCGCCCCCAGCCCCGTCCACGCCCCCTTCGCCCACAGGAATTCCCATGCGTTTCGCCACCTACGAGCACCGCGACCGACGCCAGGTGGCCGTCGTGGAACAGGACGGCACGCTCGTCCCCCTGCCCGGTGTCCACTCCCTGACCGGTCTGCTCGCCGACGGCGACGGCCTGCCCCGACTGCTCGACGCGGGTGCCGCGTCGCTCGACGTCCCGGCCGGTCCGCACGTGTCCGAGGTGCGGCTGCTGCCTCCCGTGCAGCCGCCCACCGTGCGGGACTTCGTCGCCTTCGAGGAACACGTCGAGGGCGTACGACGATCCGTCGACGGCGCAGCCGGGGTTCCGGAGCAGTGGTACGAGGCCCCGACGTTCTACTTCACCAACCCCTACGCGGTGTACGGCCCGTACGACGACATCCCCGTCCCGCCTGGATCGCGCGTGCTCGACTTCGAACTGGAAGTCGCCGCCGTCGTTGGCATGGAGGGCCGCGACCTCACCCCCGAGCAGGCCCGGCAGCACATCGTCGGCTACACCGTCTTCAACGACTGGTCCGCCCGCGACCTGCAGTCCGCCGAAATGCGGGTCGGCCTCGGTCCCTGCAAGGGCAAGGACACCGCCACCACGCTCGGCCCTTACCTCGTCACCGCCGACGAGCTGGAGCAGTACCGCGACGCAGACGGCTTCCTGCGCCTGGCGCTGACCGCCGAGGTCAACGGCGAGGTGGTCGGCGAGGACCTGCTGTCCAACATGAGCTGGACGTTCGAGGAGATGGTCGCCTACGCCTCGCGCGGGACCTGGGTGCGCCCCGGTGACGTCCTCGGCTCCGGAACCTGTGGCAACGGCGGCTGCCTCGCCGAGCTGTGGGGAGTGCGAGGCAGGCAGGATCCGCCGTCGCTGAAGCCCGGCGACACCGTCACGCTCACCGTCGAGGGCATCGGCTCGGTGTCCAACACCGTGGTGGCCGGACCGGATCCCGTCCTGGTCCCGGCCGCCCGGCGCCGCCCGCGGGAGCGGCCGTGACCGACTTCTGTCGCACGAGGCTCCTCGGCAAGGTCGTCGTGGTCACGGGCGCGGCCCGCGGCCAGGGTGCCGCTGCGGCCGAAACTTTGGGCCGGGAGGGCGCCCGGGTGATCGCCACCGACGTGACCGAAGCACCCGGCTGCCGCCGCCTCGACGTCACCAGCGAACAGGACTGGGCCAACCTCGCCGACGATCTGCGGGAGGCGTACGGGCAGGTGCACGGCCTGGTGAACAACGCGGGCATCACCTGGCGCGCCCGCCTCGACACCGTACGCCCCGCGGACATGGCCCGCGTCCACGCCGTCAACGTCATCGGCCCCCTGCTCGGCATCCAGCACCTGGCCCCGCTGATGCCGCCCGGCTCGTCCATCGTCAACGTGGGCTCCACCGCCGCACTCACCGCGCACTACCCGGTGGCGTACACGGCGAGCAAGTGGGCGCTGCGCGGTCAGTCGGCGGATGCGGGGCACAACTGAGCCCTGAAACTGGTGCGTTCACACAAAGTCCAACGAGAAACGACAGAACCGTTGACCTGTCATTGCCTCACCTCTACCTTCTGATCGATCCACCGAACCCTGTCCGAATTACCGGACAATACGGAGGTGGCCGCACAGGCGTGACCGCCCAGGGCCCTCTGCCATCGAGCGCCCGTTCCCCTCCCCCACGTCTCCCTTGGAGAGCAGATGAGCAGAAGTCCCCGGCCCGGCTCCCAGCCGTCACGCCGACGTTTCCTCGGCATGGCCGCCGGAGTTCCGCTGGCCGCCGTGACCGCCGACCTGACCATCGGGGCGGGTGCCGCCCACGCCGCGGACTCCGCGTACGTGATGGGCTACTTCACCGAGTCGCCGAGCGGGCTGGGCACCGACTACGGCCTGCATCTGGCCGTCAGCACCGACGCCCTGCAGTGGATGCCGCTCAACCAGAACAACCCCGTCGTCACCCCGACCGCGGGCGCCGGCGGACTGCGCGACCCGTTCATCATGCGCAAGCAGGACGGCACCTTCGTCGTCCTCGCCACCGACCTCAAGGGCACCGACTGGAGCTACAACAGCCAGTACATCCACGTCTGGGACTCCACCGACCTGCGGTCCTTCACCGGCTACCGCCGGCTGAAACTGCACGACATGGTCACCCACAGCTGGGCGCCCGAGGCGTACTGGGACGCCGGCCGCGGCCGCTACGCGATCCTCTACTCCTCGGTCAACTCCAGCGGCCACAACGTCATCATGGTGAACTACACCACCGACTTCCGCTCCGCTTCCGCACCCCAGGTCTTCTTCGACCCCGGATACGACGTCATCGACGCGAACATGACGGTGGGCGTCAACGGGGTCAACTACATGTACTTCAAGAACAACGGGCAGCAGAAACTGGTCGGCACGAGGTCCACGTCGCTGGACCCCGGCAGCTTCACCCTCTTCGGCACCCCGGTCTCCCACGGCGGCACCGAGGCCCCGACCATCGTGAAGTCGCTGACCTCGAACACCTGGTACATGTGGGGCGACACCTACAACCCCAACGGCATCTTCTACGCCTGGCGGACCACCGACCTCGCCGCCGGCACCTGGACCGAACTCAGCCAGCGCGACTACACCCAGCCGCTCAGCTCCAAGCACAACACCATCGAGACGATCACTTCCGGCGAGTACGACAACCTCGTCGCCCACTGGGGCAGACCCGCCTGGAACCGGCTGAAGTCCTACAACTTCCCGGACCGCTACGTGCGGCACGCCGGCTTCGCCGGCCGGATCGACCCGTACCCCTTCGACCCGTACTCCGACGCGCAGTGGAAGCTCGTGCCCGGTCTCGCCGACAGCTCCGGGGTGTCCTTCCAGTCGGTCAACTACCCCACCCGCTACCTGCGCCACTACAGCTACCAGCTCCGGCTGGACGTCAACGACGGCAGCAGCGCCTTCGCCCAGGACGCCACCTTCCACAGGACGGCTGGCCTGGCCGACTCCACCTGGGCGTCCTTCCGGTCCCACAACTACCCGACCCGCTACATCCGGCACTCCGACTACGCCCTGCGCATCGACCCCGTCTCCACCGCCACCGAACGCGCGGACGCCACCTTCTCCATCGTCTACTGAACCGCCACGGTCAGCGATCCTTCCCTCCCCCAGGAAAGCCGCATGTCCCATACCCCCGTACGAAGATGGGCCAGGCGCATCGCCGCTCAGGCCCTCGCCGCCGGGCTCGCCGCGCGGGGCTGACGACCCTCGACCGACAGGATCCGTCGGCGCCTCTGCCCGCCGAACCGGCCGCCGTGAGCACCAACCAGATCGGCGTCACCCCGCCGCCGATGGGCTGGGCGTCCTGGAACACCTTCTTCAGCAGCATCGACCACAACGTGATCAAGCAGCAGGCCGATGCCCTGGTCTCCTCCGGCATGGCAGCCGCCGGCTGCAAGTACGTCGACCTCGACGACGGATGGTGGCAGGGCCGGCGCGACGCGAACGGCAACATCGTCGTCGACGAGAACCTGTGGCCCGGCGGCATGAAGGCGATCGCCGACTACATCCACAGCAAGGGCCTGAAGGCCGGCATCTACACCGACGCGGGCAAGCAGGGCTGCGGCTACTACTTCCCCACCACCCGGCCCGCGGCACCCAACACGGGTATGGAGGGCCACTACCAGCAGGACCTGGAGACCTTCCAGCGCTGGGGCTTCGACTACGTCAAGATCGACTGGTGCGGCGGCCGGGAGGAAGGGCTGGACCAGGAAACCACGTACAAGCAGATCGCCGCCGCCCACGAGGCCGCGAGTGCCGTCACCGGCCGCAGGCTCGTGCTGTCCTTCTGCGAGTGGGGCACCGGACTGCCCTGGAACTGGGCAACCGGCTACGGCGACCTGTGGCGCACCAGCCACGACGTCCTGCTGTACAAGGAGACCCCGGGCCTGACCAAGATGTACCGCAACTTCGACGAGGCCTTCCAACCCGCGGCCCAGCACACCGGCTACCACAACGACCCCGACATGCTGATGGTCGGCCTGAACGGCATGACCGCCCAGCGCAACCGGCTGCACATGAGCCTGTGGTCGATCGCCGGCGCCCCTCTGCTCGCCGGCAACAACGTGGCCACGATGAGCACGGAGACCCGTGACATCCTCACCAACCCCGAGGTGCTCGCCATCGACCAGGACCCGCGCGGCCTGCAGGGCGTCAAGGTAGCCGAGGACACCCGGGGTCTGCAGGTGTACGGCAAGGTCCTGTCCGGCACGGGCAAGCGCGCGGTGCTGCTGTTCAACCGCACCGGCTCCGCCGCGAACATCACCGTCCGCTGGGCCGACCTGGGACTGACCACGGCCTCCACCTCCGTACGCAACGCCTGGACCCGCAGCACCGTCGGATCGTTCACCACCGGCTACACCACCTCCGTCCCGGCGAACGACGCGGTGCTGCTGACCGTCTCCGGCACCGAGGCCTCCGCCACGACCGTCGAGGACACCACCTCCGCCACCACCCCGACGTTCAGCAGCATCACGGCCTCCGCGGCGGGCACCAAGCTGGTGGACATCACCTACGCCAACGGCGGCAGCACCGCCCGCAAGGCCACCGTCCAGGTGAACGGCCAGTTCACGTACGTCGTGGCCTTCCCGCCGACCGGCTCGGCCACCACCTACCGCACCGTGTCCGTGCTCGCGCACCTGGCCAAGGGCACCAACACCGTGAAATTCGCCGCGGTCTCCGGCAGCACGGCACCCGACATCGACGCCCTCCGCATCCAGGGCATCCCCGGCACCGACGGTGCCGCCCTCGTCGGCTCCGCTTCCGACCGCTGTGTGGACATCGAGAAGAACACCTACGTCAACGCCACCCAGGCACAACTGTGGGACTGCGGCGGAGGGCGCAACCAGACCTTCACCCGGACCTCGCGCGGCGAACTCGTCGTCTACGGCAACAAGTGCCTCGACGCCGACAACAACGGCACCACCAACGGCACCAAGGTGATCATCTGGGACTGCACGGGCGGCACCAACCAGAAGTGGACCGTCAATTCGAACGGCACCATCACCAGCAACCTGTCGGGCCTGTGCCTGGACGCCTTGAACGCAGGCACCGCCAACGGCACCAAGCTGATCCTGTGGACCTGCACCGGCCAGACGAACCAGAGATGGAGCCTGACCTGATCACGGTAAAGGCAAGGGTGTGACGCTCCACCGGCGAGGGCGGCGCCCTCGCCGGTCGGCGCAGCCGCGACCTGCCGGCGGGATCGGCCGAGGTGAGCTCGGCCGGGACCGAAGAGAGGCGGCCGCTCAGGGAGACGCGGGGGTAGTCCCCGCCTGAGGGAGGTCACCACCGCGCAGCCCGCGCCGCGTGACATGACGGGACGACGCTGGCGCTGCGGTGCGTTCCTAGGCTGGGAAGCACCAGAGCCCGCACCGTCGCCGTGGGCGCTCGTGCACCCAGGCCCGTCCTCGTCGGTCAGTGGTCTCTAGAGAGTTGCCCGCCCGGCTTTGTCGGCGTCCTGCTCGTGGGCCGCGGGTGCGGCGTCGGCCGCCGCTTGCAGCATGGCTGACAGGATGAGCTCGATCCTGGGGTTGGGCGGCGCGAGAGCATCGGCCGACAAGGGGATCTCGAGGGGTTCGACTCCGAGCATGGGGCCCAGCACGGTGATGCCGAGAAGCAGCGACAGTACGAGCGCGGCGCGTTCGCGGGCGCAGTCGTCGTCGTGGAAGTAGTCGGCGAGCGACGGTATGACCGTGCTTTGGACGTAGTCGCACAGGACGGGTCGGGCGGCGTGGCTGGCTGCTGAGCGCAGAAGGATGAGGAGGGGGTCGTAGTCGTCCTCGCCTCGCGTCGAGGACGTGTGGCCGCCGCTGACGATCAGTTCGGCAAGCCGCTGCTCGAACTCGGCCCGGTCGATGTCGGGCAGCGAGGGTGGGGTGGGATCTCGGGTTCCGACCGCCTCCCGGAAGAGTCCCTTGGCCTATCGCTACGAGCTGCGCCCCCTGGGCATCGACGTCTCGATCGTCCAGCCCGGCGCTTTCCCGAGTAACCTCGCCGCCTCACAGCTCATCGGCGCGGACGAAACCCGCCTCGGTGATTATGCCGAGGTCCTCGGCCTGACCCAGGTGTTCATGCAGAACGTCGGCGCCGCTTTCACCTCCCCAGAGCCACCGGACCCCGTGAAGTCGCGGACGCCATCACCGCACTGATCGACACCCCCGCCGGCCGGCGTCCCGAACGTGTAAGCGTCGACCGGTTCGCCCTCGGCGAAGCCGTCGAAGCCATCAACGCCGGCGCCAGGCAGCCCACCGACCACCTGCTCGCCTCGCTCGGCCTGGGCACTGTCGTCGACTGACCCGCTACTTCCCGGGAGCAAAGGCAACCAGCAGGCCACACCGAAACATGCCAGACCGCCGCACCGGCATGGTGCGCCGTCCCGCCGGTCGGTGAGAGCGGCTGAAGGGCCTGTTCCGTACCCTGGCGGCATGCGCATGCGCCCCACTCTGAGCTGGACCCCCACCGAGGACCTGCCATCGGGGACAACGGACCCGAAACCGGTCGCCGACGCGCTGAGCGCCGGTGGTGTGCTGGTGCTCAGTGGGGCGGGGATCTCCACCGAGTCGGGCATCCCCGATTACCGGGGCGAGGGCGGAAGCCTGAACCGGCACACCCCGATGACCTTCCAGGACTTCACCTCCAGCACCCAGGCCCGGCGCCGGTACTGGGCGCGCAGCCACCTGGGCTGGCGCACCTTCGGCCGCGCCCGCCCCAACGCCGGGCACCGGGCCGTGGCCGCGTTCGGGCGGCACGGCCTGCTCTCGGGTGTGATCACCCAGAACGTCGACGGTCTGCACCAGGCCGCCGGCAGCGAGGGCGTCGTGGAACTCCACGGAAGCCTGGCCCGGGTCGTCTGCCTCTCCTGCGGCGCAGTCAGCCCGCGCCGGGAACTCGCCCGGCGGCTTGAGGAGGCCAACGCGGGTTTCGAGCCGGTGGCCGCGGAGATCAACCCGGACGGTGACGCCGACCTCACCGACGAACAGGTCGGCGACTTCCGTGCAGTGCCCTGCACCGTGTGTGGGGGCATCCTCAAACCGGATGTGGTGTTCTTCGGCGAAACCGTTCCGCCGCTGCGGGTCGAGCACTGCCGCCGACTGGTGCGTGAAGCGACCTCACTGCTGGTCCTGGGCTCCTCCCTGACGGTGATGTCCGGGCTCCGGTTCGTTCGCCAGGCGGCCCAGGCCCACAAGCCGGTGCTGATCGTCAACCTGGACCCGACCCGCGGCGACCGGCACGCCCTCACCCGGGTAGCGCTCCCGCTGGGAACGACCCTCACCTCTGTGGCCGACCGGCTGGGCATTCCCGTCGACGGCCAGGCGACAGCCTGACTGAGATGGTGACGACAGGGGCGCCTCACCAGGACTCCATCGCACCTGTCGGTCTTCGACACTCTGGGCCTCCTGGGCCGGGGCCCCGGCCTCTACATCGTTGACGGGGAGCAGCACACCCGGAACTGTCCGCGACGGCTGCCATCAGACCCGGGACGGCGTCCTTGTGCCGCTCCATCCCCGTGAGGAACTGCTCGTCGTGCAGGTCCCGTGTGACGGCAACCAGCCCCGTATGGCCGTCTCAAGCGCAAGAAAAGTGACGCCGATGTAGCCGTTGAATGATTGGCCGGCAGCCCGGTGGACGCGAGCGAGGAACAATGAGATTGCGCAGGCATACGGTCGTGACGGCCATGGCGATCTTGGCAGTACTTACATGCGTCGCAACACTCATCATCGATGAACGCCACACCAATTCGGACGCTGATGGTCGAAACATTCACTCCGGCGCCGGGGAATGGCCTGCGGGAACCTGTGGATTCTCCAACGGGCTGTACAGCAGCAATCCAGCACCAGCCCTTATGGCTGGCAAGGTGAAAATCTACGGACGCCCTCAGGTCATCGCCCCACGGGGTGACGTCGACTGGCGCTACGATCCAACGCATCACCCTTCCGTGCGATTGCACCTGTTCTCGCTGAAATGGTTCGAGAGACTGGTCACCGAAGGGATGAAGCCCGACGGCAAGAAGATGCTGGAGCGCGCCACTCTCATCGCCAAGGACTTCGTGTCAGACAACCTGGGAGCGGACGGCCCGGTTCACCCGGAAGTCTGGGGACAGCACGCCACCGGACTACGCGCCAGCTCCTTGCTCTGCCTGCGCGCCGCGATCGGCGGCCGGCCGTGGCTGGACCGAGCGCTGCGTACCCATGCCGAACAACTCGCCGAAGACTACGCGGGCCAATGGAACCACGGCACCATGCAAGATCTCGCCCTCCTGGTCGCGGGTTGCCAGCTCCAGCACGCTGCCGCCCGAGACCTCGCCGTGCGGAGACTGAGCTCGGCCATCAGCGTACAAGTCGACGAACAGGGCGTCAGCAACGAGCAGTCGGTCCGGTACCAGGCCTATGTGTGGGAGTTGTGGCGAGCTGTCCATTCCGCCATGCAGGAGTGCGAAATCACTCCACGCCGACTGATCGCGGAACGCGTCCGCCTCATGCCGGCGTTCCTGGAGAACGCCACGCAGCCGAACGGGCGGATCGTACCGCTCGGCGACAGTCACGCTGTTCCGCCCCCAGGTGTCAGAACTCCGGTCATTCGCTATCTCACCTCGAACGGCCGGGAGGGAAGACCTGGAAAAGAAAAGTCCGCCGCTTATGCGGCTGGATTCGTCTTCGCGCGGACGGGCTGGGGCACCTCCGGCCGCCAACTGAAGGACGAACACTTCATGTCCCTGCGGTTCGGCCCCGCCCGTATCATCCACGGCCACAACGACCACATGTCACTCACCTACTACGGCAACGGCCGTGATCTGATCGTGGATGGCGGGCACGATGGGTATCGAGCCGATGCCTACCGGAAATACCTTCAGTCACCCGCTGCCCACAATGTTGTCGAAGTCGTCGGTGTGCGGCACCAGTGGGATGCTCCCACGCGGCTCACGCGGAAGAAGCTGGGTCCGCTCCATCAGTTCTACGAAGCCTCCGACAGGGCGTACGGCGGAATCACCCGTACCCGTGGTGTGCTCCTGGTCGAGGATCCAGGGTTCCTGGTCGTGTATGACCGTGGCCATGACCGGCAGGAACGCACCTGGAGAGCACTGTGGCACCTGGCCCCCGACTTCACACCTCGGAAAGTCTCGCACTCCCACGTCCAGGCGCTGAGTTCCGACGGTAGAAGCCAACTGGTCGTCAGTCAGGTGCCTCTTCCCGGCCAGTCCGTGCCGTCTGGCAGCACGCGTGTCGCACGGGGCGTCACCGACCCCTACCAGGGCTGGGTCTCCCCTCTCGAAGGTCAGCGGCTGCCGGCGAGCACAGCCTTGATGCAACGCCACGGGAAGGAACTTCGAATGCTCACCTTGATCGTGCCAGCAGGCGTCGATCAACCTGTTTCCTGGTCGGCGACCAGGGATGCCGACGGCTGGTATCGGGTGACGGTGCGCATCGGATTCACCGAACGCGCGATCCGGGTCGGCCCTGATGGCTCTATGACGCCCTGACCTCGCGTCGCCATGAGGGGGGCGACTTCGTCTGCGCCCCGGTGGTCTTCAACGGCTCGTCAGCTGGGCGTCGGCCAGGCACTCCTCGGCGAACGCCAGGGCTTTCAGATGGTAGGCGCGGGCGGCCCAGCCGAGGCTGATGTTGTGGCCGGCTTGTGGCAGGTGGTCGACGACGACGCGTGGAGCGGCGGACAGTCGAGCGGTCAGATCGGCGATCTCCTCGTCGTCGTGGCGCCACCAGGTCTCGTACTCGGCGAAGGTGAGCCGGACAGGGACGCGGACGCGGGGAAGGATGGCCGCAGACAGGCGTGTCCAGCCGGTCACGGTACTGACCTCACGTACGGGCATGGGGGCCACCACCTGCTGGCTCGCCCAGAACGTCTGAGGCGGGTACAGACCCAGCGGGCCCCAGTTCAGCCGCCGCAGGCTGCCCACACGGTGGCAGTCGACGAGGCCGGTGTTCACGGCCAGTCGGCGCCCGCACCCGGAGACGTCCAAGCCCAGCAGATGCGGCGCGTCCCAGTCGGCGGCGGCCGCCAAAGCCACCTTGGCCCCGAACGAATGCGCCAAGAGAAACGTGCCGGCGCCGGGTGCGTGGCGTGCCGTGAACGCCTGGACGGCGCGGCGCACTGTGGCCGCTTGGGCGGTCAGCCGTTGTCCTGCGGGCAGGCGGTCGGCCGAGGCTCCGTAGCCGGGCCGGTCCAGCGCCAGCACCGTGTATCCCAGGCGTGCGCCAACCGCCAGCAAGGACACGTCCGGATGGGCCTGTCCGTCGAAATATCCCGCGTTCATGCCTCCGCCGTGCAGGGCGACGATCACCGCGCGCGGAGCCGTTTGCGGGGGCTCACTCAGCAGGCCGGACAGGACGATGCCGCCCGCGTCCACGGTGACCGGGCGCACGCCGGGTGAGCTCCGCCGGCGACAGCTCTCCAGCGTATGCGTCGGTCCGGTGGCAGCGGGCGGCGCGGTGGGGAGATCAGCCATGGGTAGCAGTCCTCGACTCGGGTGACGGCGCGCAAGCAGCACTCCTGAACTGCTCATCCTGTGCGCCGCGGCGCCTTCCGGCCACCCCAGCCGTCCACCAGGGTCAGACCGCGCCTTGCCGTCGACAGCCGACCAGCGGCACTGTGGCCGGGGCCTGCGGTTGCGATCTCTCGCGAGCCGCCTTTCGCTGGAGCAGACAGGCAGCCCCTGTGGGCCATCCGACCCGGCCTGGCCAGGACCCCCGGTTGCGTCCGCGGAGGAGTCATGCAGGAGGCGTGGACCGAGCGACTGCGCAGGCACGCCTGGTGGTGGTTTCCGGCGGCCGGTGCCGTGGTGATCATCCTCTACGTCCTCGTGACCGCCCCCGTGCGGCACTTGTTCGCACCGGTGCTGGCGGCTTGCTGCACCGCGGCGATCGTGGTCGGCGTCCGCCTGCATCGGCCGCGCCCGGCCCGGTCCTGGTATCTCTTCGCTGTCGGCATGGGGCTGTTCACGGTGGCGGACGCCGTCTTCGGCGAATTCCAGTTCGCGGGCACGCTCGTGCCGTTCCCCTCGGTGGCCGACGTGCTGTATCTGGCGGCCTACCCGTGCTTCGCCGCCGGGTTGGTCAGCTTGATGGCGGCCTGGGGCAGCGTGCGCTGGGGGGCCGTGCTGGATGCGGGGATCATCACCTTGGGGATGTCCACCCTGGCATGGGCGTTCATGGTCATGCCCTACCTGCGCGGCCATCTGTCGGCGCTGCCGCTGGCGGTGTCCCTGGCCTATCCGCTGGCTGATCTCCTGCTGCTGGGCGTGGCCGCCAAGCTGGTACTGGTCGCAGGCGTCCGTCTGCCGGCCCTCGGCCTGTTCGTTCTGTGGGTGGGTGCCACGCTGGCCGCCGACGCCCTGTACTACTCCACCCTGGCGGCGACCGGCGCCCCGATCGCCTCCGACGTCTCCTACATCCTGTGGATGGCCTCCTATCCGCTGCTCAGTGCGGGCGCGCTGCACCCGTCCATGGCCGCTACGACCCGGCTGGTGCCGCGCAGCCAGGAGCGGCTCTCACCCGCACGCATGACCGTCCTCACCCTGCCTGCCCTCCTCGGGCCGGCACTGCTGATGACAGACGTCGGCGGCGTGCGCGAGCAGCCCGTGCACGCCGTGGCCATCGTGGGCATCGTGGCCGCTTCGACCGTGCTGCTGGTCGTGCGCATCATGCTGCTGGCGCGGTTCGCCGAAGCCCAGGCCGACCAGGCCAGGGCCCGGGCCCGGACGGCGGAGGACGCCTTGCGTCGGCAGATCTCGCTGCAGCAGCAGCTCACCCACCAAACGTTCCACGACGCCCTGACCGGCCTGGCCAACCGAACCCAGTTCTTCGAACGGCTGGAACACGCCCTCACCCGGTCCAGCACGGTTCAGAACACCGCCCTGCTGCTGATCGACCTGGACCATTTCAAGCACATCAACGACAGCCTGGGACATCCCGCCGGCGACGAACTGCTCATCACCGTGGGCCACCGCCTCCTGGGCTCAGCACGCCGCGACGACACGATCGCCCGCATGGGCGGTGACGAGTTCGCCGTCCTCGCCGAAGACCTGGCAGAGACTCCCGCCGAAGCCTACGGGCAGCGGTTCCTGGACCGCTTCAAGGAGCCCTTCGCCCTCTCCGGCCATCGCAGCGTCTTCGTCACCGCCAGCATCGGCGTCCTGGCCGTCACCGAACCGACCACGGCCAACGACGCGCTCCGCAACGCCGACATCGCGCTGTACGCGGCCAAGGAACGCGGCCGCAACCGCGCGGAGCTCTTCGAGGCCGCCATGAGCCTGGCACAGCAAAGCCACGCCCGTATCGCCCAGGACCTGCGCTACGCCCTCCCCCGCAGTGAACTCACCGTCCACTATCAGCCGGTCATCCACCTGCCCACCGGACACGTCACCAGCGTGGAGGCACTGCTGCGCTGGCAGCGCGGCGGCCGCTCCCCCATCCCGCCCGAGGTGTTCGTGCCCGTTGCCGAGGAGACAGGGCTGATCCGCCCCATCGGCACCTGGGTGCTGCGCGAAGCCTGCCGCCGCGGCCGGCACTGGCACGACACCCTCGCGAAGGCAGGGACCTTGAGCGTGGCCGTCAACGTCTCCGGCCGACAGCTCACGGACCCCCACTTCCCCGACACCGTCCGACAGGTCCTGCACGACACCGGCTTCCCCCCGGCCTCCCTGGTCCTGGAGATCACCGAGAGCACCCTCGTCACCGACGCCGACACCACGGCCGCTCACATCCGCGCACTGCGCGACCTCGGCGTACGCATCTCCATCGACGACTTCGGCACCGGATACTCCTCACTGGCCTACCTGCGCGACCTTCCGGCCGACATCGTCAAGATCGACCAGAGCTTCGTCCTGAAGGGCAGCAGCGACGCCAGCCAGAGCCTCATCCAGGCCATCCTCCAGATCGGACACGCTCTCGACCTGGACGTGATCGCGGAAGGCATCGAAACCCCCCTCCAGGCACAGCGGCTTCACGCACTCGGCTGCCCGCACGGCCAGGGCTTCTACTACTCCCCACCCATGGCTCCGCAGGCACTGGAGGCCTACCTCACCACCCAGGCATCCTCACACCCTCCACCGCACACCGCGGTGCGGGGACGGCGACCCCACCGCGCGCGGCGCCTTGAACGCTGATGGCCCACCAGGCCCCACCGCACCTGGGAGGCAGTCCCGCGATGCCGTGGTGCGATCCGAACCGCGAACGGACCCTACTGCTCCTGGGCGGAGGGGTTTCGGCAGCGCACGGCGAGGGCCGCGATGTCGTCGTCGAGCCGTCCGCCGCCGTAATGGAGCAAGTCCCCGTGAAGCCGGTCCAGCAGTTCGTCGGGCGCTGCCACGCCGTGCTGCCGCATCCAGTCCGGCAGCGGGAAGAACGCGCCGGTGCGGTCCCGGGTCTCCGTCACGCCGTCGGTGTAGAGCAGCATCTGATCGCCGGGGCCGAAGGCGGCGATGTCCACGTGGTAGTGGTCTCCGAGAAGCGCCGCCAGATTGAGAGGTGTCGAGGGGACGGTGGGCTCAAGAACGTGGACCTCCCCGCTCCGCACGAACACCGGGGGCGGATGCCCGCAGTTGAGAATTTTGACGCGCCTGCTGCCGTACGGGATCTCGGCGATCAGAGCGGTGGCGAAGTGCTCCGGCTGATCGTCGGCGGGGATCGCGGCGCTGTAGCGGGCGATGGTGATCTGCAGGCGCTGGATGATGCCCCTCAGGTCGGGCTGGTCGTACGCGTTCTCCCTGAAGCAGTTGATCACCGCTGCGGCCGCCCCCACCGCCGACAGGCCCTTGCCCCGCACGTCGCCGATGAGGAGCCGTACTCCGTACCGGGTGTCGGCCGCCTCGTAGAAGTCGCCTCCGATGCGGGCCTGCTCTTGGGCCGCCAGGTACAACGACTCGATCTCGACGTCCTGGATGCGGTGCGGCAGCGGACGCAGCAGCACCTTCTGGGCCGCGTCGGCGACGAGCCGGACCTGGAAGAGCGTCTCCTCTCGCTGGAGTCGGAGATGACTCGCGTATGCGGCCGCGAGGGTGACCGCGGCGATTGCGGCAGCTGTGTACGGCGTCCCCAGATCGGAGTAGACGAAGCTGAGGCCGATCATGATCAGTAGGCAGAGCGCCCCCAGCAGGGCCGTCGGGAGCACGGGCCACAACGCGGCCGCGAGGGCGGGCGCCGCGGGCAGGAGGCGGCTGAAGGCGATCTCCCTCGGAGTGGAGAACGCCAGGCCGGCGATGAGGACGGTGACGATCATCGGTGACAGCAGTACGGCCTGCCGCTGGCCACCGTAGGGACGGTGGCGGCGCCGGAGTGGCCTTGATCTGATCACAAAATAGATCATATCTGGATCAAGTGGGTGACGATCCGCAACAGCGCAGGCACTCGTCTCGTGCAGTGCCCGGTGGAGCCGTACCTGATCACCCGCTTGCTGCCACAGCTCTCCCCGGTCACGCCGCCCTCGCCCTCGGTGCCCGGAGCGCGCGGTCCGGGGGCCGAGGCCGGGGTCAGGAGGACGTGACCTCGGTCGTGCCGGAGCCGACCGGGCCGATGCGCAGCACCGTTCCCGTGAGGTCGGTGAACGGCCGTACGTCCACCTGTCCGCGGCCGCCCGGTGCCGTGGCCGTGACGCGGTACCGCGAGGGGTCGGCGTCCCCGATCTCGATCTCCAGTACGGCTCGGGCGTTCGGCGGCACGGTCACGCGTGCCGAGTGAGCGGTGCCGGAGCGGCGCACGGAGACCGAACCGGGCCGCGTACCGAGGGCACGGTGCCGTTCACCTGGGTGAGGTCACCGATCCGGGGCCGGATCAGGAACTCCTCCGCGCCCGCCTTGGTGATCCGCACGCCCAGCAGGTGCCGGGAGACGGCGTTGGCCGGTGCGGAGGCCCAGGCGTGGGAGAAGGTCATGTTGGACTTCAGCGCCGGGTCCCAGGCCTCGGTGGTTTCAGACGGAATGGCCGGAGGCTAGAGTTCCGCCCCATTGCCGGTCAATAGCTGGAACGCGACCCGCTTGCCGGAAGTGAAACGATAATTCGGCGGCCAGGTCGGGCCCGTTGCGGGCCACGACGGGATCGTGGAAGGCGGTCGGGCCGCCGACACGGAGGTATCGCCCACGGCCACCGTCGAAGAACCAGGTGCCGGACCCGCTCGGCGGTCGCCTCCCCTCGCGGGTCGGCGCGTGGTGTGCGTCGGAGGGAGTCGTGAGTCACAGCTGCCCCGGTGGTGGCGGGCACCGGTGGTCACAGTCGGGCCTCTGTCCGTTGCCGCGCCGGTGCCGAACACGCCATTCCGTGGTGCAGTCGGCTCATGGCCTCACCGCTCCCGGACGACCAGGACACCCCGTCGCCTGCCCAGGCCCGCGAACGCCCCTCCTGGCTGACCGACATCATGGTCGCCCTGCTGCTGCTGATCGCTGACGCGGTCATCGTCGTCGCCGCCGCGATGCTGCTCGTCGTGGTCGGCATGGGCAGCACACAGTCGCCGCACCCCTCCGCGACCACGCACTCCCGCGATGTTCCCTTCCTGACGTGGCTCGTCGTCTGGGGCGTCCCGGCCGTGGCGGCGACCGGCGCCGTCGTGCACGCCCGCCTGAGGATGCCGGTCACCGCCGTCGTGCAGGCACTGTTCACGCTCGCCTGCGCGTTCCTGGCCGTGGCATGGACGCGCATGCTGCTGACGTGACGCCGGTCGTTGCTGGACGGCGCTGATCGGAGGCCGCTCCACGGCCTCGTCTTCGGGCCGGCTGCGCGGAGGAGCGCAGGTTGCTCCCTGCCCGGTCGGCAAGCTCTGGACCTCCCGAGCGACACGCAGCCTCACCGCCACCCTCGAACGGCCCCGCGTCGACCACCGTCTGGAACGAGCCCTCACCCACGGTTCCGGGTGGGGCGGTTCTCCGGTGGCGGCTACGCGAGCCAGAGTGAGCCGCGCCGATGACGTGCCGGCGGTACATCCACCGTGTCCGCGGTATCGACTGTGAGTTCGTCGGCGATGGAATTCACCAGCCTCAGGAGCGTGCCTACTTGGGTCCGTAGCCGCTGTCGCGCCCGGCGTTCCTCCACTGCGGACCACTGGGCGACGGAGCGGTCCCGCTGGTACCGGGCGAAGGAGTGGACATTCACCGTGCGGCGGACCCTGCGAGGTCGGGGCCTTCTGGACTCCCGTCTCGCCTCGGTGAAGGTGTGCGCGCTGTACCTGAGGTCGTGCAGAACCAGGGAACGCCAGGGGCTTCTTGACGAGCAGCCGCGTGCTCTGTGGCCGTATGGAGCGGGAAGATGGTGGGCCGTGCGTGTCACGAAACTCCGTTCGCCGCAACCGCCAGGTATCCCCTGGCGGGCTACCTGAAGCCTGTCGGCCCTGCCGAACGCGTGTTTTCCACGTGCTCAACCCTATCTCGCTGCTTCCGAGGGCAGGCGGGTGTTGCGTGTCTGCGTCTCGTCCCGAGCATCAGGCAGCTGACTCCTGGCTGCACGGAGACCAGCGGGCGCCGCACCGTCGTGCAGTCCCCAAGGAGGGTCAGCTTCAGATGGCCCGTCAGGTGCGGCGGGGTGGCTTCCGGGTACGGGTGCGGTGGTGGAGCCGGATCGCGACCGGTGCGGCGGTGAAGACGGAAGAGTACGTGCCGATGGCGAGGCCGATGAGCAAGGCCAGGGCGAAGTCGGTGAGGGAGGATCCGCCGAGCACGGCGAGGGCGATGAGGATGAAGGCGGCGCCCATGCCGGTGTTCACGTGCGGGGCAGAGTCTGCACGATCGCCTGGTTCACGATGCCGGAGAGCGCTGCTTCGGGGTTCTTGCGGGCCAGTTCCCTGACGCGGTCGAACAGGACCACGGAGTCGTTGACCGAGTAGCCGATGACGGTCAGCAGGGCCGCCAGGAACACTCCGTCGACAGGCTTGCCGAGCCAGGCGAAGACGCCGACGAGGATCACCACGTCGTGGGCGAGGGCTGTGACCGCGGCGGTGCCGAACAGCCAGCGGAACCGCGCCGCGAGGTAGACGAGCTGTGCGCCGAGGGCCACGGCGAGCGCGATCAGAGCACCGCGGCGCAGTTCCTCACCGAGGCTCGGGCCGATCAGTTCGTCGCGGACCTTGTCCGCCCGGCCTGCGAGGTCGCGCACGGTCTCGGTGATCTCGGTCTCCTGGGTGTTGGTGAGCGGATCGGTGCGCACCGTCAGGCCGGTGTCCCCGGAGGACTGCACGACGGCGCGGGGGAAGCCGGCGTCGGCGAGCGCGGTGCGGACCCGGTCGGGGTCGACGGCGCTGGTGGTGGCGTACTCGATGAGGCGGCCTCCGGTGAACTCCACACCGAGGTCGACGCCGCGCAGCGCGATCCCCGAGCCGGCGAGGACCAGCACGGCGGCGGACGTGGCCAGCCAGCGGCGCGGGTGGCGCATGAGCTGGGGGTCGCGGCGGGTGAGGCGGTCACGGACCAGGCCCGTGGTGGCGATGCCCGTGAGGCGGGGGCGGCGGCGTAGGCGGGGGCGGCCGACGGCGGACTCGGCGAGCACGCGGGTGATCACCAGGGCGCTGAACATGGAGGCGAGCACGCCGATGCCGAGGGTGACGCCGAAGCCCCGTACGGGCCCGGAGGCGAGGAAGAACAGCAGGGCGGCCGCGATCAGTGTGGTGATGTTGGAGTCGGCGATCGCGCTGAAGGCGTTGCGGAACCCGGCCGCCAGCGCCGAGCGGGTACTGGGGCGGCGGGCCGCGTACTCCTCACGGGCCCGTTCGAAGACCAGCACGTTGGCGTCCACGGCCATGCCGATCGCCAGGACGAGGCCGGCCAGGCCCGGCAGGGTCAAGGTGGCGCCGAGTGCGGCCAGGGCGGCGTAGGAGACGAGGCCGTAGCAGGCCAGGGCGGTAGCGGCCAGCACGCCCATCAGCCGGTAGACGACGATGATGAACAGTGAGGTCAGCGCGGTGCCGATGGCCGCGGCCCAGGCGCTTGCGGTGATGGCCTGCGCGCCCAGGGTCGGGCCGACGGTGCGCTGTTCGACGGTCTCGACGGGCACGGGCAGGGCGCCGCCGTTGATGAGCAGGGAGAGCTCGCGGGCGTCCTCGGGGCCGAAGGAGCCCGTGATCTGTGTGGCGCCGTCGCGGATGCCGGTCCGGCAGGTGACGGAGGGGTCCACCTGCGGGGACGAGATGATCTTGTTGTCGAGGACGATGGCGATCCGCCGTGCCGGGTCGCCTGCCGGGTGGCAGGCGGCCTCGCCGGTCAGCCGGGCCCAGCCGTCACGGCCGCCGCCCTCGAAGTCCACGGTCACGTGCCATCCGGCGCCGCCCTGCTGGTCGAACCGGGCGGCGGCCTCCTTGACGTGCTCGCCGGTCAGGGCGGCGGCCCCGAGACGCAGCGGCGTGCCGGACTCGTCGGGCAGGACGTGTGGCCGGGGCCGCTTCGGCAAGGGGCGGGAGGGGGCACCGGCGCTGTCTTGGGCGGTGCCGAGCACCGGGTGGAAGGTGAGCTGCGCGGTGCGGCCCAGGACGTCGGCCGCCTTCTTCGGGTCCTGCACACCGGGCAGTTCGACGACGATCCGGCGGTCGCCGGAGCGGACGAGGGTGGTTTCGGCCACGCCGAGCGCGTCGATACGGCCGCGCAGCACCTCCAGGGTGCGGTCGGTGGCCTCCCTGTCGGCGTCGGTGGTGGGAGTGGAGCGCGTCTGCAGCACGATCTGCGTACCCCCTCGGAGGTCGAGTCCGAGGCGGACCGGCACGGTCACGGCGACGTACAGCGATACGGCGATCACGGCGAGGGCGAGCAATGCCCTCAGACGCAGGGAACGGTTCAACGGGAGGGCCTCCGGCAGGCGCACCACGGCCACGGCGGCGAGAGACCGCGGCGCGGCGAGGTGGTGGTGTGAACGGAAAGAAACGGAATTTCAGGTGCCGGAGAACACCGGTGGTGCCCGCCCCCGGTCATGCACTGCGTGAGTGCCGGAGGAAGGCAGGTGCCCGGTCCGCGCCGAAGGCCGCGCCAGGCCGGGTGGGGCGATGACCGTGCCGTGGCCGCAGGTGGCCAGGTGGCCGCGCGGGGCAGGGTGCTCGCTGTGCGGCTCCTGGCGGGTTGCCGTCCGGAGCGAGCAGGCGGTGTCGCACGCGTCGTCGGTGCGCGGCGGGGCGTCCCCGTGGTGGCCGGCTGCTGCCGCTGCGCCGACCACCGCCTCGCCCGTCGTACCGGGGCCGGTGAGGCCGAGCCCGGCCAGCAGCACCAGCACGACGGCCGCCAGCACCGCGACGGCGAAGGGCCGGGCGCCGATGCCGCCGGGGGCGGTGCCCACGGTGGGGTGCATGCACCGTCCCCTTCCTCGTGGTGTGCGGTGCGGACCGGGGCCCGGTGTTCCGACTGGGGAGTGGCAGTCGGACACCGGGCGGTCGTCGGACCGAGAGGTCAGGGTTCGACCAGGCCGGCGCGGATCGCGTAGCGGGTGAGTTCCAGGCGGTCCCGCAGGCCGAGTTTCTGCAGCAGGTTGGCGCGGTGCCGCTGGACGGTCTTGATGCTGATGAACAGCAGGTCGGCGATCTCCTTGGACGAGTGGCCCTCGGCCACCAGCTTGAGGACCTCTTCCTCACGCGGGGTGAGGATCTGGTCGGGGGTTTCCTCGCCGTGGCGGGCCCGGTCGAGGTAGTTGCGGATCAAAGCGGTGACCGCGCCGGGATACAGGAAGGGCTCGTCCCGCATCGCGGCCCGGCATGCGGCGACCAGGTCCCGGTCGGCGACGGACTTCAGCACGTACCCGCTCGCCCCGGCCTTCAGTGCCTGGAAGAAGTACTGCTCGTTGTCGTGCATCGTCAGCATGAGGATCCGCAACTTCGGCTTGAGAGTGGCCAGTTCGCGGGCCGCCTGGAGGCCGGTCAGGCGAGGCATGGCGATGTCGAGCACGGCCAGGTCGACATCGTGGGTGCGGGCCAGCTCGATGGCCTCGGCGCCGTCCCCGGCCTCGGCGACCACGTGGAGGTCCGGTTCCTGGTCGAGGATGAGCCGCACGCCGCGGCGTACCAGCGCGTGGTCGTCGGCGAGCAGGATGCGAGTGGTGCGCGTGTCCGTCATGGCGGTCGTGGTCGTCTCGGGCATGGTCAGGGCTGCTTCCTGGAGGCGGGCGCGGTGAGCTGGACCCGGGTGCCGGTGTGGGATGCCGGGGTGATGTCGAGGCTGCCGCCGATGAGCAGGGCCCGCTCGCGCATGCCGCGGATGCCGGCGCCTTCGCGGGGGGCCTTGATGCCGCAGCCGTCGTCGGTGACCGTCAGCACCATGCCGTCATCGGTGTGACGCAGGGCGACGGTGACCCGTTCGGCGTCCGCGTGGCGGGCGACGTTGGTCAGCGACTCCTGGGCGACGCGGTAGAGGACCAGTTCCGTCTCCGGCTCCAGGGCGGGCAGGTCGGCTTCGAAGCGGCGGGCCACCTGCAGGCCGGTGTGGGTGGCGAAGTCCTCGGTGAGCGAGGTGAGCGCGCTGACCAGACCGAGGTCGTCCAGTACGCCGGGCCGCAGCCGGCGCACCAGGCGGCGGACCTCGTCCAGGCTCTCCCGCGTGATCTCCTGCACCTCGTGCAGTTGCCGGCGCAGCGCGGCCGGTGCGTCGTCCGAGGCTCGCTTGAGTCCCAGCAGGATCGCGGTCATGCTCTGACCGACCTCGTCGTGCAGCTCTTGTGCGACGCGGCGGCGTTCGGCCTCCTGGGCCAGCAGGGCCCGGGCGCTGCTGGTGGCCCTCTCCTGTTCCAGCCGGTCCAGCATGGCGTTGAACGTGCGGATCACCTCGGCGACCTCGCGACCGCCGGAAGCGGGCAGGCGCTGCCCGGGGCGCAGCAGGTCCACGGTGGTCATCAACTTCGTGAGCCGGTCCAGCGGGGCCAGGCCGAGCCGCAGCAGCGCGGCGTTGGCGACCAGCATGACGACCAGGCCACCCACCAGGATGATCGCCTCGGTGAGCAGCACCGGCACCGAGACGGTCACCGGAGCCCACAGCAGCAGGGCCGTGGCCGTACCCAGCACCACGGCGTTGAGGGCGAAGATCCGCCAGAACAGGGACACCGGCCTTACGCCTTTCCTTCTACAACCTTGTTTCACCTCCACTGTCGGGCACCACGCAGCCCCACCGGGTCCGCGACCCGGAGTGTGTGAGTGAGCCCGTGGCCAGCCTGCCTGGTCCCGAGTGCCCCGTCGATGGGCGTCGGCGCCCATTTCGCGGGGTGCGCACTACCCATGGCGCGGCATGGGTCCCTTGCCCCGGCGTGAATGGGGTCCGCGCCCGATAGGTATCCGTCGTCGGCCCGGCCAGGGTGGAAGCCACACGACCACCCGGTCACCGGTGGACGGCCCGGCAGCGCCGCCGGGCCGTCCACCGCCCGCTACGGACCCGCGCGATGGCGCACCTGCCGTCTACCGTCGAGAAAGGGATCGATCATGTCGCTCGATGCCACCCGGGCCGCGCCCCACCTGCACGAGGCTCGTCAGCGCCTGGAACACGCCCGCACCTCCCGGCTGGCGCAGCTGCAGGCCCTCAACGAGACCGGGCACGGCTCGGACGATCACCTGCTGTCCATGCAGAAGGCCGCGATGGAACGGGTCCTCAAAGAGATCGAGGAAGCCTTCGCCCGCATCGCGGACGGCACCTACGGATCCTGTGTGGGCTGCGCCAAGCCGGTCCCCGCCGAACGGCTGGAGATCCTGCCCTACACCCGCTATTGCGTCGCCTGTCAGCGCCGAACCGCCTGACTGCCGCCCGTACCAGCTGCTACGCCCTGCCTCAAAGGGGTGACGTGGTGAACCACCAGACCATCGGCGAGAGCACGACCCGCCTGTCCGCCGAGGACCTTGCCGTGCTGCGCGAGAACCTGCACGAGCAGCGCGTGTTCCGCCAGGAGCAACTGCGCCAGCTCACCGGACCGGTCACCTCCCGCGCCGAGGATCGGCAACAGCGGAAGGCCGCGGCACAGGTCGAGGTCCGCGTCAAGCTCGCCGCCTCCGCCCGCATGGTCCTCACCGACGTCGAAGCAGCCCTCACCCGCATGAGCGAGGGCTCATACGGCACCTGCCACCTGTGCAGGCGTCCCATCGACCGGGAGCGGCTGATGATCGTGCCGCAGGCCCGCTACTGCGCCCGCTGCCAACTGGTCAGGGAGGCAACCCCGTGAGGGGCCCACATCATCCGCGCAACCCAGCTTGCGGTCACGGACCGGGACGAGGGCGCCGGCTGCCCGCGGCGACGGTGCCGTCCCGGTTGAACAGGCGCTGCCAGATCGTGGGGAGATGCGCGGCAGGCCAAAGCGGAATGTACATCGATGTGAACGGGTGCGACGCAAGCCGTTCGCCAGAAGCTCGACCGCCCATGACGCAGCCTCCAGAGGCGTGCCGGCAAGGAGAAGGGCACTTCGAGCCGGAGGACCCCGCAGTCCGTGACGCTGATTCAGTCGGCAGGAGCCGGGCGGCGAGGAAGCCGATCAGCCGACTGACCCGATCAGGGACGCGTGCGTCGTCCTCGATCAAGGCGTACAGGTGCGCGGCCGGCGTCGGTGCATCCGGCAGCGGCACAGCCCCACAACGCGAGCCGCCTACGGTCGTCATGGGCAACCGAGCGGGCCAGGCAGCTGCCCAGCCCGTCAGTGAGTTGCGGGAGCTTTAGATCCATGGGCCGAGGGCAGGGCGGCGGCCGAGACGCAGGAGGGACGAGCTCGTCCGTGGCCCGGTCAGGTCACAGGCCCTGCCAGGTTGGCGGCAGGGAACGCGGCCACCTTGCGCCAGAAGCAGCTGTGGTGTTCGACGTCGTAGCCGTGGTACTGGCCGGGCAGGACGACGAACTCGCGGTCCATGCCATGCTGAAAGTGCCGCGCCCTCTCGTCCCCTCGTGGTCGCGTCGGGACGAGACATCGGGCGGGCGATCAGAGGCCGTACGCTTCCAGCAGCCGCAGCCACACCTCGCTGACGGTGGGGAACGCCGGAACCGCGTGCCACAGCCGGTCGAGGGGAACCTCGCCGACGACCGCGATGGTCGCGGCGTGCAGCAGTTCCGCGACATCGGGCCCGACGAGTGTGAAGCCGACGATCACCTTGCGGTCCTCGTCGACGACCATGCGGGCGTGCCCCTGGTATCCGTCGGCGTGAAGGGCCGATCCCGCCACGGCACCCAAGTCGTGGTCGACGACACGGATCCGCATCCCGGCGGCCTCGGCCGCGGTCAGCCCCACCGACGCGATCTCCGGTTCGGTGAACACCACCTGCGGCACCGCCCGCTCGTCAGCCGTGGCCACATGCCGGCCCCACCGGCTGTCGTCGACCGCTTCGCCCTTGGCACGCGCAACGATGACATCGCCCACGGCGCGGGCCTGGTACTTGCCCTGATGCGTCAGCAGCACGCGCCGGTTGACGTCACCTGCTGCGTACAGCCACCCGTCAGCCGGCCCCTCCCCGTCGTGCCCGACCACCCGCAGCGTGTCGTCCACCGTGAGCCACGTACCCGGCGTCAGGCCGACGGCGCCCAGGCCGATGTCCTGGGTGTTCGGCGTCCGACCGATGGCGACGAGAAGTTCGTCGGCCTCGATCCGCTCGCCGGTGGTGAGCGTGAGGCGCACGGTGCCGTCGCCGTCCCGCTTGACGGCCCCCGCCTCCGCACCGAGCAGCACCGAGACACCGGCCTTCTGCAGCGACTCGGTGACCCGTTCACCGGCGAACGGCTCCGCGAACGGTAGGACACCGTCACGGGCCACCATCGTCACCGAGGACCCCAGTGCGGTACGCCGTCGCCATCTCCGACGCCACCACGCCGCCGCCTATGACGGCGAGCCGGCCGGGAACCGCACTCGCGGCGGCCGCCTCCCGGCTGCTCCACGGCTCCGCCTCACGCAGACCGGGGATGTCCGGCAGCAGCGCGGCGCTGCCAGTCGCGACCACGACCGCATGCCGAGCGGTCAGCGACGTCGCGGAGCCATCCTCGCCGGTCACCTCGACGACCCGGTCGGAACTGATCCGCCCCTGGCCCCGGTACAGCGCGATCCCAGCCGACTTGAGCCAAGCCACCTGCCCGTCGTCCTGCCAGTGCGAGGAGAACGAATCACGGCGCGCGACGACGGCGGCAGCGTCCAGATCGCGGGTGACCGCCTCACGAGCTCCCGGCAACTGCCGGGCAGCGCGCAGCGCGGCAGCGCTGCGCAGCAGTGCCTTGGTCGGCATGCAGGCCCAGTAGGAGCACTCACCACCGACCAACTCCCGCTCCACGACGGCGGCACTCAGCCCGCCCTGCACCACCCGGTCAGCGACGTTCTCCCCGACCGGCCCCGCGCCGATCACGATGACGTCATAAGTGCCGGTCCTCATGTCAGCGACCCTTCGCGGCGCGGCCCAGGCGCAGGGCCGAGACGAGGAAGAAGACGGCGCCCGGGATGGCGTAGCCGATCGCACCGGCGAGCGTGGGCTCGTCCGCGCCGGCCGACGCGACGAACGCTCCTCCGGCCAGCACCGAGATACCGCCGCTGAGAATCATCGGCCACTGGCCCCCCATCGTGCGACGGGGGATGGCCACGATCAGCTGGACCAGACCCGCCACGATCGCCCAGGCCCCCCACACGCGCAGCACCGCCGGAATGCCGGACGCACCGGCGATCCCCACGCTGACGGCCGCGACGAGGCTGACCGCCATGTTCACGTACAGCAGCACCGGCGATCGAGTGCTGCGCGACGCGTTCGCGTCGACGACGGCCGCACCCACGTCGAACAGCGGATACAGCACCAGCAGCACGACGGCGACGGGGCTGAGCTTCGAGGCCATGGTGAACATCACGCCGGCCCAGACGATGGCAAAGGCGAACCGGACAAAGTACAGCCGCCGCAGAGCAGAGGCAGTCCCGGCGATGTCGGACGGAGCAGCAAGAGTGCTCACGGTGATCCTTTCGGTGGGCAATAGGAAGGAGGAAGAAGTTCAGGGCTTGCTGGTAGTCGGCTCTCTCGATCAGGCCTGCCGCACATCCCCCGGACCGGCGCGACCTCCCGGTCCTGCGGGCGCCAGGACGGTGGCACCCCGGTCACTGCCGATTGCAACGAGCCACTGGGCGCCGTTTCGCGAGACTGAACGTTCTGTCCCTTAACTGTGTCAGCGGCGCGCTCACCTGTCAAGACTGAACGTTCTACCTCACCCCGGGGGATTGCTGCATGACGAGCAGCGCATCCGAAAGCCGGCCGTCCGAAGCGCGATCCCGGGGGGCACTCGCTGCTGCACGACATCGACCCCGAGATGCACCAGCTCGTGCGCGGCACCGTCCCTGCCGAGACTTCCACGACCGCAGTTCGTGCGGCGCGACTGGCTCAACCTGGACGGCGCCTGGCAGTTCGAGACCGACCGAGGGGACAGCGGGCTCGAACGCGGCCTGCTCGGCCGTGAGCTGCGCGAAGAGATCCTCGTGCCCTTCCCGCCCGAGTCCCCTGTCCGGCATCGGCGACACCGACGCGCCGAGGCACGCGCCGACCTGGAGCTGGCCCCGCGCCTGTACCTGCCGGCCTCCGCTCGGACGGCGCCACGAGTGGAGCCCGCACGACCCGCACCTGCACGACCTGCGGCTGGAACTCCTCGATGCGAACGGCCAGGTCGTCGGCAGCGTGGAGAGCTACGCGGGCCTGCGTGCCGTCTCAGGAGCGGAAAGGCCGTCCTGCTCAACGGCCGCCGGCCTTCCAGCGTCTGGTCCTGGACCAGGGGCTGGTACCCGGACGGGCTGATGACCGCGCCGACCGACGAAGCCCTGGTCCGGGACATCGAGCTGGCCCTGGCGGCCGGCTTCAACGGGGCCCGGCTGATCTTGTAGTTCTTCATCCGGCAGGTAGCACGTGAGCCATGAAGGCATCACCAGGCGCGAGCGAGAACGTTCGGTCTGCTGGGTGGTGGACGAGGCTGCCCTGGTCACAGCGAGACCGAACGTTCTACCATTTGGTAGCCTTGGTCAGCATGAGTCGGAGTACAGCAGGCGGCAACATCTCTGAGGCGCGAGCACGGCTCCTCAACACGGCAACCCGGATCTTTTACACCGAGGGGATCCACTCCGTCGGCATCGACCGGATCACCGCGGAAGCACAAGTGACCCGGGCCACGCTGTACCGCCACTTCGCCGGCAAGGAAGAACTCGTCCTCGCCTACCTGGAACAAGCCGACCAGGCCATCCGCGGACAGGTCGCCGCCGCGGTGGCAAGCAGCCCGTCGCCACCCGACCAGCTCCGCGCCGTCGCCAGAACCATCACCGACGGCATCCAGTCCCCCGGATTCCGCGGCTGCGCCTTCCTCAACGCGGCCGCCGAATACTTCGACCCCGCCCACCCGATCCACCAGGCCGTCCTCGCCCACCGGCAGTGGTTCCTGAACACCGTCACAGACCTGCTGGCACAAACGGGCCTCGCACCCGCCGACGCCGCCGGCCGCCACTTCGTCATGCTCCGCGACGGCGCCATGGCAGCCGGCTGCCTCTTCGACCCGAAACTGATCTCCGAAACCTTCCTGAACGGCGTCGAAGGAATGCTGCAAGCAAGCCCAGAGGACGAGTGAGGCGACGCGGAGGCCGACGAGGTAGCGAGCCGCCGGCTTGCCGAAACGGGTGGCGAGGGCTCGGAAGCACTTGACGGACGGGCCACGGCGGTAATTCGGGCGCGGCGGGGTAAGGGGACGTCGATCAACCCCCGTTGAGAGGAGCCCAGGATGACCGACGACGCCTATCTGTTCCTGCTTGACGACGCGTCGGCGCCGCTCGGCGTGGCCCCCGCCGCCGTCGGTGATCTCGCCTGCATGGAGACTCCCGCGGTACGCGCGTGGCTGGACGCTCACGGAAGCACGCCGACCTCCCCGCACCTGCGCCTGCTGCCGCCGGAGGAGACAGCGGCCGTGCCCGAGGGCGCGGAACGGCTGCCCGTCCCGCTGAGCGAGGACGAATTGAGCCGGGTCCGTCACCGGATGGCACCGGAGTCGCTCGCCCGGGTCGAGGAAGAGCTGCTCGCCTACCGTGACTGCGCCGAAGGCCGGGACGGCCTGATCGGACGCGCGCTGGCCGCCGGCGTGCCACCGCACCGCATCGTCGAACTGACCGGGGTCGATCCCGCGACGGTGACTGCCGCGGCGGGCGGCTGACGACGGGGCGGGCCGCCTCACCCGTCGTCCGGCCTCACGCACCCGGTCCGGGGTCCGGCTGGACAGCGGATTCGATGCCGGCGCGGGCCGCTTCCAGCTGGGCGGCGAACGCGATGCCGAGGAAGAGCGCGACAGCGGTGAGGTTGGCCCACAGCAGCAGGGCGATGAAGGCGGTGAGCGGCCCGTACACTGCGCCGAAGGCACCGCTCTCCTCGACGTACAGCGCGAGCAGCCAAGTGGCCGACACCCACAGCACGAGGTGCACGGCCGAACCGAACGCCAGCCAGGTGTAGCCGGGCTGGACCCGGCGGGGCGACCAGCGGAAGATCACAGCCGAGGCCACCCAGGCCAGCGCGAGCCCCACGGGGAGGTCGAGCACACCCCACCACTGCGGCCCGCTGCCCTCCCCGCCGGCGGACTCCGCCACCGCGTCGCCCACGGCCTCACCGGCCACGAGGACGACGAACCCCAGCACCAGCGGCAGACCGGCTGCGAGCGCGAGGACGATCGCCCGCGCGTACTTGCTGGGAAAGGGACGATCGCGCTCGATGCCGTAGATGCGGTTGGCGCCGCGCTCGATCTGGCCCATGGCCGAGGCGAGGTTCAGCAGCGCGAAGCCCAGACCGAGCCACAGGGCGAGCGTGCCCCAGACATCGCCGTGGGCGGTGCGCCGCGTCCCCTCGAAGGCGTCCTCGACGATCTCGGCGCTGGCACCCGGCACGATCCGGCCGAGCGTGAGCTCGATGATCCGGCCCACGCCCTCCGTGTGCACCGACGTGGCCAGCCCGACCAGCGCCACGGTGCACGGCACCAGCCCCAGCACCACCTGGAAGGCGAGGGCCCGCGCGTTGGTGAAGCCGTCCGCGTAACGGAACCGTGCGAAGGAGTCGGCCAGCAGCCGCAGCCCCCCGTAGTGGCGCAGGGCGGTGAACGCCTCGTCTCCGGAGAGCTCGTCCCCGATCATGTCCCGGGTCTGTGGTACGTGGACGGCGGTACCCATGGCGTGGACGCTCCTTGTCGTACGGCTGGTCCCTGTCCGGTTGCCCCGTGAGCCTTCCCGTGCGACCTCGTCCTTCCCACACGGCCGCGGTCCGTCCCTCGTGCGGTTGGATCCCCTCCGTTCGCCCCCCCGCAGGCCAAAGCAGTTCGGGTGTGGCCGGCGCCTCGGCAACAGCCGTCGCCGCGTCCGGCCGCTGCGCCGGGTCGGCGGCCAGCACCGGCTGATCGCTCGTCGAGCGTGATCCGCAGTCCCCATGCCTCAGCGATCCTGCCGGACGTCGTCTCCTGGGCCGACTGCACGGGCGAGTTCACCCAGTAGACGTGTCATGCCTGCTGGGGGCGAGCCGTGAGTGAGTGGCCATGACCTCGTCGAGGTAGGGCGCCACGAGTCCTGGCTCCTGCTTCGCGATCGCCTGCCAGATGGGCAGGGCTTCCGTGATGGTCTTCCTGGCCGCCTCTGACTCGATGTTCCCGAGCAGCCGGGTTCTGGCGTGCGCGTACAGCGAGAAGGCGAGATGGTCCTGGTGGGCGGAGCGATGAGCGGTAGCCAGTTTGCGGCTCAGCCGGACTGCTCGCGCGGTGATGCGCACGGCCTCCTCGTACCGCCCGGCTTCGGCCAGCCGCAGACCGTGATGCGGCAGTGCCCAGGCAAGAACATGTTCAGAGGCCACCAGGTTGATCTGCGCCAGCCGTTCGCAGAGGGACACCGCTTCTGTGGAGACGTCCAGGGCCTCCTCCCGTGCTGTCGGGGCCAGCGCCAGGAGTCGGCCGAGCAAGACGAGCGACCAGGCCAGCACGCTTGTGTGCGCGAAGTCGCTGTCAGCCCTGTCGCGGGCGATGTCGACAGCCTGCCGGGCCAGCAACAGGCCCTCGTCCACGCGCCCGCGCTCGACGAGGTGTATGCCCAGGGTGCAGCAGGACAGACTTCGGACCGTGTCGTGCACGTCGGTGCGGGGCAGTGCCCGGGAGATGGCGACGGCTCGCCGGAGCACTTCCTCGGCTTCCGTCCGGTCGACGTTGTGCAGCAGGCCACCGAAGAGGCACAACGACTCGGCCAGTAGCCCTTGGTGGGCGTCGTCCTGCCGTGCGGGATCGCTCAACAGCACGACCGCCTCCTCGACGATGGGCAGGGCTTCGAGGCGTCGGCCTGCCTGAGTCAGGGACGTCGCCAGCAAGGACAGGGACACGGCCAGCTCGTGCCTGGGCCCGCAAGGATCACCCTCCACCAGTGCTCGATGAGCGGCTACGGCCTTCTGCAAGGCTTCCACCGCGTCGTCCAAGCGGCCTGCCCCGGAGAGCTGGGCGCCAAGGGCGAGCAGCTCGCTGCGGTATGCCGGCCGATGGACCGCATCGTCCTCCCGCGCCAGCAGACGTCCACGGACCTCCACCGCTTCCTCCAGCACCTGCATGGCTTCGGCTGCGCGCCCGGCCGTCGACAGGACGGCCCAGAACATGGAGAGGGCGGTCGCCAAACGGGACTCATAAAGGCCCGGGTCATGTGCGACGAGGTCGCGGTACAGGTCCACCGCTTCCTCTGTCACGGGTATCGCTTCCTCCGTCCGTCCCACGCGGCGCAGGCAACTGCCCTTGTGCAACAGGGTCATGGCCAGTTGGGGCCGCACCCGACCGGCCGGGCCGGTCGCCATCAGGCCGCGCAGAACACCTGCAGCTTCGTCCACCGTGGCCAAGGCCTCGTCCACCCGGTCCTCCCTCTCCAGCCACAGGGAGAGGTTGTGCAGACCACACGCCAGGTCGTACTGCCCGGCGCCAGGGCGCTGGCCGGCGACTGCCCGGTACAGGCGGACCGACTCCTCGATGGTCCGCAGCGCCTCCTGCGATTGGCCGGCCCGGCCCAGTTGGGTGGCATACGTGGTGAGGCTCATGGCGAGGTCGGAGGTGAACACCTCCGGTTCCGCCTCGGCCAGGGACCGGTAGCGCCCGACTGCCTCGCGTGCGGTTTCCACAGCCTCCGTCGCTCGCCCCGCGTCGTTCAGCTTGAGAGCGTGGGTGTTGAGACAGTTGGCGAGGTGGTGCCCGAACGCGACGGGTTCCTTCTCCGCCAGGCGACGGTAGAGGTCGACGGCTTCGGCGGACCGTGCCACGGCCTCCTCCGGCAGCCCCACTTCGGCGAGGTCGATCGCGAGGGAGTTCAGGCTGAGCGCCAGGTCGGGGAGATACGTGCCCGGGCGTTCTTCTGCCAGCCGGCGCCGGATCGCGATGGCCTCCGTCGTCGCTTGCAGCGCCGCCTTGTGCCTGCCCGCCAGGTTCAGGGCGGTCGAGTACGTGCCCAGACTCAGGGCAACGCCGGCGCGGAACGCGTCCGGGCGTCGCTCTGCCAGACTCCGGTAGTGGGTCACCGCCTCCCGGCTCACCTCCACCGCCTGCTCCACGCTGCCGCATTCCTTCAGCCAGATCGCCTGGTTGTTCAGGGCTGCCGCGAGGGCTGCGAGGGCTGCGTCGCCGCGTTGTTCGACCAGACGACGGCGGATGCCGACCTCCTCGTTGATCGCGTCCAGCGCCGCCTGCGGCCGGCCCAGCTCACCTTCCGCCTGCGCCAGGGCACCGAGGCCGTAGGCCAGATCAGACAGGGGCTCCTGCGAGAGGGACTGGGCCTCCGCGAGCTCACGGTAGATGCGTACGGCTTCCACGGCCGGTACCAGGGCGTCCTCCCGCAGTCCCAGACCACGCGCCGTGACCGACAGATTGTGCAGGACGGCGGCGTGATGAGGGCGGTACGCGGGATCCTCCTGTGCCAGTCGCGCGTAGAGGCGTTCGGCCTCGGCAGCGGCCTGATGCGCCTCCCGGGTGCTGCCCAGATCCAGCAGTCGGGTGGTGAGTCGGCGCAGCGCCAGGGCGAGACCGGGCAGGCACGCCGGTTCGTCCTCCGCCTCTTTGCGCCGCATCTCCACGAGCCGCTCGGTCACACGGACCGCCAGTGGCGCCAGCGCGTGTGTCGGACGCGGCAGGTGGTCGGCCAGTGCCAGCAGGTCGTCGGGCGTTGCGCCGGGCTCGTCGGCCAGCCGACGCAACGCCGCCACCAGCGGTCCGGGCCGCTCGACCTGTGTGGCGACGTCGATGGCGGGTCGGGTCAGCGCGTCTGGGTGGCGCTCGCACAGCTCGGTGAGCGATGCGTCGAGGTTGCCGACGTGGGCGGAGTGGGCGGCGGCCCGGGCGTAGACGGTGAGCAACTGGGCGGTCTGAGCGTCCGTCAGATCCTGTGGGACACGGTCCCCTTCGGTCGTGCCGCCGAGCAGGTCGTGCGCGAGCTCGGGGTTGGCGGTCAGCCGTGTTCCGACGAAGTACTCGGCAAGTCGGTCCGGCCGCAGGGAACCCCATGCCCGCCCGTCGCGAGAAGGGTACAGCGCTGCGATCCATCCGGTGACGGCTCTGTGGCACATCCGGCCTCTGTCACGGAGGTGGGAAATCTTTCCCAGGAGCGCTTCCCCCTGGTGGGCGGTGTCGGCACCGCAGAGAAGGGCCGCGGCGAGGGCGTCCTCACGGGTCTTGGTGTCCAGCTCGGCAAGTGCGGGCTGGTGTGCCGCGCCGTGCCAGTACTTGGCCTCGTGGTCCAGCAGTCGCTCTTCGACCCGTACGGTCCGGCGACCGCGGGTGGTGAGCCGCTTCGTACCGGTGACGGACTGGGACGACGCAGCCAGGACAGCGGCGTCCAGGAGGTCGGCCAGAGCGGTCATCTGAAGAGTAAGCGCCATGTCCAGGCCGGGGGCCCGCAACCGGTCGTCGTTCCGCTCGTGGGAGGCGTCGATCACCTGCTCGGCGAGCTCCGGCCAGGGGTGGTGCTGCTGACCGCGCACCTGCGGCAGAGCCCGCGCCAGGCTCCGCACAGCCGTCCGATAGGCCTCGACACGGTTCTCCGGGTCCGGCTCCAGCGGCGACAGCAAAGTCTCCAGCATGTCGTCGAGCAGGTCCCGAGTGTCGCTGTTCTCCCTGCGCGCGGGTGCCCACCAGTCTTCGTCGGCGGTGCGGGCGAGCAGCAGGACCTTGAAGGGTGTGGCGCTCGTACGGGCGACCATGGTCCTGAGCAGGGCGGTCAACTGTTCGACACGTGTCTCGGCGTAGTCGATGACCACCAGCAGCGGTACGGCCGCGTCGCCGAGCGCCGCCATGGCATCGGCTGTGGCGTCACTCCTCAACCACACCACCGTGGACCGCGCCCTTTCCAGCCGGTCCGTGAGTTCCAGGGCGAGTCGGGTCTTGCCCTGTCCACCCGGCCCGTGGAGAAGGTGTACGTCGAGGCCGGGCTCCTGACACCAGGCGTACAGCTCCTCCAGCAGTTCTTTTCGGCCACGGAAGGGCACCACGGCACGCTGGGCCTCCAGCAGTGCGGCCGGCGAGGCGGGCAGGCCCGGCCTGCCCGGCAGACCGGTGCGGTCCCTGCCCGTGGACGACAAGCCCGACAGCCCCTGCCACTCCGCCGGTTCCAGCACGGTGTTCGCGCCGTTCTCCGTGAGGATCCGCCGGAAGTCAGGATCGTGGAGGAGGACGTAGGCGGGCACCACTTCCAGACGGGTGTGCGCGAACCCGCCGAAATCGACGGCGACCACCCCGGTCAGAAGCCCCGAACAGTACATGGGAGCACCCGACAGGCCGGCGTACGGCGAGGCCGGGCGACCGGACGGATCGGTGTGGGATTCCACCCGTTCCGTCAGACGCATGAGGTAGCGGTTGTTCACGGAACGGTCCGCCCGGTTGACCGTGCCCGGCATATGCAGGATGTCGTCCGCCTGACGCTCACGCTGCACGACATCCGGAAGGCCCATGATCTCGCACGGCGTGACGGGCCGGCGGGTGACCAGCCGCCCCCACCGCACCGGGTCGACCGACCTCGGCGCCCCGTCCGACCCGAGGTACTCGCTGTCGACGCGGAGGAGTGCTGCGTCGTCCCGCCCTCGGGGGGTGCCGCGCCAGACCACCGTGGCGTCATAGTGCACGGAGGCTTGCTTCGGGTGGAAGAAGGTCACCCTCGCACCGACCGCGGGCACTACGTGAGCCGAGGTCAGGACCAGCCGTGAGGCAATCACATAACCCGACCCCCGGTGCGAGCCGACCACCTCGACCACCAGATCACCGTTCACAACGCCCCCCGGTCATACATCGCTCGCCCTCTGAAGAGAAACGTCAGGCTCCTCGAACACAGCGGTCAGTCCTGAATTCGATCGAGTCCGTTCACCGTGCTTCGGGGCGTCGTCCGACTCGCGCCGATCGTGAGGTCGCCGTCGGTGCCCTGCGGCCTCAGAGTCACCAACACCCGGTGGGTGCGCCCCCGTGCGACGCCCGCCTCTCCGTCGCCGGAGACCACCCACGCCTTGAAGCCGGCCTTGCCCCTCGCGTCCTGGCGGAGTTCGACTGCGAACTCCAGCTCGATGAACCCGACCTGGAAGCTGATCTCCTGCTCGGCCCCACGGGCCTCCACGGCCCTGGTCAACTCGTCGCGCAACGCCGCTACCGCAGCAGCCAGCTCGATTTCCACACTCGTTCCCCCCCTCTTCGCCCGAACCCGGGCGCACGGCTGCCTCGGTCCCGTCCCCGGCAATGCGCCCCAAAGACCTCATGGAGCCTACAGTCGCGGTGGTGGGCAGATGGGGGATATATCCCAAGACCTTGACTCGGCCTGCGCGACCAACTCCCTCTGTTCGTCAGTCCGACCGGGATCGGCGCAGGAACGCCCGTGTTCCCCGAGCTGGACGCCCACCACAACCGGCTCGCGGGCGTGCAGGGCGCCGTGCTGTCGAGTCCTGGAACAGAGCGACGAAGCCGTCCGCCGGTAGTGGGCACCGAAGAAGCCCGGCTGGTCGTTCTGCGCGGCAACAGCGCCTCGGGCAAGTCGTCCGTCGCGGAAGGCCTGCGCCGGCGGTTCGGCCGCGGCCTGGCCCTGGTCGGGCAGGACAACCTGCGCCGCGTCGTCCTGCGCGAGCGGGACCGGCCCGGCGCCGCGAACATCGGCCTGATCGACCTCTGCGCACGCTACGCGCTGGACGCCGGGTTCCACGTCGTGGTGGAAGGCACCCTGTACGCCGACCGCTACGGCGACATGCTCGCCCAGCTACGTGCCGACCATCGCGGCCGGACCCACACCTACTACCTGGACGTGCCGTTCGAGGAGACCCTCGCCCGGCACGCCGGCAAGCCGCAGGCGGGCGAGTACGGGGAGGCGGAGATGCGCGCCTGGTACCGGGAACGCGATCTGCTGCCCGGCGGGATCGAGACCGTCATCGACGCCGACAGCACCCTCCTCGAGACGGTCGACCGCATCATGCTCGAGTCCGGCCTGGACCGCCTGCCGGCCCTGGACCGCTGACACAGCCTCCGCTGATCGACAAATGGGTGGCGCACACCTGAACCCGAAACGCGAAGGCCGGCTTCGTCACGTCCTTGGCTCCGTGTCGACCACGACCAGCCCGGCATTCTGCCACCCTCACGCCGCTCCCCCTCTCATGCCCGGGGCTCCCGCTTCGCCGGGACGAACCGGACGCGGAACATCTTCGGCCAGAACTTGCCCGTGATCAGGAACTGGTCGGTGCCGGGGACGGCCGCGATGCCGTTCAGCACGGATCCGTGCACGCGTTCGTCCTCGCGCAGCAGGCCCGAGGCGTCGACGCTCGCCGTCACCGCACCGGTGGCGGAGTCGATGCGCACGATCCGATCGGTAAACAGGACGTTGGCGTACACGGCCTCGCCGACGCACTCCAGTTCGTTCAGCTGCGTCACCGGTCGGCCGGCCTGGGTGACGGTGATGTCGCCCGTCCGCGCAAGCGTCTGCGCGTCGCGGAAGGTCAGCCGGGACGACCCGTCGCTCGTCACCAGCCGCTCGACGGACGGCTGGTGACAGACGCC
This sequence comes from Streptomyces bullii, assembly GCF_042657145.1. Lineage (NCBI taxonomy): Bacteria > Bacillati > Actinomycetota > Actinomycetes > Kitasatosporales > Streptomycetaceae > Streptomyces > Streptomyces bullii. Next base: position 100,036 of record NZ_JBHSNY010000011.1, read on the forward strand.
CCAGCCTTCGTCGGGATACGGGACACGACGCACCTCCGACAACGTCCTCACGTCGCGCTCGATGGCGATCCGGTTGCGCCAGGTGAGCTGCCAGAGCGTCCGGCCGAGCACGGTGATCCCCTCACCGAACAACGGCGCGGGAAGCTCCACCTGGACGCTCGGGGGACCACCGGGCGGGCCCGCCCGCACCGAGGACCGACCGGCCAGGCCGGTGCTCTCGTACAGCGTGCCGCCGACCATCTCCAACCCCTGGGTGAACGCCCGCGGATCGTGCGGGAGAACCGCGAGCACCTCGACCCGCAACTGCTCGACGTCTTCCGCGGCGACCGACTCGCCCTCCGCTGCCTCGCTGACGGCGGCCCCGCCGGACGGGGTGTGCTTCATCCCCTCCCCCGCCGCGCAGGAGACGAGCACCCCCGCGAGCACGGCGGCTGCCACAGCGATGCGAAGGCGGTCGGACACGACGTGTACCTCCTCCCTACCGGGTGGCCTCAAGCTGCGTCATGGTCGGCACGCGGAAGGGCGGGTACCGGTCCGCCCGTCGTTCCAGCAGGTGCAGCAATCCTCATCCAGACAGCAGCAGCTCCGCCCAGTCCCCGGCCACCCGCTCCAACGAGAAGGACTCGTGCACCTGAGTGCGGGCGAGCTCCCCGGCCTCCCGCCACTCCTGCGGCCCCAGTTCGGCGATGGCGTCCGCGATCGCCTCCGGGGTCTCATGGATCCACCGCCGGTCGTAGATCTCGTCCGCACCCGCCCAGGGCAGCAGGGCCGGTACGGCGCGGGAGGCCATGCTTTCCGCGGTGGCGAGGTGGAAGCTCTCCAGGTCGCTGGTGGACAGCACATGCCCGATGCGGCGCAGCCAACCCGGCACGTCCGGTCCGAAGGCGTCGAAGACGACCGCCCCTTCGAGCAGCGGCGAGGTCTGGATGCGGCGCAGCACGGCGTCGTAGTGCGCGCGTTCCTCGGGCTTGTTCCAGATCCACCAGTACTCCCACGGCGGCTTGGACTTGACTGACAGGTGCCAGCGCCGGTCGCCGGCGCGCAGTTTCTCCAGGACGTCGAGGCCGAGGTCGAGGCGTTTGAGGCTGGGCACGATGCCGATCATGCCGAGGCGGAACCGAGCGCCGGGCACCTTGGGGCGGTCGAGCTGGGCGGTGTCGACCCAGTTGGGGATGACGCTGATCTTCGACTCGGGCCAGCCGGTGTGTTCGCGGGTGCGGCGGGCGTAACAGGGGCTGACGCACACCACGCGGTCGACCGCGTCGATGTCGACCTGCCGCGGCCACGGGCCGGTCAGTTCGAAGCGGTGCAGGCGTACGACGAGGCGGCTGCCGCGCCGCTTGTGGCGGCTGTACCAGACGGCGGCCGGTCCGCACCATTCGACGAACACCACGTCGGCCCAGTCGGCGAGTTCCTTGCTCGCGGCGGGATCGTGGCGGGCGAGGGCGGGCCAGGCGTCGACGCGCACGTCGAGGCCGGGCAGGGAACGGAGGTGGTCGAGCAGCCGGGTGAGGAACTTCAGGTCATGGCCCGCGACACCGAGGCGCAGCGGCCGTTTCCGTGCGGCCAAGGCAGGTGGCCGGGACGGGAAGGCGCGGGCGAGATGCGTCCGCCACCGGTCCGCCGCGGCCTGCAGGGTGTGGCGCCCGGCGGCCTCGCGGCAGCGCTCGGCCGCCAGCCGCCGGGCCTCGGGCTCGCGCACGGCGCGTGTGACGGCCTCGGCGGCGTCGTCGAGCGTCGCGCTCCCGGGCACGTACAGCGGGTAGTCACCGCCGAGCAGCGCCTCGTGCGCGGGCGTGCGGTTGAGCACGACGGGCAGGCCGAGTACCCCGAACTCCAGTACCTTCGTGGACAGTTCGAGACTGGCGTCGAGGGACGGGTCCCGCCAGCCGAGGCCGAGGTCGCAGCCGGCGGCGATGCGCATGGCCTCCTCGCGGGGCTGTCCGCCGTGGTGGCGGACGCCGGACGCCTTGCGCAGCGCCTCGGCCATCTCGGCCTTGTACGCGGGTCGGGCCCGGTCGTCGTGGATCTTGTCGCCCACCATGTGCAGTTCGGCGCGGATGTTCCGCTCACGGAGCAGGGACGGCAGGCGTGTCATGGGCAAGGTGTTCCAACGCGGCGCGAACTTGCCGGTGTACACGAGCCGTAGCGGGTCGTGCGGCCCGTCGCGCTCCGGCAGGGGGAAGCCGGGGACGGGTACGGCCGGTGGGCTGAGCACGCTCTTGCCGCAGGCCTCCGGCACCCAGGTCTCCAGGAAGCAGCGCAGTTCCTCGGTCTGGCACAGGATGCGGTGGCAGGCGGAGGCGACGCGGGCGAGGTCCGCCCGGGCCGCCTCGGTCATCTCGGCGGCCGACTGCGGGATGTCGGTCAGATAGGCCCAGATCCGCCCGCCGAAGGAGCCGTCGGCGACCAGACGACTGACCACTCTCCGGCCGCGCAGCACCAGCAGGTCGCAGGGCTCGTCCCCGTCCAGCCGGGCGAGCAGCTGCGAGGCCTGCACGGGTGAGAGGGAGGCGCGCGGCCCCTGCCCGGGCACCAGCCGCTCCTCGTAGGGGCGCACCACGGTGACACCGGGCAGCCCGGTCAGCGGCTCGATCAGCCGCTCGGTGCGGACGGGCGACTTCAGGACGAGCCGGGTCCGGCAGCCCGCCAGCGACAGCGCCTGTACCGTCGACTGGGCCCACACGGCCGAACCGTCGATGACGTTGAGGTCGACGTCGCCGTAGACGAGCGCGTGGAGCGTGCGGGTCATGCGTTCTCCTTCCCCCGCACCGCGAACAGCCGGTGTCCCTCGCGGGACCAGGTGTCCGCGGACGTACCGGCCAGGGCCAGGGACCGGCGGACGAGGGCCGGCCGCAGTTGCGGTACGAAGACGTAGTCGTCGTCGGCGGGTGTGTGGCCCACCGCGTCCGCGCCCGAGTACTCCTGCGCGCACATCAGGTCGAGCAGCAGGGTGTCCGGGCGGTCCACGGACAGGTCGGTCCAGTCGGCGACCCACGGGGCGGTGGGGTCGCCGGAGCGGACGGCGACGCCCGCGGCGCTGATTTCCTCGAGTTCGGCGACCGCCTCGCCGGGCACGACCACCTCGACCGGGCGGTGCACCTGGCCGAGCACCTGGTCGGTGAGGCGGGCCAGGTCGGTGTCGTCGCGGGGTGCGGCCAGGACGCAGACGCGGCGCCCGTCCAGCGGATCGGGGGCTGCGGTGAGCTGGGCGAGTCGTGCCAGGCGTACGCGGGTGCTGTCCTGCTGGAACGCCTCCCACAGCCGTGCTCTGCCGTCGGCGACGGGATCCAGGCGCGACAGCCGTACGCCGGTGTCGCCGTCGATGACGGCGTCGAAGGGGAGGTGAGCGAGTCCCGGTGCGCCTGCGGCCGGGGCATCCCTCCACAGCACCGACGTGCGCCCCGAGGCTTTCGCCACGCCGATGAGTTCGGCCAGGTTGCGGTCGAGGTCGGGGGCCAGTCCCGTGCCGGCGAGCGACCACGGGCCGACGGCCTCGCTGCAGGCGCTCAGCTGCACGACCAGCGCGTCGGGGTCGGTGCGCTCCAGCAGCAGCCGTCCGTCCTGCGGCAGCAGCCGGTTGACGACGGCTTGCGCCGCGAAGTCCTCGGCGGTGGTGTCGCTGAGCACACCCGCGATCACCAGCCGGTCGCGGGGCGCCGAGGACAGGGCGCGATGGGCGAGGTGGAGCCGGCCGTCAGCGACCTCGGCCTGGGTTTCCCGGGCTGACGGCAGCGGACGCGCCGTCGTCGCGCGTCCTCGTCCGCGCCACATCCCGTAGAACTCCTTCGGCAGCCTCAGCACGCCGCGCCCGGGTGACCGGGCCGCCGCGACCAGCATCCGCCCGATCCGCAGGGAGGTCGAACCCTCCAGCATGGCCACCCGTGACTCCAGCAGCGCGACGCGGTCCCGGGCGCTTCGCAGCGCGGACTCCAGTTGCGTCTTCTCCTGCGTGACGGTGGCCAGACGCTCGGCCGTTCCGCCGTCGCGAGCGGCGTCCAGGGCGCGGGTGGTCTCCTCGACCGTGCGTTCCAGGTCGAGCGCACGGTCGCGCAGGGAACGGGAGACGAAGTCGGCGAGCACGTACTCGTCGGCGATCCGCAGGGCCGTGGCGAAACCGTCCGACGGGACGGCGCGGCCGAACCAGTCGTGGAGCGGCAGGAGTTCCTCGGTGCAGGCGAAGACCGCGCCCGCGTGCAGGTGCGTGTAACCAAGGGCGCAGGCCCGCAGTACCTGGCAGCGGTGGGTCACCAGGTGGTCGAGCAGCCGGTGATAGGGCAGGTCGGGGCCACTGTGGCCGAACAGGAGCAGGCCTCTGCCTCCGGGGCGCATCCGTTCCAGTACGGCCAGGCAGGCCGCCTCGTCACCGTGCCGCTCGGGGTCGGGGCCGTAGGACATCAGCACCAACTGCCCGGCTCCCACGGGACCTTCGTGGTGGCTCAACCTCACACCCGGTGGAAGGTGCAGATAGCGGTCCAGGCGCAGGCCGTGGCCCGCCGTGGCGTCGACGACGGTGGTGACGCCGTCGAGATGGGGGTGGAGCAGATCGATGAGGCGCATCAGCGGATCCTCGTGAAGACGTGGAAGCCGAGCGGGTTCTCGCGGAATCCGTAGGGCTTGAACAGGGTGTGGCGCAGGCCGAGGGGTTCGAGTTCGCGGCGGTAGGCGGCCGTCGGCCGGTGCACGATGTAGTCGCCGAGCGGGGAGCGCGCCCGCCCGTCGGAGTCGGCGACGATCAGCCGTCCGGTCGCCCGCACGAGGGAGGCGAGGTTGCGCAGGCCGGCCGACCACTGGCTGTCGTCCAGGACGTGGAACAGGACGTCCACGCACAGCACGACGTCGTACGGCCAGGGGCTGCGCCAGTCGGTGAGCGAGGCTTCGGCGTAGCGCGGGCCGCCGCCCTCGGCGCGGGCGTGCGCGATGGCCGCGGGGCTGGTGTCGAAGGCGTCGACGCGGTGGCCGCAACGGGCCAGGGCCCGGGCGAAGTGGCCTTTGCCGCAGCCGGCGTCGAGCACGAACAGCGGGGCGGACGGGTTGGACAAGTCGCCGATCAGGGTGAGCAGGGCGCCGAGCCGTACCGCGTAGAAGATCTCGTTGCCGGGTCGGTCCAGGCCGATGTGCCCGCCGGAGGCGAGGTCGTCGCGTTGCCGGTGGCGGGCGTCCCAGTACAGGCGGGTGCGGTCGTCAGCCACGCCCAAGGCGTCCCTCGCGGTGAGGTGGTCCGTCGTGGTGGGGTCAGCCATGGTGCTCCAGCCACTGGGTGAGCACGCGCGCGATGCGGGGGCCGGCCTTGCCGTCCCACAGCGGCGGGCCCTCCGCGGGCGCCGTCACCGAGCCGACGAGCGCCTTGTGCAGAGCGGGTGCCAGCTCCTCGTGCCGCACGAGTCGGTTGGTGCCGTGGGTGACGGTCACCGGACGCTCGGTCGTGCTGCGCAGCGTCAGACACGGAACACCCAGCACGGTGGTCTCCTCCTGCACTCCGCCGGAGTCGGTGATCACGGCGGCGGCTCCCCGGACCAGGCTCATGAACTCCATGTAGCCGAGCGGTTCGAGGAGATGGACGCCGGGCACGTCCGCGAGGCCCGCCGCGCGCAGGGCCGCTCCTCCGCGCGGATGCAGCGGCACGGCGAGGTCGAGGTGGGCGGCGGCCTCGCTCAGCGCGCCGACCGCGGCTCGGGCCGCCTCGGGGTCGTCGACGTTGGCGGGCCGGTGCAGCGTGACCACGCCGTAGCGTTCGGGCAGTCCGCAGGCGGCGCGGGCGGCGGCCGGGTCCAGGCGGTCCAGGTGACCGAGGAGGGTGTCGATCATCGGGTTGCCGACGAAGTGGACGCGGGCGGGGTCGACGCCCTCCCGGCAGAGGTGACCCACGGCCTCGGAGCTGGTGGCGAACAGCACCTCGGACAACTGGTCCACCAGGCGCCGGTTCACCTCCTCCGGCATCGCCATGTCGAAGCTGCGCAGACCGGCCTCGACGTGGGCGACGGGGATCGACAGTTTGGCCGCGACAAGGGCTGCGGCCAGCGTGGAGTTGACGTCCCCGTACACGACGACGATGACCGGCGCCCGGGCGGTCAGTTCGGCTTCCAGCGCCACCATCAGGTCGGCGGTCTGCCGAGCGTGGCTGCCGGAGCCGACACCGAGATCGGTGTCCGGTTCGGGCAGGCCGAGCTGGCGGAAGAAGACGTCCGACATGCGTGCGTCGTAGTGCTGCCCGGTGTGCACGAGGACCTGGTCGCAGCCGGTGGTGCGCAGGGCGGCGATGACCGGTGCCGCCTTGACGAAGTTCGGCCGGGTGCCGACGACATGGAGTACAGGGCGGTTCATTTCCGTTGGTCTCCGCTCCGTCGACCTACCGTTGCGATATGTCCGGTCGTATCCCACATGCACTTATCCTGGCGGTATCAGTGGCTTGTGCTGAGCTGCGCCACGACCCCGTTCGGGCGATCCTGCTCGGCATTCGGATGTCGCCCGCGCGGGTACGGCACCGGCTGCGACGGCTGGAGCGGCGGCTCTCCGTCCGCGCCCGGGCGGCCGGGCCGACCGCGCTGCCGTCCGCGGCGCGACTGCCCCCGCCCGCCGGACGAACCGTCCGGCCCGTGCCGGGCCGGGTGATGCATCTCGTCACCAACGGGCTGCCGTTCCGGCACGCCGGCTACACCGTGCGCACCCAGGCGCTCGCCGAGGCGCAGCGCGCCGTCGGGCTCGATCCGCACGTCGTGACGCGCCTGGGGTTCCCGGTGGCGCAGGGAGTGCTCGACGCCCGCCCGCTGCAGACGGTGGGGGGCGTACCGCAGCACCGGCTGCTGCCGCTGCTGATGCCGTACGGGCAGAGCGCGGTGCTGGCCCGCAACGCCGAGCTGGCCGGCCGTCTGGTGGAGCGGCTGCGGCCCGGCGTCCTGCACGCGGCCACCGACCACTGCAACGGGCGCGTGGCGCTGGCCCTGCGTGAGGCCTACGGGCTGCCCGTGGTCTACGAGGTACGGGGCTTCCTGGAGGACACCTGGCTGACACAGGCACCGGGGCGGTCACGGGACGACGAGATCTACCGGGCCCGGCGCGAGCTGGAGACGTACTGCATGCGCGAGGCCGATCTGGTGCTCACCCTGGGCGCGGCGATGAAGGCCGAGATCGTGGCGCGCGGTGTACCCGAAGAGCGGGTGCTGATCTCGCCGAACGCGGTGGACGACACGTTCCTGGCTCCGCTGCCGGACGGCGCGCCGCTGCGTGCCCGGCTCGGCATCGCTCCGGACGACCTGGTGGTCGGCACCGTCAGCAGCCTTACGCCACACGAGGGCATCGGCACCTTGCTCCGTGCGGGTGCCGAGTTGCGGCGCCGGGGAGTCCCTGCGCGACTGCTGATCGTGGGCGACGGACCGGAACGCCGACCACTGCAGCGACTGGCCGCGGAACTGGGCCTGGACGACGGCGTCGCCGTGTTCACCGGCCGGGTGCCGCACGCGCAAGTACGCGACTACTACGCCGCCTTGGACGTCTTCGCCCTGCCGCGCACCGACGAGCGCGTGTGCCGTCTGGTGACCCCTCTCAAGCCGGTCGAGGCGATGGCGAGCGGCCTTCCCGTCGTCAGCAGCGATCTCCCAGCGATGCGGGAACTGGTCGAGCCCGGAGTGAACGGGCACCTAATTCATCCCACATCACCTCGTGTCTGGGCAGATTTTCTCGAAAAGCTTCTTTACTGTCAAAAGCGGCGAAATGAATGGGGAGCAGCCGCGCGTGAGCTGGTCGCGCGCGAACGCACCTGGAAACGGGTCGCGGCCACGACCCGTGAGGCATACCGCAGTCTCGGATGCGCCTGACATCCAGATCCCCCAGCCGCGGCCAGCCTGCACCTTCGGTCCATCACGTCCTGCCGTCCGGCAGGGCTTGCCTTCGAGGCGGAGTGATTCGCTATGCAGCTCTCACCGGCCGAACCTCTCGGGGAACTGAGCGCACAACTGGTGGAGGAAGAACGTCAAGACAGTGTCGAACTCGCGGTGATCGGGCTCGGATACGTCGGACTGCCCCTCGCGCGCGAGGCGGCCTCCGTCGGCCTGAGAGTCGCGGGTCTCGACCGGGACCCGCGGGTCGTCGCGGGACTCAACTCCGGCCGCTCCCACGTCGACGACGTCTCGGACGAGGACGTCCGCCGGATGCGGGAGGCGGGATTCACGGCCTACACCGACGACGCCTGTCTCACCCGGGCGCAGACCGTGGTGATCTGTGTGCCGACCCCGCTCAGTACGGACGGCGGGCCGGATCTGAGCGCGGTGACGTCCGCGGCCCGCGCGGTCGCGAGGAGGCTGCAACCGGGACAGCTCGTCGTCCTGGAGTCGACCACCTACCCCGGCACCACCGAGGAGGTCGTACGGCCGCTGCTGGAAGAGTCGGGGCTGCGGGCGGGCGATGACTTCGCGCTGGCCTTCTCACCGGAGCGCATCGACCCGGGCAACACCACGCACGGACTGCGCGAGACGCCCAAGGTGGTCGGCGGCTGCACCCCGTCATGCACCGCCGAGGCAGTCGCCTTCTACGGCAAGCTCGTCGACACGGTCGTCGAAGCGAAGGGTACCCGCGAGGCCGAGATGGCCAAGCTGCTGGAGAACACCTACCGGCATGTGAACATCGCACTCGTCAACGAACTGGCCATCATCAGCCGTGAGTTGAATGTCGACGTGTGGGACGCCATCCGCTGCGCGGACACCAAACCGTTCGGCTTCCAGGCCTTCCGGCCGAGCGCCGGCGTGGGCGGGCACTGCATCCCCATCGACCCCAACTACCTCTCGTACAAGGTGCGTTCCTCGCTCGGCTACGACTTCCGCTTCGTGGAGCTCGCCCAGGACGTCAACCGACGGATGCCCGAGTACGTCGTGCGTCGCGCGCAGGACCTCCTCAACACCGCGGGGCGGCCGCTGAGCGGCTCCCGGGTGCTGCTGCTCGGCGTCACCTACAAGCCCGATGTCGCGGACCAGCGCGAGTCCCCGGCCCTGCCGGTGGCCCGGCTGCTGCGAGCGCGGAACGCCGAGGTGTCCTTCCACGACCCGCACGTGCCGCTGTGGACCGTCGACGGGACGACCGTCCCCCGCGTCGGCGACCTCATGACGGCCGTACGCGAGCACGACCTGACGATCCTGTTGCAGGACCACTCCGCCTACGACCTGCCCTCGCTCGCCGACGAGGCCCGGCTGCTGTTCGACACCCGGGGGCGGATCTTCCGCCCAGGAGTCGAAGTTCTCTAGGCCGCCGCTCCGCACGTCCGAACGCCCCTGCTGTGCCAGGGAGTTATGAGGTTCTCTGATGCGTGTACTCGTCGTCACCATCGTGCATCACCCCGAGGATGCGCGGATCCTGCACCGGCAGATCACCGCGCTGCGCGAGCGCGGCCACCAGATCGAGTACGCCGCGCCGTTCGCGGCGCGCGGGGTGGCGCCGCGGCCGGGCATCCAGGGCCTGCCGCTGCCCCGCGCCGTCGGCCGGGACCGCCGCGCGGCGTTGCGCGCGGCCGGCAGGCTGCTCGCCGAGCGGGGGCCCGAAGCGGACGTGGTGCTGCTGCACGACCCCGAGCTACTGCTGGTCCTGCCCGCCGCGATGCGCCGCTGGCGGCGTGCCGGGCGGGTCCCGGTGACGGTGTGGGACGTGCACGAGGACACGGGGGCGGCGCTCGTGATGAAGCGCTGGCTGCCGGGAGTGCTGCGGCCGCCGCTGCGGCTGGGTGTGCGGGCCGCCGAACGGCTGGCGGAGCGGCATCTGCGGCTCCTGCTGGCCGAGGACGCCTACCAGGCCCGTTTCCGCCGTGTCCACCCCGTCGTCCCGAACTTCCCGGCCGTACCGCCTCCTTCGTCCGAGGCGCCCTGCGACGACCGCGTCGTCTATCTGGGCCACCTGTCGCGGGCGCGCGGCGCGCTGGACGTCATCGAAACGGCACGCCTGCTGGGACCCGCCGTGCGGGTCGAGGTGATCGGCGAGGCGACCCCCGACGTGCGGGACGCGCTCGCGCAGGCCGACCGCGAGGGACTGCTGCGCTGGTACGGCTTCCTGCCCAACGACCGTGCGCTCGCCCGGCTCTCGGGCGCTCTGGCCGGCCTCTCCCTCCTGCACGACCAGCCCAACTACCGCCACTCCCGCCCCACCAAGGTCGTCGAGTACATGGCCCACGGCGTGCCGGTCGTCACCACACCCACGCCGCTCGCGTCCGAGCTTATCCAGCGGCACGGCTGCGGACTGGTCGTACCGTACGAGGACCCGGCAGCCGCGGCCCAGGCCGTACGGCGTCTGCGCGCCGACCCGGAACTGCGAACGCGCGCGGCTCGGCGGGGCCGCGAGGCCGCTCTGGCCAGCCTGAACTGGGACACCGCAGCAGCCGAGTTCGCGAGCCTGTTGGAGGGGTGGGTGAACGAGGCGGACACCGGCCTGCACGCGACCTCCCGCTCCCAGTCCCTGAGCGACGCGGCCCTGGTCGGCTGAGCACCTGCGCCGACCTGGGCGACGAGCGTTGGCCAAGCCGTGTCAGCGCGCCCTCATCGCTCCCACCGGTGGGGGTGTGCCTGTCGGTTTGCCGAAGTAGTCGGGGAAGGAGGGGTCCACGGTGAACGGTGTGTTCAGGGACACCCCCTTGCCCTCCATCGCGTTGCACTTGGGCACCAGCAGCGCTGCCTTGTCGGGAGCGCTGACGATCGGCTTGGCGCCTCCGGAGAAGCAGGGGTCGGTGCTCAGGCCGGTACTGCGGCCGCCGACCGATTCCTGCCTGGTCTCCTCTCGCCAGGAATTCAGGTCGCGGTACGTCTGGTCGTCCCAGAGCACCACGGGCCTCCGATCGGTGGAGAAGTAGTTGTTCCCTTGCAGTGACAGCTCCTGGGAGGAGTAGTCCTCGTCCATGACGGCAACCGGTGAGGCATCGGTGACCAGCAGGTTGTTGCGCACGACGACACCGTGTGCCTCGCCGGTCACGCGTACGGCCGGTCCGAGCTGCCCCGCGGTGTTCGTCAGTACCACGGTGTTCTGGTACACGTACAGGTCGCGGATGTCCTTGCCCTGGATGGAGATACCGCCGCGGTGCGGCAGCAGGCGGCCGTTGTCACTGCTGACGTTGTAGCGGAAGACGTTGTTCGTGTGCGCGCCGTTCTTCAGGTTCGTATAGGTCTGGAAGCCCGGTCCGTCGTTGCCGAACGCCAGGTTGTACTGGATGACCGAGCGCGAGACGTTCCTGTCCAGTCCGAAGCCCGCGCCGTCCACCTTCGAGCCCGAGTTCTGGCGGTAGGCGGTGTTGTGCTGGAGCACCACTCGGGTCGCGTCGAAGGCCCAGATGCCGACGGGCCCCTCCCCCGCCTCCTTCGATGCGCGGGCGCCGTTGTCGTGGGCACTGGAGTGCGCCACGGTGGCTCCGTTCACGCTGCTGAGGACGATGCCATTGCCCGTGTGATGGTCATCCGCGGAGGGGTCGCCCATGACGTTGTAGGTCTCGACCCGGGAGATCCTGACGTTCTCGTGGGCGTAGACAGGCGAGGTGGCATTGAACCGGGGGCCGAAGGTGAAGAGTCCCATGTCCCTGTTGTCGTGCAGAACGGAATTGCTCACTGTCACGTTCTTGAAGCCCGTGCGTCCGGCGGCTCCGCCCACCTGTATGCCGACCCGGAAGCCCGAGACGTCCACCCCGGAGACGGTGACGCGGTCCAGCTTCCTGTCGTCCGGCAGGTCGCTGTACAGGTGGATACCGCCTTTGCCGGTGTACGAGGCGCCTTTTCCGACGATGATCAGGTCACGGACGTCCACGCCGGCGGTTCTGTACACGGCAATGCCGTGGGTGCCTGCCGCGTCGATGACGGCGCGTCCCGTGCCGTAGGAGCCGATCGTCACCGGCCGGTCGGCCCGGCCGGCGTCGTCCTGTCGCAGTTCGAGGGGGCCGGCGAACTTCCCTCCGGCCTTCAGCAGCACACGGTCGCCAGGGTTCACCTGCACGCCCGTGAGGCGCTTCAGGGACCGCCACGCCTCGTCGGGCGAGAGGCCGTCCCGTCTGTCGTCGCCCTGGGGACTGATGTAGTAGGTGCGGTGCGTCGAGTAGTGGGGTGTGCTGAGGCAGCCACTGGCCGCCAGCAGCCCGGCGACGGCCAGGACGCCGCCCACCCGGACGATCCGCCGCGGCGCTCTGCTCGCCCGCGGTCTGCGCGCCGTACCCCGCATGGTGGTCACGCCTCTACCCGCTCGCCGTGGGGCACCCGGTTCATGAACCAGGCGACCGTGTACCGCAGGCCGTCTTCCAGGGTGACGCGCGGTGACCAGCCGAGCCTCTCGCGGGCCCGCTCGATCACCGGTCGGCGCCTGGCGGGGTCGTCGACGGGCAACGGGCGGAATGCGATCCCGGACCGTGATCCGGTCACCGCGAGGACCAGGTCGGCGAGTTCCCCCACGGTTCGCTCACTGGGGTTGCCGAGGTTGAGCGGTCCCGGTTCGGTGGTGTCGAGCATCGCCACGATGCCGCGTACCAGGTCGTCGACGTAGCAGAAACTCCTGGTCTGCCTGCCGTCCCCATAGATCGTCAGCGGTGCGCCGGCCAGTGCCTGGCGGATGAAGGTGGACACCACCCGCCCGTCGTAGGGCCGCATGCGCGGTCCGTAGGTGTTGAAGATGCGCAGCACACCGGTGTTGACGCCCAGGCGCCGCCGGTACGCCGCGGAGAGTGCCTCGGCGAATCGCTTGGCCTCGTCGTACACGCTGCGTGGTCCGACGGGGTTCACATGCCCCCAGTAGTCCTCGTGCTGTGGGTGCACTTCGGGGTCGCCGTACACCTCGCTCGTCGAGGCCAGGACGAAACGGGCCCGGTGCTCATGGGCGAGACGCAGCGCGTTCTCCGTCCCCCTGCTGCCGACCGCCAGCGTCTCCAGCGGCATCCGGTCGTAGTCGGGGGGCGAGGCGGGACTGGCCAGGTGGGCGACGGCGTCCACCGATCCCGGTATGTCCAGGCCATCGGACACATCGGCCCGCACCCGTCGAAAGCCCGGAACGTCCATGAGGTGCGCGATGTTGTCCGGCTGTGCTGTGCAGAAGTTGTCCACACACCAGACGGTGTCTCCTCTGCTCAGCAGGGCGTCACACAGGTGCGATCCGATGAATCCCGCGCCACCCGTCACGACGACATGCATGGGTCACTCTCCAGGGAGACGCCGATGAGGCCGTCATACGGCCCTGTTCCCGTCGCGTGCCGGTGCGCTCCGTTCAGCCCGGGGCGGCCGAGGGCACGCACACACCAGCCCGCCTGCTGCCAGGCTTGAACATCAAGAGTGTTGCGCGCGTCCACCAGCAGCGGCCTGCGCACCACCCTGGCGAGGAGAGCGGGGTCGATCTCCGCGTACTCCCGCCACGGAGTCAGGTGCAGGACGAGGTCGGCTCCGTCGCATGCTTCCGGGACGACGGAGGTGTACTTCAGCTCCGGGAACGCGGCCTGGGCGTTGTCGAGGGCCGCCGGGTCGTGTACGCGGACCTCTGCTCCCTCAGCTCGTACCGCGTCGGCGACAGCGAGGGCGGGCGAGTCGCGCACATCGTCGCTGTCGGGTTTGAAGGCTGCCCCGAGCACGCCCACGTTCCGGTCGGCGAAGGACCCGCCGACGAGGGCGCGTGCCAGATCGACCGTACGCCGCCGCTGTCTGGTGTTGATCTCGTCCACCTCGTGCAGGAACGCGACGGCCTTGCCGGCCCCGAGTTCCTCCGCGCGGGCCGCGAACGCCCTGATGTCCTTGGGGAAGCAGCTGCCTCCGAAGCCGAGGCCGGGTTGCAGGAAGGGATGGCCGATGCGCGAGTCCTCACCGATGGCCTGGGCCAGAGTGGTCACGTCGGCGCCGGCCGCGTCGCAGACCTCCGCCATCGCGTTGATGAACGAGATCTTGGTGGCCAGGAACGAGTTGGCCGCCACTTTCACGAGTTCGGCCGTGGACGGGTCGGTGCAGAAGAAGGGAACACCGCCCCTCAACATCGGCGCGTACACGTCGCGCAGCACCGCCTCGGCGCGGGCCGACGAGACGCCGACCACGAGGCGTTCGGGCCACAGGGTGTCGCGCACGGCGGATCCCTCGCGCAGGAATTCGGGGTTCCACGCGATCTCCGCCTGCGGGGCCACCTGCCGCAGTCGCGCCGCCAGGCGGGCCGCGGTGCCCACCGGCACGGTGGACTTGCCCACCACCAGGCTTCCCGGCCGGAGGTCGGGAGCCATGCCCTCCACGGCGGCGTCGACGTACCGCACGTCCGCGGCCGGGCTGTCCGGCTGTTGGGGTGTGCCGACGCAGATGAAGTGGAGGCCCGCGAAGCGGGCGGCCTGGGCGAGGGAGGTGGTGAAGCGCAGCCGGCCGGAGGCCACCGTCCGGGTGAGCAGCTCGTCGAGCCCTGGCTCGTGCATGGGAGCCTTCGCCCTGTTCAGAAGATCGACGCGGTCGGGGTTGATGTCGACACCGAGGACGGTGTGCCCTATCTCGGCCATGCAGGCGGCATGCACGGCTCCCACATATCCGGTGCCTATGACCGTCAATTTCATTGGAACTCCATCTCCTTCGGCTCACGCGTTCTGTAGCCGAACGGGTTCAGCTGTTGGAATTTCCACGCGTCCCGGCACATCGCCGGCAGGTCCTGCGTGGGGCGCCAGCCCCATTCCCGTTGCACCGCGGTGACGTCGGCGACGAGCTCGGCCACATCGCCGGGGCGCCGGGCCACGATCCGGTAGGGCAACTGCCTTTCGCAGGCTTCGCCGAAGGCCTTGATGACTTGGAGAACCGAGCTTCCCTTTCCCGTGCCGATGTTGTAGGCGCGGAAGCCCTCGGTGTCGGCCAGGTGTTCCAGTGCGATGCGGTGAGCCTCGGCCACGTCCATGACGTGGAGATAGTCGCGGACCGCGGTGCCGTCGGCGGTGGGGTAGTCGTCGCCGAAGACGTTGACATGCGTGCGCCGGCCGACGGCGACCTGCGACACGTACGGCATCAGGTTGTCGGGCACGCCGGACGGGACTTCACCGAGCAGCCCGCTGGGATGCGCGCCCACAGGGTTGAAGTAGCGAAGGGAGAGGACCCTGAACTCCGGGCACAGACGGCACACGTCGGCCAGAATCCGCTCGCAGATCGCCTTGGATGCCGCGTAGGGATTCGTCGGGCGGACCGGGGTGTGCTCGTCGAGCGGGCCTCCGCCCTGCCCCGCCTCGCCGTAGATCGAGCAGGACGAGGAGAACACCAGGTCCTTCACGCCCTGCTCACGCATGACCGAGAGCAGAGCCGTCGTCCCCCCGACATTCGTGTCGTAGTACTCCACCGGCATCCGCATGGATGCGCCGACCGCCTTCCTGGCGGCGAAGTGGATCACTGCGTCGATTCCGTGGCGCTCGAAGACAGCCGACAGGGCGTGACGGTCACGGATGTCCACTTCGTAGTCGGCGACGATGGTGCGGCCTGTGATCGCCCGCACTCGTTCCAGTACCTGTCGGGCGCTGTTGGAGTAGTCGTCGACGACGACGAGTTCGCAGCCGTGGTTGAGCAGTTCCACGCAGGTGTGGCTTCCGATGAAGCCGGCCCCGCCCGTGACGAGTGTCGTGTGCGACGGTCGCATGAGCTTCCTTCTCGTTCGTGAGCGGTGGCGCTGGGCTCACCAGCTCAGGACAGCCGCCGCGTACGACGGGTAGAAGACGATGGACACCGCGACGGGCATCACCGACAGCAGCGCGGTGGGCAGCGCGAGTCGCGCGGTCGACAGTGCTGATACGAAACCCACGCCGACAGCCCGCGACGCCTCCCGCACGTGCAGCACGGCCACGGCCACAGCGACCGCCGCATACGTCGTGGCGGCGAGGACGCACAGGAAGACGTAGCCCGCGGCCGGGCCGGTCAGTTCGCCCCACAGGGCGACGCCGGACAGCGTCGTCGCGATGACGGTGAAGGGCAGCACCAGGCGCGCCATCAGGACCTGGGTTCCCGAGCGATCTTTGGGGGTGACCCGGAAGACCAGATTCCGGGGGCGTATCCGCAGCCGAACGGCGGAGATCACCCCCCAAATGACGAACGGCCACCGCGCGAGCGCGAACAGCCAGGTCTCCCAGCTGACAATGGGCGCACTGCGGGGCCGCATCAGCCCGCGGCGGCGCAGCAGGACCAGCGCCAGAAGCAGCCATATCGGCATGGACCAGAAGTGGAGGAGGAAATCGAAGTAGTTGACGTTCATCCACGGCGTCCCGGTCACCACCGCGATGGGCGGCAGAGCGAGCCCCGCTGTGATCATCAGGCTGAGGAGCGGGTAGTACGCCAGGGCGTAGGTGAAGCGCAGACGGAGCAGGAACGGCATCCGGCTCAGGTGTCGCGGCACCAGGTCGAGAAGCATCGTGGTCAGACTGCGGGACCACTGATACTCCTGCGTGATCATGTCGGAGAAGGTGATCGGTCCCTCGCCGTGCGCCTCGGCGTCGATGGCGAAGGCCCCGTGCCAGCCTGCCGAGTTGAGCAGGAACGTCGTGGAGAAGTCCTCGGCCAGTTCGGGGCCGAGCCCGCCGATCTGCCGCAGTGCCCTGGTGCGTACCGCGTAGTGGGAGCCGATGCACATGGGCGCCAGCCCGGCGCTGTGCCCCAGTTGGACCGCTCCGTGCCAGATGGCCTCCCGGTACAGCCGTCCTCGGGCCGCCCAGGAGTGCACACCGTTGGTGTCGCAGACGCTCGGGGCAGCCACATAGCCGATCGCCGGATCGGAGAACGGCCGGATCATCTCCGACAGGTACGACGGGGCGGGCACATGGTCGCAGTCGAGCTGCGACACGGCCGCGTAGTCGCGGTAGCCCCAATGGTCATAGAAATACGCGAGGTTGCCCTCCTTGCAGCGGGTGCGCCGGGGCCATTCCGACCGCTGGTACTCGGGAACGCCACGCCGGCACGACACCCGGACGTGGTGACCGGCGCACCACTGCTCGATCTCGGCAGTCGGGTCCTCGTCGCAGAGCCAGACGTCGTACGCGTACGGGAAGTCCTGGTCGAGCATGGCTTCGAGCGTGAGGCGCACCGTCGGCCACGGTTCGGAGGGGGCACGTGTCACGGCGAAGGCCACCGGGATGCGGGGGATGGGCAGAGCGGGGTTGATCCGGCGCAGCCGTACGGCGGTGACGAAGAAGTAGCAGGGCAGGATCGTCAGGTAGAGCAGCAGAGCGCTGTTCACGATCAGCGCCGCCCACCCGACGCGGTGTTGCGGCTGCAGCCACCACGACCAGAACCAGACGAAGCAGATGAACCAGCTCAACGTGATGCCGACGAGCGTTGCGCGGTCATCCGCCGACAGGGCCGGTACGAAGGTGGTACGTCCCACAGTGCGTACGGTCTTGCGACGCCCGAAGAGCGGCCCGGCCGGGGTGATCCGGTCTACGTTCCCTCCCGACAGGGTCGCGATGTGCCACTCCAGCCGGGTGTCGGACGAGTACTGACTGCGGTCCGTCATGAGAGGCACTCCGGGGCCGGGCACGCTGCTGGTGTACGTTGACACTGCCTGTTTACGTCGTATATGTACGAGTTTGCGCCCCTACGGGTATGGCGTCAATAGGCGGACCACGGATCAAGGGCAGTGGGCAGGGACGAACAGGCCGGAGAGAGCACCGGCCGGCGCGCCGGTTCTGGCGTCAGAGACGCTGACAGCCAGGCGCGTCGCAGCGCGGACGCGGAGCGGCACGCCGCGCCAGAGAGCCGCGCCGCCTGGGGGCATCGCGGACGCCACCCACGCCGTCACCCACTGTCACCATCAGGTGCTGCCTGGGCCTCATCCGCGTAGGCATCGGCATCGGCATCCAGGTTGAAATGATCGTGGGGAGAACCTCACCGGCTGACCCGTTCTCCACGAGCCGGCTAGCGCGCCACGCGATAGCGGAGGTAGACGACTCGCGAGCTGAAGGTGCGGGTCTCGAGAAGTTCGAGATCCACTCGGCGCCCGCGGTGGGGGAAGAACGGAATGCCACCGCCCACCAGCACCGGGTAGACCACGGCACGGTATTCGTCGATCAGATCCGACGCGGCCGCCTCAGCGGCGAGAGTCGCGCCGCCGATCGCGATGTCACCCTCCCCCGGCTCAGCCCGCAACCGCTCGATCTCCTCCGCCAGGCCGCCGGAGGCCAGGCGGGCACTGCCCTGCACCGCCGAGAGCGTGGTCGAGAACACCACCTTCGGGAGCGGCTTCCAGAGTGCGGCCCACTCGAGCATCGACTGGTCCAGCGATGGATCCTGGTCGGCGGTCTCCCAGTACAGCATCGTCTCGTACAGCCGTCGTCCCAACAGGTGGACGCCGACCTCTCGGATCTCGTCGATCCAGAAGCGAAAGACCTCCTCGTCGGGCACCGTCCAGTCGAAGCCACCGTCCGGCCCGACGATGTAGCCGTCAAGTGAGACGCTCATCGAGTAGGTCACGCTACGCATCAGAAGTCTCCTCGGTGACGGGGTTCGACAGTACGACCGCCGGACGCTCCGGAAGCGTGATGGGTGGCGCCCCGCGCGTGTTGCGGGTGGGGTACAGCGGTCTTGTTCCGGACCACAAAGTCAGCCGCTTGGTTCGCAAGGGGCGAGCGAAACCGCCTTTCGCGTCGGGCTGCCGACGGCTAGGGTCATGGCACAGCGAGTGACCCATGAGGAGCCTTGACATGGTCGGTTTCCCGAGCACGCGTTGACGTTGTAGGCCGTGACCGGCCTGTCATCGCGTGCTGCCTGAGATGGTGCGGCACAGCGAGCCTTCCCCTGCCCGAACCGTCGGTGCACCTTTCATGTGCTCGGCGGCGGGCCCGCTGTCGGCGACTCAAGGGATTCCCGTGCCGTCCGTTTCCTCCGCTGCATCCGATTCCGGCCGACCTGTTTCGTCAAGCCTGTGGCGGGACGTCGACTTCCGCAGGCTCTGGACGGGTCAGACAGCGTCCCAGCTCGGAGAACACGTAAGTCTGGTGGTTGTGCCGCTCTTCGCGGTCCTGACGCTCCACGCCAGTGCCGGCCAGCTGGGCGTCCTTCGCGCGGTGGGGCAGGCGCCGATCCTGTTGCTCTCGCTGTTCGTCGGCGCGTGGGTGGACAGGTGGCGGACCCGCACGACGATGGTCCTCACTGACGTCGGTCGGGCCGTGGCCCTGGGCGCCGCCGCCGTGGCCGGCCTCCTCGGCTGGCTCGGCCTGCCCGCCCTGGTCGCGCTCGCCTTCGCCGTCGGGGCCCTGTCCGTGTTCTTCGACGTGGCGTACCAGGCGTCTCTCGTACGGTTGGTGGAGCGGGGCCAACTGGTGCGCGGAAACAGCGCTCTCGAGGGCAGCCGGTCCGCGGCGCAGATCGGCGGTCCCGCTCTCGGCGGTGCGTTGGTGTCCCTGCTGTCGGCACCGATCGCTGCCGCCTCCAGCGCGCTGTTCTTCGCGCTGTCGTTCCTGTCGATCCGGAGGATCCGCCGAGACGAATCGATGCCGAAGCGCCCGGAACACCCCCCTCGGGTGTGGCAGCGGATTCATGAGGGCCTGCGTTTCGTCGCCGGCGATACCGTACTGCGGACCGTCTGCCTGGCCTCGGCCGCCTTCCAGTTCTCCTTCGCGGCCGTGATGACCGTCTATCTGCTCTTCCTGCCGCGGGAACTGCACCTGTCGGGCACCGTCGTCGGGCTGGCGCTCACGGCGGCGGGGCCGGGCGCGCTCCTGGGCTCGCTGCTGGCCGCCCGCCTGCCGAGCCGATTCGGTCATGGCACGGTGCTCGTGTGCGCGGCGGCGCTCGGCGACGGCGTGTTCCTGTGTGTGCCCGCGCTGCGCGGCTCCTCTGGGGTGACGGTCGCCGTGCTCCTCGCGGTCGGCTTCGTGTTCGGGTGCGGCGGCCAGTTGGTGAATGTCACAGTCATGGCGGTCCGGCAGGCCGTCACTCCGGACGGGATGCAGGGCCGCGCGGCCGCGACCGTCACGTTCGTCGGCATGGGGCTGACCCCGCTCGGGTCTCTGGTCGGCGGTTTCCTCGCGGAGGAATGGGGGCTGCGCACCAGCCTCCTGGTGACGGCCGCAGGCATGATGCTGTCCCCCGTGGTGATGGCTCTGTCCCCGCTCGCCCGCCTGGGAAGGGAGCTTTAGGCCTCGCATGACGCGCCACCGACGGCCGCCCACCCCGAGGGCCCGTGCGAGGGCCCTGCGTCGCGCTGAGGCTCACGACCCCCGCCGTGCAGATCGCAGTTGCTCCTGGACGTCGTGCGGCGCGCGCGATGAGCACGAGGCACCGGGTGCGCGTCCGGTGCGCGCCACCGACGTCAGCGGAGACCAGAGCCACGATGTGTGACCTCTACCGGGACCGGGCCATCTCTTCGACCCGGGTGTGCGGGTGTGTGACGTGGTGCTCGGATTCCGGCTTCATCAGGACGCTGCGCAGGATCCG
The DNA here is from genome assembly GCF_042657145.1 of Streptomyces bullii. Classification (NCBI taxonomy): domain Bacteria; kingdom Bacillati; phylum Actinomycetota; class Actinomycetes; order Kitasatosporales; family Streptomycetaceae; genus Streptomyces; species Streptomyces bullii. Next base: position 120,390 of record NZ_JBHSNY010000011.1, read on the forward strand.
GGCGCCGTCGGCGTCCGCGGTGATCTGGTGATCTTCGGGTGGCGGGCGGTGAAATCCTGGCGGCCGGCTTTGAGTGTGCTCAGCAGCACCGGGTTCTCGCTGGCCATGCCGTCGGCGAGGATCCTGGCGGTGGCGGCGTCGATGCCGGTCAGGGCGACCGGGGCGACCAGGGGGAAGTAGCTGACGATGTCCAGCTCGGGCTGCTGGTAGAGCTCCAGGGCGTCGGATGCGGTGATCAGGTTGGCCCACTTCAGTGCGGCGCGGCGTCCGGCCGTCAGGACGCGGTCGAGTCCGTCCGGGGTGGGCGGCAGGAGCTGGAAGGTGAGCCGGAGGGCCGCGGCGGAGGCGCCGGCCCGGGAGCATTCCAGGCTGATCTCGCCGAGGTGGAGCCCGCTGGAGGTGAAGTAGGTGTACGGCGAGTCGTGGCGGTAGAAGCGGCCCACCGCGGGGTCGCGGAAGAGCACGGCGCCGCAGCCGTAGGGCTGGAGGCCGTGCTTGTGCGGGTCGACGACGATCGAGTCTTACTGCGAGACGGCCCTCCACGGCTCGGCGCGACTCCTTCGGGGGCCGTCGGCGCCCGCGAGCAGGGTGAAGAATCCGCCGTAGGCGGCGTCGACGTGGAGGCGGACGCCGTAGCGCTCCTTCAGCGCCAGGGCCTCGTGGACGGGGTCCACGACGCCGAGTCCGGTGGTGCCGGCGGTGAGACGACGGTGCCCACCTCGCCGGTGCGCAGCAGGTCCTCGAGCGCGTCGAGGTCCAGGCGGCCCCGGTCGTCGGTCCGCACCGGGTGGCCCTTCACGCCCAGGACGTGGCGCATGCGGCCGTGGGTGTAGTGGGCGTCCGCACTGTAGGCGACGCCCCGGCCGGGGTCGAGTTCGCGGGAGACGAAGAGTGCTTCAAGGTTGGCGATGGTGCCGCTGGTGGTGAGGTGGCCCAGGTGGGTGTCGTAGCCGAACATCGCGGCGAGCTGCGCGACGGCCTCGCGTTCCATGCGGGCGGTGGCGGGGCTGCCGTCCAGGGCGTGGTTCGTCCTCATGGTGGGGTGGGACACGGAGGCAACGACACCGAGGGGCGCTGACGCAGCGGAGAAGGAACCCGTGGCCGACGGGATCCCCGTCAGCAGAGCCGTACGCGTGCGAGGATGCGCCCGTGCCCGAAATCCTCACCGCCCGGCTGCGGTTGCGGCCCTGGCGCGACGACGACCTCGATCCGCTCGCCGAGATGAACGCGGATCCGGAGGTGATGCGGTACATCGGTGACGGCTCCGTGCGCACGCGGGACGAGACGGCGGCGGGGCTGGCCCGGATGCGGGCCGAGTGGGAGGAGCGCGGCCACGGTATGTTCGCCGTCGAGCTGCGCGAGACCGGGGAGATGACGGGGTGGACGGGCACCACTGTGCCGGCCTTCCTCCCGGAGGTGCTTCCCGCCGTCGAGATCGGCTGGCGTCTCGGCCGCCGGTTCTGGGGGCGCGGCATCGCCACGGAGGCCGCCCGCGTCGCCCTCGGGCATGCCTTTGACACGGTAGGACTGGAACGGATCGTGAGCATCTGCGATGTCGGCAACGGCGCCTCGGAGAACGTCATGCGCAAGCTCGGTCTGCGCCTCGACCGCGAGACGGTGGTGCCCTCGCACGGCGCACGTGTGCGCGTGTACGCGATGACGCGCGAGGAGTACGCCGGGATGCGCGGCTGACGAGAGACGCACCGGGCCGCGGTCGGTGTCGGCTCCTGCGGCTTCCCCCAGTGATCGGTGTGCCGTCGGTTCCCGGCAGCGGCACTGACCGGGCAGGCCGGGCGTTCTCTACAGCGGTCGGCGTCCGGTCGGGGCACCGCCCGGGTCGTCCAGGAGGGCGATGCGGGCGGTGATGCGTTTGCCGACCGGCTCCCGCTGTGCCTCGAAGGCCTGGGCGATGGCCATCACGATCTCCAGGCCGTGCTGGCCCACCCGTCCGGCATCGGCGGCCCTGGCCACCGGCAGCACGGGGTCGGAGTCCCACACGACCACCTCGATCGCTCCGCCGGCGATCCTCAGATCCATCAGTGCCGGGCCCGGAGCGTACTTGCGGGCGTTGGTGACCAGTTCGCTGACCACCAGCTGGGTGAGGTCGATCGCGCGCTGCGAGACGGGCAGACCGTGCTCGGTCTGGATCCGGGCGAGGAATTCCGTGGCCAGGTGGCGGGCATGGGCGATGCACGCGCCGTCCCCGTCCAGGGCCACTGTCATCTGTATGGCGTCGGTGTCCGGCGTCACGTGGCCCTCGCCGCGAGGAACTGGTTTCATCCGGACCGCCTTCACTCCCCCGTTCACAAGTCGGCATGTACCCGTTCCCCGGCAACACAGGCCTCCTCTCTGCGACGGGAGTGTGCCGGGGGCATCCCCGCAGCGTCTGCGGGCAGTCTCCGTAGAGAAGCATCAACCCGGCGGATCACCGATCGATGTGAGGGACGTGTGGCAGGCACCGACGAACTGGCAGGACCGGACCGATTGTCGATCACCAGCGCCCTCATCGACGGCACGACCGTCGTCATCGTCAAGGGCGAGGTCGACCACCACACCACCGCTCCGCTCCGCCAGGCCCTGACGCCCCCCGACGGCCTCACCAGACCGCGCACCGTGGCCGACCTCAGCGGCGTCACCTTCATGGACTCCAGCGGCATCAACGCCCTCATCGCCGCCCACCAAGCCCACGGCGACCAGGGCTGGCTGCGCCTGGCCGGCATCCAGCCATCCGTCCAGCGCGTCCTGCAACTCGTCGGCGTCGACACCCTCATCGCCTGCTACCCCACCCTCGACAACGCCCTGGAAGCCTGACAGCCCCCGACCTGCCTTGAACCTGCGCACCTGTATGCCGGTTGGTCCCGGCGCCGTCGCCCACCGCAGCAGAACGTGGCAGGCATGGTGGGTGACATGGGCACCGCTCCGTCTCCCGGCCATGGCATCTGTGACGACGCCCAGGAGAAAACGCAACACCCAGCCGTGACTCGGGCGGCCGGATCGTACGCCTTGGACGTGCACCAGAACATCTGCCGCGCACCGGCACCCTCGGCCGCGCGGCGCCCCAGTCGGCAGTCCGGGGTCACCGCCGACGAAGCCCCCCTGCCGGGAGTAACCGCCCGCTTCGCAGCCGACAGCGGCCACCGTCGACTTGGCGCTCGGTGATCAGTGCGACGGTGGACGGCAGCGGACCGGGGGCAGGCGCCCGCAACGCCACCCGAGACATAAGTGCCCAATGCACGCATCTGACCCTCTGCGTAACGGTCCGATCTCGTTCGCTGGCACTATCGACCGTCACTGATGGTCATGTGATCTGCGTTACTAAAGATTTAGCAAACGGCGTGATACAACAACGCAACTCCGCAGGTGGTCCCGCTTGTCGCACCGCACTGCGGAGTGTCGGCATGCACCGGCAGCACGATCAGGGCGCTCACGGTCCGAGAACATGGACCCCGCGCCCGGGTCGCTGATCGGACAACGACGCTCGCCCTGACCGACCGCACATCAACCGGCGGCACCACCCTTCATGCCCCGGCCCCGCGCCATTTCGAGGTAGCCACAGTGTCACTCGACTCCGTCACCCAGTCCGTCGACGAAGCCGTCAGCGGATTCTTCGAGCCCATAGCCAGGTGGCTCGGGGAGGTCGTCTTCTACGCCGTTCCCGTCGGCGGAACCGACCTTCCCCTGATCGTCGCCTGGCTTGTCGTCGCCGGTCTGGTCTTCACCGGCTGGTTCGGGTTCGTGCAGATCCGCAAGTTCAGACTCGCGGTCGACGTGGTGAGGGGGAAGTACGACGAGAAGGGGTCCGCGGGTGAGGTCAACCACTTCCAGGCGCTGACCGCCGCCGTCTCCGGCACGGTCGGCCTCGGCAACATCGCGGGCGTGGCCGTCGCCGTCTCCATCGGCGGTCCCGGCGCCACGTTCTGGATGATCCTGTGCGGCGTGCTCGGCATGGCCACCAAGTTCGTCGAGGTCACGCTCGGCGTGAAGTACCGCGAGGTGCACGCCGACGGCACCGTGTCCGGCGGGCCGATGCACTACCTGCCCAAGGGCCTGGCCGACCGGTTCGGCGCGAACGGCAAGAAGCTCGGCAAGGTCCTGGCCGTCCTCGCCTCCTTCATGGTGCTGTTCTTCGGCCTCTTCGGCGGCAACCTCTTCCAGGTCAACCAGTCGTACGCGCAGCTCGTCTCGGTCACGGGTGGCGAGGACGGTCTGATGGGCTCCTCCGCCGGCGCCCTGTTCTTCGGCATCCTCGTGGCCGCGATCGTCGGCATCGTGCTGCTCGGCGGAATCCGCTCCATCGCCAACGTCACCAGCAGGCTCGTGCCCGCCATGGCGGGCATCTACATCGCGGCCTGCCTGGTCGTCATCCTGGTCAACGTCACGGCGGTCCCGGCCGCGGTCGGCACGATCATCGACGGCGCGTTCGACCCGGAGGGTGTCGCGGGAGGTGTTCTCGGCGCGCTGATCATCGGTTTCAAGCGGGCGGCGTTCTCCAACGAGGCCGGACTGGGCTCCGCGCCGATCGCCCACTCCGCGGTCAAGACCAAGCACCCCGCCAGCGAGGGCCTGGTCGCCCTGCTGGAGCCGTTCATCGACACCGTCGTCATCTGCACGATGACCGCCCTGACCATCGTCATCGCCAACCCGGCCAGCTGGGGCGAGGCCCGCGAAGGCGCCTCCATCGGTGGCGTCACGATCACCTCCGACGCCTTCGCGACGGTACTGCCCTGGTTCCCGTACGTGCTCACCGTCGCGGTGCTGCTGTTCGCCTTCTCCACCGTGCTGACGTGGGGCTACTACGGCCTCAAGGCGTGGACCCACCTCTTCGGCCGCAGCAAGGCCAGCGAGGTGACCTACAAGGTCGTCTACACGCTGTTCGTCATCACCGGTTCGCTGCTGACGCTGCAGACCCTGATCGACATGGCCGACGCGGTGCTCTTCACGCTCGCCGTCATCAACATCATCGGCCTCTACCTCCTCGCCCCCGTCGTCAAGCGCGAGCTCAACTCCTTCCTGGAGTTCGTCCGCGCCCGTAGCGCCGGTGAGATCGCCGAGGACGACGAGGACAAGGAGTCGGCGAAGACCACCGCCTGACCGTCCCCCTGGCGGCCCGGCTCCTGAGCGGGCCCGTGCACACCTCGCGCCTTGGTGAGCACGGGCCCGCTCCCCGTTCCCGCACTCTTCGGGCCGTTGGGGAAGCCCCATACTGTGGACCGCAGATATGCCCTCACGTCTGGCACAGGACAAACGCGCACCGGGCGTCGGCCGGCTCCCTGTACACGGTCCCGCCTCCGTCCGGCTCGGCGCAGACATCGCGTGGAGCACAGGGAGGGAGAGCATCGTGGCCGCGCAAGGGCAGTGCGAGAACGGAAGGCCCGAAGAGCCGGCCGGCGTACGGCGAACCCATGAGGACGCATGCCCCCCGGGAAGGTGAGCATCACGGCGGCCTCTGTCGCCCTGGCTCCGAGTCTGATCCCGGCTGTCCACCGGGCCGGGATCGACAACCCATGCCGACAGCACCGTGCAGCGGTTGCAGGAACCGCCTGCGGCGACGTCGCCGCCGGGGGGCGACGTCACCACGGTCGTCCTGATCGCCCCGAAAGGTTCCGGAGGCCTTCCTACACTGGAAGGAGTGTCGGTGACCCGCGCGGGAGGTGTCTCATGGCTCGCAGTCACCGCTTCCACGTCGACCGGGACGGCCATTCAGTCACGGTTCAGACGGGTTCCGCAGGCCTGGCCTCCTCCGGTGTCGTCGAGCTGCTCGTCGACGGCAAGGTAGTCGCTTCTCAGCGGAGTCGTCCCCACGACGTGACCGTGCTGGCCGCAGAGTTGCCCGGCGAGCCACCGCAGCCGTTCACCGCCCACCTCGACCAGTCGCCTCGGGCGGGTGGCGTCCCCTTCTGCTCATGGGAGGTCGACGGCCACCGCGAGCCCCTTCCCTACGCGCCGCTCGCCGCTCGGCGGGCGCCGTCCCCGGCCCGCCCTGTCACGACGCACCCCCTTCGCTGGCTGCGCAGAATCGCTCGCCGTCGCCTGCGGCACCTCCGCTTCCACCCTCGCTAGCGCCGGCCGTTGACGAGGTCTCGTGCCGGCGGCCCACTGTGTCGAGTCACCTGTCATCCGGTGAGCAGTTCTTCGTCACTGGTTCCCCGTGCCGCGGAGCGTCTGGCGCCGGACGATCCGTGAGACGTCACGTGCGGTGATGATGCCCACCAGCTGCCGCCCGTCGGCCATGACGAGGAGGGGCAGACCACTGGAGGGGGAGAGCTTTTCGAGCACCCCCTCCAGGAGGTCGTCCGGAGCGCAGGTGGCGCACCGCGACGTCTGCATCGCCACATCCCGCAGGCGCACGGTCTCCCGCTGCGGCACGGGAACCCGAGAGAGCCGGGCAATGGACAGCAGTCCACTGGGGCGCCCTTCGAAGTCGGTCAGGACCAGCGTCGAGTGGCGCGTGGCCGGGGCCAACTCATCCACGTACCGCTGCACGGTCAGCCAGTCGTGGCACGTTTCCACCGGACTCGACATGGCATCCGCGGCTCGCACTCCGCGCAAGGCCGGCGCCACCCTGGCGTGCCGGTGTTCCGCACTGGCGACGACCATGACGAAGAAGCCGACGACGGCCAGCCACAGACCGCCCAGGACACCACCCAGAACGGCGATCCACCCAAGGCCGATCAGCAGGATGCCAAGAGCCTGTCCAGCGCGCGCAGCCGCTCGCTCGGCGCGATCCTGATCTCCGGTGCGCCGCCACACAGCGGCCTGCACGACGCGTCCTCCGTCGAGCGGCGCGGCCGGCAGCAGATTGAACACGGCGAGGACGAGGTTCACCCAGCCGAGCCAGAGCAGGACGGCCGCGGGTACCGCCCAGCCGGGCAACGCGTGCAGCCCGATGCCCGCCCCCAGTGCCAGCGCACCGACGACCAGGCTGGTGAGCGGCCCGCTGACCGCTACCCAGAAGGCCGCGCCCGCCGTGCGCGGCCTGCTCATGGCGGTCATGCCGCCCAGGGCCCACAGGGTGATGCTCTGGACCGGGATGCCCTTCCTGCGGGCGGTGATCGCATGGGCGGTCTCGTGGGCCAGCAGGCTCGCCAGGAGCAGCAGGCCGCCGGCCAGGCCGGCGACGGTGTAGGTGGTGTCCGACCGGCCGGGGACTCCGGCCGGGAGCGTCTGGCTGCCCAGGCTGTAGCCGAACAGCATCACGAGCAGGGGCACGGTCCAGTGGATGCGCAGCGGCACCCCGAGAACGCGTCCCATCCGTACCGAGGCGTTCATGGCCTTCTCCTGCGGACCGGGGCAGGCGGTGCGCCGCCGGAACCCGTGTGCCGGCGTGTCCACGGACCGGCACCTGCGCGGTGTCCGTCTACTGTCAGTGTCACTCGACGGGGGCGGGTGGCGGTGTGAGCCGCGTTCCTGGGCATGAGCGAATCACCTGTGCTGGTAGATGTCGGGGATGTTGTCTGCGTTCTCGTCGCGGTTCTCCTGCTCGTACAGCCGCCGGTACTTGTTGTTGCGCAGGCGAAGCAGCAGCGAGGCCAGAAGGGCGGAGGTCAGGGAGCCGAGGAGGATGCCGGCCTTGATGTGCTCGCGGTCCGCCGGGTCGGGGTAAGCGAGGTCGCCTATCAGGAGCGAGACGGTGAAGCCGATTCCGGCCAGCATCGCCACGGCCAGTACGTCGGCCCAGGCCAGTTCCCGGCTGAGTCGCGCGCGAGTGAAACGGACGGCGAGGTAGGAGCCGCCGAAGACGCCCAGCACCTTGCCGACGGCCAGGCCGAGGGCCACGCCGAGTGGTTCCGGTGCAGAGACCATCGTCCTCAGCGTGTCGCCGGTGACGACGACACCGGCCGCGAACAGCGCGAACAGCGGGACGGCCACACCGGCGGAGACCGGGCGGACCAGGTGCGCGATGTGTTCGGCGGGACGTCGGCCTCTCTCGCCGTCGTGCCCCACACGCAGCAGCAGGCCCATGGCGACTCCCGCCACGGTGGGGTGGACGCCGCTGGTGTATGTCAGCCCCCAGATCACCAGGGCAAGCGGCAGGTACCAGTACCAGCCGTGTACGCGCCGTCGGTCGTGCAGGTGGAAGAAGAGTCCCAGCCCGAGCACGGCGGCTATGAGAGCCGGAAGGTTGATCGTCGAGGTGTAGAAGAGGGCGATGACGACGACGGCTCCCAAGTCGTCGACCACCGCCAGCGTGAGCAGGAAGGCGCGCAACGCGGCGGGCAGATGCGTGGCGATCACCGCGAGCACACCGAGGGCGAAGGCGATGTCGGTGGCCATGGGGACGGCCCAGCCGTTCCACGTTCCTCCCAGGCTCGTGGAGACGACACCGTAGACCAGGGCCGGTACGGCCATGCCGCAGACCGCCGCGATCACGGGCAGTGCCGCTGTGCCCGGGTGGCGCAGCTCACCGACCACCAGTTCCCGTTTGAGTTCCGCGCCGGCGACGAAGAAGAAGATCGCCAGCAGCCCGTCGGCCGTCCAGTGGGCCACGGAGAGGTCCAGCCCCAGGGCGTCGATGCCGAAGTGGAAGTCCCGTACGGACTGGTACGCGTCGCGCCATGGTGTGTTGGCCCACACCATCGCCACGGCAGCCGCGACGAGCAGCACCGTCCCACCCACCGTCTCCGTGCGCAGGGCGTCCACCACGAACGTCCGCTCGGGCAGCGGGAGGCGGCCGAGGAAGGTGCGGTTCTGGCGGTTGCGTCGACCGAGCATCCTTGCTCCCGTGTGCTTCAATCCGGCGAGCCGCAGGCCTGGATAAGCTGTTTGAGCAGGTGAGTGGCCGTGATGACGCCGAGGAGGCGGTCCGGGCCCGAGGAGCTCCGCTCGACGACCGCGATGAGCGGGCTCCGGGTGCGGGCCATCAGTTCCGCGATCTCCATGGCGGTGCAGTCGGGAGCGGCCGTGGGCAGGAACGGCTTGCCGACCGGGAGGCAGTCGAGGAGCTTGCGTCCCGCGAGCGCCCGGCACAGGCGGTCGGCATGCGGTTCGTCGATCACTTCGGCCAGGACCGGGTCCTCCTGGATGTAACCGGGCACCAGCATCCTGACCAGGTCGGATGCGGGCAGAGCCGCGTACGGCCGCCCGTCGGGATCGACGACCAGCAGCCCGGGAAGATCGTGTGCGACGTGCATTCTCACGGCTTCCAGAGCGTCAGCGTCCTTACTGATCATGACGTAGGGCTGTGCGAGATCACGTGCGCGCATGAGGCTCCCCCGTCGGGCGTTCGGTGGTGCCTCGCCCCTGACGGGCCGGTTTTGCCCTGCGGCTCGACCCGGAACCGGGCGCACGGCGCTGCGTATGAGCGGACACGGCCGGAAGCCGGCTGTTGGGCGGCTCGTGATCGTCACCGGTGGACGGCGTCGCGGTGAAGATCGAAGTGAGGAGGAGACCCAGCACCGCGACGACCACACACGCGATTGCCGCCTTCCACCGCCAGTCGAACCGTCGGCCGCTGTCGTCGTCGGATGTGTCGGTGTTCTTCTGTTGGTCGGGGAACTGGCGGTTCAGCGCGTCCATCAGCCTGGCCAGCTCGGGGTCGTCCCGCTGGAGGCGCTGCTCCAGCTCGGCGAGGATGCGCCGGTCGTCCATGGAGGGGTTCATGCCGATCACCTGTGTCGTGGGGACGGGAGCTCGCCCTGCGGCACGCACGGCCCGCTCCGTGGGTGTGGTCTCTGCGGTGCGCGCGCTACCTGGTGCCGCGTCGGAGGGCCGGAGCATGTCGACCATGCGCAGTGCCTCCATCGGCAGGGCGAAGACGACGGTGGAGTTCCGCTCACTGGAATGACGCCGATCACGCCGGCGGAACCCATGCCGGTACTGGCCGGCTCGCAGATCACTGCCAGCGTGCCGATCGACAGGAACAGATACGCCAGCTCCGGGCGCGCCAGCAGTTGCCGCAGCTCCCCGAAGAACCCCGGTTCGTGCTCCACGATCTGCGTCCCTGCCGTGCGCGGCACGATCTCGCGCTCCGCGTCCTCCGGGCCGACCACCGCACGGCGGCCGTCCAGTTCGGTGAGCAGGGGGTCGCGGGACGGTGCCACGAGATCGACGACGTCGCTCCGCCGGGCCGCCTGGTCGGACACCGAGCTGCCGTCGCGCACCGTGCCTCGGGCGAAGTTTGTGGTGCTGCCCCGCCGTTCGGCGATCGAGACGGCAAAGGCGGCCACGTCGTAGACCAGCTTCCCGCCCTCCTTGCCCTTCCCGGTCACCGGCGTGCCGGCCGCGACGTGGGTGCCCGGTGCCATGGCGGCCGCGTGCGCGGACAGTGCGATGCAGGCGCCCGCCGAGGCCGCGCTCGCCCCGGAGGGAGTGACGTACACGATGACCGGGACCTCGGAGGCGAGGACGTCCTGGACGATCTTCCTGGTCGATTCCAGCAGCCCGCCAGGAGTGTCCAGCTCGACCAGGACCGCCTGGTGCCCGTCCCGCTCGGCGGTCCGCAGTCCTTTTTCGAGGTGATCGGCGACGACGGGGGTGAGGGGGCCGTCGATCCGCATCGTGAGCAGGGTCGATGACGACTGCGCCGCGGATACGGCCGGGGCGGCGAGAAGGCGGCCCAGCATCACGAGGAGGATCTGGGTGACCCTCCGGGCCGACGTGTGGGGGAGGCTTTTGGACACAGCGCGGTACCCCCTGTTCGCAGGGCGTTCCACCGGGCGTTTTACTCAGGGTTTACCCGGGACGGATCGGCCGGACGCCTGCCGAACAGGCGCGAGCACGGCCGTTTCACACACCCGTTCTTTGCCGTCCTTCGGCAAAATAGGGGCATGCCGACGGCAAAACGCCCCCGAGGCTCCCGTGCGGCGGCCCCGGATGCCCCGGTGGCTCGCGTGGTCAGCGCCGCCGCCACGGGGGCCAACCCCCCGATGGCGGACCTGCACCGCCACCTTGCGCAGCTCGCCGACACCTCCCTCACCGGACGGCGACTGCCCGAGAGCGACCTGGAGGAGCTACGGCGGCTCGCCGCCACAGCGGCCGGCCGAGGAACGGCCCTGCGGTGCGTGGTCGCCGAGTACCTGGCCTCCGCCTGTGACGTCTGGGCGGACCTCGTGGCCAGTGGGCGGGCGCGGGAGCCCGGCGACGTGATCGAGGTCGCCTCCGCACTGATCGGGGCGATCGGCGAGGCAACCGTGGCATTGACCGAAGGTTACGAAACCGCCCATCGGGCGGCCATTCGAGGCGAGGAGGCCATGCGGCGGGAGTTCGTCGACGACCTCCTCGACGGCCGAACCGACCTGGGCCGCCTGGCCGAGCGGGCCGAACGGTTCGGGCTGCGGCTTGTCGGGCCTCACAGCGTGGCCGTCGCCCGGGCCGCCGAGCCCTTCGGGGCGGGGGATGACTCCACGCGCTACGTCGAGGAAGCCCTGACCTCCCGCTTCCCCGCGAAGGACGTGCTGATCACCACCAAGGACGGCCTGCTCGTGTGCGTGTCACCCGGCGCGGTGCCCGATGTTCCGGACATCTTCGCCACCGCGGTACGCACCGCGGTGAACGAACAGTGCCGAACCGCCGTCAGCCGTCCTCGGCCAGGCGCCAGCGGCATCGTCCGCTGCTACCAGGAGGCACGCAGCACGCTCGACCTCGCCGCGCTGCTAGGCCTGAGCCGTCGGCTCGTGCACGCCTCGGACCTGCTCGTCTTCCAGGTCCTCGGCAGGGACCGTGCCGCCATCACCGACCTGGTGGCCACGGTCCTCGGCGGCCTCGGCACCGCACGCGGCGGCCCGAAGGTCCTTCTCGAAACCCTGACCGCTTACTTCTCCAGCGGCTGCCAGAACACCACCACCGCGCGACGGCTCGGGGTGAGCGTGCGCACCGTCACCTATCGGCTGACCCGTATCGAGCAGCTCACGGGCCACGACCCCACCGATCCGGAGCAGCGGTACATCCTGCAGACCGCGGCACTCGGCGCGCGCCTGCTGGACTGGCCCAACCACCCCCTGCAGTCGGCCGAGTGACCCAGCCGTACGGGAGTGACGCAGAGTCGCATGCCCTAACGGAGTTCAACCAGTCGGTCCTCGAGGACGGTATCGAGCCTGGCGCGGTCCTCCTCGTTCGCGAGCGCGATCAGCCTGTTCGCGACATGGGGTGGCAGGTCTTTCACGTGGAGTTCGACGCCGGACTTGTGCGCGTGTTCGATGAAGGTCAGCAGCGCTTTCGCCCCGGACAGGTCCATGTAGCTCACGGCCTGCAGGCTCACCGACAGGTTCGACGGCCCGTCGCGCAGCGCGGAGAAGACACGGTCGACGGACAGGAACGACAGCGGCCCCTGGATGCGGTAAGTGTCGGCGCCGTCGTGGACGATCGAGGCCCTCCGCCACCGCGACTTGACGAAGTGCACGATCAGCGCCAGGACGACGCCGACAGCGACCGCCACGGTCAGGTCCACGAGGACGGTGACGATCATCGTCGCGAACATCACGGCGACGTCGCCCCTGGGTGAGACATGCGCTTTGCGCAGGCCCTCCCAGTCGAACATGCCGAACGCGGTCAGCATCAGGATCCCGGACAGCACTGCCAGGGGGATGTACTGGACGACGGCCCCGAGGCCGACCACGAGCGCGAGGAGGATGGCGCTGTGCGTGGCGGCCGACAGTGCGGTGCGGCCGCCGCTTCTGACATTGACCACGGACCTGACGGTCGCGCCGGCGCTGGCAAGGCCACCGAACAGTCCGCTGACGGCGTTGCCGAGTCCCTGACCGATCAGTTCCTTGTTGCTGCGATGCCGGCGGCCGGTGATGTTGTCCATGACCACCGAGGTCAGCAGCGAGTCGATGGAGCCCAGCAGGGCGATGCTGAGCGCGGGCAGCAGGAGGGTGAGGAACTGTGACCCGCTCAGCTCGGGGACGTTGACCGAAGGAATCGACTCCGGGATCCGGCCGATGTAGTCGATCGCGTCGTTGAGCGGGACCGGTCCGAGGCGCACGTCCCGCAGCAGCGGATCCGCGAGCCGCAGGGTCAAGGTCATGACCACGAGCGCGATCAGACTGGCCGGAATCGACTTGATCACTCGTGTGGATACGAGCATGAGCACGATCGTGCCCGCCACCACGAGGAAACTCCTCTGTGCCTGGTCCAGTTCGCCCAGGATGATGATCAGTGCGATCCCGCCCATGAAACCCGACACCACCGGGTGGGGGATGTAGCGGATGTACGATCCGAGCCTGCACAGTCCGAACAGGATCTGGAAACCGCCGGCCATGATGAACGCGAGGAACGCGGCTTCCAGTCCGTGCGTGGCGATGACACCGGTGGAGACGACGGTGATGGGGCCCGTGGGGCCGGTCACTTGGCCAGGTGTACCACCGAACAGTGCCGCGAAGAAGCCGGCGAAGATCGCGCCGTACAGTCCGACAAGGGCGCCCTCGGAGGTGCCGGTCGCCGTGATCCCGAAGGCGATCGCCAACGGCAGCGCCACAATCGCGACAGTCAAGCCGGCAAGAATCTCCCGCATGATGCGCTGGAACATCAGCCCCCATTTCGGTCGACAGCTCGATGAACTCGACCCACGGTGGGCCGAGCTGCCGACCAGGCTTCCCGGCGCTCCATCCGCAAAGGTGCCGCATAGAAGGAGTCAAGGCAAGACCAGATATTCGCCTATCTGAGCTGATGCTCCATCACCAACTGGCCTGCGCGGGTGTCTGACGCCCTATCAGACGATCGGCAACCCTCATGGATGCCGATGACCTCGCGGCCACCGCCCTCGGGATTGCCTCGCTCACCCCAGGGCGTCGCCCCAGCCGCTCTGCATCATGGTCTGGAACGCCCACGTGCCGTCCCGCCGGACGAGGATGTCCGCATACCGCAACTGCCGCGTCTCGTCGCCGACGGTCATGGTCGAGTCGGTGAACACCACGGCCATCGACGCGCTGAGGAAGACGGGTGTGCGGGTGGACTTGAAGGCGATCGTCTCGTCGCCCTCGCCCATCACCTGGGACATCGTTTCGACGAACCGGGCGCGGTCCCACTGGGCACTGCGCCCGTTGCCCGCCGAGTCGTCGCTGACCAGGTTGAGCGGGAAGACCGCCATGTCGGCCATGCGGGCCACGTCGCGTCGGGCACAGGCGGCGTCGTACTCGGCGAACCAGGCGTCCAGGCTTGCACGGTCCTCGGCGGACGGAACGAAGCCGGTGTCGGGCAGTTCGGTCATGGGCTCCCCCTCTGGCGTGTGATCGACAACGTTCACCGTATGCCCCACGCAGCCAGCTAGTCAAACTTGATTAGCGGGCGCCTCGGTCTTCGCCGCGCGCGTACGCCTGACCGTGCCGCACCCCGCCGCCCGTCGACCGGACGCTCGTCGCCACGAGGTCCGTGCCGCCGGGCGGCGGGGGCCTGTCAGCCTTCCTGTCGCGTCAGGTAGTCCTGCCGCAGCGCGTCGAGGATGTCGGCGGCCTCGGCGAGGTCCGCCGCCCGGCAGCGTCGCGCCGCCGCCGTCAGACGGACGATGGCGTCCGCGTACCGGCCGAGACCGTTGCCCTCGATCAGGGCGGCGATACGGACGGCTTCGGCGCGCGGCACCTCGCCGTGCTGCCCGCCCTGCTCGTGGGCGGCGACGGCGGACTCCGCCTCGGCCAGGGCCTCCTCGAAGCGCTCGGCCTCCGCCAGGACGCGGGCGCGGCGGTAGTGCACCGTGCCCCTCTCGTACCAGGGGACAAAGGAGTCCGTGCCGTCCGGTACGGCGGCCCCGACGGCGTCGGCCTGCGCCAGGTGGTCCAGTGCGGTGTCCACGCCCTCGGACCCCCGGGCCAGCATGACGAGACGCGCGAACTCGCACATCATGTGCATGATCAGGGACGGGTTCGGTGCCTCGGCGTGCGAGGCGACGGCGCGCTGGTAGGCCGTGTCCGCCGCGTCCCAGCGGTCGGCCATCGCCAGCGTGGTGGCCGCCTCAGCCGCGACCAGCGTGTGGATCGAGCGGTCGTCCTCCCATGTGGCGACGGTGTCCGCCAGGCGCAGGAACTCCTCCGCCGAGGGCAGGTACTCCTCCAGCTCGCGCAGACCGCGCGCCAGCGTCAGGCGGGCCTGGGCGTGCAGCCGTTCGTCGAGCAGGGCAGCCGTCTCGTCGGAGAGCACGGACTCCAGTACGGCGACGGCGTCGGCCTGCTGCCCGGTGCGCGCCAGGACGTCGGCGAGCTGGAGCCGTACGTCGGTGGCCTCGTCGTGCGCGCCCTGCTGGTCGTAGCGCGTGGCGGCTTCCGACAGGTGGCGTACGGCGCCGCCGAAGTCCCCGGTGTGCGAGAGGGCGTGGCCGAGCAGCGCGTAGGTCGGGGCGAGCGGGAAGTCCGTGTCGTCGTGACGGACCGCCTCGGAGACCGCCTGGTGCAGCAGCTCCGCGGCCTGGGCCGGCTCCTCCTTGGCCAGGAGGATCTGGGCGAGCATGGCGCGCGCCCGCGTGGCGCGCCAGGGGCGTCCGGAGGCGTCGACGTCCTTCAGGGCCGCCCGCAGCTCCGTCTCGGCGAGGTCGACGTCGCCCCGGCGGGCGGCGAGCTCCGCGGTGAACTGCCGTGCGTTCGCCACCTGGTGGGGGACGGACAGGCGCTCGGCCTCCGAGCGCAGCCTGCCGGCGCACTCCTCGAAGCGCCGCAGCGCGGCGTCGGGGACCTGCGGCAGCTGCCGCAGCACCTCCTGGTAGGCGGCGAAGGTGCAGGAGTGCAGCACGGAGAGGTACTCCAGCACGCGCTCCGTCTCCACATCCGCCCCGTACGCGGCCTCCCCGGCCCCGCGGGCCTCGCCCTCGAAGGGGGCCTCGGCCTTGAGCCGCTCCGCCTCGCTCAGGGCCTCGTCGATGCCGGCCCGGACGGCGTCCGCGTCCGGCGTGCCGGTGGCGTGGGAGGTTGCGTCGCCCTCCCCGGGGGTCGTGCCGTCCGGCATCTCGTCGGGGACCGTCGCCCAGGCGAAGGTGCGCGTGCGGGCGGAGAGCGCGTGCCAGGGCATGTCGAGCCGCTCGAACAGCTCGCTGGCCCGCCTCAGTTCGGCGACGCTGTCCGCGGTGCGGTCCTCGTGCGCGAGCATCCGTGCGCGCTGCTCGGCGAGTTCGGCGTGCAGCAGGTCCCGCGGGCCGAGCTGGTCGTCGTCCGTGGCGGTCCCGTCGGCCAGGCGTTCGGCGATGCGGGTCCAGAGCCGGGTGCCGCCGGGGTGCCCCACGGTCGCCAGGCGCCGGGCCTCGCGTACCAGGGCGACGAAGTCGTCGGGCACGTCCTGCGCGGTGGCGGACGCTGCGCCGGGCGCCGGGGCGGCCGGTGTGACGGCCCGGCTGGTGGAGGTGCGCAGTCCGAGCGGCAGCGGCTCGTCGAGCAGCGGCTGCCGGGCGAGGCGCAGCCGGCGGCGGTCGCCGACGGCCGTGGTGCCGTTGCGCGCGTCGAAGGCGGCGGCGAGCCCGTCGGCCTCCGAGCGGACGTGGGTGAGGAGTTCGTCCGCGGTCCAGTTCCGTCCGGGCGGGCCGGCGACGGGGGTGCCCGCGTGTCCGTCCTCGACGAGACGGGCGAGCAGCACCTCGACGCCGGTGAGGAAGCCGAGGCGGTCCAGCGGGGCGCCGGTCGCCTCGAACAGCGGGCGGTTCTCGGCGAGGATCTCCAGCCCGCGGCCCTCGTTGCGGGACAGGGCGCAGAACTCCAGGTGGAGACCTACCTCGTGCAGCATGCCGGTGTTGCCGCGGACCCGCCGGTAGCCGGTGAGGTGGTGGGAGCGGGCCTCGTCGGTGCGGCCGAGGCGCAGCAGCGGCAGCAGGGCGCGCGCCTGGCTCGTCTGCGGCTCCTCGCTGCACCCCGTGGACCCGGCGAGGACGGGGCTCCAGGTGTCGAGGGCCGCTGCGTCGTCGCCCGCCGTCACCCGGTGCTGGGCGAGGTGCCGGATCTCGCAGGCCTCGCAGTCGCTCAGCTGCGTGCGGGGCCGGGTGATCCACAGGTCGTAGGCGTCGGCGACGCCGATGCCGGTGTGGGCCGCGACGTGGTAGCGCATCGCCGCCACCGGCTGCGTGCCGTGCTCGGCGGCCTCGTAGCGGCTGCGCATCTGGTCGATCCAGCCGTGCAGGGTGTCCAGGGGCACGTCGGGCACCTGCAGCAGGGACGTCGTCACCCACTTGAAGCGCCAGAAGACCTGGCGGGCCTCCCACTCGCTGAAGGATTCAGGAGTGGTGTCCCACAGCTTGAGTATCCGGGCGAAGACGACGGGCGACTTGCGGTGTTCGCCGGTGTACTCGTACGCCTCCATGAGCTCCAGCAGGGCCGTGACGAGGACGTCGGGCTTGTCGAAGGGTTCCGCCGCCTCGACGAGCTCCTCGGCGGTGACGGTGCGCTGCAGGCCGTAGGGGCGGTCGTTGTTCTGCCGCAGCGCCTCGACCACGGCCTCGGGGGTGTCCAGCATTTACAGTTCCTTCCGGGGCTCGGAGCCGGGTGCGGCCGTGCCGGGGTGGTGCATGGCGTGGGTGAGCAGGCCGATGAAGGCCCGGTTGAGCAGGGCGCTCTCGCTGGCCTTGAGCGGGCGGCGACTGAGCAGCAGGGCCTGGCCGTAGAGGGCCTCGGCGGTGGTGACGGCCAGGCCGCGCTCGGTGATGGTGACCGCCTGACGGACCAGCGGGTTGAGGTGGTTGAGGACGAGCTGGGCGCGCGGGGTGTCGTGGCGCAGCGAGCCGAGGATGTCGGCCCACAGGCCGTCGCTGTCGGCGGCGAGGCTGGACCGGGTTCGCTCGTGGCGCGCCTCCCGGTTGTCCAGGAGCAGCGCGGGGGCGGTGACGGGCTGGAAGTCGCGCAGGACGACGTCGCAGTCGTGCACGCCGATCGTCTCCCGGGCGACGGCGAGGAAGGCCGCCGCCCGCAGTTCGGCGTTCGGGTCCACGGCGTCGAGATGGGCGGTGACGGTGGCCGGGTCGAGGTCGGTGACGGCCGTGCCCGGGCGGATCTCGGGCAGCCGGTGCACGAGGTCCCGGTCGTAGGTGTAGCCACCGTTGACGACGCCCAGTCCGGCGGCCGAGGCGATGGGGGCGACCTGGCGGAACTCCTCGACGCTGCGGGTGACCAGGAGGGTCGGGTGGGTCCGCGCGAACTCCTCCAGCGTGACGTTGCCGTCCGTGGTCTCGAACGGCAGCCACGGCAGCACGATGCGCAGCAGTTCGTCGTCGTAGCGGGCGAGCGCCTTGACCGCGAGGTGGTGGGTGTCGATGAAACGGTGCAGCAGGGAGGGGTCGCTGGCGGCGAGTCCGGTGAGCCAGTCGCGGATCCGTTCGCCGAGGGCGTCCCGTACGGCGGACAGGGTGCCGTCCTCGTACAGCGCCTCGCGGGACGCGGTCGGCCGCAGGCTGGTGGTGTCGACGACGCAGCGTACGAAGAACGCCCAGTCCGGCAGCAGTTCGGGCGCCTGGTCGGTGAGGAGCATGCCCTTCAGGTGCACGCGGTGCCCGGCGCGCTGTGCCGGGCTGACGGCGGTGGGGAGGACGTAGGCGACGCCGCGCAGCCCGGCCGCCGGCAGGTCGAGCTCGATGGTGTCGAGCGGGGTGAAGTCGAACAGGGTGCGGCAGTACGCGGTGAGTGCCTCGCGGCGGGCCAGCGGGGAGCGGTGCGTCCGCTCCCACGGGGGTGTGTCGTTGATCCGGTGGGTCTCGCCGCGCGGTGTGACGACGGTGACCTCGTGGCGCAGCAGACCGCCGTAGTGCCGGGCCAGGGAGACGACCTGCTCGGGGCTGGTCCACTCGGCGCTGTCGGCGCGCGGGACGAGCCGCACGGTGGTGCCCGGCTCGGGCACGGTCGAGGCGGGCAGGGTGCGGATGGTGTAGCGGCCGTCGGAGTGGCCGCGCCACTCGACAGCGGGCGCCGAGGGGTCGGTGGCGGTCCGGCTGACCACGGTGATCTCGTCGGCGACGACGAAGCAGGCGAGCAGTCCGATGCCGAACTGACCGATGAACTCGCCGCGGGCGGCGGCGAGTCCGGCGCCGTCGAGGGAGCCGTCGGCGGTCCGCTTGGAGCTGCGTCCGATGGTGGCGAGGAACCGGTGGACGTCGGCCTCGGTCAGGCCGATGCCGGTGTCCGTGACGGTGAGGGTGTCGCCGGTGCGCACGGTGATGGTGCCGGGTGCGCCGGGCATGGCCGCCTGCCGGGCCGTGATGGCGTCGACGGCGTTCTGCAGCAGCTCGCGCAGGTAGACGCGGGGGCTGGAGTAGAGGTGGTGGGACAGCAGGTCGACCAGGCCGCGCAGGTCGACCTGGAAGGTGTGAGCGCTTTCGGAGTGGGACACCTGACGGAGTCTTTCGGTGAGCGCGCCCGCGCCGTGCGGGCGCGGCGCGGATGCGGACGGAAGGAATACGGGGGACGGGGGACGACGGACACCGGGGATACCGTGGATACGCGAGGAGCACCGAAGGCGTGGCGCGGAGAGCGCGGACCGTGCGGGTACGAGCGCGGGCCCGGCGGCCCCGATGTCTCGGGTCCGTTGTGGGCCTGGGACCTGACGCTCCGGGACCGGCACGACTACGACCGGCCGACGGCACCCGAGGACGCCAGCTGCGGCCCGGGACTGCGCGGCCCCGCGGACCGCCGGGACGGCGACGGGCCGTTGCGACCCGGGCGTTCGCGGTGTTCCGGATCAGCGCCCGGCTGACGAACGCTGCTTCCGGTACGCGGCGGCGGGGTCGGAACCGTTCATGTAGTACCAGGGGAACTCGGTGACGCGGCCCTCGGTCGCGTGGAAGCACTCCCGTGCGGCGGCGCGGTCCCCGGCCAGTGAGAAGGCCATGGCGAAGGTGTTGAGGACCTGGTTCCACGCGCCCCGGCGGACGAAGTCCGGGTGCCTGAACGAGTGGTCGGCGGCCTCCCGCAGGGACGCCGCAACCTCGGGCCGGCCCATGTACTCGGCGTCCGGCCCCGAGTCGAGGTCGAGCCAGTGCTCGATGTGCGCGACCGCGACGAGCTGGCCCAGCAGCGTGCCACCGGGCGCGCCGAACGCCGCCTCGCGCGCGAACGCGTGCATCTCCTCGTGCGAGCCGCCCCACTTCGCGCAGATCTGCTGCAACTGCTGCTGGTGCGCGCCCAGGTGGTGCGGGTCGCGTCGGACCGTCGCCTCGAAGCGGCGGCGCGCGGTGGCCTGGCCGACCTGGAGGCCGCGGCCGGTGATCTGCAGGCCGTACCAGGGTGAGGTCCACTGCGGCTCGCGCTCCGCCACCTCGTACAGCCACCGCTCGGCCGTGCGCAGCCGGTCGTGGAACACCTCGAACTGTTCGCGTGAGACGTCCTTCGCCCGGGCCGCGGTCCGGGCCTCCCACGCCCAGCTGATGTGGCGGATGCCCGCCACGAGCCGGGGCAGCGGCGCTTGGGGTTCCGCCTCGACCACCTCGGCGATCCACCCCTCCACCCCAGTGGTGTCACCGACGGCCCACAGCAGTTCCGTCCGGTCCTCGCTCTCGGGACGTGCTTCGAGCACCTCACGCACCGTGGCCCAGTCCGCCGCCCCGGCGGCCTCCCGTACGCGCCCCACGTCGGGATCGCCGGAGTCCTGCTGCACCTGCGCGACGGGCCGGCCCGTCCATCTCCCCAGCGTGAGCCCCCAGTCACGCAGCACCGCCATGTCCCCACCCCTCGCCGAGTCCTCGAACCGGGAGGCCGATGATCACGTCTCCCGTGGACGTAGTGACTATCATGCGCGACCGACATTCGCACACCCGTACACGTCCGCGCCCCGCGGCCCCGTGCCGACGCGGTTTGTGCGCGACGTGCACCTGGCGGCGATGGAATCGCCCCGCCTACCCTCCGGCCGGGTCACCGTCCGCTGTCAGCCCCGGGAACAGGGCGCGGACGCGACGGGGATCAGGAGCGACGAAGACGCCTTCGGCCGTGACCAGGTCTGTGGCGGGGTCCGCCTCAGTGGTGATCGACCCGGTGACGAAGGACTTGCGGTGGTCCGTGCCGGTGACCCGGGCGAGGATCCGCAGCGGTGTCTCCAGCGGGACGGGACGGTGGTAGCGCATCTGGAGGGAGATCGTCAGGCCGGGGGCTCCGGCTGCCGCACAGGCGCGGCCCATGAGCTCGTCCAGGAGCATGGCGCTCATACCGCCGTGGCCGTAACCGGGCGGGCCTTCGTGGGCGATGCCGAGGGTGCAGTGGCCGATCAGACCGTCGTCGGTGGGCGTGACGCGCAGGGGCGGGGCGAGCGGGCTTCCGGCTCCGGTGACGGGGCTGTAGATCCGCGTCCCCGCGGGGAATTCGTCCACCTCGGGGATGTCCGCTCGTGCGCGCCGTCGTCCGGTGAGCTGGCCGGTGACGTGGCGGACGCCTTCGGCCACGCGGTGGAGCGTGTCCGGGGTGGCGGCGGTGCGGACGGCTGCTTCCACCAGGGCGCGCAGTTCGTTGCCGAGGCGGGTGATGGCCGCCTTGTGGCGTTCCAGTTCCTCGGCTGTCGCCGGCGTGGGGTGGGTGTCGGCGGCCGGTGGGCCGGTGAAGGAGGTGTGCATCGGGTTTCTCGTTTGGGTGCGGGTGGGGTTTCCGGGTTGGTCTCTCGGTGCGGTGGGAGGGTGGGAAGCAGTCCGGCGGGTCAGCCGTCGGACCGGACGAAGACCGGCTTGAGGTGCTTCTCCGGCAGCGCGGTCGGCAGGTCCTCCCAGTCGATGACGTGGGAGACCACCTTCTCCGGTGCGACCTTGCCGGAGGCGGCCAGTTGGAGGGCGTCGGGGATGTGGGCGCGTACGTTGTCCCGGGCGATGCGCAGGGTGACGCCGGTGAGGTACATGTCGAGCAGCGGCAGCTCGCCGGGGCGGAAGTGGTTGCCCGCCGACTCGCACATCCCCTCCGGTCTCAGGCACTTGACGGCCAGGGCGAGCTGGTCGACGCGGCCGGTGGCCTCGACGGCGATGTCGAAGCCCTGCCGGATCGGCTCCCGGGCGTCGGCGGTGGAGGCTCCGAACCCGCGTGCCAACGCGCGGTGTTCGGGGTCCGGGTCGACGTAGAGCACGTCGGAGGCGCCGAGCGCGCGGGCGATGTCGCACACGTACAGTCCGATGCTGCCGCGCGCGACGACCAGGACCCGTGCTCCGGGGCGGGCCTTGAGGTGGGGAGCGATCAGGCGCCAGGCCAGGGACCAGTTGTCGCTGGCCGACGCCATCGCGACCGGGTCGAGGCCGGTGGGCAGCGGTACGAGCATGGCGTCGGCGTAGGGCACGCGGACCAGGTCGGAGAAGAGTCCGCCCCAACTGCCGCCGATCGGCGCCCCGTACATCGCCATGTAGGGCACCGCGGTGCAGTGCGCGGTCAGCCCGGCCCGGCAGCGGTCGCAGGTGCCGCAGTTGATGGACCAGGGGACGACGACGAGGTCGCCGGGGGCGACGGTGGTGACGGCGTCGCCGGTCTCCACGACCTTGGCGACGCACTCGTGGCCGAGGGCGAAGGGCGGTTCGATGAAGCCGTGGCCGGCCAGGATCGAGGAGTCGACGTCGCAGGGGGTGGCGGCCACCGGGGCGACGATCGCCTCCTGGCCGGACTGGATCTTCGGGTCGGGCACCTCGCGCCACTCGACGGTGCGCCGTGCGACGTAGGTCAGTTCACGCACGGCCCCGCTCCCCCTTCGCCAGCGCCACCAGGTCGGCGTAGCGGATGACGGCTCCGCCCGCGCCCCAGGTGCCGTCGGGCTGTTCGTGCACCAGCACCCACACCCGCAGGGCGTCGTCCGGGGTGAGTCCGGCGGCGGACAGGACCGTCTTCGTCGCCTCCTCGACGAGGCCCGCCTTGCGGCGCTCGGACAGGGCACCGTGGGGGACGGTGACCTCGACCAGGAAACGCGGCGCGTCGTCCTCGGCGGTGACCTGGGCGCCTTCCGGCAGTTCGACGAGGTGGCTCCAGGCCTGGGCGCGGAAGAACGCCGTGTCGGGTGCGCCTTCCCAGCGCAGCAGCACCGCGGCGAGGTCGCGCTGGATGTTATGGCGACCGGCTTCGGTCAGGGCGCCGACCGGGGCCGTGAGCCGGATCATCGGCATGGGGGTACCTCTTTCGTTTCCGCTTTGTACGTTTCCGCCGGACGGCACACAACTGCGGCGCGGGCTGCGGCACTTGGCTGCGGCGGCAGGACGTCGGCACAGCAGTAGGGCGTAGGAGCGCACGGCAGGTCTATGACAGTCGTTATAGGCGGAGGCCACGCTAGACTATGACGACCGTTATAGCCAGTGGGGTCAGAAGGGAGCGCGTACGTGTCCAAGCCCAGCCCGACGGCACGTGAGCGGATCGTGGCCGGAGCGGCCGACATGATCAGTCGGCGCGGCCTGAACGCGACGAGCATCCGGGAGACGGCCAGGCACGCCCGGGCGCCGCTCGGCTCGACGTACCACTACTTCCCCGAGGGCAAGCAGCAGTTGGCCACCGAGGCCGTCCGCCACACGGGCCAGTGGGTCGCCCGCAGTCTGCGCAAGGAGCTGGAGGCGGGGCCGGTCGCCGGACTGCGGGCCTTCCTCGCCCTGTGGCGCACCATCGTCGTGGACAGTGACTTCAGGGCCGGCTGCCCCGTCCTGGCCGTCTCCATCGAGGAGCCGCCCGTCGACGAGACACCCACCGCCCTGGCGGCCGCCGCCGACGTCTTCACCGAGTGGGAGGGACTGCTGGCCGCCTCACTGCGCGAGCACGGCGCCGAGCCCGGGCGGGCGGCGCAACTCGCGACGCTCGTCGTCGCGGCTGTTGAAGGCACCGTGGCCATGTGCCGCGCCAAGCGCAGCATCCAGCCCCTGGACCACACCGCCGAGCAACTGCAGGCGCTCATCCGCACGGCGCTCAAGGACTGACCGAGCCGTTTCCGCGTCGGAGTATGCGTGGGCCCGATGGGATGGGTCCGCGGTCGATGTACGCACCAGCCGTCTCCTGATCGGAGGCGATGACCAGCGCGCCCGCTTCCGTGCGTGACGCCGGAGCATGCCGGTGGACGGTTCGGCGGGCCCCGCCGTGGACTCCCCCGCCACCGAGCTAAGCGGTGACCTCGTCCAGAAGGTGTGGGCTGTTGTTGCTGGTGTTGTTCACGGCCGTCGAGACGGGCCGGGCGTTCAGGTGGCCGTCCGCGGGCTGGGTGAGCAGGGCGCGCAGGTCGTCGGCGTCCTCACGGTGGGGGTCGAGCCATGCGTCGTAGTGGTCGGGGCTGAGGGCGAGCGGCATGCGGGGATGGACGCGCCCGGCCGCGTCGGTGGCTTCGGTCGTGATGAGGGTGCAGGTCATCAGCCAGGCGTCCGGATCGTCGTCGTTCTTGATCTCCGGGTTGCGCCAGTACTCGTACAGGCCGGCGAGCGCCATGACCTCACCGTCGGTGGGGTGGATGAAGTACGGCTGTTTGCGGGGCTTGCCGGTGTCCCGGTCCTTGATCTGGGTCCATTCGTAGAAGCCGTCGGCCGGGAGCAGGCAGCGGCGCCGGGCGAACGCGCGGCGGTAGGCGGGCTTCTTGTGCACCGTCTCCACGCGCGCGTTGATCATGCGGGAGCCGATCTTCGGGTCCTCGGCCCAGGAGGGCACCAGGCCCCACCGCAGCGGCGTCAGTACCCTGCGCACAGAGCCGCCGTCGCCGTTGCGCCGTGGCGTGCGCTCCAGGACGGCGTAGACGTCGTCGGTGGGGGCGACGTTCCAGTTCGGCGCCAGTGTCTCGTCGGGACGCCAGTCGGTGACGCCGAAGAGGCGGGTCAGGTCCTGCGGACTGCGGGTGGAGACGTAGCGGCCGCACATACCGCCACTGTGCCACGGCGCCCCCCATGATGACGGGCCGCGCACCCTGTCCCGGGCGGGCGGTCGCCGGGAGGGGCTCGACGGGTGTATTCGGAATCGGCCCCCTCGCATCGCCTCTGCCGAAGCACCTGCGCGACGACCTCCTCGCCCGTACGCCGGGCGCCTGGGCGACGACGCCGCCATGGTGGCGATCCAACACATGCGCGATCGACGCCTTGGAGCGCAAGCGCGGCGCGCACCCGGACGCGGGCCTAATCGCCAGGCCGCGCCACCCCTTCCGGTGCGTAGACATATCCACCAGCATGAGGAGCCCTGAACGGGCCGGCCGGACGAACGGAGTGCGGCGGGACGCCGTGCCGCCGCGCCGGACGTATGCCGGAGAGCTGTCGCACCACGAGTCGGGTGCGCTGATCCCCCAACAGATGGAGCCGTCGGATGACCAACCGGAAGCAGTACAGGCGACGACCGCTAGACCCGTACCTGTCAGGCATCCGAACCCGCGACGATCACCTGCCGGCCGACGACCCGGTCATCGACGACTGCCCCTGGTGCGCCGCGCTGCGTGAGGCGGGCTCCTCCCCGACGGGGCAGCCGCCCACGGACAGACGGGCCACCCGCTGGCGCGCCTGGCTGAGGGAACGCTGGAGGACCACGACCGTCAAGGCCTCCTAGCGGACAGCACCTTTTCCGTGTCTGTCTGACCGGGACAGCGCCGGGTACCGGTCACGGCATGGCAGAAGCGGTGCAGGCGGGACTGTGGGGACTGTTGTCGGGGTCGGCGCTGCTCATCGGTGCGACGGTCGGTTACGGACTGCGAGTGCCGCAGAAGGTCATCGCGACGGTGATGGCTTTCGGCGCCGGGGTGCTGCTGTCGGCGGTCTCGTTCGAACTGGTCGGTGAAGCGTACGAGCAGGCCGGTCTCGCGCCGGCGGCGATGGGCACGCTCGCCGGCGCGATCGCCTACACCGTGGGCAACCTCTGGCTGGCCGGCCGCGGGGCCCGGCACCGCAAGCGCTCCGGCCACCAGCCGGCGAAGTCTCAGCCGTCGGAGGCCGAGCAGGGCGGGTCCGGGACGGCGCTGGCGCTGGGAGGGCTGCTGGACGGTGTTCCCGAGTCGGCGGTCATCGGGGTCAGCCTGCTCGACGGCGGGGCGGTCAGCATGGTGACCGTCGCGGCGGTGTTCCTCAGCAACATCCCGGAGGGGCTGTCCAGCTCCGCGGGGATGAAGCGGGCAGGGCGCGGCAAGGCGTACGTCTTCGGTGTGTGGGCGGCGATCGCCGCCGCCGGCACCGTCTCCGCCGTCCTCGGTTACACCGTGGTCGGAGCGTTCTCCCCGGCCGTGATCGCGGCGGTCACCGCGGTGGCGGCCGGCGCGATCCTGGCCATGATCGCCGACACGATGATCCCCGAGGCGTTCGAGGACGCCCACCTGGCCATCGGGCTGATCACTGTGTGCGGTTTCCTGGTGTCCTTCGCCCTCTCCCACGCCTGACCTCGCGGTCACATACGGGCGCGGAGGGCTTCGGGGCGGGCCAGGGCCGGTAGCGCGGAGGGGGCCGGGCCCTGGCCGTGCGTCTCCCAGCGGGGCGCCGGGGACCGGTCCTCTGCGTGCCCGGGTCACTTCACGAAGCGGTACTTCAGGTGTGTGGCGAGGGGCGTGTCGACCACCCTGATCGGCTCCAGGTTCCGCCGCCCGGTGCCCACACCCTCGAAGAGCCGCAGCCCGTCGCCGAGGAGGGCGGGTACGACGTGCAGCTGCAGTTCGTCGACAAGCCCCTCCCTGAGGTACTGCCGCACCGTGCTCGCCCCGCCCGCGATGTCGACGTTCCTCTCCCCTGCGGCGGCTTTCGCCTGGTCGAGGGCGCTGTGGATGCCGTCGGTGACGAAGGTGAAGGTGGTGCCGCCCTCTTTGACCAGGGTCGGCCGGGGGCGGTGGGTGAGCACGAAGACCGGCGCCCGGAACGGCGGGTTGTCGCCCCAGAACCCCTCCCCCGTGTCGTACATCGTCCGCCCCATGACCACCGCGCCGGTGGCGTCGAACCACTCGCGCATCAGCTCGGAGTCACGGTTGTCCTCCCCGCCGGTCAGGCCCTGGCGCTCCCGCCAGCTCGCCAGGTTGTGGATCCACTCGAAGAGCGGTTCGGCGCCGTCGCCTCCCGGGTTGTCGAGGGAGACGTCGGTGCCGGCGATGTAGCCGTCGAGGGAGATGGCCATGTCCGCGGTCACGGTCACGATGGGTGCTCCTGAAGCTGGGGATGTACTGCCTTCACTCTCACGTCGATCGGGAACCGGCGCATTCGACATCCGCTCGGAACTCCGCTCGGAATGCTGACCATCGACCGTTACGGCACGGCGCAAAGACGCAGCCCCCCGGTGTGTGCGGTCCGTCCTCGGGTAGACGCATGGCGACAAGCCCGCCCAAGAAGGGCGAAGACAACGAAAGAACCTCGTATGGTCATCCCGCTTGAGCAGCAGGCGGCGGATGAGCAGGGCACGGACGAGTACGCCATGCTGTGCTATGCCGCTGCCTGGGCCGACGGTGCGGCCCGCGCGTTCGACGCGCGCCAGGCCCTCCACGCCTTTCTCGCCCACGCCCCCCTTGCCGACCGCACCACCCCCGGACCGGCCCCCCTGGTCCCGGACTCCGAGATCGTCGTCAGCGAACTGGTCACCAACGCCATCCGGCATGCTCCCGGCCCTTGCGGGCTGCTCCTGCGGTTGTCCGGTGACGAACTGGCCATCACGGTATGGGACACCTCCACCGACGAACCGACGGTGGAGGAGAGCGACCGGCGCCGCGTCGGCGGTCATGGACTGCACCTCGTGCACACGGTCAGTGACAGGGTCGTCGTCACCCTCCACGATGCGCGCAAGCAGATCACCGCCTACCTGCGCCTGGCCCCGGACGACGACATCGGCGCCGTCCACCGGGAGGCTCCGTCCAGCTCCCTTTCTTGAGCGGTTGGGCGGCCGCCCGGGCAGGGGCATAGTGGAGGGAGCAGTGGCCGTCGGTTCCGCTTCCTCCGATGGCGGACGGCCGATCCGCTGGAGGGAGACCCCGTGGGCTGGACTCCGTGGTCCTCGGCGGACCTTCCCTGACAACCACTGGCCGCCGCCCGGGCAAAGGACACCTCCTTCATGAGCGATCAGCCGCCTGACGTGCCGGACGTGACGTCCCTGTTGCTGAGCACCGACACTCTCGAACAGTTCCTCCAATCCATGGCCGACAGTGCGCTGGCCCTCTCACCGACCGCGGACGGCTCCGGCATCACTCTGGAACGTCAAGGTCGTCCCATGACCGTGGTCAGCGCCGGCACCAGCGGCCCGGCCCTGGACGAGGCGCAGTACGGGCAGAACGACGGGCCCTGTCTCGAGAGCCTGCGCCTGGGCAAGGAGATCGAGGTCCCGGACATGCTGGATGACGACCGCTGGGGCCCCTACCCGGCCTATGCCGCCGCGTCCGGCACCCGCTCTTCGCTGTCGGTACCGGTCGCCGCCCACACCCACACCGCCGGCGCCCTCAACGTCTACTTCCCCCAGCCCCTGGGTTTCGCGGAGGCCGACCGCAACGGGCTGCGTGCCCTGGCCGCCCAGGCCACCGGAGCGATCGCCCTGGCCCAGCGCATCGCCGACGCCCGGCAGTACGCCGCCGACCTCGAAACCGCCATGCAGTCCCGCAGCATCATCGACCAGGCCATCGGCGTCATCATGGGGCAGCAGCGCTGCACCGCCGACGAGGCCTTCACGATCCTGCGCAAGGCCTCCCAGCACCGCAACGTCAAACTCCGCGACCTGTGCGCCCGGCTGATCACCGACATCAGCGGCAGCCCGCCCGGCAGCGGCACACCGTTGCGCCCCCGTCCCTGACCACAGCTCCCCGCCCCTAATCGCTCCGGTCGGCCGGGACTCGGCCCGCCGGTATCCCGTTGTGAGACCGACGGGCGCCATGCCGCCGAACGGCGGACCTTCCGCGTCCGAGAGCGGCGGAGTTCGTTGGGATGACAGGAGGAGTGAGGGGAACTCGATCGTCTGCTCCGGATCGTGGATCCGGCCTCATCACACCGTTCGTCACAAGGGGAGCAAATGGCGGTACGCCCATGGGCCTCAGGACCCGAGCCTCGCCTTCACGGCAAGGTGCTGGCAGGCCGGTATCGTCTGGACGCCCTCCTGGGAAGAGGAGGCGCCGCCGACGTCCACCAGGGGTTCGACCTCCGGCTCAGGCGGGCAGTGGCGGTGAAGGTGTTCCGCGCGAGCAGCGACACGCAGACGGAGGAGCGCTTCACCGAGGAAGGCATCCTGCTGGCCCGGTTGCAGCATCCCGGGCTCGTCACCGTGTACGACGCGGGGCGGGACAAGGGGGAGCCCTTCCTGATCATGGATCTCGTCGAGGGCCCGACCCTGCGCGAACGCATCACCCGCGGTCGCCTTCAGCCGGCCGAAGTCGGCACGCTCGGCGCGGCCCTGGCCGACGCGCTCGCCTACGTCCATGCCGCCGGGGTGGTCCACCGTGACGTCAAACCCTCCAACGTCCTGATGGACACGACCGGTTCCCCGCGCCTGACCGACTTCGGCATTTCACGGCTGATCGACAGCACGACGCACACCGCGAGCGGCGCGTTGATCGGTACCGCGGCCTACCTGGCTCCCGAACAGGTCCTCGGCCAACACGTCGGACCGGCAGCCGACATCTATGCCCTCGGTCTGACGCTGCTGGAGTGCCTCAAGGGCGACCTCGAATACGACGGCACTCAGCTGGAAGCCGCGATCGCCCGACTGCACCGTCCTCCGTCCTTCCCTCCGCACATCGGCCACGACCTCACGCGCCTGCTGAAGGCCATGACCGCCCTGGAACAGCACGATCGGCCCGACGCCCGGTCATGCGCCGAGGTGCTGTCGTCCCTGGGCGGGGGGCGCAGGGCCCCTGTGCTCCCGTCCGGCGCGTGGACCGAGGGCAGGCCACAGAGCCGCACTCCAGCGCTCTACGTCGGCCCGCCCGCACCCGCCGCGCCCGCGGAGCCGGCCCGCCCCGCCGCGCCCGCAGAGCCGGCCGACCCGGCCGACCCCGCAGGCCCGGCCGACTCACCCGGCTCTGCCACGTCAGGCACCGTAGTGGGCGCGCAGCACACCTCAAGCGGACGGCGGCCCAGCCGACGCACCATGGCCACCGTCGGCACCGCGGTGGCCACGCTGCTCGGCGCCACCTTGACCGGCTCCCTCGGGGATCTCTCCGGGAGCGGTGCCGACGCGGCATCAGGCCCCGACGGCCCCAGGACGACCGCTCCGGCCACGGAGCCGTCGAGCACGCCGCCGAGGCAGAAGAAGAGCGCGGGCGACAAGGAACGTCCGACGCGGATCTCGACCACGCCTGCCGCTGCCGCGCTCCCGTCCCGCACCCCTCAGGTGAGCGGCACGGATCGCGAGTACACCGCGACCAGCTCCGAGCCCGACGCAGCGGATCCCCAGCTCCAGCCGGGGAAGAACGACAAGGCCGCGGCAGAGCCGCAGACGTCGAAGAACCAGGACACGCCGAAGTCAGGCAAACGCGGAAAGCAGCGTGCGGCTCAGGCGCCCGGACATCGCTGACCGGACCGGTCCATCTGTCCCCGCAATCGCCTGCCGAGTCAGGTGCGGAAGGCGGCGCTCGGGGCAGTCGGTGATCAGGTTCCGCATCGGTCGCTGGAAGGAGACCCATGGTGAGCAAGGGCAAGTGGATCACCGGCACGGCACGCAAGAGGCTCGCCGAGACCATGAAGGAGCAGTACCAGCGCGGCCGGTCGATCCGAGCCATCGCCGAAGATCACGGGCGGTCCTACGGGTTCGTCCACCGCGTGCTCACCGAGGCGGGCGTCAGCCTGCGCAGCCGAGGCGGTGACACTCGGGTCGGCAGCCGATGAGTGACCGCGACGGACACCACCGTCACCCCCGGGGGGGCGTCAGCCGGGCAGGGCGGCCAGCCAGTCGGTGAGGATCCGGTTGACCTCGGCGGGGCGCTCCTGCTGGATCCAGTGGCCGCAGTTGTCGAGGACGTGGGAGGAGACCAGCCCGGGCAGCGTCACGGGGTAGGCGTCGATCGCGTCGGCAAGCCACGTCGTGGAGGCGTCCAGGCGGCCGCCGATGAACAGCGACGGCTGGGTGACGGGCGCCCCGTCGAAGTCGGCCAGGTCGTCCCAGTCGCGGTCCATGTTCCGATACCGGTTGAGCGCCCCGGTCATGCCGGTGCGCTCGAACTCGCCTGCGTAGAAGTCCAGGTCGGCCTCGCCGAGCCAGGCGGGCGACCGGCCGGCGGGGAACCGGTCACGCAGCAGCCCGCCCCTGCTGACGAAGTGCGGGTCCGGGACCCCCGGCCCGGACATGGTGTCCCCGGACAGAGAGGCGTAGAAGCCCGCCAGCCAGCCGCGCACGTCGGGTTCCATCTCGGCCTCGGCGCGGCCCGGCTGTTGGAAGTACGAGACGTAGAACTCCTCGTCCCCGCCCAGGGTGGCGAAGACGTCGCTGGGCCGGGGTCCGCCGCGTGGTGTGTAGGGGACGCTGAGCAGCCCCACCGCGCGGAAGACATCCGGTCTGATCAGGGCGGAGTTGGCGGCTGTCGTGGCGCCCCAGTCGTGGCCGACGATCACGGCCGACTCCTCGCCGAGGGCACGCACCACCGCGACGTTGTCCTCCACCAGGTCGATCATCCGGTATGCGGCCGTGTCAGCGGGCCGGGAGGAGCGGCCGTAGCCGCGGACGTCGATGGCGACGGCACGATAGCCGGCGGCGGCCAGAACGGGTAGTTGGTGACGCCAGGAGTACCAGGACTCGGGGAAGCCGTGGACGAGCAGTACCAGCGGTCCGGTTCCCTGCTCCACCAGGTGGATGCGGCCTGCCGGTGAGGAGACCAGGCGGTGAGTGACGTCCGTGGCGTGCAGCGGCATGAGTCCTCCGAGTCCGTCCGGCCCGCGGGAGCCACGGTCGACGGCGTCCGTCCGTGTCCCTTGCCCGCAGCCCGGTGCCGATCATGCTGCGGACGCTGCGCGGAAGCCAGCCTTTTTGCTGTTCCTGCAAAGCGTTGTCCGGCCGGTCACCCGGCTCCGTTCCGGGATACCGCTGTGCTTTCCTGCGTGGAGACGGCAGCGGAAATGGGGTAGTCGTAGGCCATGAGTGAATCGAATCCAGCCAAGGACGTGGAGGACTGGGCCACCGGCGACGAACCGGCCACCGGTCCGCAGCTGAGTTATCTGCGCACGTTGGCCCGTGAGGCGGGTGAGGAGGTTCCGCAGGGCCTCACCAAGGCTGAGGCGTCCCGGATGATCGACCGTTTGCAGCAGGCTTCGCCCCGCACCGGAGGGGCGGAAGCACAGGGAGGGGCAGGGGCGCGGGAAACCCGGCCCGCCGACGAGAACGGAATCTGAGGCTCGAAAAGGAAGCGCTCGGCTCTGGGCTTTCAAGCCCCGGGCTTTCGGCTCTCGACTTCCGGCCTTCGGCTGCCGCACGGTTTACCCGGTTCTCCCCGGTCACTCGGGCGGCGTAAGGGCCGCAGATCAGTCGCGTTGGACACGCACACGGCGGATTGCCTTTGCGGCCTTGGCAGCGGCACCCGTGATGCGGCTCTCCGCATACGCCGCGGTGACTGCGGACGGGCGAGTGGGCGTCGACGAATCTACGGTGTGACTGCGTGTGGTTCTTCGCCTCCACGTCGTATGTGCGCGCCTGAATTCGTCCCTGTTGAACGCCGCCCCCGGTGATTTGGGAGTCGCCATGCCGCCCCGTACGGATGCTCCCCGTGTCAGTGTGATCATTCCGGCCTACAACTCCATGCCGGAGCTGACCGCGTGCGTGACCTCCGCCATGGAGCAGACGCTCGGGCTGGACAAGATCGAGATCATCGCCATCGACGACGGGTCGACCGACGGCACGGGTGCCGAGCTCGACAGGCTGGCGCGCGCATGCCCTGCCCTGCGCGTGGTGCACCAGGCCAACAGCGGAGGTGCCGGAGGCCCGCGCAACACAGGGCTGGACCTCGCCACGGGCGACTATGTCTTCTTCCTCGACTCCGACGACTACCTGGGGCCGGACGCGCTGCGCCGCATGGTCGCGATGGCGGACGAGAACGGGACCGACGTCGTGCTGGGCAAGATGGTGTCCGTGGGAGGGCGCGCGGTCCCCACCGCCGCCTTCCGGCACAACCAGCCCCGGACCGATGTCTTCTCGTCCGACGCCTACCGCACCCTGGGCTGCTGGAAGCTGTTCCGCCGCTCGCTCATCGAACGACTGCACCTGAGATTCCCGCCGTACCGCAACTGCGAGGACAAGCCGTTCACGGCAGCCGCCTACCTCAATGCCGACGGTATTTCCGTCGTGGCCGACTATGACTGCTACTACGTCCGCAACCGCCGCTCCGGGGAGAACCTCACTCTCACCGCCGCCGCCCTGACCCACCGTATGGACGGCACCCGGCTGTGTTTCCAGACCGTCGCCCGCTATGTCGAACCGGGCCCCCGGCGGGACCGGATCATGCGCCGCCATGTGGAATGGGAACTGTGCGGCCCACTGCGCGCCCTGCTTCCGCAGGAGAACGAACAGCAGGCCCGCGAGCGTTTCTACCCGGAGTTCCGGAGCTGGGCGCTGTCCTATGTGACGGACGGGGTCTTCCAGCAGCTCTCCCCGCCCGACCGTCTGCTGATCCATCTTTTGCGCGCCGACCGCTACGACGACGTCATGGCTGTGGCGCGCAACAGGAAGGAGGACGCCGGGCGCGGGTATCTGGTCGACAAGGGCCGCGTCTACTGGTGCCACCCCTACTTCCGCGATCCCGCCAAGGCCGTCCCCGACGTCTGTTTCGACGCCACGGATCGTCTCCCCGTCCGCACGGAACTGGCCGAAGCGGCATGGCACGGGGACGGCGGGGTGCTGCGGTTGTCGGGGCACGCCTACATCGAGCACGTCGCCACCGCCGAACCGGACACCCAGCTGATCGTGCGCCGTCGCGGTCTCGCCCACCCCGACATCCGCCTGCCCGTGACCGCCCGCACCCGTGCGGACCTGCCCGGCGAGGGCCGTTACGCCAGGGCCGGCTTCGAGGTCGACGTCGACCTGCGCACGGTGGCCGGCGGTCAACCCCTGGGTCTCGGCGTCTGGGACCTCGTGCTGGACGTGCGCGCGCAGGGGGTCAGCCGTACGGTCAGGCTCCGGCGGACAGCCACCGGCGGCGACGGCAGCGGCACCGCTCCACCCGAGCGCGCCCTCGGCGGCAGGGCTGCCGGGCAGGGGCAGGTGCTCGTACGGCCCTTCTTCACTCCGCACGGCGGCTTCTCCCTGCACGTCCGGCAGGCCGAGAGCGCGCTCGGCCGAGCCTGCCGGGTCACGAGGACCGCCTGGGACCCGACCGCCCGCGGCCAGCTGATCGTCAGTGGCTTCCTGACCGGACAGGCCACGTCCCGGCCCGGAGCGATGACACTGCGCGCCGAGGACACTTCCGGCTCGGTCTACGAGGTGCCCGTGCGGTGCTCACCGGACGAAGACCGGGACCGGATCCTTTTCACCGCCAGACTGCCCGTCCGCCGACTCCGTCCCGGCCAGTGGACCATTGCTCTGCGCCGGCAGAACGAACAGGCAGC
Source organism: Streptomyces bullii (assembly GCF_042657145.1). Classification (NCBI taxonomy): domain Bacteria; kingdom Bacillati; phylum Actinomycetota; class Actinomycetes; order Kitasatosporales; family Streptomycetaceae; genus Streptomyces; species Streptomyces bullii. The sequence continues at coordinate 154,648 of NZ_JBHSNY010000011.1, forward strand.
TGTTCCGCCTCTGGATGCGGTCACGGGGACGCACTGGTTCCGCGCACGGCGACTCGGACGCCCCTACTACGCGACGCCCCTGACGCGGGGGCGGGAGGAAGTTCTCGTCCTACGGGTGGCTCCCGTGAGGCTGGGCGCGGCCCTTCGCCGTCGGCTCGGGCCGCGCGCCGTCCGCCGCGAGCGGCGAAGCCACCGGTGATTCGTCAGGCGGGGCCTTGTTGCTGCCGGGCCTCGTCGGTGACCTGCCTGCCCGAGTCGCGGGCCTGGTCCGTCACCCGTCCGGCCTGGTTCCGGGCCTCCTCCTGGGTGGTACGGGCGGCTTCCGTGGCGGTGTCCTTCACCTCCTGCGCCGCGCTCTGCGCGACCTCCTTCGCGCCTTCCTTCAGGGTCTGCGCGGAATCGAGGGCTGCCTGCCTCACCGGCTCCAGTGCCTCGCCACCGCGTTGCATCAGGTCGGTGGCCTTCTCCTCCTCGGCCTGCGAGGTGGGCAGCAAGGAGGACGCCAGCATGCCGGCACCGAAGGCGATCAGACCCGCGGCCAGCGGATTGCCCTGGGTCCGGCGCATCGCCTGCTCGGGCGCCTGGCGCACCGCTTCACCCGCCTGACCTGCCACGTCGCGGGCCTGACCGGCCGCGTCGCGCGCCGTGTCGGCCACCTGCTGGGTGCCTTCCTGCAGCGAACCGGCCGCGGACTGGGCACTGCTCTTCACCCCGTGGGCGGTGTGCGAGGCGGTTCCCATGACCCGTTCCCGCATGCCGGAGACGGCACCGCGCATCCTGGCGCGGCGGCGGCGCACCATACGGCGAGGGCTCGCCCGGTCCGCGAGCTGGTTGACGTCCGCGGAGAGGCGGTCCCGCGTGGCACCGATCTCGGCCCTCAACTGGTCGGGTGACGTGCCCATTGCGCATCCTCCTTGAGTGTTTCGAGCGTGTGCTCGGGCTTCGGCGTCACGGTGCGCATCCGGGTGCGGCCCCGCTGGTACAGCACAGCCGCGACCACGGCCCACACCGCGGCGACGATCAGGGAGGCCCAGCCCCCGTCGATCACGTTGGCCAGCCCCAGCACGGCGGCCAGCGACAGGAACAGGAGCATCATGTAGCCGGCGAACCCGGCGCCGCCGTACATGCCGGCCGCCTTGCCCGCCTTGGTGGCCTCCTGCCTGACCTCGGTCTTGGCCAGTTCGACCTCTTGGTGGAACAGGGTCTGGACATCCGAGGTCACGGCTGACAGCAGCTCGCCCACGGACCTGTCCCGGCCCTGCGACTCCGCGGGAGTGGAGGGGATCGAGGTCACCTCACACCTCCGGGGAGGGACGGCCCGGCGCACCGCCCGGCGGCGTGCCGGCGGACGGCGGGACGTAGGGGGCGGCCGGCGGCACCTGCGGCGGTGGGGGTGGAGCCACAGGTGGCGACTGCGTGGCGTACGGCGCGGGACCGGGCTGTGGCGTCCGCGCGGCGTCGGGCACTGGGCCGGGCGGCAGCGGCGGAGAGGTCTGCTCTCCCAGCGCGGGCTGCTCCGCAGTCCCGGGCGTTGCCTGCTGTCCTGTTCCGTCCCCCTGCTGTCCCGTTGCGGAGGCCTGACCGGCCTTGCCCGCCACCTTCGCCATCCGTCCGACGGCCAGGCCGGCCAGCAGGGCACCGCCCAGGAACACGCCGGGGCGGCGGCGGGCGAAGTCCTGCACATCGGAGACCAGGCCCTCGACTCCCTGCTTCTCCAGGTAGTCGGCCGCCCGGTGCCCGCCGTCGGCCGCCTGGGAGGCAAGACCGCGGGCGGGTGAGTCGCCCTGTGCCTTCTCGGCCAGTCCGGCCAGGTCGTCCGCCCACTGGCGCAGCGTCCCGGCCGCCCGCCTGGTCTGCTGGTCGGCCTCGTTCACCACTCGGCCGCGCAGGTCGCTGACGGCCACGCCGGCTTGCTGCCGCGCCTGTCCCGCCACGGCCTTGGCCTGCTCCGCGGCGGTTCCCGCGACCTGGCCGGTGGCCTGCTTCGTCTCGTCGGCCATGGCCGACGCCTGTGCCCTGGCTGTCTCGCCGGTCTGCTGCAACCTGGTCGCGTTGCCCTGGACTGATTCACTCATCAGCCACTCCTCCTCGGAGCACCTCGTTCATGCGTTCGTCTCTTTGATGCACGAGTGACTGTTTTGTGCCGATTCACACACATCAGAGAAGAAAAGTCCGCATCCCGATTTTTCCAGCGGGGTCCGTGCCCGCACCGGCTCTCGTCTTCCGTCCCGCGATAGCCGTGAGCTCGAGCTCGCATTGCGGGAGCAGTCGTCTCCCAACCGGTCACGCGGGCCCGAGCAGTACGCCGCCGGCGGCGGCAAGGCCGACATGTGCGTCGAGAACACCGAAGGCAGCAAGTGCACCGGCCTGTTCGGCGAACCCGGCCTGGTGATGGACTACTACGACGGCAACACCGTCACCGCGCTGTGGAACTACGCCCAGCACTACACCCTCAACGACCGCTCCTTCAGCTCGGCCTACGGCCCCTACACCCCCGGCACCCTCAGCCTGGTCTCCGGCCAGACGCACGGCGTGGTATCCGTCGACCCGGCCTCCGGCACCGAGGACCCCGAGCAGACCGGCACCCCCGACCCGTACACCGTCGTCTCCCCGGACGCCCGGGTCGCCCGAGTGGAAGTCCACCGCGGTCGTGGTCGCCCACGAGGACTCCGACGGCTGGTACGACCACGTCACCTCGAAGGTGCTCAACGGCTCCACCGACTCAACCCTCGGCTCCGACGGCCATGCTCTCGACAGCCCCGCTTGCCAGTCCGGCCCGGCCGCAGCGGGCGGCTACCCGGACCGCTGCGGTCAGGACCCGGCAGCCGCTGCTGGTCATCTCCCCGTACAGCAGGGTCGACACGGTCGACCGCACCGCCACCGAGCAGGCGTCGATCACCCGGTTCATCGAGGACAACTGGCACGCCGGCCGCATCGGCGACGCCTCCTTCGACCAGCGGGCCGGCACCCTCACCCACATGTTCGACTTCCGGCACCCCAACGACAAGCAGGTGCTGCTGAACCAGGACGGCTCGGTGCGGTCGGTCAAGGACATCCCGCACCACACCCGCACCGCCGTGTCCGTCTCGGCCCGGGCTCCGTACGCCCCGTACGTCCAGGACCTCGCCGCGCGGAACGTGGCCGACACCGGCTCCGCCTCCCCTGCCCTGCCGGTCGCCCTCGCCGCCGGGCTGCTGACCGCCGGCACGGCGACCGTCGCGTTCGCCCTGCGCCGTCGCGGGGCGTCATCACGCCTCGCGCCGCCGGTGACTTCCGGCTCGGCCGGTTCCTCGGCACGGTGGCGCTCGCGCTGCTTCTGCCCCTGCTGTGCCTCGTCGCGGTGATGCGTACCCACCGCGTGCCCGCGGCGCCTGCGGCGGGGCAGCAGCCCGCCGCGCGTTCCCGAGCGAAGGGCACGCCCCCTGCGGCGCACTGGCGCTCAGCGGTCGGAGGTATCCGAAGCGTCAGCCCATCGGAATATCTCGCCGACGGGCCGGTCAATACCAGCCCAAACCGTCCGCCCCGCCTGCTGTCGGCTGCTTACGCTCAGGCCCTGACAGGTGTGGGGCGGACAGCGGCGTTGTCCTGTTCGGCTGCCCGTGACGAGCGCCCCGGCCGGGTCCCGGCATGTCCGACCGACTTGAAGGCACAGCCCAGAATGAGTGACTACCGCAGCGGGCCCTCCCGGCCGAGTGGCGACAGCCCCTCACGCCCCAGTCGTGGCCACGAGGGGCGAGCCCCCGCGGGCGGGGAACCGCGGATGACGCGCGCGGAGATGCGCAGGGCCGCCCAGGCGGCGAACCGTCGGTCGGCGCGCAGGAAGGCCGACGGGAAGGCCGGTGGAAAGGCGGAGGGCTCCTCGGGGCGTCCCGTGGCGTCGGCCCGGCGACAGCCGCCGGGGAAGAGAAGGCTCATCGACTATCCGCGCACGGGCAGACGCGGTCTGCGGCGCTGGGTGCCGTCCTGGAAGCAGACGCTCGGTCTGTTCGTGGCGCTGTGCGGCACCCTGGCCGGCGCGGTGGCCTGCGCGTACGCGTCCGTGTCGATTCCCAGCGTCAATCCGAGCACGCAGACGCAGGCGAACGTCTTCTACTGGTCCGACGGTTCCCAGATGGCCGAAGTCGGGCAGGTGGACCGGCAGAACGTCTCCCTCTCCCAAGTACCCCGCGCTGTGCAGTGGGACTTCCTCGCAGCCGAGAACGCCTCGTTCTACACCGACCCCGGTGTCGATCCGCAGGGAATTCTGCGGGCGCTGTACCACATGGCGCAGGGCGGCCAGGTGCAGTCCGGGTCGACCATCACCCAGCAGTTCGTGAAGAACACGTACCTCAACCAGAGCCAGACCCTGTCGCGCAAGTTCGAGGAGATCATGATCTCCCTGAAGATCGGCCGGAGGCTCAGCAAGCAGCAGATCCTGCAGGGGTACCTCAACACCAGCTACTACGGCCGGGGCGCCTATGGCATCGAGGCCGCGTCCGAGGCCTACTACCACGTGCCCGTCCAGAAACTGACGGTCAGCCAGGGGGCGTTCCTGGCGGCCACCGTCAACGAGCCGAGCGTGCTGATGAACGCCGACGACCCGCAGGAGCGGGCCCCGGCCGTGGCCCGCTGGAAGTACGTGCTGGGACGGATGGCGGCCATCGGCAAACTCAGCGCCGCGGAGAAGGAGCACTACCTGCGGGCGGGGTTCCCGGTGCCCAGGCCGATGCGCGCCCAGGGCTCGATGGGCGGACAGGTCGGCTACCTGGTCCAGATCGCCGAGCAGTACGTCGAACAGCACTCGTCCCTCTCCGACCAGGAGCTGAACCAGGGCGGCTACCAGATCTACACGACCTTCGACAAGCGCAAGGTGGCCGAGCTGAGCGCCTCGGTGGCCAACATGCGCAAGCGGCGCCTTGACCCGGCGCACCGTGCGGCCGACAGGAACGTCCAGGTGGGTGCCGCCTCGGTCGACCCGACCACGGGGGCGATCGTGGCGCTGTACGGCGGGGAGGGGTGGAACAAGGGCCACTACACCGACAACGCCAACAGCGCCGGCGTCCCCGTGGGCTCCACCTTCAAGCCCTTCGACCTCGCCGCCGCCCTCGACCACGGCGCCGTGCTCTCACCGGGCCGACCGCCCTCCCCCATCACGCCGGAGAGCAAGTTCGACGGCGACGACGACATCGAGATCAAGAACCAGCAGGGGCAGTACCTCCCGGACGGCTCCGACCCCACGGGACTGCTGCACCAGCGCAACGACGTCTCCACCAAGTGGGGATACATCACCCTGCGCAAGGCCATGGAGCAGTCGGTCAACACCCCGTACGTGCAGCTCGGCGAGTACGTCGGCTACCACAACGTGGAGAACGAGGCGCTCAAGGCCGGCCTGCTGCGCAGCAGCCTGCAGTACGACACGGCCGGCTTCTACATCGGCACCTCGACCCCCTCGCCCATCCGCATGGCCGACGCCTACGGCACGTTCGCCGACCACGGCGTCCACCACGAGCCCTACTCCGTCACCAAGGTCCTGCACGCGGGCCGGCCGCTGTCCGGCTTCCGACCGCCCGCCGGCACCCGGGCCATGCCGGCCTCGACCGCCGACACCGTGACCGACGTGCTCCAGGGCGTCGTCGAGCACGGCACGGGCACCAACGCCCTCGCCCTCGGGCGGCCCGCCGCCGGCAAGACCGGAACGACCGACGACTACAAGTCCGCCTGGTTCATCGGCTACACCCCGCAACTGTCCACCGCCGTCGCCATGTTCAAGGAAGCCCCGGGCTCTTCAGGGCTGCGGTCGATGGCCGGGGTCGGCGGCTACAGCAAGGTCTTCGGCGCCGACATGCCCACCCAGGTCTGGGTCGGCTACATGACCGCCGCCCTCCAGGGCCGGCCCGTGCTGCCCTTCCCCGCCGCACCGCACCTGGGCAAGGGCGTGAACGAAAGCGGTGCGCCCTCCCCGAGCCCGTCGGCGTCGCCGACCCCGTCCCCTTCACCCACACCCACCCCGTCGGCGTCCACCGCCTCCCCGTCCGCCACGCCGTGCGGCGGCCTCATCGGCGACTGCGCCTCACCGAGCACCGCGCCCTCGCCCTCGCCCTCGCAGACCCCGACGGGCCCGGTGGGTGGCCTCTTCGGCGGCGGAAACGGTGGCCACGACGGGCAGGAAACCGCCCCGGGGGCGCCGATGCGACCGCACAGCTGACCGCGCGCACCGTCCCGGCCGGGCGGGCGAACACGCGCATACACTGTTGACACGGATCATTCGAACGTATCGGACTGGCGATGCGTGGTCGGTGGGCTTTCGTACCGGCGCTGGCGCTCTTCTCCGTGGTGCTGTGCGCGGTCGCCGCACGGGCGCAGGGTGAGGGGGGCCGACACGGCCCGGGCTTCGGGGAGCGCGCCCTGCAGGCGTTCATCGACGGGGTTCAGTTCGGTGTCATCATCGCGATCACCGCGGTGGGACTCTCGCTGATCTTCGGAACCATCCACCTGATCAACTTCGCGCATGGCGAGTTCGTCACCATCGGCGCCACCTTCGCGTTCTTCCTCAACGTCTCCGCCGCGGGCCCCGGCTGGCATCTGATCCCCGCCGCGCTCGCGGCCGTCGCCTTCGGTGCCCTGGTGGGCTGGGCCGTCGACCGCGGAGTGTGGCGGCCCCTGCGCGCCCGCGGCACCGGGCTGATCAACATGTTCATCGTCACGATCGGGCTGTCGCTGCTGCTGCGCCACGTCGTGCTCGTGCTGTACGGGAACCGTCCCGCCTCCTTCGCCCAGTACGACATCCAGCAGGCCATCGAGCTCGGGCCGGTCGGCATCACCCCTCGCGATCTGACGGTGACCCTGCTCTCGGTGCTGGTGCTGTTCGCTCTCGCCGTGCTGCTGCAGCGGACCCGGATCGGCACCGCCGTCCGGGCGGTCGCCGCCAACCGGGATCTCGCCGAGGCGTCCGGTATCGATGTCCGGCGGGTGGTGAGCATCGTCTGGATGGCCGGGGGCGGGTTGGCCGCGCTCGGCGGGATCTTCTTCGGGCTGGTCGAGATCATCACGTGGGACATGGGCTTCAAGCTGCTGCTGCTGATGTTCGCCGGGATCATCCTGGGCGGTCTCGGATCCGCCTACGGCGCGATGGTGGGGAGCCTCGTCATCGGCGTCGTCGCCCAGATGTCCACCCTGTGGTTCCCGGTCGACCTCCAGTACGCCTGGGCGCTGCTGGTCCTCATCGTCGTGCTGCTCCTCCGGCCGCAGGGCATCCTCGGCCGTCGCGAGCGGGTGGGGTGAGGGGGCGGGTGTGGACGTCTCGGTCATCGTCTCCGACGCGCTGCGTTCCGGTGTCGGTCCCATCGCCGCGATCTACGCCCTCGCCGCGATGGGCCTGAACCTGCACTTCGGCTACACCGGGCTGCTCAACTTCGGCCAGGTCGGCTTCATGCTGGTCGGGGGCTACGGCCTCGCCATCACCGTGGCCACCTGGGGCGGGCCGATGTGGCTCGGCGTCTTCGCCGGGCTGGGCTGCGCGATCGTGCTGGCCCTGCTGCTCGGCCTGCCCACGCTGCGGCTGCGCGCCGACTACCTCGCGATCACCACGATCGCCGCCGGGGAGACACTGCGGCTGTTCTACCGCTCCAGCTGGGCCGAGCCCGTCACCGGCGGCGTGTACGGCCTGCAGAGGTTCGCGGGCGACTTCTACGACCTCAGTCCCGTCCCGCGCGGCAGCTACGGCGTGTGGCTGGTGGAGTTCAGCGCCCGTGACCTGTGGGTGATGATCGTCGGCTGGTCGCTGGTGGCGCTGGTCGCGGTCCTGCTCGCCCTGCTCGTGCACAGCCCCTGGGGCCGTGTCGTGCGGTCCGTGCGCGACGACGAGACCGCCGCGCGCAGCCTCGGCAAGAACGTGTACGCGTACAAGATGCAGTCCCTGGTGCTGGGCGGGCTCATCGGCGGTGCGGCAGGCATGATGCAGGCGATCCAGGTGCAGTCGGTCAACCCCGACAGCTTCGACCCGGGCGTCACCTTCTTCCTGTACACCCTGCTGGTGCTGGGCGGTGCCGGACGCGTGCTCGGGCCGGTCGTCGGCTCGGTGCTGTTCTGGTTCGTGCTGACCTTCCTCGACAGTGCGCTGCGGCAGGCCATCGGCGCCGGGTACGTGTCGCCCGAGCTGATCAGCACCTCCGAGGCCGGCGCCGTGCGCTTCGCCCTCGTGGGAGTCGCGCTGATCCTGCTGATCGTCTTCCGGCCCCAGGGTCTCCTCGGCAGCCGCAAGGAGATGATGCTCAGTGGCCGCTGACTCCGCTCCCGCCGGTGGCACCACCGGCCCCGCCTCCGCCACGGCCGCCGGCCGACTCGCCGGAACCCCGCCCGAGCCCGGGGTCCGCAAGCCCGATCCGCTGCTGGTCATGGACCGGGTGACCCGCGCCTTCGGGGGCCTCGTCGCCGTGCACGTCGAGCATCTGGAGGTGCAACGCGGGGCCATCACGGCGCTGATCGGACCCAACGGCGCCGGCAAGACCACGCTGTTCAACGTGGTGAGCGGGTTCGACCGGGCCGACGACGGCCGGTGGTCGTTCGACGGAAAGCCTCTCACCGGCCGCCCCGCGCACCGGGTGGCGCGCAGCGGGCTGGTCCGTACGTTCCAGCTCACCAGGACCCTGCCCCGGCTCACCGTCCTGGAGAACATGCTGCTCGCCGTCCCCGGGCAACGGGGCGAACGGCTGCTGCCCGCACTGCTGCGTCCGCTGTGGGGCGGGCAGGAGCGCGATGCCCGGGACCGGGCCGAGGAGCTGCTGGACCGGTTCCGGCTCACCCGGGTGCGCGACGACTACGCGGGGACGCTCTCCGGGGGGCAGCGCAAGCTGCTGGAGCTGGCCCGCGCGCTGATGTCCCGGCCGGCCATGCTGCTCCTCGACGAGCCGATGGCCGGAGTGAACCCCGCGCTGGTCCAGTCCCTGCTCGGTCACATCACCCGGCTGCGCGACGAGGGGCTGACCGTCTGCTTCGTCGAGCACGACATGGACGTGGTCATGGGCATCAGCGACTGGGTCGCCGTCATGGCGGACGGCCGGCTGGTGGCCGAGGGCCCGCCGCACACGATCGGCCGGAACCCCGCCGTCGTGGACGCCTACCTCGGCAGGCGGCACGACGAGCCGGAGGTGACCGGCGAGGAGGAGTGACCATGTCCGCACGACACCGGCGAGGAGAATCGATGACGGCGAGAGGCGACGGGCAGCCGGTGCTGGCGGCCGACGGGATCGTCGCCGGGTACGTGCCGGGCGTCGACGTGCTGCGCGGTTGCAGCATCGAGGTGGGACCGGGTGAGCTGGTCGGTGTGATCGGCCCCAACGGCGCCGGCAAGTCGACCCTCGTCAAGGCCGTCTTCGGGCTGCTGCGGGTGCGCGGCGGGACGGTACGGCTGCACGGCGAGGAGGTCACCAACCGGCCCGCGCACGAGCTGGTGCGCCGAGGCGTGGGGTACGTGCCGCAGTTGCAGAACGTCTTTCCGGAGCTGACCGTCGCGGAGAACCTGCGGATGGGCATCTATCTGCGCCCCAGGGCCTACGCACGGCGGGTCGCCGCGGTGGAGGAACTCTTCCCTCTGCTGGCCACCCGCCGCCGGCAGAAGGCCGGCTCGATGTCCGGGGGCGAGCGGCAGATGCTCGCGATGGCCCGCGCGCTCATGATGGAGCCGGAACTGCTGCTGCTCGACGAGCCGTCGGCCGGCCTCTCGCCGCTCCACCAGGACCATGTGTTCGACCGGGTGAAGGAGATCAACGGCGCGGGCGTCGCCGTGCTCATGGTCGAACAGAACGCCCGCAGGTGCCTGCAGGTCTGCGACCGCGGCTACGTCCTGGACCAGGGCCGCAACGCGTACTCCGGAACCGGCATGGCCTTGCTGCACGACGAGAAGGTGATCGAGCTGTACCTCGGCACCCTCGCCCGCGTCCGCTGATCTCGCTGTCCGGGATCACTCCCGCGACATCCGGTTCACTCCTGGGTGCTCACCTCCGTGCGCAGGGTGCGCAGCTGGGCCTGGTCGTCGTAGGTGTACACCTCGATCGTGGCCCGGCCCGGCTCACCGGCGTCGGTGAATTCGAGCGGACCGCTCACGCCGTCGTAGTCGATGTCCCGGCCGGCCGCGAGCAGCCTCTTGCAGTCGGCGAACGAGTTGCACTTCTCACCGTCCTTGGTGATTCCGTTCATCTCCTTGGCGAAGACCTCCGGGTTGTCGGACTTGGCCTTCTCAGCGGCGAGCGCGATCGTGTTCACGCAGTCGAAGGCCTGGGGCGCGTACTGCAGCTCCTTCAGCTGCGGTGCGAACTTCCGCAGGTCCTTCACGTACTGCTCGTTGGCCGCGGAGGCCGGCGCGGTCCCCTTCATCCCGGCGAGCCGTTCGGGGTCGCCCCGGGAGACCAGCGAGGGAAGTTCCTCGCTGCGCAGTCCGTCGGCGCCGTACACGCCGACGTTGTCGGGCCCGAGCCCTGCCTCGAGCAGGCCCTGCAGGATCCGGGCGCCCTCCTCGAAGGCGATCACCACGACGGCGTCCGGGTCGCTGTCCCTGACCTGCTGGACGATCTGGTCGAAGTTGGTGGCCCTCGGGTCGTAGGTCTCGGCGAGCGCCACGGTCGCGCCGCCGTCCCTCAGGGACTGCTCGGTGGCCCTCAGCAGGCCGCGCCCGTAGTCGTCGGCCCGGCCGATCACGGCGACCCGCTCGTGGCCGTCCTCGCGTACGACGTCCGCCAGGACCGGTCCCTGCAGCACATCGCTGGGCGCGGTACGGAAGTAGTACCCGCCGTCGTCGTAGTTCGTGAAGGTGGGTGCCGTGTTGGACGCCGAGCACTGGACCACTCCGGCGCCCGTCACCCGGTCGATGAACGCCAGCGACATGCCGGAGGCCGCGGCACCGATCACCGCGTCCACCCCGGCGGCGAGAACCCGGTCGGCGGACTGGGCGGCCACCGCCTCCTGTCCGGCCTCGTCGCTGGCGACCACGGCCGGCACCGGCTTGCCCAGGACACCACCGGCATCGTTGATCTGCTGGATCGCGAACTTCACCGATTCGATTTGCGGTGGTCCGAGGAAGGACAGCTGTCCCGTCTCCGGCAGGACGTAGCCGAACTTCAGCTCACCGTCCTCCTCACCGGCCGGAAGCCCGGACGCGGGACCGCCCGTCGCGCCCACCACCGAGATCAAAAGGGCGGCCGCACTGGCGCATATCGCGGAACGCCGCATGGGCGTCTTCATGTCCGCCTCCTCTCTCCGGAGGCCGGCGGAGGGTCGTCAGGCCGGCCTTCCGCCTGCCCTTCTGTTTCGAGAATAGAACACACGCACGGTCGCGCCTCCCTCAGCAGGACCCGGTGACACCGCCGTCGGCCCGCCGGATGTGACACGGGGGATTCCGCCACGCACCGGCGGGGTGGTGCCGTCATGGTGCCCGGTGTCGGCCTTCGCTCAAGCTGGCTGCCATGACCGAGCCACAGGTGAAAGACGCCCGGTCGCGCAAGACGGCCGCACTGGTCGGCGCGGCGCTCGGCGCGAGTGCCCTGGTGGTGCCCGCCTCGGCGGCGCCGGCTTCGGGGGCGTCCGCGCCCTTCACGACGCCGTCCCCGCCACGGGAGGCCGACCCGTTGACCCGGCAGGAACCGCGGGCGGAGGTGGAGCGCACCCTACGGGGTACATCGGCATCTCGGTGGAGGTCCGGGACGGGCGCCATCGCGTCCGGGCACGGGCCGGGGAGGCGGAGCTGGGGACCGGCCGCCCCGTTCCGTACGGCGGGAGCCTGCGGGCCGCCAGTGTGACGAAGCCGTTCGTCGCCACGGTGGTGCTCCAACTGGTCGCGGAGGAACGCCTGTCGCTCGGCGACACGGTGCAGCGGTGGCTGCCCGGCCTCGTCGCCGGCAACGGCAACGACGGCCGCCGCATCACCGTCCGCCATCTGCTCCAGCACACCAGCGGCATCCACAGCTACGACTACACCGACGACACCGGTACCGACGCGGCGGCGTTCCAGCGGCACAGGTTCGACCGACTCCAGCCGGAACAACTCGTCGCCGGGGCGATACGCAGCAAGCCTGACTTCCCGTCGGCCGACCCCGCCGACCCCGCCGACCCCGAGCCGGACTGGAACTACTTAAACCCCAACTACGTGCTCGCCGGGATGATCGTCGAGAAGGTCACCGGCCGCTCCTGGGCGACGGAGGTACGCGAACGGATCGTCGAACCGCTGGGCCTGACCGGCACGTACGCCCCTGGACAGGACCCGTTCCTGCCCCGGCCGCACGCGCGCACGTACCACCGCTTCCCGGGGTCGGCCGGCTGGACGGACACCACCGTGCGCACCATGTCGTGGGCCGACGCCGCCGGATCGCTCGTCACCACCGAGCGCGACATGGACCGCTTCTGCACCGGCCTGTTCGGCGGCCGTCTCCTGCCCCCGCGTGAACTGGCGGCGATGCGCCGCGTCGTACCCGTCGGCGAGGAGTTCCAGGTGCCCTTCCCCGGCCTGCACTACGGACTGGGACTGATGCGGCAGCCGCTGACCTGCGGCGGCCACCGATGGGGGCACGGCGGGGACACCGATGGCGGCACCGTCAGGAACGGCCTCACCGAGGACGGTGCACGGAGCATCGCCGTCAACGCGACGGGCAAGGTCGCCGAGGACGAACCGCTCCTGCGCGCCGAGGCGGCCGTCCAGCGGCTCGTCGACACCGTGCTGTGCGAGGGCGTCCGGTGATGCGGGGCACAGCCGGTCGTCAGACTTGCGGCACGGTGTCGCCGGCCAGCTTCCCACAGCCGTACCGGCGCGCCCCCGTGGGAGAATCGGCGCATGATCATCGAACGTGCGTACGTGCATGTGGCCTCGTGCGACGAGAGGGCATGGCCTTGGTCGGTGCCGTGCGTGCGCGCGCTCCTGTCGGACGGCCTGCGCTTCACCGCGCCGGTGACCTTCCTCGTCGGTGAGAACGGCTCGGGCAAGTCCACCCTGGTCGAGGGCCTCGCCGAGGGCTTCGGGCTGGACTCGTGGGGCGGTTCGCACGATTGGCGTTACGCGGGCCCCCGCCCGAAGTCGGTCCTGGGCGAGCGGGTCCGCTTCGACGCGGCGCCGCGCGGACGGCGCATGCTGAGCAGCTGGTCCGCCCGCAAGGGGTTCTTCCTGCGCGCCGAGACGGCACTGGACGCACTGAACCGCGAAGGGTTCGACGCCGACTCGGTCAGTCACGGCGAGGGCTTCCTCGCGGCCTTCCGGGAGAAGTTCTTCCAGCCCGGGTTGTACGTGATGGACGAACCGGAGGCGGCGCTGTCGTTCTCCTCGTGCCTCGAACTCCTCGGCCACATCCATCAGTTGGTGAAGAACGGCGGCCAGGTCATCTGCGCCACCCACTCTCCGCTGCTGACCGCCCTGCCCGGTGCGGACATCGTGGAGGTCGGCGAGCACGGCATGCGCCGGGTGGACTGGGACGAACTCGCCCTGGTCGACCACTGGCGCCGCTACCTGGCCGCTCCGCAGGCCTATCTGCGGCACATCCTCGACTGACGGTCCCGCCGCTCGGCGCGCGCGGTCCACGTGCACGGTGCGGCTGGGCGGTTCCGGACATCTCAGTGCAGGTTTGCCCGCGCGGCGCTGTCGTCGAGGAAGCCGCCCGACTGGTGCTGCCACAGCTTGGCGTAGGCGCCGTGCAGGGCGAGCAGTTCCTGATGGGAGCCCTGCTCGATGATCCGCCCGCGATCGAGGACGACGAGCCGGTCCATGGAGGCCACCGTGCTGAGCCGGTGCGCCACCACGAGCGCCGTCCGCCCCTGCATGAGCCGCCACAGCGCCTCCTGCACGAGGATCTCGCTCTCGGAGTCCAAGGCGCTGGTCGCCTCGTCCAGCAGCAGGATGGGCGCGTCGCGCAGGATCGCCCTGGCCAGTGCGACCCGTTGGCGCTGTCCGCCGGACAACTTGACGCCGCGTTCGCCGACGAGCGTGTCGAAGCCGTCCGGCAACGCGTCGGCGAACTCGGTGACGTGCGCCGCCTGGGCCGCGCGGCGGATCTCGGCGTCGGTGGCGTCCGGGCGGGCGAAGGCGATGTTGTCCCGCAGGGTGCGGTGGAACATCGCCGGATCCTGCGGCACGTAGGCGATCAGACTGCGCAGGTCCGCCTGGCGCAGCCGGCTGATGTCCTGACCGCCGATCAGGATGCGGCCGGCGTCGATGTCCGTCATCCGCAGCAACAGCCGGGTCAGCGTGGTCTTTCTGCCGCCGGACCGGCCGACGAGGCCGATCTTCGCTCCGCTCGGCACCTCCAGGTCGAGCCCCTCGAAGAGGGGTTTGCCGCCCGCGTGGGCGAACGTCACCTGCTCGAAGCGGATGTCGGCGGCCCGGGGCGCCAGCGGCTGCGGCACGGGCGGGTCGAGCACGGTCGGCGGCGTCAGCAGCAGTTCGGTGAACTGCGCGGCCTCCGTCATCGAGCTCTCCAGACGGCGGTAGATCTGGTTGAACTCGAACATGATCCGCGTCGCGTTGGAGTAGTACGTGAAGACGACGACGACCGCCTCCACGCCGTGCCGGCCTCCCGCTACGGAGACCGCCAGGAGCAGGCCGACCGCGTGGGTCAGCACGGACATCGGCGCGACCAGCGTGTCGATGCGCAGGTTGCCGTAGTCCCACGACCTCAGGGTCAGCCGCCGTGACCGCGCGACGCGTGACCGGTGTTCGGCCGCCTCACGGTCCTCGGCGGCGAACGCCCGGATGGTGTCCATGTTCATCAGGCTGTCGGCGACATGGCCCGACACCCGGGCGATCGCCTCCTCGCGCCGGCCCACGAGCATCTGGCGACGACGGATCAGCGGAGCCACGCACAGCGCCGTCAGCGTGATCATCGTCAGGAGCCCGACCACGAGCAGCGGCTCGTAGCGCCACAGCACCACCGACCCGAACGCCAGCGGCACCAGGCTGCCCACGACCTGGAACGTCAGGGTGTCGACGAACGCCTCGAACCGTGAGGCGAAGCTCAGCACCCGCTTGGTCAGCGACCCGGCGAAGTTGTCGTGGAAGAACGCGGCGTCCTTGGCGAACAGTTCGTCCATGCCGATCACGTACAGGTGCTCGATGCCCAGGGCGTCGAGCCGGTTCAGGCAGTGCACGCCGATCCGCCACAGCGCCTCCGCGAACAGCAGGACACCGACGAAGCCGAGGACGTAGGGCAGCGCCATGTCCACGCCGCCGCCCCCACTGTCACCGGCGAGCCGGCCGACCAGCTTGGCGACGACCAGCGGTGCGATGTAGTATAGGCCGATGTTGCCCAGCGCCGGCAGCAGCAACGCGCCCACCGCGATCCACCGCAGCCGCGCCAACTCCCGTCCGTAGTAACGAAGAGCGAGGAGCACCGGGCCCTTGCCCCGCCGACTCCCGCGCGATTCAGGCGATCCCATTCGACCCCTGTGGTGTGTAGAACGGCCCCGCCGCGTGGTTCCTCGGACCGACGCCGTCGCCTCGACGCTCGTGCGCGGCGTCGGCTCGATCCGCTCCCCCGGCCCGTCAAGTGTTCCGCGATCGCGACCGCCCCGTCCAAGCGTTTTCCACAGGGCCGGGCCGGTGCCGCGAAAACCGGCCAGACAGGCCCTTGTCGGGGTGCCTCCGGGCGTTCACCCCGGCGGGCGCTGCCGGTGCGGGGCCATGGCCCAGCGGATGGTCCGGGTCAGTGCGTGGCCGGCGGGGCGTACGGCGAGGTCCTCGACGACCGGTACCCGGGGCAGCCACAGCATGCCGCGGGCCCACGGCGGGAGCAGGGCGACGGCGCTCACGGCGAGCCCGCCGTAGAAGGGCCGTGCCGCCAGCGGGAGAGGCGGCTGGAACAGCAGGAAGCGGGCGGCGGCCCGGGCTTCGGGTGTGGCCCGCAGGTCCGGCCGGTAGGCGGCCAGTCGCTCGGACAGCTCGCGCCGGTCGCGCGGCGGGTCGCTCACCCCGAGCGCCTCCGCGACGCGCGCGGTGTCGGCGACGTAGGCATCGTAACCGGCGGCGTCCAGCGGCCGGGCTCCGTAGCGTTCGTGGGCGCGAAGGAAGCTGTCGGTCTCGGCTGCGTGCACCCAGCCGAGCAGGTGCGGATCGGCCGCGTGGTACGGCACGCCCTCGGCGGTCGTCCCGCGGATCCGTTCGTGGATGCCGCGCACGTGGTCGACCGCCCGCTGGGCGTCCGCGGCGGTGCCGTACGTCGTCACGGCGAGGAAGGTGCTGGTGCGCTGCAGCCGGCCCCACGGGTCGCCGCGGTAACCGGAGTGTCCGGCCACCGCCGCCATGGCCAGCGGATGCAGGGACTGCAGCAGCAGGGCGCTCAGCCCGCCGATGAACATCGAGGCGTCGCCGTGGACCGTACGGATCGGGCGGTCCGGTCCGAACCAGCGCGGGCCGGGGGTGTGGTGGATACGGGCGCGTGTCGCCGGTCCGTCGGGGCCGGCGACACGGCGGAACAGGGCCTGGCCCAGCTGTTCACGGACTGCGGTCAGCACGGTCGGCCTCCCCTCCTCTGCTGCCCAGTGTCCGTCATGCCCACCCGGACCGGATGCGGGTCGGACGTGGGGTAACGGGTCCGGGGGCGCGTCAGGTCGCGCGGTCCGGCGGGCGCGCGGTGTGGTGGGGGTGGCCGGGCGTACGGCGGTCCTCCTTCATCTCCGCCTCGAACAGGTGGTCGCGGCCCTGGGCCAGCTCCCGCACCGCGCCGGCCTCCAGTTGCTGGAACGGCCGGTAGTAGGTGGCGTTGTAGGCCTCGATGATCTGGAACGTCCAGTGCCCGGGGATGACGTTGCGCCCCAGGACCTCCGAGCGGACCTTCTCGGCCCACTCGGGGTGGCCGGCCTCGTGCAGCAGCTGGACGGCGCGGTCCAGTTGCAGGTCGGCGGTGCCGGTCAGCTGGTGGAAGTCGTACAGGCGGCCTCTGGCCCGCTCGGTGGTCTCCAGTGCCTTGGACAGCGCTCCGAGGGCCTCGACGGTCTTGTCGTCGACCCCGGCGGGGCGCCGGTGGTCGCGGTCGGGGCCATGGGGGGCTTCCTCGTAGCTGTTCACGGGGTCTCCTCGCGGGGGTCGATCCGAGCGGCGGCGGCGCGGTGGGTCAGCGCCTGGTTCCGGTGCGGTCGCGGTGGGTCAGGAGCCGTTGGGCGCGGGCGAGACCCGGTGGCCGGCGGCGGTGCAGCGCGGCCCGTGCGGCATTGGCGCCCGGTGCGCCGTGCACACCGCCGCCGGGGTGGGCCCCGGAGGAGGCCAGGAAGAGGCCGGGGACCGGGGTCTCCGGGCGCCCGGTGCCGGGCAGGGGGCGGAAGATGAGCTGCTGGTGCAGCGCGGTCGTGCCCCCGTTGATGGCACCGCCGACGAGATTGCCGTCGAGGGCCTCCAGGGTCGGGGGCGCCAGGACGCGGCGGGCGCGGATCAGCGCGCGGAAGCCCGGCGCGAACCGTTCGACCTGGCGTTCGACCCGGTCGGCCATGAGTTCCTGTTCCTTGGTGTCCCAGCGGCCGGTGATGCCCTCGTCGGCGGCGTCGGTGCCGATCTCGTGGGGGACGTGGGTGTAGGCCCAGGCCGATTCGGTGCCCTGCGGGGAGCGGGAGGCGTCGGAGGTGGTCATCTGGCCGAACAGCAGAAAGGGGCGGTCCGGGACGTGCCGCATGGCGATCTGCGCGGCGAAGCGGGTCAGCTCGTCCAGGCCGTCGGCGAGGTGCACGGTGCCGGCTCGGGAGGCCTGCTCGGCCTGCCAGGGCACCGGGCCGTCGAGCGCCCAGTCCACCTTGAAGGTGGCGAAGTCCCACTGGAAGCGGCGCAGGTCGTCCAGGAGCTGCGGCGGCACGTGCTCGGGATCGACCAGCTCGCCGTACAGGGCGGGCACCGACACGTCCGCCAGCACCGCCCGGCGTGCCGGCACCGCGTCACCGGCCGCGGTACGCACCCCGGCGGCCCGTCCGCCGCGCACGACGATCCGCTCGACGCGCTGCCCGCAGCGCACCCGTCCGCCCCGGGCCTCCAAGCGCCGCGCCAGGGCGTGGGTCAGCGCGCCGGAGCCGCCGACGGGGACGGGGAAGCCGTACGTCTGCCCCAGCATGGCCATCAGCCAGCCGAAGCCGCCGCTGCCCGCCGACTCGGGCGCGAGGTCGGCGTGCAGGGCGTTGCCGGCCAGCAGCAGTCGGCCGCCCTGGCCGCGGAACTCCTCCTCCCCCAGGCGGCGCACCGGCAGCACCAGCGAACGTGCCATGCGCAGTCCGCCCGCCGCCCGCAGCCGGTACGCCAGCCGCGCAGCCGCGCGGACGGGCGGGAAAGGGGTGAACAGAGCGTCCAGGAGGTCGGGGCGCAGCCGCTGCCACACGTCGTGCAGCCGCCGCCAGGCGGCTCCGTCGCCCGGCGCGAAGGCTTCGAGGGAGGCGGCGGTGGCGTCGATGTTCCGGTCCAGGACGGCACAGCTGCCGTCGGTGAGGGGATGCGCCAGCACACTGGGCGCGTGGCTCCACCGCAGCCCGTGGTCCTCCAGGCGCAGCCTGGCCAGGACGGGCGAGGCGGCCGCGAGCGGGTAGAAGGAGCTGAAGAGGTCGTTGACGAAGGCGGGGTCGACGCCTCGGTCGTGGCGCACCGCGCCACCCGGTTCCGGCTGCTCCTCCAGCACCTCGACGCTCCACCCGGCGTCCGCCAGCACGTTGGCGGCGACGAGGCCGTTGGGGCCCGCGCCGATCACCACGGCGTCAGGCATGGCCGGCTCCGCCCGCGCCCGGGGTCGTGGGCGCGACCGTGACTCCCCGTGGGGCGGGGCGGTCGTCGCGCGCCTCGTCCTCGCAGAGCCGGGCGAGCCGGGCGAGCATGGCGCGGTGGCGCAGCTGGAGCAGCGCCTCGAAGCCGACGTTGTGCAGCCGGCCGCCCGCTCCCCGCAGGGGGTGCTCGTCCACGATCACCAGGCAGTGCTCGCCCCACGGCCGCAGCTCGATCGCGATGCGTGCCGTGCCCAGCACGCCGGCCTGGGCCTCCAGCTCCAGGCAGACGCCTTCCTCACAGCGGCGGACGACCGTCTCGTTGGACAGCTTCACCGGGCCCAGGCTGACCTGGTACCGGATCGCCGCGTCCACGTACGGCCACTGGCCGCGCACCGGGTGGGACCCCGAGGTTCCCACCACCCACTCCGCGTACCGGCTGCCGTCGGCGAGGACCGCCCATACGGCACTCGGGCTGACTTTGATCAGTTGATGGCGAACGGCCACGGATACCTCCTGCTGCCTCGACGGGTTGTCCGTCGGCCACGCCCGAGTGCCCGCGCACCACGGGCTCAACCAGCGCCTTCGTCCCAGAGGCACGGCCCGCAAGCGTCACCGGTGTGACGCTCGGCCGCACAGGGCACCCGGGGAGGCCGGGGCGCCGCCCTGCCCGTGGTGCCCTGGCGCCGGACTCGGCGGCGGTCGTCCGCCCCGAGCGGCCCACGTTCCGCGTCCGTGTCCGGCAGCTCCGGGAACCTCCGGGAAAGAGCGCAGGGACAGGCACGGGCGGAAGGGTGCGGGGCGATGGCGGCTGACGACGTGGAGGCGGGACTGACCTGCCTGGTGACCGGGGCGACCGGCTACATCGGGGGGCGGCTGGTGCCCGAGCTGCTGGCCGCGGGCCATCATGTGCGGTGCCTGGCGCGCTCCCCGGAGCGGCTGCGCGACCACCCCTGGGTGAACCGGGTGGAGGTGGTGCGCGGGGACGTCACGGACGCCGCGTCGGTGGCAAACGCCCTGGACGGCGTCGACGTCGGCTACTACCTGGTGCACGCCATCGGTTCCGGCCGGCACTTCCAGGACACCGACCGGCGTGCGGCGCGCGTCTTCGCCCGGTGCGCCCGGGCGGCGGGCGTGCGGCGCATCGTCTACCTCGGCGGGCTGACCCCCGCCGGGGTGCCCGAGGGGGACCTGTCCCCGCATCTGCGCTCACGTGCCGAGGTCGGCCGCATCCTGCTGGAGTCGGGGGTGCCCACGACGGTGCTGAGAGCGGCGGTCGTCCTGGGCTCCGGGTCCGCCTCCTTCGAGATGCTGCGCTATCTCACCGAACGCCTGCCGGTGATGGTCACCCCGAGCTGGGTGCGCACCCGCATCCAGCCGGTGGCGGTCCGGGACGTGCTGCGCACCCTGGTGGGCAGCGCCCGTATGCCCTCCGACGTCAGCCGGGCCTTCGACATCGGCGGCCCGGACGTGCTGACGTACCGCGACATGATGGCCCGCTACGCGGCCGTCGCGGGCCTTCCGCGCCGTCTCATCCTGCCGGTGCCGGTGCTCACGCCCGGCCTGTCCAGCCACTGGGTGGGGCTGGTCACCCCGGTGCCCGCCACCATCGCCCGCCCTCTGACGGAGTCGCTGCGCCACGAGGTGGTCTGCCGGGAGCACGACATCGCACGGTACGTGCCGGACCCGCCGGGCCATCCGATCGGTTTCGACGAGGCCGTACGGCTGGCGCTGCACCGGGTGCGCGACGCCCAGGTCACCACTCGTTGGTCGTCGGCCTCCGTGCCCGGCGCGCCCAGCGACCCGCTGCCCACCGACCCCGACTGGGCGGGCGGCAGCCTGTACACCGACTGCCGCGAGCGGGTCGTCGATGCCTCGCCCGAGGCGCTGTGGCGGGTCATCGAGGGCATCGGCGGGGACAACGGCTGGTACTCCTTTCCGCCGGCCTGGGCGGTCAGGGGATGGCTGGACCGGCTCGTCGGCGGGGTGGGTCTGCGCCGTGGCCGCCGTGACGCGGCGCGACTGCGGGTCGGTGACTCGCTGGACTTCTGGCGGGTCGAGGAGATCGAGCCGGGGCGGCTGCTGCGCCTGCGGGCCGAGATGCGGCTGCCGGGCCTGGCCTGGCTGGAGATGTACGCCGACACGGACGAGGCGGGCCGTACCCGCTACCGCCAGCGGCCCTGTTCCATCCGCGTGGCCTGCTCGGTCAGGCGTACTGGTGGAGTATCACGCCGTTCCACGCCGTGGTGTTCGGCGGAATGGCCCGTAACATCGCCCGGGCCGCGGCCAGGACGCCGGCCCCGCGTCCGCCCGAACGGGCGGGCGTCTCCTGATCAGGCATCCGGGAGCGGCCGGGCCGGCTTCGGCGGCCGTCTTGTCGCGTCCGGACCACAAGCGGCGGGTACGCGTCCCGTCGCCCGGCACCTCGCCGGCCGGGCACGGGCAGCACGCCCCGGCCGGGCACGGGCGACGCACCGTCCGGCACTCCCCTGCCGGACAGGGACAGGACATCGGCCGGGCACAGTCAGCGCACCGTCCGGCACTCCCCGGTCAACGGGCGGGCGGCCCGGGCGCCGAGCCGCGTGCGCGCCCCGCCCGGGCGAGGCGCGCACCACTGTTCGCCGTTCACCGGACGGATCCGGAGGACGCTGGGTCGGCGCCTGTCCGGGTGGGGGTGCGCAGGGCCAGCAGCGCGATGTCGTCTTCGGTGCCCTCCGGGCGTACACGGCGAAGGAGGTGGTCGCTGAAGGACGCCAGGGGCCGGTGGGCGAGGGCGGCGGCGTGCCGGCGCAGGCGGGTCAGGCCCTCGTCGATGGTGTGTCCGGGTGCTTCGATGAGGCCGTCGGTGTACAGCAGCAGCGTGGCACCGGGCGGCAGCATGACGGTGGCGTCGGGGCGGGGTGTGCGGTCCCCGGTTCCCAGGAGGATGCCGTGGCCGCTGGTGAGGTAGTGGGCCAGGCCGTCATAGCCGATCAGCAACGGCGGTGGATGTCCGGCGTTCGTCCAGGACAGCTGCCAGTGGCCGTCGGCCGTCTCCTGAAGCCGGGCGAAGATCAAGGTGGCCATGGTCACCTCGGTGATGGGCAACATCGCCTCGTCGAGCCGCTCGACGATCCGGCTGGGAGGTTCCTGCTGGGACCAGGCGTAGGCGCGGAGCACGTTGCGCAGCTGCGCCATGCCGGCCGCGGCTTCGAGGTCGTGGCCGACGACATCACCGACGGCCAGGGCGGTGGCGCCGTCGGGCAGGGGAAAGGCGTCGTACCAGTCGCCGCCGACGTGTGAGGCGTCGGGGGCGGGCTCGTAGCGAACCGTCATCCGCAGCCCCGGTACGCGCGGCATCTGGGGCAGCAGGTGGTTCTGCATGGTCTCGGCGACCTTGCGCTGGCGCTGGTAGAGGCGGGCGTTGTCCAGGGCCAGCCCGGCGCGGCGGGCGATGTCCTCGAGCAGCGGGAGGTCGGCGGTGGTGAAGTCCCCCGGCTTCTTGGCGCGGCCCAGCGTCAGGGCGCCCAGGACCTCGCGTGTGCTGCGCAGCGGGGCGATGGCCGCGGAGTGGATGCCGGTGGCGTCGAACAGGCGGCGCTGTTCGACCGCGATGCCGGAGTCCGGCGGCCCCTGGTAGGTCCGCGGCCCGGCCAGCGTGGAGGCGACTCCGCGCAGGGCTCTGGACAGGGGCATCGGGGAGTCCTCCGGGACGGGCGGCATTGGCCCTTCGAGTTCCTCGTGGTGCACCAGACTGTCGCCGTCCGCGTGGACGACGGCGGTGCGCCACACCTCGTCGCGCTCGGTGATCAGATCGATGACGGCCCAGTCCGCCAGCCGGGGCACCACCAGGGCGACCAGCCGCCGCATCGCCTCGTCGGCATCGAGAGTGGCGGTCAGCTGCGTGGTCGTCTCGGCCAGCAGCGCCAGCCGTTCGAGTTCCGGCAGAGACCCGGCCTCCGTCGTCTCCGGTCGCGGGTCGCGCTCCCGTGGGTGCCGGGGGGCGTGGAACAGAACGAGCGTTCCGGTCGTCCCGTCACCGATGTCGTAGGGGGTGATCAGCCATGAGATGGTCAGTACGGAGCCGTCGGGACGTGCGAAGTAGTCTTCGTCGGCCTGGGCGGTGACGCCGGCGTGGAAGGCGTGGCGCATCCCGCACCGCGTGGTCGGCAGGTGCTGGCCGCGGACGTCCCGGTGCAGCAGGTCGTGGGCGTCTTGGCCGAGGAGTTCCTCGGCGGGGCGGTCAAGGAGGCGCTCGGCAGGGGTGTTGACGGCGATGATGCGGCCCTGCTCGTCGACGACGTAGGCCGCGCTGCCGATGGCTTCCAGTACCCGGGTGAGCGCCGCGCCGGGTGCTGCCGGGGACCGTTTCCCGGGGGGTTCCGTGTGCTCCGGCCCTGCCATGTCCTCATCTCCTCGCTGACCGGCCCCCTGCCGGGCTGTTGGGATCTCTGCTGCGCGATGTCCCCTCCCGCGTGCTTCCCGTATGCCCCCTCGGGGGGAAAACCAGCCGCCCCGTCCGCCGGACGGGAGGACCGACCGTGCCCCGTACGGGCGCGCGCCGCCCACGTCACACGGCCGCGGTGCCGAGCGGTGCCCCGTCAGGACCGTCTTGCCGCTGCCTGGGCCCGCTCGTCCGGCCGCGGCGTCCCCGGGGCTGCGGACCGGCGCCGGGCCGGCACGGTGGTGGTCTGCACGGCGCCGGTGTCCGGACGAAGGACGGGGACGGCGGGGGCGGCAGTGAAACGCGGGGGGTGTGGACGGGGGAGGTGAGCCGTGCCGGGTACCCGTCGCACTGCGGAGCCGGGCACGAGGCGCCCGGCTCGGGCGGATGCGAGGAGGTACGGGATGGGACTGCGGGATCAGGTGGTGGTGGTGACCGGGGCGTCCGGCGGGATCGGGCGGGCCACGGCCGAGGCTTTCGCGCGCAAGGGCTGCGCCGTGGTGCTGGCCGCGCGACGCGAGGAGGCGCTGGAGGCGGCGGCCGAGGAGTGCGCGCGGCATCGCCGGGCACGGACCCTGGTCGTACCGACCGACACGACGGACGCCGGAGCGGTGGAGGAGCTGGCGCGGCGTGCCGTGCGGGAGTTCGGCCGGATCGACGTCTGGGTCAACAACGCGGCTGTCAACGCCTTCGGCCGCTTCGAGGACGTGCCGCTGGAGGACTTCCGCAAGGTCCTGGACGTCAATGTGATGGGCTACGTGCACGGGGCCCGAGCAGCTCTGCGGGTGATGCGGGAGCAGGGCGCGGGCACGTTGATCAACATCTCGTCGATCGTGGGTGTCGTCGCCCAGCCGTACAGCCACCCCTACAGCATGTCCAAGCACGCCGTGCGGGGGCTGGGATCGAGCCTCCGGCAGCAGCTCCGGGTCGAGGGGCTGAAGGACATCCACGTGTGCACGGTGCTGCCCGCGACCATCGACACCCCGCACTTCCAGCAGGCGGCCAACTACACCGGGCGCAAGGTCGTCGCCATGCCGCCCGTCTACAGCCCAGAGCGGGTCGCCCGCGCCGTCGTCGATCTCGTCCGACACCCGCGTCGCGAGGTGGTCGTCGGTGCCGCGGGCCGGGCTCTGGTGCGCCAGGCCCGGATGGCACCGGGACTCGCGGAGCGGTCCATGGCACGGCAGACGGACAGCAGCCATCTGTCCCACGACGAGGAGGCTCCGGCCACGCACGGAACGCTGCACGTACCGGCTCCCGGGGCGGGCGCGGTGCACGGTGGCTGGCACGGGCGGCGGCGCACCGCGATCCGCAGGACGGCCGTCGCCGCCGCACTGGCGGGAGCGGCCGCGACCGCCGGGCGGCGGATGACGCGTGGCGCGAGGGCCGCCTGACCGTCACCGGCTGTGTACGTCCACGGGTCCGGTGCCGCACACGGCGCCCCACTGGGTGCGGCACCGGACGGCACGGGCGGCCGCGGGCTGAGTGCAGCGGCGGTACGACGCCACCGGTCGGGCAGCCAGGTCCAACCGCTGGCCAGGAGGGCGTAGGAGGGCGAGCGAGCTGTCGACGACAGCGGGCGGCGACTGCGACGCATGGCGTGAACCCCCCGCTGCCCCGGCCGCAGACGCGGGGTGGGGCGCCAGGTCCAGGGCCGCGCTCAGGGCCGCGGGTTGGTGCGGTGCCACCGTGGGCGCGCGTCCTGGCCACGGCGTCCGGCGACCGAAGCGCAGCGCGGGCACTGCCGCCGTACCCGGTCCGCCGCGCCGCCGGACTCCGGGAAGGTGTCGGGCCAGCTGACGTGCGGGAAGCGTACGAGCTGGGAGCGGCTGAGGGACAGCCCGCAGACGGTCTGGTTCAGGCCCGGCTCCCAGGCGTGCACCTCACCGGCGGGCAGGCGGCGCCGGCCCTCCTCCTCGTCGGTCCACTGGCCGGACGCCGCGACGGCGTACTGCTTGACGCGAGCCATGCGTGCGGGCCCCCCGGTCAGCCGGTCTCGTGCTCGACGCGCAGCCGCACCCGCTCCTCCAGGCGCCGGAGGCTGGTGTCCAAGGCGTCCCGTACCGCCTGCTCGCCCGGGTCGTGGCGCTCGTCGAAGAAGGACAGGTGCACCGTGACCTCGCTGGCGCCGTTGTCGATGCCGGCGACCTGGAGCCAGCCCGTGTAGCTGCCCTGGTCGCGGGTGCCCCATTCGAGCCGCATCTGGTCGCGCCGGGCGCGGAACAGGGCGGAGGTGTCCTCGTCGGTGCGGTCCTCGTGCACGGTGACGGCAGGCAGGTCCTCGGCCTCCACGTGGAGGGCTTCCGGCAGCCAGGTGTCGAGCTGGTCGATGTCGGCGGCCTGGTCGAAGACGTGCTCCGGCTGTGCGGGCATCGTGTGTGAGCGTTCGTACTCGGTCATCGCGGTACCGGCCTCACCTCGGGGTCGTCCAGCGCACCGCGTTCCCGGCCCGGCCGGACGTAACCCTCGGCGGAGCGGCCCGTCGCGTCGGACGGTGGGACCGGCCGAGCGGACCGAGCCCGCACCTGTGAGCGGGACCGAGCCTGGACGTTTGAAATGGGTGGATATACGGCACTTGTCTGCCGCACCCTCAGGCAGTCGGGGGCGGCACCGGGCGCGATATGTGGCGGCCCCGGGACGGATCGCCCGCACCGCTCCCCCGGAGCGGCGCGCGGCGGGTTGGGAGCGCTGCGGTGACGACGGTCGGTGTGGAAGAGGAGTTCCTGCTGGTCGACGCGGCCACGGGCCGGCTGAGCCCGTACGGCGAGAAAGTGCGGGCCGCGGCCGGTCTGGAGCCGTTCGTCGCGGCCGACGAGATCCAGCTCGAGCTCCTCCAGGCGCAGGTCGAGGTGGCCACCCCGGTCTGCGGCACGCTGGAGGAGGTCGGTGGGCATCTGCTGCGTCTGCGGCACGCCGTGGCGCAGGCGGCGGAGACGCACGGCTGCCGCATCGTGGCCAGCGGCACCCCGCCGATGATGCAGGACACGCCCGTGCCGGTCACCGAGAAGGCCCGCTACAAGGCCATGCGGCGGCAGGCGCCGCAGCTGGTGGCCGAGCAGATGGTCAACGGCATGCACGTCCACGTCGCCGTACCCGACCGGCGCGTCGGCGTCGAGGTCCTCAACAGGCTGCGGCCCTGGCTGCCCACACTGACCGCCATGGGGGCGAACTCCCCCCTGTGGGAGGGACACGACACCGGTTTCGCCAGCTGGCGCACCATCGTCTTCGACCGCTGGCCGGTCAGCGGAGTGCCGCCGTCCTTCACCGACGACACGGAGTACGACGTTCGCGTACGGCGGCTGCTGGGCACGGGGGTGATCGCCGACAGCGGCCAGCTGTACTGGCAGGTCCGGCTGTGCGAGCGCTATCCCACGATCGAGGTCCGCTGTCTGGACGTCCAGCCGCGCACGGACGACGCCGTGATGTTCGCCGGCCTGGTCCGCGCGCTCGTGGAGACGGCGATGCGCGAGGCCGCCGCCGGCCGGACCACCCCGGACAGCAGCCCGGAGCTGTTGAAGGCGGCGATGTGGCAGGCCGCCCGCCACGGACTGAGCCAGGAGCTGATCGATGCGGGCGGCAAGCGCTGCCGTGCCGGTGATGCGGTGTACCAGCTCCTCGAACACGTCGGCCCCGCGCTCGACGCAGCGGGCGACACCCGCCAGGTCGCCGCGCTCGTCCACCGTCTGCTGCAGCACGGTACGGGGGCGGACCGGCAACGCCAGGCGCTGTCCCGGGGCGGCCCCGACGCCGTGCTCGACATGCTCGCCGAGGCGGCCGTCATGCCATGAGTCGGGTCCAGCAGCCGCCGCCGGATCTATGCTGGTCAGGGAACTCGTTGCAAGCGTCCACAGATCCAGGGCGGAGTGCACGGCTCCGTATCCTGCCGCTCCTGCCTCCGTGGGGGGCGAGATGAAAGTCGAAATGATCCAACGGGCCGCGGACGTGCTGTTCGACGTCCCGGACGAGGCGCACGAGGAGATCATCGCGCTCATCGGGGCCGTGGCCGCGGACCGGGAGACACCGGTCTCGGATCTGTCAGCGGCGTTCGGTGACTGGTGCTGGCTCGTGTACACCCGCCGTGGTGACGTGATCGAGGTGCTGGACGTCGGCTGCGCCCGGTGACATCGGCGGGCGGCCTCGGCGCCGCCGGACGGGTTCAGCGGCCGTGGGCGTCCGTGCGCGGCAGCGGTCCGACGTCGGCGTGACGGCCGGGGCGCAGCGCGGCGTGGCGTCGTCCCGGACCGGGGCCGTCGTGGGCGGCGAGGGCGTCGGCGACGACACCGGTGACGAAGGCGTAGACGGTCTTGTGCAGGACGTCCACGACGAGCTCCTTGCGGGGCCAGGTCTCGGGTGGGGCGCCTACGCCCGTCGCGTTCTCCAGGATCTGGTCGTTGGTGAGGCGGACGACGGTGAACTGGGCGGAGGCGACCGGTCCCCGCAGCCCTGCCTGGGCCATGACCGAGCGCAGCACGCCGAGGAGGGCGGCCTGGCCGTAGTGCATGGCCCAGTTGGCGGGGAGGGGCTGTTTTCGGGGGCGTTCACGCAGGCCGGTCAGGCGCTGCAGGACCCGGGCGGGTACATGGGAGTCGGGCCGGCCCGTGACGGCCTGCTCGACTTTCTCTCCGAGGGTCATCACGAGGCCTCCGGCCGTACCGGCGACCAGCCCCTGCCACAGTGCACGCCTGATCATGCTCCGGCGGGTACCCGGTACGGGCCGTTTTCACCCGGCCGGGGCGACGGGACATGAGCGGTCAGCGGTCGAGCCCTCCGGACGCGCCGGGAGGGGCCTGCGCCGGCCGGCTGTCAGCCGCTGCGCCGACGGGCCGTGCCCGCTCCCGCCCCGCTCCCCCGCCCGGCCGCCGGTTGCCGGCCGTTCCCCTCGTACGGCCCGCCGTCCTGCAGGCGCAGGCGCACCTCGACATGGCCGTCGACGATGCGGGTGTCGAAGGCGGGCTGGGGCGCGGTGGCGGGACCGCGTACGTTCCAGCCGTCCGAGAGGCGGAAGACGCTGCCGTGCCAGGGGCACTGCACGCAGCCGTCGGCGACCGTGCCCTCGGACAGCGGTCCGGCGAGGTGGCTGCACCGCTCGGCCAGCGCGTGGATGGTGCCGCCGATCTCCCGGACGACCAGCACCGGCACGTCGTCCACGTTGCGCCGCACGGGCCGGCCGGCCGGGAACTCGTCCACGGTCCCGATCCGGTGCCAGCCCTCTGTGACGACGTGCGGGACCTCCTCGGCGTGGTTGGCGCCGGACGCCTGGCGGTAGGCCAGATGGCCGCCCAGCATGCCGCCGAGTCCGACCGCCGTCAGTCCGAGGAACCCGAGCGCCCGGCCCGCTGCGTCGCGGCCCTTGAGACGGCAGGCGAGCGAGGCGGCGTACAGGCCGACGGCCGTCGTGTTGCTGAGGGCGTGCACCAGCCCGACGCGCTGCTGCTGGCGGTGCAGTTCCGCCCAGTCCACCCAGCCCGCCAGGGCCGCGGGAGCGGCCGAGCCCAGCCCGACGCCGACCAGCAGCCCCGCCTCCCGGGAGCGGCCGGGCCGGGTGTCCAGGACCGCCGCGGACAGCCAGCTGCCGATCGGCACCTGCACCATGAGCGGATGCACCGGGTGCCCCAGCCACCTGCCGTGCAGCAGGTCCCGGCCGCGCCCCAGCGGCAGGGCTCGTACCCGCTTGCGGAGCGCGTCGATCACCGCGTCGGCCCGGGGCTCCCGCTCCACTCGGTCCAGCAGCCACAGGACCCGGTTCTGCCGCATCCGGCGGCGTGGCATCGTGCTCATGCCCGGCCGAGTCCCCACCAGCGCAGACGGCAAACGGAATGGCGGACGGCCGACGGCGGTGCACCGAACGGCGGAAACGGCGGGCCGCCGACGGCGGGCACCCGACGGCGGCGCACGGAACAGCGGTCGGTGGACGGTCAGCCGTCCGGCCGGATCACCGCGCGGACGCAGCCGTCCGTCTTGTGCTTGAACATGTCGTAGGCCCGCGGCGCCTCGTCCAGGGGCACCGTGTGGGTCGCCAGGTGGGAGGTGCTCAGCTCTCCCGCGGCCAGGCGGTCCAGCAGCATCGGGATGTAGCGCTGGCCGTGCTGCTGGGCGCCCCGTACCGTCAGGCCCTTGTTGATCACCGCACCCAGGGGGAACTTGTCGACGGCGCCGCCGAAGACGCCGAGGACGAAGACGGTGCCGCCCTTGCGGCAGGCGTGGATGGCCTGCCGGACGGCGGTGGGCCGGTCCGTCTGGAGCCGCAGCTGCTGCTTGACCTGGTCGTAGAGGTGGACGGGGCTGTCGCTGTGCGCCTCCATGCCGACGGCCTCGATGCACACGTCCGGGCCCCGGCCGCCGGTGCGTTCGCGCAGTTCCGCCCCGACGTCGGTGGCGGTGTAGTCGACGACCTCGCTGCCGATGTGACGCTCGGTCATCTCCAGCCGTTCCGGGATGCGGTCGATGGAGATGACGCGTTCCGCGCCCAGGAGGATCGCGGCGCGGGCCGCCATCTGGCCGACGGCTCCGCAGCCCCACACGGCGACCACGTCGCCGGGTCTCACACCCGCCAGGTCGGCGCCCATCCAGCCGGTCGGCACGGAGTCGGACACGAACAGGGCGCTGGTGTCGCCGACGCCCTCCGGGACGGAGAAGGCGCCGTGGTCGGCGAAGGGGACGCGGACGTACTCGGCGTGGCTGCCGCGCAGTCCGCCCATGGCGTGCGAGTAGCCGAAGATGCCGCCGGTGTCGGCGCCGAACAGCGCCTGTCCGATGCCGGGGTTGGTGTTGGTGTTGTCGCACAGCGACCACAGGTCGTGCGTGCAGTACCAGCAGCGGCCGCAGCCGACGAACGAGCAGACCACCACCCGGTCGCCCACCTTGTGCCGCCGGACGCCGGCCCCCACCTCCACGACCTCGCCGAGGAACTCGTGGCCGATGACGTCCCCGGACCGCATGAACGGGATGTAGCCGCCGATGAGATGGAGATCGGAGCCGCAGGTGGTGCCGGCGACGAGCCGCACGATCACGTCCTGGTCGTTGCGCAGCACGGGATCGGGCACCTGCTCGACGGACAGCTTGTTGACGCCTTCCCAGCACAGGGCCTTCACAGCACGCCCTCCCCTCCGGCGCGGCGGCTGAGCAGCCCGACGAGCTTCCCGCCCGGAGTGTCGTGCGTGGTGGGCGGTACGTCCGGCTGGAGGACCTCGCCCGCCTCCAGCAGCGCCTTGGCCTCGCGCAGCGCGCGGCGCAGATCCTGGCGCGGATCCTGTCCGGCCAGCCGTGCGGGCACGGAGCTCGCGGCCTGCGGCTGCGGTTCCCGAAGGCGTACCGCCAGTTCGGTGCCGCGGTCACCGGGCGCGGGGCGGATCCGCGTCTCGATGCGGTCGCCGTACTCCCGCAGGGGCGAGGGCAGCTTCTCGGGCTCCATCTCCCCGGGCCCCAGGTTGATCGTCACCGTCAGCCACCGGGGGTCGGCGGCCGGGGCGCCGGGGCGCGCCGTCGCGCGTCGCGCGGCGACCACGGCCCCGGCGGCGAGCCCCGCGGCGGCCGCCCACAGCGCTTTCCCGTGAGCCATCGGCCGTCACATCCTGCGGGAGACGGCCGGACCACGGGTGAGCAGCGCGCCCAGCGCGATCATGCCGATGCCGAGGACGAAGTGCAGCCAGTCGTCGGCCGTGTTCAGCGGGATGAAGTTGGCGTCGCTGTCGTGGCCGACGATCAGGCCGTACAGCCACAGCACCAGGTAGATGGCGCCTCCGACCAGCAGGAACGTACGCGCGCCGGCGGCGGTACGGGACATGGCCAGGCCCGCGACCCCGAACAGCAGGTGGACGAGGTTGTGCAGAATGGAGACCTGGAAGATCCCGAGGAGCTTGGCTCCGGATTCGTGTGAGGCGAACTCCATCGTGTCGTAGTCGGTGGTGATGCCCGGGATGAACCCCAGGATCCCCACCAGCAGGAACACCGCTCCCACCAGCAGTGCGGCCTGCTGGACAGGGGTACGGGCACCTCTCGTCGCACGGGTGTGTGTGGTCATGATGACGGCCTTCTCACTCCGGGGCGCGTCACGGTGAGCGCCACGTGAGCAGCGAGTACCCCGCCTCCGGCCCGCTATCTCTTCGAGCCGGGCCTCGCAGCGACCCGACGGCATCGCGTGCCGCGCCGGACGACAGCGCGCCACACGAGGACGGCGGCCCCGGCGGCGACGACCGGCACACCGGCGGACAGTCCCGCGCGACGGGCGGACGGGCCGCGCGCCCTTGCGAGGTCCCGCAGCCGGTCGAACCCGCTCAGCGCCACCCCCAGCACGGCGTTGCCGGGAGGACGGCGGGGCACGGCCGGGTGGGGACGGGTGGGCGCGGTGCGACGTACGGCTTCCCAGGCGGCGCCGAGGCGGCGCAGCTGCCGGTCGCCCAGAGCGTCGCGGAGGCGAGGCAGCAGCTCGTCCTCCTCGTCGCGGATGTCCTGGCGGACGAGGGTGAAGGCGTCCTCGATCCACGCGCGCCGCCGGGGGTCGTCCGGGTCCGCCTTCTCCACCTGGGCCAGCAGGTCGTTGATGGCCTGGTGCTCCTCCTCGACCCGTGCCGTGAGATCCTCGCCCGCCGGGGAGACACGCCGCAGCACAGGCCACAGCACGGTCTCCTCGGCGAACGCGTGACTGAACACCAACTGGACGATGTCCTGCCACAACCGCTCGCGGTACGAGTCGATGGCGTCGGTCGTGTCGCTCGTTTCGGTCGTGTCGGCCGCGAGGTAGGCGTTCATCAGACGGTCGAGTTCGGCGTGGTCGCGGCGCTGCCGCAGCAGAATGCTGCCCTCGCCCCCGAGGTCGGCAGCACTCTGCTCGGCGATGGTCGGCGTCACGGCGTCTCTCCCCCCGAGGGCGTTTCGGCCTCGGGCTCGGTGTCGTCGCCGCTCCGGGCCGTCTCCTCGTTCTGCCGGCGGCTGCTGTCCTCCTCCGGATGGACGTCCCGCTCCCCGGTGGTCTGCTCCAGCGGGTGGCTCATGTCCTGGTCGTCGGGCTCGGACATGTCGGTCTCCTCAGGGCTGGGAAGGGATGTGGTGGCCGGCGTGCCGAGTACCCGCCCGCCACGCCTTCACCAGCCCTGGGACGAGCGGCGCTGAGGCGATTCGCATGCTTGTGCGGGCCCTACCAGGGCACCCGACATTCCGCGGATCGGCCTGCGCCGCGGCCATAGGGGCCGCGAGCCCAAGGCGGCCGACCGGTTGACACGGCAAGGGGAGACACCGTGACGTTGCGCATCGGCGCGGAGGAAGAGTTTCACGTGCTGGACGTGGAGAGCGGGCGCCTGGTGCCACGGGCCCGCGCCGTTCTCGACCGGTTGGACAGACCCGGCTTCACGGCCGAGCTCCAGCAGTCGGCCGTGGAGACCAACAGCCAGGTGCACGACACACTCGACGACCTGTACGCGGATCTGGCCGGGGCCAGGCGCCGGCTGGACACGGCCGCTTCCTCCCTCGGTCTCGCCGTGGTGGCCGCCGGCACGGTCCCGCTGGCCCGGATCAGCTCGCGGGACATCACCGCCGACTCCCGTTACAAGCACCTGGCCGACGAGTACCGCAAGGTCGCCCACGAACAGCTCGTCTGCAGCGCCCAGGTGCATGTGGACGTACCCGACCGGGACACCGCCGTACGCGCCATGTGCCTGGTGTCCCCGTGGCTGCCGCCCCTGCTGGCACTGTCCGCCAGCTCACCGTTCTGGCTGGGCGCGGACACCGGGTACGCCAGCTGGCGCACCATGCTGTGGCAGCGCTGGCCGACCGCCGGGCCCGCCGGCTGCCATGCGAGCGCGCGGGAGTACGACGCCGCCGTCGAGGAGCTCATCGGCTCGGGCGTCATCAGCGACGCCGGCATGGTCTACCACGACGTCCGGCCCTCCGCTCACCAGCGCACCCTGGAACTGCGCGTCTGTGACGCCTGCCCGCGGGTCGAGACGGTCGTCCTGGTCGCCGGTCTCTTCCGGGCGCTGGTGCGCGACGCGTGCGCACGGCTGGCGGACGGCGACGGCCCGGTCTGCGACGGCCGCCACGACTGGCTGCGCGCCGCCACCTGGCGCGCGGCCCGCTCCGGGCTGGAGGAACACCTGGTCGATCCGGAGACCCGGCGGGCCGCACCGGCCCCCGAGGTGCTGCGCCGGATGCGGGACCGGCTGCGCCCGGCGCTGGAGGCGTCCGGTGACTGGCACACCGTGCACGCTCTGCTGGAAGAGGCCCTGCAGGCCGGGAGCGCCGCCCTCCGGCTGCGCCGCGCGGCGGCGGCCGAGGACCTGCTCGCCAGCGTCGACCTGATGGTCGACGAGACCCGCGGCGGTCGAGCCGGACGGCGCCCCGCACCGGCCGCCCTCCCGCCGATCACCCCGGTGCGAACCGGAGGTGCCCGCCCGTCCCTCAGGACCGCGGCCGGGGGCACGGTCGGCTGATTCCCGTGCCGCGCCACTCTTTCGTCCCCTCTCGCGTCGGCGACGCTCCGCCCGGGCAGCCGCAGGCCCGGCCGGGCGGGCCGACAGCAGCGTTGTCATCAAGGAGTCGCACCACCATGCCCAGCTCATCCCCGTCTCCCCTCACCCCGTGCGCGGTCACCGCCTTGTCGCGGTCCGCCCCGCCCAAGGACGTCGCCGGAAGGAGGTCCGCCTGATGTGTGGGCTCAGCGGCGAGATCCGCTTCGACGACGGGCGGCCGGACGTGGCGGCGGTCGAGCGCATGACCGACCGGCTCGCGCCCCGGGGCCCCGACGGCCGCGGGCTGTGGTCCCAGGGGCCGGTCGCCCTCGGCCACCGGCGCCTCAAGATCATCGACTTGTCGGACAGCGGCGCCCAGCCGATGACCGACCCGCACGGCCGACTGGCCGGCGTCTTCAACGGCTGTGTCTACAACTACCGCGAGCTGCGCGACGAGTTGCGCGGCCTCGGCCACAGCTTCTTCTCCGACTCGGACACCGAGGTGGTGCTCAAGGCGTACCAGGAATGGGGCACGGCCTGCGTCGACCGCTTCTACGGCATGTTCACCTTCGTGATCGTCGAGCAGGACACCGGGCGGGTGGTGCTGGCCCGCGACCGGCTCGGCATCAAACCGCTGTACCTCGCCGAGGCGCCGGACCGGCTCCGGTTCGCCTCCTCGTTGCCGGCGCTGCTGGCCGCCGGCGGGGTGGACACCTCGCTGGACCCGGTCGCCCTGCACCAGTACTTCAGCTGGCACGCCACCGTGGCCGCGCCCCGGACCGTCCTCACCGGCGTGCGCAAGCTTCCGCCGGCCACCGTCCGTGTGATCGAGCCGGACGGCACACACCGTGACCACTGCTACTGGCAGCCCGCCTACACCCGCCGGCCCGAGTACGCCGGTCTGAGCGCCGACGACTGGACGGACGCCGTGCTGGAGACGCTGCGCACCGCCGTACGCCGCCGCATGGTCGCCGACGTGCCGGTCGGCGTGCTGCTGTCGGGCGGCCTCGACTCCAGCCTCATCGTGGCCCTGCTCGCCCAGGAGGGGCAGCGCGACCTGGCCACCTTCAGCGTCGGCTTCGAGTCGGAAGGGGACGAGGAGGGCGACGAGTTCCGCTACTCCGACCTGGTGGCGCGGCACTTCGGCACCGCCCACCACCAGCTGATGGTCCCCTCCGACCGGGTCTCCCGCGCCCTGGACGGTGCGGTGGCGGCCATGAGCGAACCCATGATGAGCCACGACGTGGTCGCCTTCCACCTGCTGTCCGAGCAGGTCGCCAAGGAGGTCAAGGTCGTCCAGAGCGGCCAGGGCGCCGACGAGGTGTTCGCGGGCTACGACTGGTACCCGGCCATGGCGGGCGTGCCCCGTCAGCGCGCCGCGCAGGCCTACATCGACGCCTACTTCGACCGGTCGCACGCCGACCTCGCCCGCATCCTGGAGCCCGGTCTGCTGCCCGGCCAGGACGCCTCCGGCGACTTCGTACGCGCCCACATGGCGGCCCCGGGTGCCGAGACCGCCCTCGACGCGGACCTGAGGCTCGACACGCACGTGATGATGGTCGACGACCCGGTCAAGCGCGTCGACAACATGACCATGGACTGGGGTCTGGAGGCGCGTGTGCCGTTCCTCGACCACGAACTGGTCGAGCTGGCCGCCGCCTGCCCGCCCGAACTCAAGCTCGCGGACGGCGGCAAGGGCGTACTGAAGGCCGCCGGACGCAAGGTGCTGCCGCGGGAGGTCGTGGACCGGCCCAAGGGCTACTTCCCCGTTCCGGCGATCAAGCACATGGCCGGCCCGGTGCTGGAGCGGGTCCGCGAAGCCCTGACCGCCCCCGAGGCGAAGGGCCGGGGGGTCTTCCGGCAGGACTACGTGGCCGAGTTGCTCGCGGCGCCCGACGCGCACCGCACCCGTCGCGGGGCGAACACGCTGTGGCAGGTAGCTTTGCTGGAGATATGGCTGCAGACGCACGGGATCAACTGACCGGCAGGCGGGCGCCCCGGCCGTCCGCGCCCTCCCGGACCGGCACGGCGGAGACCGCCCCACCGGGCCCGGGTCCAGCACGGCCTGCCGCCGACGACGGGGCTCCCACGCCGCTTCCCGCCCGCGCGACGGGTACGGTTTCCGCGCCGCCCGCCCGTCGTGAGGACACGGCCACCACGCCACCCGCCCATCCGGTGGACGCGGGGGGCACCCGGACGGACACCGACGACCGGGACGTCCCGGCCCGGACGCGGAACGCGCACGGCGTGCGGGGCACGCAGGGCGAGCCGGGCACGGGCGGTACGGAGCCCGTGTCGTCCCGGGCGCCGCTGGCCGCGCCCGCGCCCGCCTTCCTGCCGGACGCCACGGCGGCCCACGACGTGCCGCCGCTCGTGACGGCCCACGGCTGCTGGTATCCCTCGGTCGACCCCAGCGGACGGCAGGTGGCCTTCATCTGCGACCGGCGCGGTGTGCCGCACCTGTGGACCGGACCGGTCGACGGCGACGCCGCGCACCTGCTGGATGCCGATCCGGACCCGGTCGTCGAGGTGTCCTGGTCGCCCGACGGCCGGTGGATCGCATACACCACCGCGCCGGGCGGTGGTGAGCTCACCCGGGTGCTGTGCGTACGGCCCGACGGCACGGGCCGGCGTGTGCTGGCCGGTGCCGAGCCGGGCAGCTCCGCCCATCTGGGGTGCTGGCGGCACGACGGCTCGGCCGTCGCGGTGACCGTCGCCGAGCCGTCCCCGGGCACCGACCCGGGCGCTTCGGAGGCCGGGCCCGTACGCGCCGGGACCGGGATGCCCGGGGCGTCGCGCCCTCCCGGGTGGGACGCGCGGGACGGTCATGCCGTACTGCTGGGCGGGCCGTCCTCCGGTGCGGCTCCCCGGCCGTTGACCGTGCCCGAGGAGACCGCGGACGGAGCCGGGACCGGCGTCGACGAGCCGGTGCCGCTGACGCTGTCCACGTACCTCGTCGACCCCGAAGGCGTGTCCGCACCCGTGTTTCTCGCGAGTGAGCGTGGCGCGGCCACCCTGCGCGTGTGCGACCTCAGCCGCGACGGCCGGCTGGCCCTGCTCCGGCGCGGGCCGCGAGGCCGCCGCGAGGCCCTCGTCGTGCGCACCCGCGACCCGCGGGTCACCTGCACGGTGCCGGTCGCCGACGGCGATCCCTGGATCGGCGGGTTCGCGCCGGACGGCCGGACGCTGTGGCTGCGCAGCGACCACGGCCGCGAGTACGCCGCCCTGTACGCGGTCCGGCTCGACGCCGACGGACGGCAGTCGGGGCTCACCGTAGCCGCGGAACGCGCGGACTGCGGACTGGAACTGCTGGCCATGGACCGGGACGGGCGCGGCGCCCTGCTCTCCTGGAACGTGCGCGGTGTCAGCGACCTGCGGATCGCCGCTCTGGACACCGCCACCACCGCCCCCGCCGACGAGCCCGCGACGAACACGCCGACGGGCATCGCGGCGGACACCGTGTCGGACCGCACGACGGCTCACGCGCACGCCCCGGCCGCGGCCGGGGAACCGGCCCCGCCCCGCGCAGCTGTCCGTTCCTCCCGTGCCGTACCCCTCCCCCATGAGGTGGTCACCCGTGTCGTGCCGACCGCCGACCCGGACGCCCCCGTCGTAGCGCTGTCCGGATCACAGCGCCGCCCCGGCGTGTGGTGGCTGCCCCAGGGCACGCCCCTGCGTACGCCGTGGTCCTCGCGCGACGAGGACGCGGCCCCCGGAGACCGCCCGCCCGTACGGCCCGTGCCGATGCGGCCCACCGCCCGGGACGGTCTTCCGCTGGGCGGCTGGTACTACCGCGCACCGGGCCGCGCGCCCGGCGAACCAGCTCCCTGCGTCGTCCATCTGCACGGCGGCCCGGAGGAGCAGGAACGCCCGGTGTTCGACCCCCTCTACCACGAACTGCTCGGCCGGGGTCTGGACGTCTTCGCCCCCGACGTACGCGGCTCCTCCGGCTACGGACGCTCCTTCGTCGACGCCGACCTGGGCGCGGGCAGGTTCGCCGCCATCGACGACGTCGCCGACTGCGCGGCCCACGTGGTCCTGGCCGGGCTCGCCGACCCTCGGCGGCTGGCCGTCATGGGCCGCTCGTACGGGGGTTACCTGACGATGGCCTCCCTGGTGTGGCATCCGGACCTGTTCCGCACCGGTGTGGCGGTCTGCGGCATGTCGGACTTCGCCACGTTCTTCGCCGGCACCGAGCCCTGGATCGCCCGGTCGGCGGCGCACAAGTACGGGCACCCGGAACGCGACCGCGACCTGCTGCACGCGCTGTCGCCGTTGCACCGGATCGAGGCGCTGCGCGCGCCCGTGCTGGCCGTCCACGGTGAGCACGACACCAATGTGCCGCCGGGCGAGTCGGAACAGTTCGTCCGCGCGGCCAGGGAGCGCGGCCTGGAGGCGGAGCTCCTCGTGCTGCGTCACGAGGGTCACGACTTCCGG
Organism: Streptomyces bullii; assembly: GCF_042657145.1. Classification (NCBI taxonomy): domain Bacteria; kingdom Bacillati; phylum Actinomycetota; class Actinomycetes; order Kitasatosporales; family Streptomycetaceae; genus Streptomyces; species Streptomyces bullii. The sequence goes on from NZ_JBHSNY010000011.1 coordinate 192,622, forward strand.
CGCGCCGACAACCGCCGCCTCTTCCGACGGACCGCGGCGGACTGGATCCAACGCCGGCTGGCGGGCTGACCGGGGCCCGTTCGCGGCTGCAGGGCGCATGGGCGCAACACGGGGGGCTTCCGCCGCGGCCTGGCCGGCGGTCCGTCACGTCAGCCGGACACGAGGTGCAGGATCGCCGTGCCGTCCTCGCCGGTCGCCGCCCGGATCACCACGGCGTCGGGCTGCGGACTCGGGCGGCCGGTGTCTCCCGAACGCCCGCAGGAGGTGCCGCCGCCGTTGCCGCGCAGCACCGTGACGCACTCCTGCCCCGGGCCGAGGGTCCCGATCTTGGACCGGCTGTCGCCCGACTTCACCGTGTAGGCGACCTTGTCCGGGCCGACCTCGGTCACGGACAGGGTCGCCGGACCGGCCGGGCCCTGGAAACGGAAGGTCACCGGCTCGGACACCGCGATCTCACAGGTGCCGTCCGCGCAGGCGCCGGCGTCCCGCCCGTCAGCCGTCGCCGCAGAGGGGTGTGTCGACGGCTGCCGGGTGGAGGTCTGCCCGGCGGGGGACTGGGGGGTCTGCCGATGCGGCGAGGACGCCCCGTCGGCGCTCTTCGAACTGTCGCAGCCGGCCATCACCAGCGCGGCGACCGCGACGGCCGTCCCGCGTCGATACCGGCGCCCTCCTCGCGGTGCGCGTGCCGAGGTCGTCGCGGTCATGGTCTCGCCCCCGTGTCCGAGCGTCCGAGCGTGCGGTGGTGCGGTGTCGGGCAGCCAGTCTGCCCTCTCGGCATCGTCGTCACGCGCCGCGGCACACCGCGTCGCCTTCCTCGTCTTGCCGAGCCGTCAGCCGTGCGCTGCGGCGGCCTCCGGTCTCGAACGGACCGGTGCCGACAGGGGGGTAGGCGACGACGACGCAGGCCGCGCGCGGAACGGCAGGCGAAGTGAGCGCTCAGCGGGAGCAGGGCGGCGAGGACGAACCCGGCCGGCCGTACCCGGCGCCGCTGGGCGCGTACGGCGCGGAGACCCGGCGAGGACACGGGGCTGCGGCACGGTGAGCGCCGCTCCACGCCGACGCGGGCAGGTCCCGCGCGGCGTCAGCGACCGCGTGCGCCGCGGCGCGGCGAGCGGCCCCGCCGCCACGCCGCTGCCCCGCGTCCGAGCCCGCCCTTGATAGGCAAGTCGTCGCTTGCCTATCGTGGTGGTCATGTCGGAGGATGTCTTCAAGGCACTGGCCGACCCCACCCGTCGGCGCATCCTCGACGAGCTGGCGGAGCGGAACGGCCAGAGCCTGTTCGAGCTCTGCACACGACTGGTGACCCGACACGGTCTGGGGCTGTCCCGTCAGGCGATCAGCCAGCATCTGGCCGTACTGGAATCCGCGGGTCTGGTCGTTTCGCGGCGCGAGGGCCGCTACAAGTTCCACGACCTGAACACCGAACCCCTTGAGCGCGTCATGCACCGATGGCTCAAGCCCGACGCACCGGAGAGCTCCCCATGAGGATCCACCTCACCAGCGTCTTCGTCGACGACCAGGAAAGAGCCCAGCGCTTCTACACCGACGTGCTGGGTTTCGTGACGAAGCACGACGTGCCGATGGGCAGGGACCGGTGGCTGACCGTGGTCTCGCCGGAGGATCCCGACGGGACCGAACTCCTCCTCGAGCCGTCCGGCCACCCCGCGGTGCAGCCGTACAAGACGGCGCTGGTCGAGGACGGCATCCCGGCCGCCTCGTTCGCCGTGGACGACGTCCGGGCGGAGTACGAGCGGCTGCGCGGGCTCGGCGTGCGCTTCACCCAGGAGCCGCTGGAGACGGGCGCGGTCACCACGGCGGTGTTCGACGACACCTGCGGCAATCTGATCCAGATCGTCCACAGCGAGTGAGGCGCCGGCCCGGGGGCCGGGCCGATCGCGCTCCTGGCTCAAGGCAGGGCCGCGCCGCGGCGCCGAGGCAGGCGATCAGTCCTCCTCGTCGTCCTCGCTCCGGCGCTTCGGCTCGCGCGCCTTCTTCCCGCCGTCGTGTGCCTCGGGAGGCCCTGGCTTTTCGTCCGGTGTCTCCTGGAGCACGGGGCTCGAAGGCGTCGAAACGGAGCTCACGGGGACCGGCACGGGGCTGGAGAAGGTCGGTGCCGTGCCCGGGTCGGTCGACGGCGCCGAGGACGGCGACGCGGGACCGGACTCCGTGGTACGGCCGGGGCCGGTCGGGGAGGTTTCCGTCGCGCTGCGGTCGGGCGCGAACCACGTCATGCCGATCAGCACGGCCGCCAGGAAGATCACCGCCCCGGCGACGACCGTGGCCACCACGGGTCGGCTCGACAGGGATGCCCGTGCGCGCGGCCGCCGCTGGACGCCCCGGCGGGAGTGGCCGCCCGTGCCTCCGGTGGCATGCGGCAGCACGTACGTGGTCGCGGGCCCGGCCTCACCGGCCGGACGGTTCCGCTCGGACACCGGCCGGGTCGCCGGGCGGGCGGGAGCCGCTGACGCCGTGGCGGCGGGCAGGGGCTCGGGGCGGCCCTGCCAGGCCCCGGTGGCGAACCAGTCGGCGACCTCCTGGGCCGTGGGCCGGTCCTCGGGCTGCTTGGCGAGCAGACCCATCAGGTAGTTCTCGAAGGCGGGCGGCAGGCGGACGCCGGCCTCGCGGGGCGGTACGGGCGGGGTGTCGAGGTGCTGGTGGAGGATGGCGAGCGCGCTGTCGGCCTCGAACGGCGCCCGCCCGGTGAGGAGTTGGTAGAGCACACAGCCGAGGGAGTACACGTCGGACGCCGGTCCGGCGGGCTTGCCCAGGGCTCGCTCGGGTGCGAGGTACAGACTGGTGCCGACGATCTGCCCGGTGGCGGTGAGAGCGGCGGCCGGGTCGTCGACGAACCGGGCGATGCCGAAGTCACCGATCTTGACGGTGCCGTCGGCGTCCATGAGGAGGTTGCCGGGCTTGATGTCCCGGTGGACCACTCCCTGCCGGTGGGCGGCGGCCAGGCCGGCGGCGGCCTGTGCGGCGATGCGGGCCACGCGCTCGGCGGGCAGTGCGCCCGAGCCGGCCAGCACACCGGCGAGGCTCTCGCCCTCGACCAGTTCCATCACCAGGAACAGCCGGTTGTCGTACGCGCCGAAGTCCAGGACGCCGACCAGATACGGGTGGTTGAGCTGACCGGCGGTCTGCGCCTCCAACCGGAATCGGGAGGCGGCGGTGGGGTCGGAGTCCTGGGCCAGCAGGAGCTTCACGGCCACGGGTCGGCCCAGCGTCTCGTCGTACGCCCGCCAGACCTCCCCCATGGCACCGCGCCCCAGGACAGCATCCAGCCGGTATCGGCCCGCAATCAGCACCTGCGTGTCTTCCTCAGTTCCGTGACGACTCGAACGCCGCAGGCCGGACCCACCGCTGGAGAACGGCGGGTGGTGGGGGGTGCCGCAGCGCCATCAGCGTACCGGCCGTTGGACCTCTGACCGGCCACAGTGCCTCATCTCCCGGGCGCCGCAGCACAGTTGAGGCGTACCGCGCCGTGCAGAGGGCGGTGACAGGCCGGTGCACGACGGTCACGAGGGTGGGCCGCTCAGCCGAGGACGAGTGGGAGCCTCACCGGGAAGTCGCCCAGCGCGGCCCGCTCCGCGTCGGTCGGCGCGCGCCGGCCGGTGCCGATCAGCAGCGCGTCCCGGGCGGAGAACGAGACGGGAAACGGAGTGCCGGCGATCTTCTCCAACGCCGCGCGTGCCGCAGCGAGCGTGTCGGCGGGCGGTTCGGCGGCCGTCGGCAGATGCGCGATCAGGTCGAGGTGATGCAGGGTCCATTCGAGCACGTGCGCGGAGAGGTAGTCGCCGACGGTCAGCACCTTGTCCTGGGTGCTCACGCGGGCTGCGGGATCGGCGAGTTCGGCGGCGCGGCCCGCCGCGGAGCCGACGTCGTCGAGGTGGAACCTGAGCCATCGCGGTTCGCCGTACGCGGCGGCCAGTCGCGGGATAAGCGCGTCGAGCGGGTCGTCACCGGTCGGAGACTCGTCGAGGAGGTTCCAGTAGGTGACCGCGTCCGCGGTCGGTTGGCTCTCGGCGGGTGTGACCAGGGTGATCAGAACATCCTGGGCGTCGATGACCAGGTGGCACACCAGGTCCCGCACGAGCCAGCCGGTGCAACCGGACGGCCGTTCGAAATCCTGGTCCGGCGTTTCGGCCACCGCCGTGAGCAACGCCGTCCAGGAACGTGAGAAGAGATCCACCGCGGCACGGTAATGCCGGACCGGAACGGCGGACAACCGTGTTTGCGACCGGCCGGCGCGTGGGCGCGGACGCTAGCGCTGGCCCACGGTGCTGCGGAAGTCGCGGACCCCCAGCGACAGCAGGGGGCTGTGGTGGGTGAGGAAGGACAGGGGTGAGGACGGCTCGGCCGCCGTGCGGGCGCGGCCGAGGCAGGGCCGTCCGTGGATCCGGAGCGGCACACGGCACGTCGTGCCGTCCGGCCGCTGCTGGATCAAGTGCGCGCGTGCCGGCAACCTCCAGGGCAGCCGCAACAGGTCGTGGTACTCGACGCGGACGCCGGGAGCGCCGCTCGGGGTCAGTTCGGCCCGCATGCCGCCTCGGTCGGCGTGCAGGGTGAAGCGGCCCGGGTGTTTCGGGATGCCCCACAGGGCGCGCCCTCCGGCCAGCGCCTGTTCGTCGTCGACCCAGGCGGCGACGGTGCTGGCGGCCAGGCGCCGCCGGTACCGTACGGCCATGGCGATGAGGAATTCCCGGTAGGCGAGGACGCCGCCGGGCTGGTAGTCGACCCAGAAGGTGACCAGGGTGCAGCGCCGCCGCACGATCCAGGGACGGGCCCCGGGTGGCAGCCGCCAGTGCGGCAGGTCACCGGCTGGGACGCGCCACAGCGAGACGAACATGTCTCCGGTGAGGTTCCACGGCTCAGGGGGCACGGAGCCTGGTCGGGTCACGATGAGGCCCTCTTCCTCGTCTCGTCGCGTACGGGACGCGGGCCGCGGTGCGCGGGCGCACGACGCCGTGCGTGCCCAGCATCGCGCCGGCTGCCCCCTCCGAGCCACCGGACCAGGTTATGCACCCGTGGGCGGTGACCGGAGGCCGGTGATCCCGTCGAGCCTCAGTTGACTCCGACCGTAGTACTATGCACGCAGTGGTTAGCGGGTAGGTTACAGCTGGAGTGGTGGCAGTGGTGAGACGGAACGACCAGCGGCGTGCCGCCCTCGTCGACGCCGCGATCGAGGTGCTGGCCAGGGAGGGCGCACGGGGCCTGACGTTCCGTGCGGTGGACGTCGAGGCCGCCGTGCCGGTCGGCACCGCGTCCAACTACTTCTCCAGCCGCGACGACCTGCTCACCCAGGCCGGCGCCCGCGTCTATGAGCGGCTCCAGCCCGACGAGGCCACGATCGCCCGCCAGCGGGCGGCCGACCGCGACCTGGCAACGTACGCGGAACTCATGCGGGAACTCGTGGACCGCGTCGCATCCTTCCGCACCGGCTACCTCGCGCTGCTCGAACTCCGCCTGGAGGCCACCCGCCGCCCGGAGCTGCGCAAGGTCCTCACCGAGCGCGTCCGGGCCGACGTCGACGCCAACGTCGCCTACCACGAGGCCTCCGGCCTCCCCGGCGACGCCATGGCCGTCAAGCTGCTCATGCTGACGCTGAACTGGCTGATCGTCGAACAGCTCACCCTGCCGGACGTCTTCACGGAGGCCGAGCGCCAGCAGCTGGTGACGGCCGCGGTGCAGCGCATCGTGGCCGCCGAGTAGGGACTGCGGCACGGCATCACCCTCCTCGGCCCCGGCGACGGGGCGGCCGGGCCGCTCGGAACCGTGACAATCCGCCAGGGCGACCGCTGACGCGTGGGCCCGCCGCTTCTCGTCCCCCGAGGCATACCGCAGCCGCGGGACAAGCGCACAACCGGGCCGTACGTTCCCGGGAACGCCGACGCCCCGGTCTGCACCGCAACACCGACAAGCTCCACCCGGGCGACTAAAAGGCAGGTGCCCCAGCGCCACTCGGGGCGTCGGCGCCCTGCGCGCCATCGAGCAGGCCGGACGCTGCTGCTGGCACACCGGGCTGGGCCGGGCTGGACCCGTGCAGGCCGACCTCGGATTCCAGGGCCGTCCGCGTCCGTTCGCGGGCGGTCGTCACGTCAGCCGGCGCCGGCCCGGCGACGGCCGGGCTGCGCGGGTACCGGGAACAACGCGGCGGTGGCAGCAGCCACGCACGCTCTGGCGCGCCACGGCGTGCGACGAGGCATCGACCGACTCCCCCCCTTGTCGACGGGCCCCCGGCGGCAGCTGGGCCCGACCGCCCGGGGGCGGCTGGACAGCGGTAGCGATCCTGACAGAGAGCCCGCAGGGGAACGAGGGTCTTTCAGGTCAGCCGTGCCGCCTGCGACGCACGCGGCCGTTGGTGCGGTCGGGGCGCGGACAGCGCACCCGCCGCACCGTCGCTCACGACCGTGTGGCGGTCCCGCACCCCGCTTCGCCGGCCTGCTCCATCCGCGTGTCCATGGCGATGCTGCGGTCGTACGGGTCGACCTCGGGCCCGCCCCCCGTGGCCGCGCGCTCGGCGCCGAACTCGGGGGTGAGGTAGCCGGTGTGGGTGCCGCAGCCTCCGTTGGCGATGTCCACCTTGTAGGACACGAGGGAGAACGTTCCCGGCGCGACGACCACCTTCTCCGGGTCGTCCCAGCTCATCACGACCTCGCGGCGCACGATGGTGCGCGCGACCTCGTCACTTCCGGCCTTGGCGCGTACGACCGGATAGACGTACGTGACGTCGCTGGTCACCTCGACCGCACCGCGTTCGCCCTCGCGGAACGTGACCCGTCCCCGGGTCTTGACCACGTCGCCGACGAGCCGCACGTCCTTGGTGAAGCGGCTGAACAGCAGCAGAGGGTCGTTGTCCCGGCTCGGCGTACGGAACGCGGTCGCCAGGTAGTCCCGCACATCCCGCTGATGCGGATTGATCAGCGCGATCGCCCGCTTCGGGCGCTCTCCCCGCAGCACCCCGGCGTCCAGGCTGGACGCGACGAGGAAGTCACGGCTCTTGTCGAGCGTCCGAGCGACCTGCTCCTCGGTCATCCAGCCGGTCGCCCGCGCGGCGGGCAGATGGATGCCCGCTGTCCCGTCGCCCCAACGCGCCGCGGGCGAACCCCTGAACGGCTCGTCCAGCGTGGGCAGTCGGGCTGCCGCCTCCGTCGCCGGCGGCTGTTCCGGGCGTTCCGACTCCGCGGCGAGCGGTGCGCTGGGCTCGTCCCCGCCTCCGAACCATCCGGTCACCCGCCCCGGGGCCAGCGCCACGACCAGCAGGCCGACGGCGGCCAGGAGACCGACCGCGTACCAGGCCTTGCCCCGGCGCCGCCGGGCCGGTTGATGGGTCCGCCATCCCTCCGGCTGCCCGGGCTGCTCCTTCAGCCGCCGGGCCACCATCCGGGCGCGCGCGGACGGCTCCTGCGGCGCGCCCCGCGTCCCGGCCTCGGCCTCCCGGAGGAACCGCTCCCACTCCTCGTCCGGTATCGACGACGTCCCGTCCTTGCCCACGACGTGCTCCCGCCCCTTCCCACGCACCCGCGCCCACACGACCGCGCGGCCCGGCGAGAGACGTGCCCCCACCCGGTGCGCGATCTCGCCCACCGACTCCTGGCCCTCGACGGGCGGATCAAGGATACGACCGCGCTCAGCGGCCCTGGTGGGCGACCGTGATGTGGTGATCGGGGCCCGGGGTCTCGAGTTCGTCGACCACGGCGACGGCCAGATCCTCGGCGCTGATCCACGACCGGCCGTCGGCGTCGGCGAGCAGGGTGTCGGTGCCGCGCCGGTAGCGGCCGGTCCGCTCACCGGGTTCGAGCAGGGCAGGCGGGCTCAGGTAGACCCAGTCACCACCGGCGTGGGTCCGGCAGGTCCGCAGCTGGGCGACCCCGGCGGCGGCGACGGCCCTGACGTCGGCGGGCACGTACGCGGGGTCGTCGGCGACCAGCAGATCCTGGGCGTCGGGGCTGCGCAAGGCGCCGGCGCCGCCGACCACGAGGATCCGCACACCCAGCCGCGCGGAGACGTCCAGGACCGTACGGGTGACGGCGACGAGGAACTCCTGGTCGACCGGCATGCTCCGCACGGTCAGCACGACGGCGTCCGCGGCACCACCGTCCGGGGCGGAGAGCGCGTCGCGTACGGCGTGCGCGTCCCGCGCGTCGACCGCGACCGGCGTCACGTTCGGGTGCTCACCCGCGGGCTTCCGGGACAGGGCGAGCACCTGATGGCCGCGTGCACCGGCCTCTTTGATCACGCGGCTTCCGACCATGCCGGTGGCACCGAGCACGGCGATCCTCAGACGTGCCCTCGTCGAACCTGCACCTGTCTTCATCGAATCCGTTCCCCTCGTGCCTGGTCGCCCGAGGGCTGCTCGTCTCGGGCGTGGTCGTCTCGGGCGTGGTCGTCTCGTATCCGGTCGTCAGTGGCCTGGTCAGGGGGCATCCGGTCTCCTGCCGGGCTGCCGCGCGCGATGCGGCCGAACAGTCTCGGGCCGTCGAGCTGTGCGGCGAGCAAGGCGGCCAGGGCGAGGACGAACCCAAGGGCCCGCGGCAGGTTCAGCGACTCCCCGAGGGCGATGCCTACGACGGCCGCGACGAGCGGGGACAGCAGCACCAGCGGTGCGGACGCGCCGACGGGAAGCTTTCCGATCCCGCGGAACCACAGCGTGTACGCGATCAGCCCGCCCATGCTGCCGAGCCACAGGTAGCCGGCGACCGCTCCGGCGTCGATCCGCTGCGGCGGCGCCCCCTCGATCGCGACGGTGAGCGGGAGCAGCAGCAGCCCGCCGGCCGTCAGTTGCCAGCCGGCCAGCGCCAGGGGACCGACCCCCGCCGGACGGCCCCAGCGCTTGGTGAGCACGACCCCGCCGGCCATGCCGGCCGTACCGCCGAGGCCCGCGAGCACCCCGACGGCGTCCAGCCGTGCTCCCGGCCCGAGCACGACGAGTCCGACGCCCAGCACGCCGAGCACGCCCCAGGTCCATCGCCAGGCCGTCGGCCGGTCGTGGAGCGCCACCACGGCCAACCCGGCGACCAGCAGGGGCTGGGTGGCGCTGAGGGTGGCGGCGACACCGCCGGGAAGTCGTCCCGCCGCCAGGAACAACAGCGGGAACAGGACACCGATGTTGAGCGCGCCGAGGACGGCGGCCTTCCACCACCAGTCCCCGCGCGGGAGCACACGGGTGATCGCCAGCGCGAGCAGCCCGGCGGGCAGGGCGCGCATCAGCGCGGCGAACAGCGGATGCCCGGGCGGCAGGAGTTCCGTGGTGACGGCGTACGTGGTGCCCCAGGCCGCCGGCGCGAGGGCGGTCAGTGCGACGGTCGCCGCCCGCCGCGCGTACGGCGTCCGCGGCGGGCCCGGTGACCGCTCGGTGATGGAATGCATGTCCCGAAGTCTCGGCCGGGGGCCACCCATGAGTCCAAGACATGCTTTGCATTCCAGCTATGAACGAGGACGATGCTCATGTGGATCTCCAGCAGATGCGTTACGTCGTCGCCGTCGCAGAAACCCGCAGCTTCACGCGCGCTGCCGAGCGCTGCTTCGTGGTGCAGTCGTCGCTCAGTCACCGGATCGCCGGCCTGGAACGGGAACTCGGGGTCAAACTGTTCGCCCGGTCGAGCCGCCGCGTCGAACTGACCAGCGCGGGAACGGCGTTCGTGGCCCGGGCGCGCGAGTGCCTGGCCGCGGCCGACCGCGCGGTCGCCGACGCCGCCGCCGCGACCGGCGTGGTTCGTGGCCGGCTCGCCGTCGGCGTGATCGTGACGACGGCCGCCGTCGACGTGCCCGAGCTGTTGCAGCGCTACCGCGCCCGGCACCCGGACGTCCGGGTCGCCCTGCGTTCGGGGCGCAGCGACGACCTGGCGGCGGCGATCCGCGACGGCGATCTCGACATCGCCTTCCTCGGCCTGCCGGAGGGCGAACGGCCGCCCGGTGTGGAAACGGTCGTGCTGGATCACGACCGGCATGTGCTGGTGGTGCCGGCCGGGCACCGGCTCGCGGGGCTGCCCGAGGTCACGCTGCGGGACATCGCCGAGGAGACGTTCGTCGACTTCGTGGACGGGACGCCGGCGCGGGCCCAGTCCGACCGGGCGTTCACCGCCGCCGGCCTGGTGCGTGACGTCGCCTACGAGGCCGGTGTCGTGGAGCTGATCATCCGGCTGATCGCGCGCGGGCTCGGGGTCGCGCTGCTGCCGTCGGCGTTCATCCGGCCGCTGGCCGCCGACACGCCCGAGCTGGCGCTGGTTCCGGTGGTCGACGGCCCGCGCCGCATCGAGTGTCTGGCATGGAGCCGCTTCAACCCCAGCCCGGCGACGCGGGCGATGCTCGACGTCCTCGGGGTCGGGACGCGGGGGTAGCCGGACTCCCCCACGGGCTCAGCCGCACTACGGCTCGCCGAGTTCGCCAGGACTGCCCTTGCGGAACGCGATCCGGGGCCGATCACCGGACGAGCACGGCGGGCACCGCCGCCGATACGCGGATACGCTGCTCATAGGCGTGCCGGGAAGTCTGGTCGGTGAGCAGACGCCGTACTCGCCCCGGAGCCACCGATGCGATCCTCCAGCTTCCGTCTCCGTCGCCGTTCCGTGCCGCGAGTCCCGTGCGCCACGGCCCCTTCCGGCAGCCCCGGCCCGGCCCCCGGCCAGGACACCCTGCCGGAACCCGGCAACCTCCGACACGGCGGAATGCCCGTCCAGGGCATGTCAGTGCCGTGTCAAGGACGTGTAGGGTACGTCGCGGTGTGCCGGGAAGCCTGGTCGGCGGTCTTCAACAGAAGTCTCTTCGCCGATCGGGGGTCTGGTCATGGTGCTCGTCGCGGTCTTCGGGGTGGCACTGCTCATCGCGGTGCTCCTGTCCGGTCTCGCGGCCAGGACGGTCCTGTCGACGTCCTTCCTGTTCCTGGTCGGTGGCGCGCTCGTCAGCGACGGCTTCCTCGGGCTGATCCACATCACCCCGGACAGCGAGATCGTGTCCGTGACGGCCGATCTGGCCCTGTTCGCCGTGCTGTTCACCGACGGCATGCACGTCTCCTTCCCCAAGTTGCGGGAGAACTGGCGGAACCCGGCCCGCGCGCTCGGGCTCGGGATGCCGCTGGCGTTCGCGGGGACGGCGCTGGTCACGCACTACCTCGTGGGGCTGGACTGGACGACGTCCTTCCTCGTCGGCGCGGTGCTCGCCCCCACCGACCCGGTGTTCGCCTCCGCGATCGTGGGGCGCAAGGAAGTCCCGGCGAAACTGCGGCAGTTGCTGAACGTGGAGAGCGGCGTCAACGACGGGCTCGCCCTGCCGGTCGTGCTGATCCTGATCGCCGCGGCGGGGCCGACGTCCGGGCAGGCCGAGGCCTCGCTGCCGACGATCGCGCTGGAACTGGTCCTGGGGCTGGTCTTCGGTGTCGTCCTGCCCGTGGCGGTGACCGGCCTCGTACGCTTCCGGCTGCTGGGCGCCGAGCCCAGGCTGCAGCCGCTGCTGCCGCTGGCGATCGGCGTGATCCTGTACGCGACGTGCCACCTCACGCACGCCAACCCCTACCTGGCCGCCTTCTCCGCGGGCGCGGTGCTCACCGCCCGCTCCACCGAGGCGAAGGAGGCGTTCGAGCCGCTCGGCGAGGCGCTGGCGGAACTGGCCAAGTTCGCGGCCCTGCTGGTGTTCGGCGCGTTGCTCACGCCGCAGCTGTTCGGCGACCTGTCCTTCGCCGGGTACGTCGCGGTCGTCCTGGCCATCGTGCTGATCCGCCCGGCCTCGCTGCTGCTGTCGCTGCTCGGCACCCGGTTCACCCGGCAGGAGAAACTGGTCGCGGCCTGGTTCGGGCCGAAGGGCTTCGCGTCGGTGGTGTACGGGCTGCTGGTGCTGCAGGCCGGGATCCCGCAGGGCGAGGAGGCCTTCACGCTCATCGCCGTGTGCATCGCCTTCTCGATCATCGCGCACAGCTCCACCGACGTACCGATCGCCCGCCTCTTCCACGTCGAGGCACTCGCCGGCGTACCGGGCGGCGACGACAAGTCAGTCCGTACCACGAAGGAGGCCAGCCGTGTCGGCCCATGAGCTCGCCGAGCCCTATCCCCACGTGTCCACCGACGACGACGCCATCGACGCGGCGCAGCTGCTGGCCGAGCACAAGCTGCCCGCCCTGCTGGTCGTCGACACCGACGGCCTGCCGTACGCCATCGTGCCCGGCTCACAGCTCCTCGGTCAGCTCCTGCCCGAGTACGCGCTGGAGGATCCGCGGCTCGCTGCCGTGCTCAGCGACGAGGACCTGGACGAGGTGCCGGAGAAGATCCGGCGGCTCACGGTCGCCGAGTGGCTGCCCCGCCGCCGGTTCCGCCCGCCGACCGTCGGCCCGGACGCCGGTGACCTGCAGATCGCGGCCCTCATGGCAGGTACGCACAGCCCGCTCGTCGCCGTGGTCGAACGCGAGGGGGACCAGGTCCGGCTGGCGGGTGCCGTGACGGCCGCCCGCCTGATGCAACGACTCATCGGAGGATCGTGAACGGCTGGCAGAGCTGGGCGGCGATCGCCATCTTCGTGGTCACGTACGGCCTGATCATCAGCGAGAAGATCCACCGGGTGGCGGCGGCGCTCGGCGGTGCCGCGCTGATGCTGGCGGTCGGCGCGACCGACGACAGGTCGGCGTTCTTCTCGGAGCACAGCGGGGTCGACTGGAACGTCGTCTTCCTGCTGATGGGCATGATGATGATCGTCGGCGTGCTCAAGAGGACGGGCATGTTCGAGTACCTGGCCATCTGGGCGGTGAAAAGGGCGCGAGCCAAGCCGTTCCGGGTGATGGTGATGCTCGTCGTCATCACGGCCGTCGCCTCGGCGCTGCTGGACAACGTGACCACGGTGCTGCTGATCGCCCCGGTGACATTGCTGGTGTGCGAGCGCCTGGCGCTGCCCGCCGCGCCGTTCCTGATCGCCGAGGTGCTGGCCTCCAACATCGGCGGCACCGCGACCCTGGTCGGCGACCCGCCCAACATCATCATCGCCAGCCGGGCCGGGTTGACCTTCAACGACTTCCTGGTCCACCTGGCCCCGCTGTCCGCGTTCCTGATCGTGGTGCTGGTCGCGCTGTGCCGGCTGCTGTTCCGCAAGTCCTTCCGCTACGACGAGACCCGCGCGCTGGAGGTCATGGAGCTGGAGGAACGCGAGGCCATCCACGACCCCCGCCTGCTGGTCCAGGGCCTGATCGTCCTCGCCCTGGTCGTCGTCGGGTTCGTGCTCCATCCGGTGCTGCACTACGAGCCGAGCGTCGTCGCGCTGCTCGGCGCGGGACTGCTCATCGCGGTCTCCTCCGCCCGCACCGGTGAGGTGCTGAACGAGGTCGAATGGCCCACGCTCGCCTTCTTCGCCGGGCTGTTCATCATGATCGGCGGCCTGATCGAGACGGGCGTCATCGGCGAGATCTCCACCTCCCTCGCCGGCGTCATCGGCGACAACGAACTCGGCGGCTCCATGCTGTTGCTGAGCGCCTCTGCGGTGCTCTCCGGCATCGTGGACAACATCCCCTACGTGGCCACCATGGCCCCGATCACCGCCGACCTGGTGCGGAACATGGGCGGCGGCGCCGACCACGTCATGTGGTGGGCCCTGGCCATCGGCGCGGACCTCGGCGGCAACGCCACCGCCATCGGCGCCAGCGCCAACGTGGTCGTCCTCGGTATCGCCGAACGCAGCCGCCAGCCCATCTCCTTCTGGCAGTTCACCAAGTACGGCCTGGTCGTCACGGTCGTCACCGTGGCCCTCTCGGCCGTCTACGTGTGGCTGCGGTACTTCGCCCTGGCCTGAGCCGGCGGCCACCCGCGCACCAGGGCGGGGCGACGGTCGTTGCACGTGCCCCGCAGGTGTACCACGCTGAGGAGAGGTGCTGTTGCAGCGGTTGTCGAGCTGATGAGGAGCCCGCCGTGCGCGCTCGTGACCTGGCGGTGGCATACGAGACGGTGAGCGTCGACAGCGACGCGATGGACGCGGCCCGGCTGATGGCCGAGCACAGGCTTCCGGGGCTGGTCGTGCTCGACGAGCGCGGCGAGCCGAAGGCGATCCTGCCCGCCTCGCAGATGGTGAAGGTGCTGGTGCCCGCCTACGTGGTCGAGGACCCGACGCTCGCCGCCGTCGTCGACGAGAAGCACGCCGACCGCCTCTGCCGGGCGCTGGCGGGCCGCCGCGTCGGGGACTGCCTGCCCGGCAAGACGGCCCCACCGCCGATCGCCGATCCCGACGACACCGCGCTGGAGGTGGCCGCCCTCATGGCCCGGGTACGCAGCCCCCTGGTGGCCGTCATGGAGAAGGACAAGGCCGGAACGCCCCTGCTCGGCGTGATCACCGCCTCGCATCTCCTGCAGGAACTCCTCGGCGCCGCGGGAGCGGTCGACACTCCATGAACAGGACACCGGCACACCGCGGGCGTCATGAACGTCAAGCAGCGCCGGGCGTCCACCTGGCGCGTGGGAGCGCCCGGCGGACGGCCGGCCGACTGCGGCAGACGGCGACTCCAGCCGCTGCCGGACGGGTTACTTCAGGTACACGATGCCGTCCGTGGTGATCGCGGGGCGTCCCGATGTGCCGACGACGACGATCTTCACCGTGTGCTTCGCGCTGGTGGACCAGGTCTTGGTCCAGATCGCGTCCCGGTACTTGGTGCTCGCGGACCTCAGGTCGACCGTGGCCGTCTTCGTACCGTCGACGTAGACGTGCGCCTGGCCGGAGGTGGACGCCCGGGACACCACCCAGGCCACCGAGCGGCCGGTGAAGGTCCAGGTCAGTGACGCGTTCTTGGAGGAGCTGGAGTACGACTTGCCGCCCAGGTAGCTGCTGGAGGACTTGCTCGTCCAGGCACCGGCCTTGACGGCCGAGGTCTCCTGGAGGATGACCGGGGTGCGGGAGACGGAGGCCGAACCGGTGTTGCCCGCCCGGTCGTACGCGGTCATGGCCCACGTGGTCGCGGTGCCGGACTTGGCGGTGTGCTGAGCGCTGGTGGTGGTCGGCCCGTAGGTCGCGGCGGCCGGGGCGGTCAGCCTGACCTCCTTGAGCGCGGCGTTGTCGGTGGCCTTCCAGCTCAGCTTCACCGGGACCGCCGCGGTGTTCACCGTGCCGGTGCGCAGCGCAAGGCCGGGCTTGGTGGTGAAGGTGGGGGCGGTCGTCTCGGCGACGACCGTGGCGGCCGCGGACGTGGAGGTCTTGCCGGACTGATGGGTGGCCCGGACCTGCACCTGGTGGGTGCCCACGGCCAGTGTGGCCTTGGCCGAGGTGGCGCTGCCCGGCGCGGTGGCCGCGGGCTTGCCGTCGACGAGGAGTTCGTACTTCGAGATCAGCGACGCGGGTGTGGTGGCCGTCCAGTTCACGGTGATCCCGGCCTTGGTGTAGTACGTCGTGCCGGAGGAGCCCACGCCGGTGACGGACGCGATCGCCAGGCCGGTGACCGGGCCGGCCGCCCAGCCGCGGATGGTGGCGAGTCTGCCGTGGAGCTGGTCGCCGGGGCACTGGGTGTTGTAGCCGTCGCGGTGCCCGTGGACGGTCGGGAAGCTCAGCTGGGCCCCCTTGGCCCAGGTCGTGCCCGAGTAGTTGCGGCCGCTGTCGCCCGCCGTGAGGGTGGTGGTACCCGTCGGGCTCACCCCGTACTGCCCGAGTTTCCAGGCGGCGATCCTGGCCACCGACACCAGGGCGGCCTCGCTCGGTGCCACGTCCGTGTAGGTGCCGAGGACCGAGATGCCGGTGGTCTCGGAGTTGAAGCCGTAGGCGTGGGCGCCCATGACCGGCTGGTCCACGCCGCCCTTGCGGCCCTCGTAGACGGTGCCGCACTTGTCGACGAGGAAGTTGTAGCCGATGTCCTTCCAGCCCAACTGCTTGACGTGGTAGGCGTAGATGCCGCGTACCACGGCCGGGGCCTCGGCGCAGGTGTAGGTGTTGCTCTCGGCGGTGTGGTGGACCACCACCGCCTTGATCTTTCCGCCAGGCAGGTAACCGGGTTCTTCCGGGCTGATCGACTCGTCCGCGCCCCACGCGGACCGGGAGGTGATCGCCGGGCGCGGGGCGGTGGAGGGCGGGGCCGGGGGCGTGGTGGCGCTCGGGGGCGCGGAAGGCGACGGAGAGGACGTCGTGGAGGGGCCGGGCGTCTCCGTCGTGGCAGCCGGGGCCGTCGGGCTCTGCGAACCGGTGGGCTCCTCCGTGGCGTCGGCGCTCGTGGAGGCGGAGGCGGAGGTGTCCGTGGACGGCGGCTCGGTCGTCTCCGCGTCGGTGGAGCCGGTCGTCGGTGTCGCGTCCTCGGTGACGTCGGCGCGGTAGGCGGCCGGTTCCATGCCGCCTATGCCTCCCTGGCCGGGGTCGATCATGTCCAGGCGCAGTCCGGCGGGCAGCTTCCCGGACGTCTTCCCGCCCGCGGTGACCCGCACTTCCACGCCGTCCGAGGGTCCGACCAGGCGGGTTCGGTCCCGCCGCGCCGGGCGGCGGACTCGCCCTGCCCGCTGTCGCCGTCCAGCTTCAGCCAGTTGGACCACTTGCCTGATCCGGCGGCACGCGTGCGTGCCTCTACGGTCCCCGTGATCCGGGCCGAGGGGTCGGTCCAGGTGATGCCGAGCATGCTGAAGGGCTCGGTGTCCCGCTGGGTGAGTGCGGCGCGGGTGCCACCGTCGGTGGGCCGCAACGCGGTGGTACGGCTGTGGGCCTTGACCGGGCCGGTTCTGCCGTCGTCGCCGGGGGCGTCGGTCGACTGGTCGGACATGCCCTGGAAGACGAGTACGCCGAGGAGGCCGGCTGCGGCCACGGCGGCCGCGCTCCAGATGTGTGGGGGTCTGCGCATGGCGGTTCTGCGATGTCCTTCGCTGTGGTCGGCGGGGGGAAGCCCCGTGAGGCGCCACGCTCGTGCAGTGGCGCGGCCGGAACAGAGACTGTTGGAGCGCGGGAAGGGTTGTGCTGTCGATCCGTCACATCGCGGACGACTTCGTCACAGGCCGGCCGCGGCCCGCGGCCGTGGTGCGGTCCGCCGCCCGCGCCCGCTCTCTCTCATGGCGGTGACGGGCTGTCTGACGGCAACCCTGGACCGTGCTCCGGTTCGGCCGACGCGGTCAGCCGGCGATCTCGGTCTAACCGTTGGCCATTCCGCGGCCGCCGCCTCTCCTCGCGCACGGCTCCCCTCCGGGTTCCGGTGCCGGACACCTGCCGGTGCCCGGCACCGGAACCATCCGCCGTGCTCCCCGCACGTCATGCTGCACGACCGCACCCCGTCCACGCATTGCCGTATCCCGGCAATGTTCCTTAGGGTCTGCATGCCGGTCGGCCGCCAAAGGGCCGCCGTCGCCACGCCGCCGGATACAGGGGGACGATGTGACGGACCGGGAGATTCCCGAGCAGTATCTCGAAGGCTACGCCCGGATCCTGGCCGAGGTGTCGGCCACGGGCCGGCGTCTCACCCGGGACGAGATAGCGTCCCGGCGCGCCTTGGGGGAACAGGCGGCGGAGGCCGGCTTCGGGCTGCGCGCGCTCGTCAACGCCCACCTCTCCGCCGCCCGGGCCGCCTGGCCCCACGCGCCCGGCTCAGCGGACAGCACGCTCGCCGCCGTGCAACAGGTCGTCGACGCCTTCGCCGAGGGGTACGAACGCGCCCAGCGTCTGGCCGTACGCCAGGAGGAGGCGTCGCGGCGCGAGTTCATCGACGACCTCCTCTACGGCCGCAGCGACCTCGGCCGCCTGGCCGAGCGGGCCGAGCGTTTCGGACTGCGTCTGTCCCACGCGCACGCGGTCGCCGTGGCACAGGGCCGGGTCTCCTACGAGGAGGGAGCCCCGGTGCCCCGGCAGGTGGAACGCGCGCTCATCTCCCGCTTCGGCGACCGCAGCATCCTGCTCACCACCAAGGACGGCCGACTGCTGTGCATCGCGCCCGGCCATCAGGAGGAGGTGCTCACCTACTTCGCCAAGCAGGCCTACGCCGCGACCGACGGCGGCCGGGTCGCCATCGGCCGTGCCCAGCCGGGGCCCGGCGGGGTCGTGCACTCGTACGAGGAAGCCTTGAACACCCTGGAACTCGCCGACCGCCTCGCCCTGGACGACCCGGTCCTGCGCGCCGCCGACCTGCTCGTCTACCCCGTGCTGACCCGCGACCGGCAGGCCATGGCCGACCTGGTCCGAAGCGCCCTCGGCCCGCTCACCACGGCCCGCGGCGGCGCCCAGCCCCTTATGGACACCCTCACCGCGTACTTCGACTCCGGCTGTGTGGCCGCCGAGGCCGCCCGCCGGCTGACGCTCAGCGTGCGGGCCCTGACCTACCGTCTGGAACGCATCCACAAACTCACCGGCGCGAACCCAGCCGATCCCGCTCACCGTTACATGCTCCAGACCGCCGTCATCGGCGCGCGTCTGCTGGACTGGCCCGCCAAGGACCTCTGACGGCCGGGTGCGGGCACCCCGGCCTTCCGGACGACCGACGCACTCGGACGTCAGCGGGGCATCGGTGACGATGCCCCGCTGACGTCTGTCGCCTGTCGGCTGCGGCCTGTCGCCTCAGCGCAGCCGGTCCTTGGCCTTGTAGTAGGCGCCGCCGAACGGCAGGAACCAGGGCGTGCCGTTGTAGAAGGGGACGGGGACCTTCGGGAAGCCCAGGCCCCGCAGGGGGTTGGCCTCCGGCCTGCCGTCCATCATCTCGGCGACCGCACGGCCCATGTAGGTGGCCATCTGGACGCCGTGACCGCAGTAACCCATCGAGTAGTACAGGCCGTCGACCTCTCCGGCGTGCGGGACGCGGTCCCAGGAGAAGCCGACCGTGCCACCCCACACGTAGTCGATCCGCACCCCGGCCAGCTGCGGGAAGATCTCGGTCATCTCCCTCTTCAGGATGTCGCCGCTCTTGACGTCGGAGGCCGGGTTGGACGGGGCGAAGCGGGCCCGGCCGCCGAAGGCGAGGCGGTGGTCGGGGGTGAGGCGGATGTAGTGGCCGATGTTCTTGGAGTCGACCACCAGGCGGGCGTTCGGGATCAGCTCCTTGGCGCGTGCCTCACCGAGCGGTTCGGTGACGATGATGAAGCTGCCGACGTTGATCAGCCGCTTGCGGAACCACGGCATCGCCTTGTCGGTGTAGGCGTCGGTCGCGGCCATGACCTGCTTGGCGCGGATCGTGCCGTTGAGGGTCTCGACCAGGAAGCCGCCGCCGGACAGGCGGGTGAGGCCGGTGGCCGCGTTGCGCTCGTGGATCTCCGCGCCGGCCCGCTCGGCGGCCTCGGCGAGGCCATGCACGAACTTGCCCACGTGCAGGCCCGCGCTGAGCGGGTCGAGCAGGGCGCCGTGGTAGTAGTCCGACGCCAGCTCGGACTTGAGCTCGCCGCGGGTCAGCAGCTGGGTCTCGTGGCCGAAGTTCTCGGCCAGGTCGCGCTGTTTGGCGCGCATGGCCTCGAAGTGCTGCGGCTTGAAGGCGACGCCGAGGCGGCCGGAGCGGTCGAAGTCGCAGTCGATCCGCTCCTTCTTCGTGAGCTCCTCGACCACGTCGACGGCCTCGCGGAAGGCGTCGTACAGCTCGCGGACGCGCTCCTGGCTGTAGCGCTTGCGGGCCTCAGCCGTGCTGATGGTGATGCCCTGGGTGCACATGCTGCCATTGCGGCCGGAGGCGCCCGAGCCGACCTTGTCCTTCTCGACGAGGACGACCCGGGCTCCCTTGCGGGCGGTGTGGTAGGCGGTGGACAGGCCGGTGAGGCCGCCGCCGATGACCACCACGTCCGCCTCGTCGGGCAGTTCTCTTCCGGACCGGTCGGGCAGGGCGGGGGCGGTGTCGAGCCAGTAGGGGATCTGCTTCATGGCGTGCGTCCTCACATCCGTACGACGGCTCAGCAGCCGAGCAGCTTCGGCAGGCCCGACAGGTCGGGCAGCTCGTCGTACGGCTGGTAGTCGGCGCTGCCGGGGCGGCCGTAGCGGTTGATCCACACCCGGCGCTTCAGGCCGAGGTCGCGGGTCGGGATCTGGTCGTACTCCCAGCCCTGAGCGGTGTGGATGACCTGCGAGGGTTCGACGCCCATGGCCGTGAAGGCGTGCTCGAAGGTCTGCCGGTCCGGCTTGTAGGCGCCGGCCTGCTGGGCGGTGATGACGTAGTCGAACTCCACTCCGATGTTCTCCACGTTCCGCGCGATCAGGTCGTCGTCGGTGTTGGAGATGATGGCGATCTCGTACCTGGTCTTCAGGGCGCGCAGGGCCTCCGGGACGTCCGGGAAGGGGCCGAAGGTGGGGACGGCCTCGACCAGGGCGTCGCCGTCGGATGCGCGGTACTCCAGGCCGTGCAGGCGCATGGCGTTGCGCAGGCTGGAGTGCAGGATCTCGTGGTACGGGCGGTAGGCCTCCAGGACGGCCTGGAAACGCATGACGCGGAAGTCGTCGAGGAACTCGTCGACGTCCAGGTTGTCCAGGTCCAGCCGGTCCTGAAGGACCTTGAGGGTGGTGGGGCCGAGCTGGAAGTCGACCAGGGTGCCGTAGGCGTCGAAAGTGACGATCTCTCGCATGGTGTTCAACCTCGATTTCCGGATTTCACAGAGGGGTTCAGACGATTCGTTCGCCGGGGGCGACGATCGTGTCCAGGGCGGCCAGGTCGGCCGCGTCGGGGATCCAGTCGGCCGCCGCCGCGTTGGCGGTGACCTGCTCGGGGGTCATGGCGCCGCAGATCACGGATCCGACGGCGGGGAGCGCGGCCAGTGCGCCGACAGCGACCTGGAGGAGGGTGAGTCCGCGCTCGGCGGCGTACGCGGTGAGCGCCTCGACGCGGTCCAGGGCCGCGTCGGTGAGCCAGCCCTGCCGCCAGGACAGCCGGCTGCCGGGCGGGGGCTCCTCGCCCCGCCGGTACTTGCCGCTGAGCAGGCCGTTGGCCAGCGGGTAATACGGCAGGAGTCCCATTCCGTGGCGCAGGCAGGCGGGGATCAGGTCGGCCTCCGCGCTGCGGTCGAGCAGGTGGTAGCGGGCCTGGGTGGACACGAAGGCGTCGGTGAGCTGCTCGGCCGGGAGGTTGGAGCAGCCGATGTACCGGATCTTGCCCTCGGCCACCAGCTCCTGGAGCGCGGCGATCGTCTCCTCAAGCGGGGTGACGCCGTCCGGCTCGTGGTACTGGTACAGGTCGATCCGGTCGGTGCCGAGCCGGCGCAGGGAGGCCTCGACGGCGTACCGGACGTAGGGACGGGCGCCGCGCGGGCCGTGGAGGTCCGCCTCGGGACCCATCTCCATGCCGAACTTGGTGGCGAGGACGACGTCGTCGCGGCGGCCCTTGAGGACAGCGCCGAGGAGGCGTTCGCCGTCGCCGCGAGAGCCGCCGCTCTCGCCGAACCCGCCGTACATGTCCGCCGTGTCGAACAGGGTGATCCCGGCGTCGAGGGCGGCGTGGACGACGGCCTTGGTGCCGTCCTCGTCGAGGCGGGAGCCGAAGTTGTTGCCGCCGACGCCGACGACCGAGACGGTCGGGCCGCGTCCGCCCAGGGTGCGATACCTCATGACCGGTCTCCGAATCCAATGCAGACGTTCTTGGTCTGCGTGTAGCTCGCCAGCGCTTCGAGGCCCTTCTCCCGGCCCCAGCCGCTGTGCTTGTAGCCGCCGAAGGGGAGCTCGACGCCGGTGCCGACGCCGGTGGCGTTGACGTAGACCTGTCCGGCCCGGATGCCCTCGGCCAGGCGCATGGCCCGGTCGATGGCGCGGGTCCAGACGTAGGAGGACAGGCCGTAGGGGCTGTCGTTGGCGATGCCCAGGGCCTCGTCGGCGTCGTCGAACTCGATGACGGTGACGACGGGGCCGAAGATCTCCTCGCGGGCGCACCGGGCCTGGTTGGTCAGGCCGGTGAGGACGGTCGGCTCGATGTAGTAGCCGTCGGCGAGTTCGGGCGCGGACGGGGCGCCTCCCCCGACCCGGGCCACGGCGCCTTCCTGCCGGGCCAGTTCGAGGTAGCCGAGCACCCGGTCGCGCTGCCGGGCGGCGACCAGCGGGCCGATGTCCGGGTCCGTGAGACCCGGTCCGACGCGCAGGCCCGCGATCTTCTCGACCAGCCGGTCCAGGAACTCCTCGGATCCTCGCTGAAGCAGCAGCCGTGTCCCGGCCGAGCACATCTGCCCAGCGTTGCTGAACGACGCGCCCAGCACGGCCTTCAGCGCCAGGTCGAAGTCGGCGTCCGCGAAGACCACGAAGGGTGACTTGCCGCCCAGCTCCGTCACGGACGGCACGACGTTGGCGGCGGCGGCCTGGGCGACCTTGATGCCGGTCGGCACCGAGCCGGTGAAGGTGACCTGGTCGATGCCGGGGTGCCCGGCGAGGGCCGCGCCGGTCTCGCCGTCGCCGGGCACGACGTTCAGCACGCCCGGCGGCAGCCCGCACTCCAACGCAATACGGCCGATCTCCAGCGGGGTGAGCGGCGCCTCGGGGGAGGGCTTGAGCACCACCGTGCAGCCTGCGGCCAGGGCTGGGGCGGAGCCTCGCGCGGTGTTCTGGAGCGGGTAGTTGAACGGGATGATCTGACCGGAGACGCCGATCGGCTCGCGGACGGTGTAGTCGATCAGACCGGGGCCGAGGGGGATCGTGGTGCCGCCGAGCTTGTCGGCGACGCCCGCGTAGAACTCGAAGTAGCGGGCGGCGGACTCGACATCGGCCTTCGCCTGGCTCAGCGGCTTGCCGACGTCCTGGCACTCCAGGCGCGCCAGCCACTCGCCCTCGCGCCGGATCGCCTCCGCGATGCGGTGGAGGAGCCTGCCCCGGTCGGCGGCGCGCATCCGGGACCACTCGGGCGAGGTGAACGCCGCGCGCGCCGCCGCCACGGCCTGGTCGACGTCGGCCGGGCCGGCGTGGGAGACCTCGGCGAGGGCCGTGCCGTCCGACGGGTCGAGGACCGTGAAGCTCCGGCCGTCGGCGGCGGGAACCTGCTTGCCGTCGATGAGCAGCAACTCGGTCAGCGGGAGTTCGCCGCTCATGGCTGGATCTCTCCCTGCACCTCACCGAAGATGACCACCTCGTCGCCGGGCCGCACGGTGCGGATCCGGCGCACCCAGAGCACGATGCCGTCCTGCGGGGCGCGGACCTCCTCCAGCGTGTTGCCGTAGTGGTCGACGATCTGCGCGATCAGGTCGCCTTCCTTGCAGGTCTCGCCCGGCTCGGCGTGGCCGAGGAAGAAACCGCCCGCTGCGGACCGGGCGAACGTGCCGGAGACGGTCGTGTAGCTGTCGCGCAGCTCCGCCTCGCCGTCGATCATGCCGAGCTGTCGCATGATGTTGCGGATCGAGTGGATGTGCAGGGCGACGTTCTGCTCGCGGTAGGTGCCGCCGCCCGCCTCGATGGTGACGGCGGGCTTGCCGGCCGCGAGGGTGGGGTGGCGGACCGTGCCGCCCCACTTGCCGCCCTTCCAGACCAGCTCGTGCCCGGCCGCGAGGGCGAGGTCGGTCGCCAGGTCCTCGTAGCCGCCCTGGAGGATGACGAGCGGGGCGATCTCGCCGAAGGTGCCGCCGGTGTGCAGGTCGACGAGGGCGTCGATGGCGGGCACGACCTGCTCGACGAAGGTGGCGGCCAGGCGCAGCGAGTAGGAGCCGTCCGCGTCACCCGGGAAGATCCGGTTGAGGTTCAGGTGGTCCAGCCCGCTGGTGCGGGCCGCCGCCTCGAAGGCGGGGGTGTTCACGCAGGGGATGCCGACGAGGGTGCCGCGCAGGCCGGCCGGGTCGATCGCGGCGAGGACGCGGCGGATGGCCTCCTGGCCGTCGTACTCGTCGCCGTGGACACCGGCGTCCACGCACAGGACGGGGCCGTCCTCGGTGCCGTTGACGACGATGAGCGGGATGCCGAGCTCCACGCCGTAGGTGCTGGTGCCGACCGGGATCAGACCCTGGGCACGCTCGCCGGGGGCGACGGTCAGGGAGCCGATGGAGTACATGTCGTTCCTTTCGAAAGGGCGGGTCAAAGACGGGCGGAGGCCTCGTCGAGGGTGTCCGCGATGATGTCGGCGATACGGTCCAGCAGTGCCCGGTCGCTGATCAGCGGGGGCGCGATCTGCACCAGCGGGGCGGCCCGGTTGTAGACGCGGGCGAGCAGCCCGGCCTCGCGCAGCCGGCGCGGGATCAGGTCGGCGACGAGCGCGGCGCGGGCGGTATCGCTGAAGCCGCCGCCGTCGAGGTCGCCGACGAGTTCGAGGGCGTAGAAGAATCCGGCGCCGCGGACGTCACCCACGATCGGCAGCTCGCCCAGGGATGCCATGCGTTGGGCCAGGTGGCCCTGGTGGCCGCGGACGTTCTCCAGGATCCCGTCCCGCTGCATGATGTCCAGGCTGCGCAGGGCGATGGCCGCGCTCAGCGGGTGGCCGCTGAAGGTGTAGCCGTGGTTGAGGACCTCGCCGGGCTGGTTGATCACTTCGGCGACGCGGTCCGAGACCAGGGTCGCGCCCATCGGGGCGTAGCCGGCGGTGATGCCCTTGGCGACGGTGACGATGTCCGGGCGGGCGCCGTAGCACTCGCCGCCGAACCACTCGCCGAGCCGTCCGAAGGCGGTGATGACCTCGTCGGCGACGAGCAGGAAGCCGTACTGGTCGGCCAGTCGGCGCAGCCCCTGCCAGTAGCCCTCGGGCGGGGTGATGCAGCCGCCGCGGTTCTGGACCGGCTCGGCGATGAGCATCGCGACGGTCTCCGGCCCGGCCGCGAGGACCGTGGCCTCCACGTCGGCGAGCAGGTACTGGGTGAAGGCAGCCTCGTCCAGCACTTGTTCCAGCGCCGTGCGAGTGGTGTTCGCGACGAAGTGGGTCTCCACGGCGGGCGGCCCGTACGGCTCGGTGAGGCCGGGGTCGTCCGTGAAGGACAGCGCGCCGAGTGTCAGGCCGTGGTAGGCGCCGCGCCGGGCGATGGCCTTGGTCCGGCCCGCTTCACCGCGCAGGGTGTGGTACCTGCGGACGATCTTCCAGGCGGTCTCCACCGCCTCGGCGCCGCCGCCGCTGAAGAAGACGTGCTCGATGCCGTCGGGGGCCAGGGCGGCGAGGCGCTCGGCGAGGGCCAGGCCGGTGGGGTGCGCGGAATCCGACCACAGGGGGCTGTAGCAGAGTTCGCGCAGTTGCTTCTGGGCCGCTTCGGCGATCTCGTCGGCGTAGGAGTAGCCGATCTGGCAGCAGTACAGCCCGGACAGGCCGTCGATGTAGCGGTTGCCGGCCGCGTCGTCGACGTAGGGGCCCTCGCCGTGGCGCACGACGAAGAGGTCCTTGCCGGGCTTCGCGAGCGATCCGTTGGCGGTCATGTTCAGCAGCAGGTGCCGCTGAGCGGGGGCGGTCATACGGCCTCACCTCCAGGGGCGGCGATCCCTGCCGTGTTCTCGACCGACAGCAGGGAGTCCTGCCGTCCGGAGCCGAGCCAGCGCACCAGGGCCACGAGGGCGAGCGCGAGCATCGCGCCTGCGATGAGCAGGGCGCTGATCGCGGTCACGCTGGGGTCGATGTCGAAGGTCAGGGAGTTGTAGATCTGCACCGGCAGGGTGACGGTGTCGACCGAGGACAGGAACTGGGAGATGTAGAACTCGTCGAAGCTGGTGATGAAGGAGAAGATCGCTGCCGCGATCATGCCGGGGGCGGCGAGGGGGAAGGTGATCCGCCGGGCGATGGTCAGCCGGCTCGCGCCCATGCTGGCGGCGGCGTCCTCCAGCCGCTCGTCGATCCCGCGCAGGGTCGCCACCAGGATCAGCACCGCGATCGGTGAGGCCAGCACGGTGTGGCCGAGGGCGATGGCGATCGGGCTGCCCAGCATCGCGGCGGGCTCGAAGAGCAGGAACAGGCCCAGCGCGGTGACGATCTGCGGGATGAGCAGCGGTCCGAGCACCAGGGCGTAGACCGCGGAGCGCAGCGGCAGCTCGCTGCGGGTCAGCGCGGTCGCCGCCGTCACGCCGATGATCAGCGAGAACACGGTGCTCAGGCAGGCCACCAACGCGCTCGTCGACATCGCGGCCGGCCACTTGCTGCCGTCCGCGAACAGCGATTTGTACCAGCCCAGCGTCCACGCTTCCGGCGGGAACGAGCCGAAGGCGTTCTTGCTGAACGAGGTGACGAGGACGACCACGATCGGCAGCGCCAGGAACAGCAGGATCACGGTGGCGACGGCGGTCAGGGCGATCCGCCCGCCCAGCGTGCTGCGCAGCTCCATCATGACGCGCTCCTCTTCTTCCGGCTCGCGCCGAGGGAGGTGACGAGCTTGACCAGCAGCAGTCCGGCGAAGGTCATCAGCAGCAGGATGACCCCCTGAGCGGCCGCCCCGTTCCACTGGTTCTGCTTCATCACCTGCTGGTTGATCAGGGAGGCGATCATCGTCTGGTCGGGGCCTCCCATCAGGGCGGGGGTGATGTAGTAGCCCAGCGACAGGATGAAGCTGAGCAGTCCGGCGCTGGCCAGCCCCGGGGCGACCAGGGGCAGGTAGACCCGGCGGAAGATCGTCACGCGTCCCGCGCCCATGCTGGCCGCGGCGGCCAGCAGCCGCCGGTCCACGCCGCGCATCACGCCGTACAGCAGCAGCACGGTGTACGGGAGCATCACGGAGGTGGTGCCGATGACCACGCCGATCTCGTTGTAGAGAAGCTGGAACGGCGCCCCCGGCACCCACGCCAGGCTCTCGTTCACCAGGCCCTTGTCGCCGAGCAGGATGATCCAGCCGTAGGTGCGGACGAGTGCGCTGATGAAGTGCGGAACGACGACGATCAGCATGGCCAGTCCGGCCCACAGGGGCTTGAGCCGGGAGATCGCGTTCGCCAGGACGAACCCGAAGACGAGACTGAACAGCGCCGTCTCCGCGGAGATGCGCACCGTGGTGAACAGCACGGAGAGGTTGATCCCCGTGAGTGCGTCGACGTACCAGTGCAGCGTCAGCGAGCCGTCGGGGTTCTTCAAACTGAGGAAGAGCGTGCTGAGGATCGGGTAGACGAACAGCACCAGCAGGTAGACGACGACGGGCAGCGCGTAGAGGATGCCGATCCGCGTTCTGCGGGAGGCCAGCAGCTTGCGCGGCCGTGTGGGGGCGTTCGCGGTCAGGGTGGCGGCCATGGCTCACCCGCCCTGTCCGACAGGGAAGAGGTTGACGTCGTCCGGGTCGGCGCTGATCCCGACCCGCTCGCCGGCGACGGGCCCGCGACCGGCCGGTACCTCCAGGCGCAGCAGCGGCGCGTCACCGCCGTCGACCCGCACGCCCGCGCGGACCAACGTGCCGACGTACGTGGCGGTCTCGACCGTGCCGGTACAGAAACCGTCGTCCGGGGCACAGGCCCGCAGCCGACCCGGCTGGACGGCGACCTTGACCGGGATGCCGGAGGCCAGGTCGTGGCGGCGCGCCTTGATCAGGCCCCCGGACCGGTCGAGGCGGACCAGGGTGTGCTCGTCGGTGTGCTGCTCGATGCGGGCGGGCAGGAAGTTGGCCGCACCGAGGAAGTCCGCGACGAACGGGGTCCTCGGGCGCTCGAACAGCTCCCGGGGCGTGTCGAACTGCTCGATCAGGCCGTTGCGCATCACCGCGATGCGGTCCGACATGACCAGCGCCTCTTCCTGATCGTGCGTCACATAGATGACAGTCAGGCCGAGTTCCTGCTGGATGGACTTGATCTCTACCTGGAGCTGATCGCGCAGCTTCTTGTCCAGGGCACCGAGCGGCTCGTCCATGAGGATGACCGGCGGGCGGTAGACCAGCGCACGGCACAGGGCGACGCGCTGCTGCTGCCCGCCGGACAGCTCGCGCGGCTTGCGGTTGCCGAAGCCGGAGAGGCCCGCTATCTCCAGGGTCTCCCCGACCCGCCGGCGGATCTCGTCCTTCGGCACTCCGCGCAGCGTGAGCGGGAAGGCGACGTTCTCACTGACCGTCATGTGCGGGAAGAGCAGGTACTGCTGGAACACGAAGCCGAGGTTCCGCTTCTGCGGGGCAAGCCGCGTGACGTCACGGTCCCCGACGGTGATGGTGCCGGAGTCCGGCTCGCAGAAACCCGCGATCATCATGAGGGTCGTGGTCTTGCCCGACCCCGAGGCGCCGAGGAAGGTGACGAACTCCCCGGCGGCGATCTCCATGGACGCCTCGTCGACGGCGACGACGTCCCCGTACGTCTTGCGCAGAGCCACCACCGACAGCGGTTTGCCGGTCGTGGTGGCCTGCTTGCCGCCGGCCACCACGACGGACGGTGTGGCAACACCGAATTCAGCCACGAGCCCACTCCAACCAGCGCTTGGTGACGGCAGCTTCGTTCTTGAGCCACCAGTCGACGTCCAGGTCGAAACCCTTGTCGTAGTACTGCGGCGCACCGGCGAGTGCGTTGCGCTCCTCGGTGGTGAGCTTCTCGTAGGCCACCGGGGAGGACGGGTTCGACGGGAAGGCCTTGGCCAGGGCGGCCTGGACCTCGGGGCGCAGCGCGTAGTCCATGAGCTGGTAGGCGGCGTCCACGTGGGCCGCGCCCTTGGCGATGCCGTAGCCCTGGAACTGGCGGCGCATGCCGTTGAGCTGCCGTGCGACCGGGACGCCCTGCTTCTCCAGGTCGGCGATCCGGCCGTCCCAGACGGTGGACATCGTCACTTCCTGGCGGCTGAGGAGCACACCCGGGAGCGGGCCGCTGTCCCAGAACTTCTTGATGTCGGACCGCAGCCGGGTCATCACCTTGAAGGCCCGGTCCACATCGAGCGGGTACAGCTTGTCCATCGGAACGCCGTCCGCCAGCAGCGCGAACTCCAGCTCGGGCAGGTCGGCGTCCGGGTTGCACATCGAGCGGCTGCCCTTGAAGGCCTTGGTGTCCCAGAAGTCCGCCCATGACTCCGGCTTGCGGCCGCCGAAGGCGTCGGTGCGGTACGCCATGCACTGGCCGTAGAAGCTGTTGCCGATGGCATGGTCGGTGATCTGGTTCGCCGGGATCCTGGCGCTCTTCAGGCTCTTGATCCGGTCCATGTCCAGCGTCTCCAGGGCGTCCTGGGCCCCGAACTTGATGTGGTCCATCATCGAGTTGTTGATGAGGTCGAACTGGGGGCGGCCCTGCTTGATCTGGGCCAGCATCTGGGTGCCCTGGAGGTTGACGACCTGGACCTTGATGCCGGTTTCCTGGGTGAACGGCGTGTAGATCGCCCTCTGGAGGGCCTCACCGTAGGAGCCGCCGGTGTCGCGGACGACCACCGTCTTGCCCCCGCCCTTGCCGCCGCCGGACGCGGCGCGGCTGGTGCCGGTGCCGCAGGCCGAGAGGGAGGGCAGGGCGGCGAGGGCGGCGATGCCGCCGACTCCGCGCAGGAGCGCTCTGCGACCGATCATGGGATCACTCATGACAAATCTCCTGAAAATTGGCGCGTGGGGACCAGCTGTTCGGGGTGAGTGGGTGGTTCGCGGGGGGGGGCGGGTATGCGGGCGGTGCCGGTCAGTCGTGCGGCACCGCGATGGCGGCGAGTTCGGCGCCGGGGGCGACGGTGAGCCCGTTCATGCCGTAGAGGATCTGGCCGGTCGCGGTGGCGGTGACCTTGTGTTCGCTGCCGTCGGCCGGGTCGATGACGCGGCCGATGGACTGCCCCACGGTCACCTCGTCACCGGTGGCCGCGTCCGGATACCACAGGCCGGTGGCCGGGGAGACGACGGAGCCGGTCCAGACGAAGTCGCGCGGCCGCACGGTCACGGGTGGGACGTGCTGGGGTGCCTCGATGACGCCGAGGTGGTGCAGGAGCCGGTACAGGCCGTCGAGCAGGGCCCGTGCCTGGTCGGGGTCCCGTTCGCCGAGCTGGCCGGTCTCGACGAGGATGGCCGGGATGCCCTGCCGGGCGGCCGCGGCGTGGCTGTTGCCGCCCTCGGCGTTGCGGCCGAAGAGGACGCGTTCGTAGCCGATGGAGTGGGCCATGGCCCGTGTCCTTGCGTCGAGTTCCGCGTCGGAGGTCAGGCGGTAGCCGACGAAGTCGATCAGGGTCTCGTCGATGCCGCCGCTGTGCAGGTCCGCGTAGGCGTCGGCTCCGGAGATGACGTGCTCGAAGAGCCAGGCCGCCAGCCGCTCGGTGGGGCCACCGTCCTTGTCGCCGGGGAAGACGCGGTTGATGTTGACGTCGTCCAACGGCGACTTGCCCAGGCGGCCGTCGTACACGGCCGGCGGGTTGGCCACGGGGCAGATCACCACCTGGCCGGTGACGTCGTCCGGCTCCAGGAGCCCGCTGAGGCGGGTCGCCGCGTCGATGCCGACGAACTCGCCACCGTGGACGCCGCCGGTGATGACGACCCGGGGTCCGGGGCGGGAGCCGTTGACGAGGACGAGCGGGATCTCGACGGTCGTGAGTCCGAGGTCCACGGGGAGCGTGCCCCGGGTCTTGTGGCCCGGCTCGGCCCGCAGCGGGCCTACGGTGAGTGTCATGTCGTTCCTCATTCAGGCGGTGGTGCGGTCGAGCGTGGTGATGAAGTCGATCGGCTGGGAGGTACGGCCCTCCAGGGCGAGGTCCGCGGCAATGTCGCCCAGGGCGGGCGAGAGTTTGAAGCCCTGGCCGGAGAAGCCGGCCAGCAGGATGACGTCGTCGCAGTCCGGCAGGGGGCCGACCAGCGGGCGGGTGCTGCCGGTGTAGCCCTCCATGTAGGCGGAGACGCGGACCGGGTCGGGGTTCAGGCCGGGCAGGTGGCGGCGCACCATCGCCGTGAAGGTCTCCAGTTCCTCGGGCGCGACGGTCCGGTCGAGCCGGTTCGGGTCGTCCACGGGCTTGTGGTGGGCCTGGGACAGACCGAGCTTGACGGAGAGGCCGTCCGGGGACGGGATGCCGTAGAAGTGGGTGCCGCCCGTGCGGATGAAGGCGGGGCGCTGCTCCCCGGCCTGGTGGTCCTCGGTGGGCAGGAACCAGGCGCTGATCGCGCGGTGGACGTCCACCCGCCACGGCAGGTCGGGCAGCAGGTCACCGACCCAGGGCCCCGGGGTGACGACCGCGGCGTCGAAACGCTCCGTGCCGGTGTCGGTGCGGATTTCCACGCCTCCCCCGGCAACCGGGCCGACCTCCCTCACCGGGTTGTAGCGGCGGATCCGCGCGCCCAGTTCCTCGGCACGGCGGGCCGCGGTCTGGACCGTCAGCTCCGGGCGGATGAAGCCGGCGCGCGGATCGAGGACCGCCAGGTCACCGTCGTCGACACGGAACTGGGGGAAACGTTTCGCCACAGCCTCGGCGTCGATGACCTCGTGGTCGAGGCCGTGCTCCGAGACGACGTCCAGGACGGTACGCATCTCGGGGTCGTCCGCCGGCCCCATGAACAGGCATCCGGTGAGGCGCCGCAGTTCGCGGCCGGTCTCCGTCTGAAGTTGCTCCCAGAGGGCGTCGGCGTGCCGCACGAGCGGCACGTACCGGCCGTCGTCGGTCTGCACGCTGCGGAAGACCCGGGTTTCACCACCCGCGGCGCTGCGGTCGTGGCCGGGCGCGAACCGGTCGTAGGCGACGACTTCGGCGCCCCGGGCCGCCAGCCGCCAGGCGGCTTGGCTGCCCACCGTGCCGGTACCGACGACGGCGACGCGCTTCCTCGTGGCCATGGGGTGCTCCTTGCCGGATGTGCCGGATGGTGATCGGGGGGACGGTTCAGGCCGCGGTGCGGCCGACGGTGGACACGAAGTCGATGGGCTGGGCGGTGGCGCCATCCAGCGCGAGGTCGGCGGCGATGTCGCCGAAGGCGGGCGAGAGCTTGAACCCGTGACCGGAGAAGCCGGCCAGCAGGACGACGTTGGCGGCACCGGGCAGCGGGCCGATCAGCGGGCGGCTGCTCTCCGTGTAGCCCTCCATGTAGACGGCCAGGCGGGTCGGGTCCGCGTGCAGGTCCGGCATGTGGCGGAGGATCAGCTCGGTGAAGATCTCCAGTTCTTCGGGCTGGACGGTGCGGTCCAGCGCGTTGGGGTCGCCGGCGGGCTTGTGCAGCGCGCGGGACAGGCCGAGCTTGACGGAGACCCCGTCCGGAGAGGGCAGTCCGTAGCAGTGGGTGGGGGCGGTGCGGATGAAGGCCGGGCGCTCCTCGCCGAACCAGGCGTCGGTCGTGGGGACGTACCAGGCGCTGATCAGGCGGCGGATGTCCACCTCCCACGGCAGGTCGGGAAGCAGGTCGTTCACCCAGGGGCCGACGGTGACGACGACGGCGTCGAAGCGCTCGCCGCCGGAGTCGGTGCGTACCTCCACCCCGCCGCCGGCCGGGCTGATCTCGCGCACCGGCGTGTAGCGCTCGATGCGGGCACCCAGTTGCTCGGCGCGACGGGCCGCGGTCTGGACGGTCAGCTCGGGCCGGATGAAGCCGGCACGGCGGTCGAGCACGGCCGCGTCGCCGTCCTCCAGCCGGTACTGCGGGAAGCGCTTGGCCAGGGCGTCGGCGTCGAGCACCTCGTGATCGAGGCCGTGCTCGGCGATCGACTCCAGGACGGTGGCCATCTGCTGGTGCTCGGTGGGCCCCATCAGCAGGCATCCGGTCAGGCGGCGCAGCTCGCGGCCGGTCTCCTGCTGGAGCCGCTCCCAGAGGGCGTCGGCGTGCTTGAGGAGCGGGACGTACCGGGAGTCCTCGAAGTGCGCGCTGCGGAAGATCCGGGTCTCGCCACCGGCGGCGCTGCGGTCGTGGCCCGGGGCGAAGCGGTCGTAGGCGACGACCTCCGCGCCACGGGCGGCGAGGCGCCAGGCGGCCTGGCTGCCCATGGTTCCCACGCCGACGACGGCGACTCGCTTCCTGGCAGCTGACACGGGGCTTTCCTTTCGTACCGCAGGGGCGCATGCTGGGCCCCCGCGTGAGGCTGTTCGATTCGAGGTGGTTCGGGCGGAGGGGGCGGGTCCTTCGGGGGACCTCGGCTCACGAACGCCCTGTCTCGGAGTTCCGGCTGCGTCCTCGGGATCTTCCGCGAGCCGTGCCACATTGTGGAATGCTGTGCTAGTATCTGGCACAGAGAATGACAGCGGCTCCCAGGGGAGTCAAGAGGTGTCCGCGAGAGATCCTGAGGATTTACAGGGGGAAACCGGATGGAAATGAAGAGCGTCACCAGGTCGCTGCGCATCCTGGAGGCGGTCGCCCAGCATCAGCCGGTCACCGTGGGCGAACTGACGAAGCTCTTCGGCCTGCCGAAGTCGACCATGCAGCGCACCCTGGTCACACTGGCCGAAGCCGGCTGGCTGCGGGCCAACCGCAAGGACACCACCCGCTGGGAGATCGGCGCCCGCGTCCTGGCCGTACGGCCCGCCGCCCTCCAGGGGTCCAGCCTGTTCGCCGCCGCGCGCGAACCCATGGTCCGCCTGCGGGACACGGTGAACGAGACGATCCACCTGTCGGTGCCGGACGCGCTGCAATGCATGGTCGTGGTGGACCGCGTGGACTGCGCTCACGCCGTACGGACGTTTCACACCGTCGGCGACACCTCACCCCTGCACGCCACCGCGACCGGGCGTGCCGTCCTGGCCCATTTGCCGAAGCAGGACGTCGAGGAGCTCATCGCGCGAGGGCTGGAGCGCTACAGCGACACGACACCCACCGACCCGGACGAACTGCGCGCCGAACTGGACCGGATCCGCGCCGACGGATACGCGGTCAACCGCAACCAGTACCGGCCGGACGTCTGCGCGATCGCGGCGCCCGTCCTCGACGAGGAGGGCACCCCCCTGGCCACCGTGGCCATCTCCATGCCCGACTCGCGCTACGACGCGGACCGGCTGCCCGAGTGGGGCCGCCTGGTCGCCGACACCGCCGCCGAGATCACGGGACGCCGCCTGGGCGCCTGACCGAGAGCCCGGCACCGGCCAGGGCCGGCCCCCGCGCATCAGCGTGGGGGCCGGCCCTTTTCTGACGTTCGGACGGCCACCGCCCTGCGCCCGGCCGGGGGAAGGGCCGGGCGCAGGAGGCCGCCCCGCGGGGGCAGGCGCGGTCAGGGCGCTGCCACCGTGCATCACCGCGGGGCGTATCGGATTCCACTTGCGTGCCGTATTGTGGAACGCCGTGCTAGAATCCGGCACAGATCATGCCCGTGGCTCCAGGGGGGAGTCAAGTGGTGAGACCGACCGACGAGAACTGACGGGGCCCCTGATGGAAATGAAGAGCGTGACCAGGTCGCTGCGCATCCTGGAGGCGGTCGCCCACCACCAGCCCGTGACGGTGGGCGAGTTGACGAAGCTCTTCGGCCTGCCCAAGTCCACGGTGCAGCGGACGCTGGTCAGCCTGAGCGAGGCGGGGTGGCTGCGGGCGAACGGCCGGGACACCACCCGCTGGGAGATCGGCGCGCGGGTGCTCGCCGTACGGCCGGCGGCGCTTCAGGGTTCGAGCCTCTTCGCGGCGGCGAGGGAGCCCATGATCCGGCTGCGGGACGCGCTGAACGAGACGATCCACCTGTCGGTGCCGGACGCGTTGCAATGCATGGTCGTCGTCGACCGGGTGGACTGCGCCCACGCGGTGCGGACGTACTACGCGATCGGCGACACCTCACCCCTGCACGCCACCGCCACCGGGCGCGCGATCCTGGCCCATCTGCCGCCGACCGACGTGGACGAACTGGTCGCGCACCGGCTGGAGCGCTACAGCGACGCGACGCCGGTCGACCCGGCCGAGCTGCGCGCCGAGCTGAAGCGGGTGCGCACGGACGGCTACGCCCTCAACCGCAACCAGTACCGCCCGGACGTCTGTGCGATCGCCGCGCCGGTCCTGGACGAGGACGGCACACCGCTCGCCTCCGTGGCCGTCTCCATGCCGGACTCCCGCTACGACGCGGACCGGCTGCCCGAGTGGGGCCGCCTGGTCGCCGACACGGCGTCCGGCATCAGCGACCGCCGACTGGGCGCCTGACAATCCCGGGACGGCCCCGGCATGACTGGGCCCCTGCCGCCGGCCGGCGGCAGGGGCCCCGCGTGTCCGCGTCAGGAGCGGCCCGCGTGCTGCTTCTCCACCACTTCCGCGAGTGCCTCCACGAAGCGGTCGAGTTCGCTCTCCCGCATGTAGATGTGGGGCGACACGCGCATGCCCTTCAGGTGCCGTACCTCCCGGTACTTCACATGCACCTGGTGCTCGTCCCGGAGCTCCTGTTCCACCGCTCTGGCGTCCAGGCCGTCGATCGAGAACAGGCTCACCGCGCCCAGGGTGTCGGTGTCCAGCGGCGTGTGCAGCCGGAACCCGGGGATGCCCCGGGCGCGCTCCGCCCAGTACCGGGTCAGCTCCCGCACGCGCGCGTGGACGGCCGCGGCCCCGATCTCCCGGTGGAAGCGCGCCGCCGGCAGGATGCCGGCCTGGAGGGCCGAGTTGTACGTGCCGAGGTTCCAGTGGTCGAACTTGTCGACGCGCAGCGGCGGCGGATCGAAGGGGGCCAGCAGGGGCCAGGTACGGTCGATGACTCCCTCCCTGACGACCAGCATGCCGTTGCCGACCGGTGCGCCCATCCACTTGTGCAGACTGGTGACGAAGAAGTCGCAGTCCAGGTCGCGGAAGCTCACCGGCATCTGCGCGAAGGTCTGGGCGCCGTCCACCACGGTGAGCGTCCCGTTGTCCTTCGCCAGACGGCACAGCCGCTTCGCCGGTACGACGCGTCCCGTCCAGTGGGACATGTGGGTGATCTGAAGGACACGGGTGCGCGGTGTCAGGACCGCCGCGTACGCCTCGAAGATCTCGTCGTCGCTGTCCATGAGGTCGTAGTCGGCGGTGACGACCTCGATGCCCTCGCGTTCCTGCCGCTGGAACCAGGCGGCGCGCACGCTCGGGTAGTCCCAGTTCGAGACCACGACCTGGTCGCCGGCGGCCAGCGGGATGCCGAAGATCGCCGTGCACAGGCCCTCGGTGGAGTTCCGGTTGAGGGCGATCTCGCCGGGGTCGCAGTCGATGAGCCCGGCGAGTTCCGCCTTGGTCTCGGGGAGCGCCAGGTCGAGGTTGCTCCACATGTTGCGGTCGGGGTTCCGGTTGACCAGCCGGTAGGCGTCGATCGTGGCCTGCTCGACGACCAGGGGCGGCGGGCTCACGGCCGCGTTGTTCAGGTTGAGCAGGGGCCGCTGCTCCGGGTAGGCCGCGCGGACGCGCTCCCAGTCGGCTTCACCGTCGGTGTGGGCTCTCGCCATGGTGCTCTGCTCCGATGTGTCGTTGAAAGCCGATGTGTCGTTCGGACGCCGATGTTCCGTTCGAGGGCGTCGTCACCGCACGGGCACCGCGACGTACTGGTACTCCAGGAACTCGTCGATCCCGACCCGCCCGCCCTCACGGCCGAGCCCGGACTGCTTGACGCCGCCGAACGGTGCGGCCGGGTTGGAGACGAGGCCGGTGTTCAGACCCACCATGCCCACCTCCAGACCTTCGCTGACGCGCAGGCCGCGGTCCAGACCCTGGGTGAAGACGTAACCGACGAGGCCCCAGGGCGTGTCGTTGGCGCGGCGCAGGACCTCGTCCTCGTCGTCGAAGGCGAGGATCGCGGCGACCGGGCCGAAGATCTCCGTGTCCATCAGGCGGCTGCCGGGGTCGACGTCGGTGAGTACGGTCGGCGGGTAGAAGCAGCCGGGCCCCTCGGGCGTACGGCCGCCGACGAGCACGCGGGCGCCGCGCTCCACCGCGTCGGTGACGAGTTCCTGGACCTTGGCGCGCCCGGCGGCGTCGATGAGCGGGCCGACGTCGACACCGTCCCGGGTGCCGGGGCCCACCACGAGCGCGCCCATGCGCGCGGCGAGGCGGCGTGCGAACTCATCGGCCACCGACCGGTGCACGAAGAAGCGGTTGGCGGCGGTGCAGGCCTCGCCCATGTTGCGCATCTTGGCGACCATCGCGCCGTCCACGGCCTTGTCCAGGTCGGCGTCGTCGAAGACGATGAACGGCGCGTTGCCGCCCAGCTCCATCGAGGTCCGTACGACCGTGTCGGCGCACTGCGCCAGCAGCAGCCGCCCGACCTGCGTGGACCCGGTGAAGGACAGCTTGCGAATCCGCCCGCCGCGCAGGAGCGGTTCGCACACCTCCCCCGCACGGGAGGTGGTGACGACGTTCAGCACGCCGTCCGGCAGCCCGGCCTCCTGGAGGATCGCGGCGAGGGCCAGGCTGGAGAGAGGGGTCTGTGGCGCGGGCTTGAGGATCATCGTGCAGCCGGCCGCGACCGCCGGGCCGATCTTTCGGGTGCCCATGGCCAGCGGGAAGTTCCACGGGGTGATCAGCAGGCAGGGGCCGACCGGGCGGCGGGAGAGCAGCATCCGGTTGCGGCCGTCGGGCAGCAGGCCGTTGCCGCCGTCGATGCGGACGGCCTCTTCGGAGAACCAGCGGAAGAACTCGGCGGCGTACGCCACCTCTCCCCTGGCCTCCGCCAGCGGCTTGCCCATCTCGGCCGTCATCAGGTGGGCCAGCTCGTCGGTGCGGTCGAGGATGATCTCGTACGCGCGGCGCAGGATCTCACTGCGTGCCCGGGGCGCCGTACGGGCCCACCGCTCCTGCGCCTGGACGGCCGCGTCCTCCGCGACCCGGGCGTCCTTGGGTCCCGCGTCGGCGACGTGGCAGAGGATCTCGCCGGTCGCGGGGTCGTCGACGGGCAGGGTGGCGCCGTCCGCGGCGTCCACCCAGGACCCGCCGATGAACAACTGCGTGGGTGTGTCGGTCATGAGGTCTCTCCGGGTCGGTCGGCGGCGGGGTCGAGCAGTTCCGCCAGGTGCAGGGCGCGGATGTCTCGGTCACCGGTGAGGTGGTCGATCTGGGTGGCGCAGCTGAAGCCGTCGGCGACGACGACGGTCGACGTTCCCGCGTCGATCGTGTCGAGGCGGGGTGTGAGGGCCAGGTCGGCGACGGCCATGGAGGTGTCGTAGTGCTGGGCCTCGAAACCGAAGTTGCCGGCGAGTCCACAGCAGCCCTCGGCCTCGTCGACGTGTCGTACGCCGAGACGGTGCAGCAGGTCGCGGGGGCGGCGGCCGGTGAAGGTGGCGTACTCATGGCAGTGGGTCTGCAGGACGACGTCGTCCGGCAGGGCGGGTGGGGTCCAGTCGGGTGCGGCGAGGTCGGTGAGAACGCCGGTGAGGGTGTGGACGCGGGCCGCGACGCGGCGGGCGGCGTCGGTGCCGAGGAGTTCGGGCACGTCGCGTCTGAGGGCGGCGGCACAGCTGGGTTCGGCCACGACGATGGGCCGGTCGTCGCCGTTGTCGAGGCGGGCGACGGTGCGGGCCATGACGCGGCGGGCGACGGACAGTTGGCCGGTGCTGACCCAGGTCAGTCCGCAGCACAGGCCGTCCTCCGCGGTGCAGGGGATGCCAGCGTCGGCGAGCACGCGGGCGGTGGCTGCGGCGACCTGGGGGCGGAAGGCGCGTGTGAAGCTGTCGACGAAGAGGAGGGTCTTGGCCGGTTCCCCCGTCCTGGCGGTGCGCAGAGCTTTGCGCACCGCGCGCCGGGAGGCGAAGGCCGGGACCCTGCGCTTGGTGGTGACGCCTCCCAGACGGGCCAGGAGCTTGCCGGCCGGTCCGCGCAGCAGCGCGTTGACGGGGCGCGCGGCATGTCCGACGAGCGCCGAGGTCAGGGGCAGCCAGCCCAGCGAGTAGTGGGAGCGGGGCCGGAACCTGCCCTTGTAGTGCCGGTGGAGGAACTCAGCCTTGTAGGTGGCCATGTCGACACCGACCGGGCAGTCGCTGGAGCACGCCTTGCAGGACAGGCACAGGTCCAGGGCGTCACGGACCTCGGTGGAACGCCAGCCGTCCTGAACGGTCTCGCCGCGCACCATCTCCTGGAGCAGACGGGCCCGGCCCCGGGTGGAGGCGTTCTCCTCGCCGGTGGCCCGGTAGCTGGGGCACATCACGCCGCCGGCGTCGCTGCGACAGCGGCCCACGCCGACACAGCGACGCACGGCGCCGGCGAAGCCGTCCTCGTCGTGCGGGAAGCTGAACGTGGTCTCGACCAGCGGGAGTTCACGCAGGGCAAGGTCGGCGTCCAGCCGGGCCGGGGCCACGATGACGCCGGGGTTGAGCAGCCCGGTGGGGTCGAAGACCTCCTTGAAGGCGGCGAAGGTGCGGATCATGCGGTGGCTGTACATGACCTCCAGCAGCTCACCGCGCGCCCGTCCGTCGCCGTGCTCACCGGACAGGGACCCGCCGTGCTCGACGACGAGGGCGGCCGCCTCGGACAGGAAGCGGCGCATGGCCGTCCTGCCGGTGTCCGTGGCCGGGTCGAAGTCGATACGCACATGCACACAGCCCGCGCCGAAGTGCCCGTACAGCACCCCGGTCAGCTCGTGGAACGCCAGCAATCGGCGGAAGTCGCGCAGGTAGGCGGCCAGGTTCTCCGGCGCGACCGCCGCATCCTCCCAGCCCGGCCAGGACTCCCCGCCGTCGACCAGGCGGGCGGCCAGCCCGGCCCCGTCCTCGCGCACCCGCCACAGCGAGCGCCGCTCTGCCGGACTGGCGACGACCCGGCCGCCGGTCGTCCGGCCCCGGGCCTTGAGGACGTCCAGCAGTTCGGCGGCGCGGGCATCCACCGCCCCCTGGTCATCGCCGTCGAGTTCCACGTACAGCCACGCACGGCCCTCGGGCAGGCCGGTGACCGAGTCCGGGCCGCGGCGGGCGCGCATGGTGGCGACGATCGCCTCGTCCATGCCCTCCACAGCGGTGGGGTTCCAGCGCAGGATCTCCGGCACGTCCTCGGCGGCGTCGACGACGTCGTCGTAGCCGAGGGTCAGCAGCGCCGAGGCCTGTGCGGTCGCCACCAGGCGGACCGTCGCCGCGGTGACGACCGCACAGGAGCCCTCCGTTCCCACCAGGGCACGGGCCATGTCGAACCCGTGCTCGGGCAGCAGGTGGTGCAGCTGGTAACCGGAGACCTGGCGCGGCACGCGGCCCAGCTCCGTACGGATCGGCGCCAGGTTGGCGTCGACCAGACGGCGAACGTCCGCCTCCAGCCGGGAGATGCGCTCCGCGTCCTGCGGGTCGACCGCGTGCAGACCGGTGCGGTCGGCAACGGCCCGCACACCGTCGGCCGTCACGATCTCCAGCGCCTCGATGTGGTCGCTGGTGCGCCCGTGCCGCACGGAACGGTTGCCGCACGCGTCGTTGCCGATCATCCCGCCCAGCGTGCAGCGGCTGTGCGAGGACGGGTCCGGGCCGAAGGTCAGCCCGTGGAGGGCAGCCGCGCTGCGCAACGCGTCGAGGACGACGCCGGCCTCGACACGGGCGGTGCGCGCGTGCTCGTCGATGTCCAGGATGCGGTTCATGTACCGGGAGAAGTCCAGCACCACACCGGGCCCGACCGCGTTGCCCGCCATGCTCGTGCCGCCACCGCGCGCGGTGACCGCGACCCCCGCGTCACGGCAGGCACGCACCACCGCGACCACGTCCTCGGCGCCGCGTGGGAAAGCCACGGCCTGGGGCGGCACCCGGTAGTTCGAGGCGTCGTAGGCATACAGGCCGGCCGGCCCCGGGCCGGTCTCCACCCGCAGCCCGGGTGCCGTCTCGCCCAGCCGGGCCACCAGAGACGCGAGGGCGTCACTCATCGCTCTGCCGCTCCCGACGTACCGACTTCCACGGCGGTCGCCCACGCCTGAAGCCCCTCGTCCACCGCCGTCTCGTCGATCACCAACGCCGGGATCATGCGCACGACCTGGTTCCAGGCGCCGCACAGCAGCAGGAGCAGGCCCTCGTCGACGGCGGCGCGCTGCACGCGGGCGGCCGTCTCGGGGTCGGGGCTGCCGTCCTCGGTGACGAACTCGGTGGCCAGCATCAGCCCCAGACCCCGCACGTCGCCGATGGCCGGCGTGCGGTCGGCCACCGCCTCCAGCCCCTGGCGCAGCCGGGCGCCCATGGCCTCGGCGTTCTCGACGAGCTTCTCGTCGTGCACGACGTCGAGGGTGGCGCACGCGGCGGCGCAGGCGACGGCGTTGGCGCCGTACGTACCGCCCTGCGATCCGGGCCAGGCCTTGGTCATCAGTTCCTCGGAGGCGGCGATGCCCGACAGCGGGAAGCCGCTGGCCAGGCCCTTGGCGGTGATGAGGATGTCGGGGGTGACGCCGAAGTGCTCGTGGCCCCAGAAGCGGCCGGTGCGGCCGACGCCGGTCTGTACCTCGTCGAGGATCAGCAGGAAGCCGTGGCGGTCCGCACGCTCCCGCAGCCCCTCCAGGAAAGCCCGGGTGGCGGGCACGTAGCCGCCCTCGCCGAGCACCGGCTCGACGATGATCGCCGCCGTGTCGGCGGGCGAGGAGATCGTCTGGAGCGTGTAGTCCAGCTCCTTCAGGGCGAAGCGGGTCGCGGTCTCCTCGTCCCAGCCGTAGCGGTAGGCCGACGGGAAGGGGGTGACGACCACACCGCTCATCAGCGGCGAGAAGCCGGACCGGAAGCGGGTGCCGGAGGTGGTCATGGAGGCGGCGGCCACCGTACGGCCGTGGAAGCCGCCGTGGCAGACGATGACGTTCGGGCGGCCGGTGGCCTGCCGGGCCAGCCGCAGCGCCGCCTCGACCGCCTCGCTGCCGGAGTTGGTGAAGAACAGGCTGTCCAGACCGGTCGGCAGCACCTCGCCCAGCTTGTCGACGAGGCGCCGCAGGGGCTGGTGCATGACCGTCGTGTACTGGCCGTGGACGAGCGTGCCCACCTGCTCCTGCGCCGCCGCCACGACCTTGGGGTGACAGTGCCCGGTGCTGGTGACGCCGATCCCGGCGGTGAAGTCGAGGTAGCGGCGGCCGTCCTCGCCGTACAGGTGGACGCCCTCGCCCCGGACCGCCACCACGGGCGTGGCCTGGCGAAGGTGCGGCGACAGTGCGGTCATGTTCGTCTCCCGGCCGTGGGTCGTGAAGTGCTCGGTCATGAAGTGCTCCGGCCTTTCGAGGCTCCCCGCCGCCGTGGGGTGCGACAAGGCGTGATCTGTCCGGCGGGAGCGCGGTGTTCGGACGTTGTGTCAACCGCGGAAGCCCCACAGCGCCGCGCCGCCCGCCGTGGACCACCTCTTGCGCAGGTCAGCGCCGCTTGTCACAGTGACCGGGCACTCCCCCGAGCTCTCGGTTCCGCTCGAGCGGGGGGACCCCCAGGGAGACACCGTGAA
The DNA here is from genome assembly GCF_042657145.1 of Streptomyces bullii. Classification (NCBI taxonomy): domain Bacteria; kingdom Bacillati; phylum Actinomycetota; class Actinomycetes; order Kitasatosporales; family Streptomycetaceae; genus Streptomyces; species Streptomyces bullii. The sequence continues at coordinate 234,465 of NZ_JBHSNY010000011.1, forward strand.
CGACGACCAGCCGACGGCTCGCCCACCGCACAGCGACGACCGGGACGCCCCGGCGAGCGGCCGCGCGCCGACCGTCGCCGACGTCCTGGCCCTGCCCGTCCTGGCGGCCGGACAGCCGCAGGTCGTCACCGGCGTGACCCACCTGGACCGGCCGGTGCGCTGGGTGCACATCACCGAACTGACGGACCCCGCGTCCTTCCTCAAGGGCGGCGAGCTGGTCCTGACCACCGGCATGCCCCTGCCGGACGACCCGGCGGGGGTGCGCCGGTACGTCGACGAACTCGCCGACGTCCGGGCGGCCGCCCTGGTCATCGAACTCGTACGGCGCTACCACCGCCCGCCCGACGCCCTGGTCCACGCCTGCCGCGCCCGCGGCCTCCCCCTGGTCACCCTCGCCAAGGACGTCAACTTCCTGGAGGTCACCCAGGTCGTCCATGCCCTGATCCTCGGCCACCAGGCCGACGCGATGCGCCGTACACAGCGCATCCACGAGGCGTTCACCGCGCTGACCCTGCGGGGCGCGGGAGCGGAGGACGTGGTGCGCGCGGCGGCGGAGATGAGCGGGCGCACGGTCGTCCTGGAGAACCTGGTGCACCAGGCGCTGATCTGCGAACCGTCCGGGACCACGGCGGAGGAGGCGCTCGCCGACTGGGAACGGCGCTCCCGGTCGACCCCGCCCGGCGACCACACGCAGGTCGGCGGCCCGCAGGGCTGGCTCACGACACCCGTCTCCTACCAGGGCGAACGCTGGGGGCGGCTGGCCATGCTCCCGGGCGGGCGCGGGGGTTCCGGTGGGAGCGCGGGGACCGCGGCAACCGACGGGACGCAGAGAACTTCGGGAACGGAGGGGACCAACGGGACGGCGGGAACGAAGGGGACTGCCGGTCCGGAGGGAACTTCGGGGACGGCGGGGACCGCTGAACCTCACGGAGCCGCCGGACCGACCGCGTCCCACCACCCGCCCGGACCAGCCTTCGAACCGGAGCACATCACCGTCCTGGAGCGAACGGCGATGGCCCTGACCGTCGCCCGCCTCATCCATCCCACGCCCTGGGAACGCACAGCCCACCGCAGCGCCCTGCGGGACCTCGCGGAACAGCACCACCACTCCCCCGAGGACGCGCGCGCCCGCTGTGCCGCCCTGGGTCTGCCGACCGAGGACAGCCGCTTCCTGGCGATCCTCGTGGACCTCGGCGGGGGCGACGAGGCCGGGGCGCGGGAGACCCGCCTGCACCAGGACCTCAGAACGGCGGGCATCCCGTCGCTCGTCGGCGAACTGGCCCCCGGCCGGCTCGGCGTCCTGCTGGCCCTGCGGCCGTCCCAGCCCTGGCGCCCGGTGGCCGAACGCGTGGGCCGCACGGCGCTGGGTCTGGACCCGGCGGCGATCGTGAGCGTCGGCTCGGAGGTCGCGGATCTCGTCGACGCCGCACGCTCCTTCCGCGAGGCGGCCCGGGTCACCGAGGCCACACCGCCCGGCCAGCCCCTCCCCGCGGGCCGTGCCTTCCACGAACTGCCCGACATCGGCCTGCGCCGCCTGCTGTACGCCCTGCGCCAGGACACCCGGATCCAGGACTACACCGAACGGAGCCTCGGCCGGCTCATCGAGCACGACATCCGGCACGGCACCGACCTGCTGACGACCCTGGGCCACTACCTCGACGCGGCCGGGAACAAGACGACCGCCGCGCGCCGCGGCGGCCTGTCCCGGGAGACCATGTACCAACGCCTGCGCACCGTCGAACGCCTCCTCGGCGCCGACCTCGAATCCGGCGAACGGCGCACGGAACTCCACGTGGCGCTCATGGCGTTGCACGTCCTGCGGGCCCGATGACGCCGCGACCGGAGGTTCCACGACTCCTTGCGGACCGGCGCCGGCAGCTCGCCGTCGACTGGTCGTGGTGGTCGGGAGCGGCTGACTCGAATGTGGGTTGCTGACGTCCGGCGACAGGGCCGGCGTCGCGCCCCGCCTTCGCCCATCGTGCCCCCGGCTCCCCTCCCCTGTCCGACCGTGACGGCCGTGCGCCGCGTAAAGCGATCGAAGAATGGAAATGTGCTAATACGGCGAACCGCGGGAGTGATCGGCGCGCCCGGGGACGCCGGGCCTGACGTGCGGGTGGAGGGGCTGGGCATGGGCGGGCATCCGTTGTACCTCGAGCCGCGGCTGGCGCCGCGGCTCGCCTCGTTGCTGGACTCCCCCGGGCTGCTGTACACGCTCACCGACGCCCTCGGGTCTCCGCTGAACGTGGTGATACCGGAGCAGACCGCCGACAATCTCGAACAGTTCCGGTCGGTGTACTCCAGGCACCACCTGTCCGGCCAGGTGTTCTTCGCCCACAAGGCCGGACGGTCCAGTGCCCTGCTGCGGCGGCTCGCGGCGACGGACGCCGGTGTGGACGTCGCGTCGCTGGGCGAGTTGCAGCACGCGCTCGGCGCCGGATTCACCCCCGACCGGATCATCGCCACCGGTCCGAAGAACCCGGATTTCCTCTGGCTGGCCTCCCGCACCTCGGTCACCGTCAGCGTCGACAGCGCGCGCGAGCTGGACCAACTCGCCGCGCTGGTGGGCACGTACGCGCTGCCCCGGGCTCGTGTCCTGCTGCGCCTGTCCGGCTTCGAGGCGTCCGGTGTCCGGGTGCTGAGCCGCCGCAGCCGGTTCGGTACGCCCGTGGAGGAACTGGGCCCGCTGCTGGAGGACGTCGAGCGGCATGCCGGCACCGTCGAGCCGGTGGGGATGGCGTACCACCTGGACACGACGAGCCTCGACGAGAAGGCGACCGCGCTCGAAGGGTGTCTGCGGGCGCTGGAGGAGTGCCGCCGCAGGGGGCTGCGGCCCCGGGCCGTGGACATCGGCGGCGGGTTCGGCGTCAACTACCTCGCGGACGGCGCTCAGTGGGACCGGTACACGACGGAACTCACCTCCGCCGTCCTGGGCGCCCGCCCGCCCCTGACCTGGGGCGGGCACGGCTACGGACTGCGCAGCGAGGGCGGCACGCTGCGCGGCTCCCTCGGGGTCTACCCCGCCCACCGGAAGGTCGCCGGCGCGCGGTACCTCGACGCGTTGCTGTCCCACCCGGCAGCGTCCCTGGGCGGCCGCCCGCTGGGCACGCTGCTGGTGGAGCACCTGTACGACCTGCACACCGAACCCGGCCGGGCGCTGCTGGACCAGTGCGGGCTGACCCTGGCGAGGGTGCTGGAGGTGCGCGAGCAGCCGGGTGACGGCGCGCCGCTGCTCGTACGGCTGGCGGCCAAGGCCGACGACGTGGCCCTGGAGGAGCACGGGGTGCTGATGGACCCCGTGCTTCTGTCGCGCCCGGGCGGCCCCGGGGACGAACGGCCGGTCGCCGTCCACCTCTTCGGCAGCCTCTGCCTGGAGTCCGACCTGGTCACGCGCCGCGTCGTCTTCCTGCCCCGTCGCCCCGAGCCGGGCGACCTGCTGGCCTTCGTGAACACCGCCGCCTACTGCATGGACTTCCACGTCACCCGCGCCCAGCAGCAGCCCTCCGCACGCAAGGTCGCGGCCTGGCAGGAGGGCGGCTCGTGGCGCTGGTGCCTGGACGATCAGTACTGGCCGACCACACCCGTGGGGGTAACGCAGTGAGGTACGACAGCATCACCGAAGCCATCGGCAACACCCCGCTGGTGCGCATCGACCCGGCCGTGCACGGTCTGCGGCACATCGACCTCTACGCCAAGCTGGAGTTGCTCAACCCGTTCGGGTCGGTCAAGGACCGGGCCGCATGGCACATGGCGCGCCCGCACCTGGCCGAAGCGGCCGAACAAGGCAGCCAGGTCGTCGAGTTGTCCAGCGGCAACACCGCCAAGGCCCTCGCGGTCCTGGCGGGCATGCACGGCCTGACGTTCAAGAGCGTCACCAACCGGATGCGCGTCCCGGAGATCAAGGACCTGCTGCTGCTGCTCGGCGCGGAGATCGAGGAACTGCCGGGCCAGAGCGAGTGCCTGGACCCGACCGCGACCGACGACCCGCTGACCCTCTTCCACCGGACGCTGTCCGAGCAGGGCAGCGCCTATCTGCACACCGACCAGTACTTCAACCCGCGCAACACCGAGGCCCATCTGACGGGCACCGGACCGGAGATCGTCAAGGACCTGGACGGCCGGGCGCCGGACTGGTTCGTCGCCTGTGTCGGCACCGCCGGGTCCTCCACCGGAGTCGCCCGCGTGCTGCGCGACACCGACCCGGCGGTGCGGGTCCTGGGGCTGGTCGCGGCCAAGTCCGACTTCATCCCCGGGATCCGCACCATCGACGAGGCGCGCGAGGTGGGCCTGTTCGATCCCGGTACGTACGACACGATCGAGGCGGTCGGCGCCGATGAGGCGATCGAGGGGATGCTGACCCTGAACCGCCGGTGCGGCATCCTGGCCGGACCGACCGGCGGGGCCGCCTACTTCGGCGCCCTGCGGCACCTGCGGGCGGCGGACGCCGAACTGGCGCAGGCGGTGTCGCCGCCGGCGGAGCGTCGGTCGGCGGTGTTCATCGTCTGCGACCGCGTCGAGAGCTACCTGAGCTATGTCCGGCAGCGGCGCCCGGACCTGTTCGGCCGCCCCCGCCGTACGAACTCCCCGGCCGACCTGACCGAGAACGAGATCCGCACGGCCCCCAGCATCGACGTCGCCGGAGCACGGGCGTGGATCGCCACGGGCCGGCCGCTCGTGGTGGACCTGCGCAGCCCCTTCGCGTACGCCGCGCTGCACATCGACGGCTCGGTCAACATCGTCGACGAGGTCTTCGAGGAACTCCTGCGCGGCGGCCTGCCCTTCAGCCGCACCCGGCCGGTGCTGCTGGCCTGCCCGGTCGGCGAGAAGTCCGCCCGCTATGCCGCGCTGCTGACCCGGATGGGGCACCCCGACATCCGCAGCCTGGCCGGCGGCATCATCGCCTGGCGGGACGCGGGCGCTCCCCTGGTGCGGGACTGATCACCATGACAGGCACCCAAGCGCCGGAGACGGCCGACGAGTTGAGGGAGTGGCAGCGCGCGCTGCGGGCGCAGTTCCCCATCATCACCGGGAACCCCGAATTGGCCTACCTGGACAGCGCGGCCACCGCCCAGAAGCCGCGGGCCGTCCTCGACGCCGTCCAGACCTATCTGACCACCACCAACGCCAACGCCGGACGCGGCACCTACACCTGGGCCAACCGGACCACGGACCTGGTGGAGGAGACCCGCGACCGGGTCAAACGGTTCCTGGGCGATCCGGCGCCGGAACAGTCCTGCGTGCACTTCACCAGCGGCACCACCGAGGGGCTGAGCCGCATCGCCCGCGACTGGCTGCCGTCCCTGCTCACCGACGGCGACGAGATCGTCGTCCCCGTCGCCGACCACCAGGCCAACATCACGCCCTGGCTGGAGACCCGGGAACTCCTCGCCCGCCAGGGCGTGCACGTCCGCGTCCGGCCGATGCCCTATCAGCGGTCCTCGGGCGACTACGACCACACCGCACTCGCCGAACTGGCCGGCCCCCGCACCCGGTTCGTCGCCGTCACCCACGTCCACCACGTGTACGGCGGCAACATGAACGTCCACCGCGTCCGCCGGGCCGTCGGCCCGGACACCGTCGTCTGCCTGGACGCCGCGCAGAGCGTCGGCCACCTGCCGGTGTCCGTGGCCGACCTGGACGTCGACTTCGCCGTGTTCTCCGGGCACAAGGCCCTGGCGCTGCCCGGCACCGGAGCGATCTGGGCCCGCCAGGAGCGCGGTCCGTCCTTCGTCCCCGCCGGCTGGTCGGGCACGCCCCACACGGTGGGCATCGCGTCGCTGGCCGCCGCACTGGACTGGCTGGACACCGCCGGCGTCGACCGGATCGAACAGTGGACGGCGGCGTTGGCGGCCCGGCTCACGGAAGGACTGCGCCACCTGGACGCCTACGAGGTGCTCGGCTGCCAGACCAGCCTGGCCGCCGACTCACCCGTGCAGCGCCGCCTGGGCATCGTCACCTTCCGGCACCGGGACATCGACTCCGGCGACCTCGGATTCATCCTGTTCAGCCACGGCTTCATGGTCCGCTCCGACCACCACTGCCAGGGCGGTGCCGGTGAGAGGACCGGCTCGGTGCGAGTGAGCCTGCACGTGTACAACACCGCCGAGGAGATCGACCGGTTGCTGACCGTCCTCGCCACGCTCGAGTGACACGACAGGGACTGTGCGGAATGAGAACCGTTTCCACCTGTAGCCTCTGGTGTCGAACGACACGGACGGACGCGAGACGGCGAAGGTGGCACGACCGGATGGGGCTGAGCCTGGCGGCGGCGGAGCGATGGGTGGAGCGGTGGGAGCGCCAGCAGGAGCACTACGCCATCGACCGCGAGGAGCGTTTCACGGTCATCGCCGACGTCGTCGAGCACATCACCGCGGGCCGCCCGGGCAGGCCGCTCGTCGTCGACCTCGGCTGCGGCCCCGGCTCTCTGGCGGCCCGGCTGGCCCGGCGGCTGCCCGGCGCCGACATCGTGGCCGTCGACCGGGATCCACTGCTGCTGGAGCTGGCCCGCACCCATCACGCGGACGCGGCCCGCTACGTCGACGCGGAGATCGGCGAGCCGGGGTGGGCCGAGGCCCTGGACCTGGATCGCCCGCTGGACGCGGCCGTGTCGACCACGGCACTGCACTACCTGGACCCGGACGCGCTGCTGCGCACCTACCGCCGGCTCGCGGCGCTGCTGCGGCCCGGCGGCGTCCTCGTCAACGGCGACCACCTCCCGCACGACGACGCCGGGCTCGCCGAAGTCGCCGGTTGGGTCGGACGCCGCAGTGCGGAGCGCCGGCGGGTCCACGCCCACGAGGACTGGTCCTCCTGGTGGACGGCCGTCGCGCAGGACCCCGAACTGACCGACCTCCTCACCGAACGCGAACGCCGCGACCGCGCGTCCGCGGTCGGCACCCACACCCCCGCTCCGCTGTCCCTGGCGGCCCATGTCCGGCTGCTGCGGCAGGCCGGCTTCGCACAGGCCGGCGCCGTCTGGCAGTACGGCGACAGCCACGTCGTCGTCGCCCTCCGCTGACCCCGGAAGCCGGCAACGAGGCCGGGCCGGGCCCGCTCCGCGAGCACCGACCCGGTCTGGAACACCGACGCGCGGGACACGGCCCTCAGGCGGTCCCGGGCGTCAGCGGTCCCGGTGGGGGTCAGCCTGTCCCGGTGGACGTGAGCCGGTGCCGGACGTAAGCCGGTCCGGTGGACGTGAGCCGGTCCCCGTGGACGTCAGCCGGTGCCGGACGTAAGCCGGTTCCGTGGACGTAACCCGACCGAACGACCCTCCTCAGCCGACCCCGGTGGCCGTCAGCCGGTCGGGCCAGTCGTCAGCCGGCCCCGGCGGACGCAAGCCGGTCCGGTGGACGCAAGCCGGTCCGGTGGACGTAAGCCGGTCCGGTGGACGTGAGCCAACCCCGGCGCTGGTCTGCCGACCCCAGTGGCCGTCAGCCGACCCCGTCGGCCCCGGCCCGCTGCCACTCCGCTTCCCGCAGCAGACGCAGGCCGTTCAGGCCGACCAGGACCGTGGACCCCTCGTGGCCCGCGACGCCGAGCGGCAGCGGCAGCGTGCCGACCAGGTCCCAGGTGACGAGTCCGGCGATGAACACCCCGGCGATGACCAGGTTCTGCACCACGAGCTGGCGCGCACGGCGCGACAGGGCCACGGTCGTGGGCACGGCGGCGAGTTCGTCGCGGACGATCACCGCGTCGGCGGTCTCCAGGGCGAGGTCCGAGCCGGCCCGGCCCATGGCGACCCCGATGTGCGCGGCGGCCAGGGCGGGCGCGTCGTTGACGCCGTCGCCGACGACCATCACCTTGCGGCCCGCACCCTCCATCTCCTTGACGGCGTTCATCTTGTCCTGCGGCAGCAGCCCGGCCCGCACGTCGTCGATGCCGGCCTCGGCCGCCAGGTGGGCGGCGGCCCGGGGGTTGTCGCCGGTGAGCAGGGTCGGGGCGGTTCCGGTGAGCCTGGCGAGGGAGGCGACGGTGGCGGCGGCGTCCGGGCGCGGCCGGTCCGCGATGCCCAGCACCCCGGCCGGGCTGCCGTCGACCAGCACCAGGATGGCGGTACGGCCAAACTCCTCCAGCTCCTCGGCCAGCGCCGCGACGGGGCTTCGGGCCTCGTCCAGCAGTCGAGCCGGAGCGCCCACCTCGACCGTACGGCCGTCGACGACGGCCTTCACTCCGACGCCGGGTTCGGACGCGAAGTCCTCGGCGGCCGGAAGGCCGAGACCGCGTTCGCTCGCCGCGTCGACGACCGCCCGGGCCAGCGGGTGCTCACTGGGGTGCTCGGCCGCTGCCGCGAGCGTCAGCAGCTCCTCCTCCCGCAGGCCCGATCCGGGCAGCGGCCGCAGGTCGGTGACGCGGGGCGTGCCCTCGGTGAGCGTGCCGGTCTTGTCGAGCGCGACGGCGTCGACCTGGCCCAGACGTTCCATCACCACGGCCGACTTGACCAGGACGCCGTGGCGTCCGGCGTTGGCGATGGCCGACAGCAGGGGCGGCATGGTGGCCAGTACCACCGCGCACGGCGAGGCCACGATCATGAAGGTCATGGCACGCAGCAGCGCCTCGGAGAACTCCTCGCCGAAGGCGAGCGGGACACCGAAGACGGCGAGCGTCGCGGCCACCATGCCCAGCGAGTAGCGCTGTTCGACCTTCTCGATGAACAGCTGGGTGGGCGCCTTGGTCTCGGACGCCTCTTCCACCATGCGCACGATGCGGGCGATCACGGAGTCGGAGGCGTCGCGTTCGACGCGGACGCGCAGCGCGCCGGTGCCGTTGAGGGAGCCCGCGAAGACGTCGTCGCCCGGCTCCTTCGCCGCGGGGAGCGGTTCACCGGTGATGCTCGCCTGGTCGACCTCGCTGGTGCCCTCCAGTACCCGGCCGTCGGCGCCGACTCGCTCACCGGGCCGTACGAGGACGGTGTCGCCGACCGCCAGCTCCCCCACGGCGACGGTCTCCCCGGTGCCGTCCGCGGTGAGGCGGGTGGCCGTGGCGGGAGCCAGGTCGAGCAGGCCGCGCACCGAGTCGGCGGTACGGGCGGTGGCCAGGGCCTCCAGGGCGCCGGAGGTGGCGAAGATGACGATGAGCAGGGCGCCGTCCATCACCTGCCCGATCGAGGCGGCGCCGAGTGCGGCGACGACCATCAGCAGGTCGACGTCGAGGGTCTTGTCCTTGAGCGCCTTGAGCCCTTCCCAGCCCGGTTCCCAGCCGCCGGTGACGTAGGACAGGGCGTAGAGCGGGCCCCATGTCCAGACCGGTGCCCCGGTGAGCTGCAGGGGCAGCGCGAACAGGAAGAAGGCGGTGGCCGCGACGGCCCAGCGGACCTTGGGCAGCGCGAACAGCCGGGTGCGCCGCCGGGGCACCTCCCCGGCGCGCGTGGACACGGCCCGGTCGGCCGACGGCGGGGTGAGCGTGGAAGTCATCCGTGGTCCTTCGCGAGGAACGCCTACGGGCATGCGGGCATACGGGCATACGGGCATACGGCTGTTTCCGGAGCCGTCCCCCCACCTTACAGGAACAAATGAAGACTCATTCATGTCTTCATGTCCCGCGCGGACGGACCCATCGCGACACGGAGCGCACTTCGTCGGTTTGCTGTTCCGGCAACAAGGAGTGCCAGGACCGGGACGACGGTCGCAATCTGGTGCCCCGCCAAGGCAGTTGCAGCGATCAGGAGGCCACACGATGACCATCCACGAAGACACCGCGACCGCACCGGGCGCCGACGGCGGCACGCCGCCGGGCAACCGCGTCCACCTCGTCCGAGCCGGCGAGCTGGACGGCCACACCGCCCTCAGCGGCAGCACGGTCGGATCCAGGAGGCTCTGGATGGGCCTGGTGGAGAACCCGCCGCTGAGCGCGACGGACAACCACCACCACGGCGATTCGGAGGCGGGGATCTACGTCGTCAGCGGTCATCCCGTGTTCGTCTACCACGACGGCACACAGGAGGTACGGGTCGCCGCCGGCCCTGGCGACTTCCTGCTCGTCCCCCCGTTCGTCCCGCATCGCGAGGAGAACCCCGATCCCGACGAGCCCGTGGTCGTCGTCATCGCACGCACCACGCAGGAGCCGATCAAGGTCTCCGTGCCCGAGCTGTACCAACTCACTGAGACCGAGAGGCGGTAGGCGGACCAGGGGACCGACCGGCCGCCCGACCGGCCAGGCATCGGGCGGGCACCGGACGGGCAATTGCCTGGAGGGCCGGCGCGCGACCGCGCCAGCCCTCCACCACCCCGTACCTGGCGGTTAGGCGAACTGGCCGGGCCGGTAGTCGCCGGCGGGCTGCCGGACGATGACGTTCAGCCGGTTGAAGGCGTTGATGAGGGCGATCAGGGACACCAGAGCGGCGAGCTGCTCCTCGTCGTAGTGCTTGGCGGCATTCGCCCAGGCCTCGTCCGTGACCCCGCCGGCCGCGTCCGCGATCCGGGTGCCCTGCTCCGTCAGCTCCAGCGCGGCGCGCTCGGCCTCGGTGAAGACGGTGGCCTCCCGCCATGCCGCGACCAGGTTCAGCCGCACCGACGATTCACCGGCCGCGGCTGCCTCCTTGGTGTGCATGTCGGTGCAGAACCCGCATCCGTTGATCTGACTCGCACGGATCTTCACCAGCTCCTGCGTCGCCGCGGGCAGCGTCGAGTCCGAGACGACGCTGCCCGCCGAGACGATGCGCTTCAGGAACTTGCCGGCCGTCTCGTTGCCGAAGACGTTCAAACGGGCGTCCATGGTGAACTCCTCTGCCGTGGAGAATGGTTGCGCCCGTACGACGGAGCGGCTCGCCACGATGTGACAGGCCTCGAATGTGACCTGCGTCTCCCCGGCTCGGACCATGCGGACACCTCTCTTGGTGACCCCATGGCATGACCTGCCCGTCCAAAGGGGAACAATCGGTCCCGGTCATCCGTACCATCGCTGTCCAAAGCCCCTGGGCATCGCGTTCCGGCCATCACGCCGGAAGAAGAAGGGTCAGCGACATGTCCGAGACCACCACCACGGCCGCCAGTGACCTGGCATCGCAGTACGCCGCCCAAGTGACCAGCGATCTGGAACACAACATCAAGGAGCAGGAACGTATCGGTACGGAGATCGCCGCCCTGCAAGAGCAGTTGGCCACCTTGCAGCAGGACCACGCCGTGCTGGTGAACATGCAGCAAGCGCTGGGCATCGCGGCCTCCCCCGTCCAGCCCGCGTCCGCCGGCGGCACGGTGCCCGCGCCCCGCACGAAGGCAGCCGGCTCCGATGCGCCCAAGAAGACGCGGGCCAAAAAGGCCACCGCGGCGTCGGGCCGTACGAAGGCCCGCAAGCCCTCCGCCGCCAAGTCCCCCGCCGCGAGCGGATCTTCGGCTGAGCCGAAGCTGGTCGACCTCGTCCGTCAACACCTCACCGAGCAGAGCGAACCGCGCTCCGCCGCGGAGATCGCCACCGCCCTCCATCAGGCGCAGCCCGAACGGAACATCAAGACCACCGTCGTGCGCGGCACCCTGGAGAACCTCGTGGCCAAGGGCCAGGTCCAACGCACCAAGCAGGGCACCTCCGTGTTCTACACGACCCCCGACGCCCCCGGGCAGACGGCCAGGTCGGCACCCAGCGCGTCGTCCAGGGCCACGTCCGAGGCCGCGCCCAAGTCTTCGTCCAAGGCGTCGCGAAATGCATCGTCCAAGGCGTCGCCCAAGGCATCGTCCAAGATGCAGGCCGAGGAGCAGCCTGAGGCCCAGCAGGATGCGGTTGCATGAGCCGGGCGTTCCGGTCAAGGGGCCATACGGGTGCGCTACATTTTGCCTGCCCTTGACCGCGATCACTCACGATCTCTCACCCACGGAGCCGGCACCACCATGAGCGACATCGTCAACGGAATGGGCCGGGCCACCGCTTACGGTGCCCTGGGCCTGGTCCTGCTCGTCCTCGGCATCGTCCTGGTCGACGTGCTCACCCCCGGAAAGCTCGGCCGGCAGATCTGGGAGGAACGCAACCGCAACGCCGCGCTGGTGCTCAGCTCCGCGCTGCTCGGCATCGGCGGCATCGTGTTCACGTCCATCTGGACGACGTACGAGGACTTCGGCAAGGGGCTCGTGTCGACGGCGGCGTTCGGGCTGCTGGGGCTGGTGATGATGGCCGTGGCGTTCCTGGTGGTGGACCTGATCACGCCGGGACGCCTGGGCGCGACGCTGGTGGAGCCGGAGCCGCACCCGGCGGTGTGGGTGACGGCGTGCTGCAACGTGGCGGTGTCCGCCGTGGTGTCGGCGTCCATCGCCTGACACGACGTCACCGGACGGGCACAGCCGGAGCCGTTGTCACCTGCGGGGCCCGCGAAGGCGCTGGAGAACTCAACGCCTTCGCGGGCCCCGCAGCCTGCACGGCGGGTGTCCCGGCCGACCGGCGTCTCAGGCGCCGGTGGGCACGAAGAGACAGAACGGGTGGCCCACCGGGTCGTACAGAACACGTACGTCCTCCTGTGGCTGGAACTCGGCGACGGTCGCTCCCAGACCGACAGCGTGACTCACGGCCGGCGGCAGGTCGTCCACCTCGATGTCCAGATGCGTCATCATCTGCTGCTCGTCCGCGGTGGAAGGCCACCGCGGACGCCTGAAGAGCGGTTCGGTCTGGAACGAGAGCCCGACACCGCCGTCGGGCGGCACGAGTTCGACCCAGCCCTGCTCCTGCTTCCTCACCGACCAGCCGAGCAACTCCTGGTAGAAGGCGGCGAGTTCCCGGGCATCCGGGGCGTCGAGTGTGGTCGCGATCAACGTGAAACGCGGTCGAGGCTTCATGACGTGCGGTTACCCGCCTTCACCCGAGACGTGTGTCCGGCCCCGGCCGGCACCCCCCATCGTGTGAACGTGAATACGTCCAGGCACCGTGTGTCTTGGTGCTGACGTCGGCGCCCGACGTGGGGTCGTCGCACGAGGAGCGAACCCGGAAGCGGGCGGCGGCCGGCGGGGCGCCCTCCATGCGGTGCGTACGACGATGACGTGGGCGATCGCGTGGAGGATAGGTCTCCCGCGGACCGGCACGCGGCCGTGTCTTCCAGAGACCGGCGCGCGGCCGTGCCCCGCGCATCCCGGTGCTCACCGGCCGTTTCTCGCCATATGTGCGACGGGGGTGCCGCATCGGTCAGGAATCGAGAAGCGCGGGTCACGCGACCGCGACTAGCGTGACCGGGACGGCGCCCGCCCGACCGAGGGAGACACGATGAGCACGGCCCCGAGAACGGACACCCAGTCGCCCGCTTCGCACGTTGCCGACAGCCATGACCTGATCCGCGTGCACGGTGCGCGGGAGAACAACCTCAAGGACGTGAGCATCGAGATCCCGAAGCGCCGGCTGACGGTGTTCACCGGAGTCTCCGGCTCGGGAAAGAGCTCGCTGGTCTTCGACACGATCGCGGCGGAGTCGCAGCGACTGATCAACGAGACGTACAGCGCCTTCGTGCAGGGCTTCATGCCGACGACGGCCCGGCCCGAGGTCGACGTGCTCGACGGGCTGACGACCGTGATCAGCGTCGACCAGCAGCGGATGGGTGCCGACGCCCGCTCCACGGTCGGCACCGCCACCGACGCGAACGCGATGCTGCGCATTCTCTTCAGCCGGCTCGGCACACCGCACATCGGCCCGCCCAGCGCGTACTCCTTCAACACCGCCTCGGTGCGGGCCAGCGGGGCGATCACCGTCGAACGCGGTGCCAAGAAGGCGGTGAAGGCGACCTACCAGCGCACCGGCGGCATGTGCGGGCGCTGCGAGGGCCGGGGCTCGGTCACCGACTTCGACCTGTCCCAGCTGTACGACGACAGCAAGTCGCTCAGCGAGGGCGCGCTGACGGTCCCCGGTTACAGCGTCGACGGCTGGTACGGCCGCATCTTCAGCGGCTGCGGCTTCTTCGACCCGGACAAGCCGATCCGCGAGTTCACCGAGCGGGAGCTGCACGACCTGCTCCACAAGGAGCCGACCAAGATCAAGGTCGAGGGCGTCAACCTCACCTACGAGGGACTGATCCCCAAGATCCAGAAGTCGTTCCTGGCCAAGGACAAGGAGGCGATGCAGCCGCACATCCGGGCGTTCGTGGAGCGGGCCGTCACCTTCACCACCTGCCCCGAGTGCGACGGCACCCGCCTCAGCGAGGCGGCCCGGTCGTCGAAGATCAAGGACATCAGCATCGCCGACGCCTGCGCGATGGAGATCCGCGACCTCGCGACCTGGGTGCGCGGCCTGCACGAGCCGTCGGTGGCGCCACTGCTCGCCGCGCTCCAGCACACCCTCGACTCGTTCGTGGAGATCGGCCTCGGCTACCTCTCGCTGGAGCGGCCCTCGGGCACCCTGTCGGGCGGCGAGGCACAGCGCGTCAAAATGATCCGCCACCTCGGCTCCTCGCTCACCGACGTCACCTACGTCTTCGACGAACCCACCACCGGCCTGCACCCGCACGACATCCAGCGGATGAACGAACTCCTGCTGCGCCTGCGGGACAAGGGCAACACGGTGCTGGTCGTGGAGCACAAGCCCGAGGTGATCGCGATCGCCGACCACGTCGTGGACCTCGGCCCCGGCGCGGGTACGGCGGGCGGCACCGTCTGCTTCGAGGGCACCGTCGAGGGGCTGCGGACCGCCGACACCGTCACCGGCCGCCACTTCGACGACCGGGCGTCCTTGAAGGACACGGTGCGCAAGCCCACCGGTGCCCTGGAGATCCGCGGCGCGACGACGCACAACCTGCGGGGCGTCGACGCCGACATCCCGCTCGGGGTGCTGGTCGTCGTCACCGGCGTCGCCGGCTCCGGCAAGAGCTCGCTCGTGCACGGGTCGATCCCCGCCGCCGCGGGCGTGGTCTCCGTCGACCAGACGCCCATCCGCGGCTCCCGGCGAAGCAACCCGGCGACCTACACAGGGCTGCTGGAACCGATCCGCAAGGCGTTCGCGAAGGCCAACGGCGTCAAGCCGGCGCTGTTCAGCGCCAACTCCGAAGGCGCCTGCCCGAGTTGCAACGGCGCCGGTGTCATCTACACGGACCTGGCGATGATGGCGGGTGTCTCCACCACGTGTGAGGACTGCGAGGGCAGGCGGTTCCAGGCGTCGGTGCTGGAGTACCACCTCGGCGGCCGTGACATCAGCGAGGTCCTGGCGATGCCGGTGACCGAGGCCGAGGAGTTCTTCGGCGCGGGCGAGGCGCGCACGCCGGCGGCCCACCGTGTCCTGCGGCGGCTGGCCGACGTCGGGCTCGGCTACCTCACCCTCGGCCAGCCGCTGACCACGCTGTCCGGCGGCGAGCGGCAGCGGCTCAAGCTGGCCACCCACATGGGCGACAAGGGCGGCGTCTACGTCCTCGACGAGCCCACCGCCGGGCTGCACCTCGCCGACGTCGAGCAGTTGCTCGGCCTCCTCGACCGGCTCGTCGACTCGGGCAAGTCGGTCATCGTCGTCGAGCACCACCAGGCGGTCATGGCGCACGCCGACTGGATCATCGACCTCGGCCCCGGAGCCGGCCACGACGGCGGCCGGATCGTCTTCGAGGGCACACCCGCCGACCTCGTCGCCGCCCGTTCCACCCTCACCGGCGAGCACCTCGCGGCCTACGTCGGCGCCTGACCGCCCTGGCCGGCCGAGCCCTCGTCGCACCGCGCCAAGGGGCGGACGAACCAGGTGTGTTCATGCCTCGTGCGGGCACTTGCGGCAGCAGACCAGCGCCGAACGGGCTGGTCCGCGACACACCTGGAAGGAGCTGGTTCGATGGGCAGGGCAGGCAGCGGCACCAGGGTCGGCGCGTTAGCCGTCGCCGGTGTCCTCGTGGGAACGGTGCTGGCCGGCTGCGGCGACGACAGCGGCTCGGCGGACCGTACCGAGGGTGCCGCGGCGCAGGGCGGCGCCGACGCCCAGGAGCAGGGCACACGGGCGGTGCGGTCCGCCTACGACAAGACGTCCGAGGAGGACACGGCCCGGGTGACGCTCCGGGTGCGGACCTCCGCCGAGGACACCTCGATCACCGCGGACGGACGCGGCACGATCGACCTGGAGGACGGTGACAGCGTCATGACCGTCACCGTCCAGGGGCAGCGGGTCGAGCAACGGGTCGTCGACCAGGTGCTGTACCAGAAGATGCCGAAGGGGCAGGCACCGGGCGACAAGCCGTGGATCAGGATCGACCTGAACAAGGTTGCCTCGCGGCAGGGGGCCGGCGACCAGTCCATGAGCGATCCGGCCCGGTCCGCGGCCTTCGCCAAGGCGATCACCGACAAGGACGTGACCGAGAAGGGGACCGACACGATCGACGGCGTCAAGACCACGCGGTACCGCGTCACCGTCGACGTCGCCAAACTTCCCCACGGCGCCGCCCTGCGTCAGCAGGTCGGCCCGACCCTGCCGATGGAGGTGTGGCTCGACGAGCAGGGCCGCATCCGCCGCCAGCAGTGGGACATGACCCTCAAGACCCCGATGCCGTCGAGCGAACGGCCCTCCGCCGACTCCTCGGCCGCGCCGCAGCAGCTGACGGTGCGCACCGTCATGGGCTTCAGCGACTTCGGCACGGAACTGGAGGCGGAGGCACCCCCGGCCGGGCAGGTGACGGACATGACCGGGAAGGCCGCCCGGCGGGGCAGCGGCTGATCCCCTCAGGCCGACGCGACGTCGCGGAGGTGCTCTCGAACGGCCCGACGAGCACCTCCCCGTCGGTGACCAGCACGCCCCCCGACTGCCCGCATCGGGCAGCACGCCGACGTCTCGGCTGACCTCAAAGCGGCCTCAGCTCCCAAACCGTTGACAGGTCCGGACCAAAGCGCAACTCTGAGAGCGCTCTCAGCACCATCCGGACACTGCTTCCGCAGCGTCGGACATCGGCCGTCGTCGAACGGAGACAGGGCATGCTTCGCACACTGCACCGCCGGGCCTTAGCCGGTCTGACCGTCCTCATGGTGATGGCGACCTCGCTGCTCGTGTCGGGTGCCGCCGCACCCGCCCAGGCGGCGGTCCCCGCCACCGTCCCTCTGAAGATCACCAACAACTCGGGCCGCGGCGAACCGGTGTACGTGTACACCGTGGGCACGCTGCTGTCGACGGGCCAGCAGGGCTGGGCCGACGCGAACGGCACCTTCCACGCCTGGCCCGCCGGGGGCAACCCGCCCACACCCGCGCCCGACGCCTCCATACCGGGCCCGCCCGCGGGCCAGTCGAAGACCATCCGGATCCCCAAGCTCTCCGGACGCATCTACTTCTCCTACGGGCAGAAGCTGGTGTTCAAACTGACCACCGGCGGCCTGGTGCAGCCCGCGGTGCAGAACCCCAGCGACCCCAACCGGAACATCCTGTTCAACTGGTCGGAGTACACGCTGAACGACTCCGGCATGTGGTTCAACAGCACACAGGTCGACATGTTCTCCGCGCCCTACGCGGTGGGTCTGCAGCGTGCCGACGGCAGCACCGTCAGCACGGGCCGGCTCAAGCCGGGCGGGTACAACGGCTTCTTCAACGCCCTGAGAGGACAGCCAGGCGGCTGGGCCAACCTGATCCAGACCCGGCCCGACGGCACCGTGCTGCGCGCGCTGTCCCCGCTGTACGGTCTGGAGACCGGGGCCCTTCCGGCCACGGTCATGGACGACTACATCAACCGGGTCTGGCGCAAGTACGCCACCTCCACACTGACCGTCACCCCCTTCGCCGACCAGCCCTCCACCAAGTACTACGGCCGGGTCTCCGGTGACGTCATGCACTTCACCAACAGCGCGGGCACGGTGGTCACCAGCTTCCAGAAGCCCGACTCCGCCTCCGTGTTCGGCTGCTACAAGCGGCTGGACGCGCCGAACGACCTGGTGCGTGGACCGATCTCGCGCACGCTGTGCGCCGGGTTCAACCGCTCCACCCTCCTGGTCAACCCCAACCAGCCCGACTCCGGTTCGGCGGCGTTCTACCAGGACGTCGTCACCAACCACTACGCGCGCAAGATCCACGCCCAGATGGCCGACGGCAAGGCGTACGCGTTCGCCTTCGACGACGTGGGCCACCACGAGTCACTCGTCCACGACGCCGACCCACGCCAGGCCTATCTCACGCTCGACCCGTTCAACTGACCGACCCCGCGCGCATGACGGGCCGCTCGCCGACGCAGTAGAGTAGGCGCGTTCGTGCCGGACCAGGACGCACTCGAACCGAGTGCCGGAGAAACGAGGAGGTGGGGTCGATGGCCCCGTCGAAGGACGCCGCGGACGGTGCCCGGGTCTCCCCCGCCTCCCGCTCCGCCGCCTGATCCGTCCCGCCGCCCCTCGCCGGAAGCACGTGACGGCGAGGCGGCCTCACACGAACACACAGAAACGGACCGTCATCCGCCATGCCCGACACCTGGATCACGCGCGCCGAGACCGGCGCCGACATCCCGGCCGTTCGCCAGATTCTCCTCACCGCCTTCCCCACCGCCCTGGAAGCGGATCTCGTCGACGCCCTGCGGGCCGACGAGACCGCGTGGATCGAGGGCCTGTCCCTCGTCGCCGCCGAACCCGGCGGTGACCTCGCCGGTTACGCGCTGCTGACCCGCTGCCACATCGGCGACCACCCGGCCCTGTGCCTGGCACCGTGCGCCGTCCGGCCGGAGCGGCAGCGCACCGGTGCCGGTTCCGCCGTCATCCGCGCCGCACTGCGGGCCGCCGAGGAGCGGGGCGAGTTCCATGTGGTCGTCCTGGGGCATCCCGCGTACTACCCCCGGTTCGGCTTCACCCGCGCCTCGACGCACGGCATCGGCGTGACCTTCGACGTCCCCGACGAGGCCCTCATGGCCCTCACCCTGGACGCCGGCCACCCGCTGCCGAGCGGCACCGTGCGCTACGCGGCGCCGTTCGGCATCTGAGTCACCGGCCGTGCGGAGGGGAACACCTCTCCGCACGGCTCTCGCCGGGCCGCTCCGCGGTGCGGCTCAGGCGAGTTCGACGAGGAGATCGCCACCCTCCACCTGCTGGATCCGGTTGATCGCCAGCCTGGCGACCGTGCCGGCCTTCGGGGCGTTGATCGAGGCTTCCATCTTCATCGCCTCGATGGTGGCCAGCGTGGCACCGGCCGCCACCTCGTCGCCCTCGGCGACCGCGAGGGTCACCACACCGGCGAAGGGCGCAGCGACATGGCCGGGGTTGGCCCGGTCGGCCTTCTCGGTGACCGGGACGTCGGAGGCCGCCGCCCGGTCCCGGATCTGGATCGGCCGGAGCTGCCCGTTCAGGGAGGACATCACGGTGCGCATGCCGCGCTCGTCGGCCTCGCTGACGGCCTGCAACTCGATCAGCAGGCGCACACCGGGCTCCAGGTCGATGCCGTACTCCCGCCCGGGGCGCAGTCCGTAGAAGAAGTCCTTGCTGTCCAGCACGCTGGTGTCGCCGAACGTCTGGCGGTGGGTGTCGAACTCGCGGGCCGGCCCGGGGAACAGCAGGCGGTTGAGTGTCGCCCGCCGGTCCTTGGCGAGCCCGGTACGGTCCTCGGCGCTCAGCTCCCGCACGGGCTTGGCCTCGGCGCGGCCCTGCAGCGCCTTGCTGCGGAACGGCTCGGGCCAGCCGCCGGGCGGGGTGCCCAACTCGCCGCGCAGGAAGCCGATGACGGAGTCCGGGATGTCGTACCTGTCCGGTGCCGCCTCGAACTCCTCGGGGGAGACGCCGGCGCCCACCAGGTGGAGCGCCAGGTCACCGACCACCTTCGAGGACGGGGTGACCTTCACCAGGCGGCCGAGCATCCGGTCGGCGGCGGCGTACATCGCCTCGATCGCCTCGAAGCGGTCGCCGAGGCCCAGCGCGATGGCCTGCGTGCGCAGGTTGGACAGCTGGCCGCCGGGGATCTCGTGGTGGTAGACGCGGCCGGTCGGCGAGGCCAGGCCCGCCTCGAAGGGCGCGTACACCTTGCGGACGCTCTCCCAGTACGGCTCCAGGTCGCCGACGGCCTTCAGGCTCAGGCCGGTGGGCCGCTCGGAGTGGTCGGTCGCGGCCACGATCGCCGACAGGGACGGCTGGGAGGTGGTGCCCGCCATGGACGCCACCGCCCCGTCCACGGCGTCCGCGCCGGCCTGGATCGCGGCGAGGTAGGTGGCGAGCTGGCCGCCGGCGGTGTCGTGCGTGTGCAGGTGGATGGGCAGGTCGAACTCGCGGCGCAGAGCCGACACCAGCGTCGCCGCGGCGGGTGCCCGCAGCAGTCCCGCCATGTCCTTGACGGCCAGGACGTGCGCGCCCGCGGTCACGATCCGCTCGGCCAGGCGCAGGTAGTAGTCCAGGGTGTAGAGCCGCTCGGACGGGTCCGACAGGTCGGAGGTGTAGCACAGGGCCACTTCTGCGACCGCGGTTCCGGTCTCCCGTACGGCGTCGATGGCCGGGCGCATCTGGTCGACGTCGTTCAGGGCGTCGAAGATGCGGAAGATGTCGATGCCGGTGGCCGCCGCCTCCTGGACGAAGGCGTCGGTCACCTCGGTCGGGTACGGCGTGTAGCCGACGGTGTTGCGGCCGCGCAGCAGCATCTGCAGGCAGATGTTCGGCACGGCCTCGCGCAGTGCGGCCAGCCGCTCCCACGGGTCCTCCGCGAGGAAGCGCAGGGCGACGTCGTAGGTGGCGCCGCCCCAGCACTCCAGCGACAGCAGCTCGGGCAGGGTGCGGGCCACGACCGGGGCGACGGCGAGCATGTCCTTGGTGCGGACCCGGGTGGCCAGCAGCGACTGGTGGGCGTCGCGGAAGGTGGTGTCGGTGACGCCGACGGTCGGGGAGGCGCGCAGCCAGCGGGCGAAGCCCTCCGGGCCGAGTTCGGCGAGCCGCTGCCGGGAGCCGGCCGGTGGCTCACCGTCCGGCAGCGGCGGCAGCTTGGTCAGCGGGTCGATCAGGTCGGGCCGCTCGCCGTGCGGCTTGTTCACGGTGACGTCGGCGAGGTACGTCAGCAGTTTGGTGCCGCGGTCAGCGGAGTGCCGTGCGGTCAGCAGATGGGGGCGCTGCTCGATGAACGACGTGGTGACCCGGCCGGCCCGGAAGTCCGGGTCGTCCAGTACGGCCTGCAGGAACGGGATGTTCGTGGCCACGCCGCGGATGCGGAACTCGGCCACGGCACGCCGGGCACGGCCCACCGCGGTGGTGAAGTCCCGGCCCCGGCAGGTGAGTTTGACCAGCATGGAGTCGAAGTGGGCGCTGATCTCCGTCCCGGCGTGGGTGGTGCCGCCGTCGAGGCGGATGCCGGAGCCGCCGGGCGAGCGGTAGGCGCTGATCCGGCCGGTGTCCGGGCGGAAGCCGTTGGCGGGGTCCTCGGTGGTGATACGGCACTGGAGCGCGGCGCCGCGCAGGGTGACGGTGTCCTGGGCGAGGCCGAGGTCGGCGAGCGTCTCGCCTGCGGCGATGCGCAGCTGCGCCTGCACAAGGTCGACATCGGTGACCTCCTCGGTCACCGTGTGCTCCACCTGGATGCGCGGGTTCATCTCGATGAAGACGTGGTTTCCGGCGCGGTCGAGGAGGAACTCCACGGTGCCGGCGTTGCGGTAGCCGATCTGCCGGGCGAACCGCACGGCGTCGGCGCAGATCCGCTCGCGCAGCGCCGGGTCCAGGTTGGGCGCGGGGGCGAGTTCGATCACCTTCTGGTGGCGGCGCTGCACCGAGCAGTCCCGCTCGAACAGGTGGATGACGTCACCGTGCCCGTCGGCGAGGATCTGCACCTCGATGTGGCGGGGTTCGACGACGGCCTTCTCCAGGAAGACGGTCGGATCGCCGAACGCGGACGCCGCCTCCCGGGAGGCCGCCTCGATGGACTCCCGCAGCTGGGCGGGGCCCTCGACCCGGCGCATGCCTCGTCCTCCGCCGCCGGCGACCGCCTTGACGAACACGGGGAAGCCGATGTCGTCGGCGGCCCGGACCAGCTCCTCCACGTCGGTCGACGGCGCCGAGGAACCCAGCACCGGCACGCCCGCCGCGCGTGCCGCGGCCACGGCGCGCGCCTTGTTCCCGGTCAGCTCCAGGATGTCGGCACCCGGCCCGACGAAGGTGATGCCCGCTTCCTCGCAGGCCCGCGCCAGGTCGGGGTTCTCCGACAGGAACCCGTACCCCGGGTAGACGGCGTCCGCTCCGGCCCGGCGTGCCGCGCGGACGATCTCCTCCACCGACAGGTACGCCCGCACGGGATGCCCGGGCTCGCCGATCTCGTAGGCCTCGTCCGCCTTGAGCCGGTGCAGGGAGTTGCGGTCCTCGTACGGGAAGACGGCGACGGTTCGGGCTCCCAGCTCGTAGCTCGCGCGGAACGCCCGAATCGCGATCTCCCCGCGGTTGGCGACCAGCACCTTGCGGAACATTCTCGATCCCTTCAGCCTGCCGGTAAGGAGCACCATCGTGTCGGCGGTACCCCGGTAACGCCATGTGAGCCGGGCCACTCGCGACGGTGCGGCCCGCCCCCGGGGCCGGCGGGGTGGACGGGGCTCCCCCGAGGTGGAAGGGCTGAGCCGTCTTCTGGGGGGTAATCGGGCTGTAGCGGGGTCAAGCACGGGGCAGCCCCGGGAAAGGAGCGTCATGCCAGGCATGCTGGAGCGCATCAAGCGGTTCGCCAGGAGTCCCCAGGGGCGCCGCGCGACCGAGCAGGCACGACGTGCCGCGGCCGATCCCCGGCGCAGGGCCCAGGCCCAGCGCCTGCTGGGCAGGCTACGCGGCCACGGTCAGGGCCACGGCCACCGCTGACCGCATCCCCCACCACCTGCGCGGCCCGGCCCACCAGTGCGGCCGGGCCGCGCCGTCACGCCCGGGGCGCGCGCCGCCGTCCCGTCCACATGGCGGCCTGCCGTCGCGCCGGCCGGCCACGTCCGCGTCGCGCCCCGCCGTCCCGTCCACATGGCGGCCTGCCGTTGTGCCCGCTGGTCACGACCGCGTAGCGCCTCGCCGTCATCCGCGTTGCGTCGCGTTGCGCCCCACCGTTGCGGCCACTGGTCACGCCTGCGTCGCATCCCGCCCCGCCGTCACGCCCACAGGGTCCCGCCCGCTGGTCACGCCCGCGTCTGATTCCACCGACACGGCCGCGTCACGCCCCGCCGTCGCACCCGCAGGACACGCCCGCGTCACGTCCCACCGTCGCACCCACTGGGTCACCCTGCCACGCCCCACCAGTCACGCCAGCATCGCGCCCGGCTGATCACACCCGGGGCGCGCCCTGGTCATGTCCTGTCCGCGTCGCCCCGCTGGTCACGCGCGCGTCACATCCCACCATCGCACCCACCGGTAACACCTGGCACACGCCCCACCCGTCATCTCCGCATCGCGCCCGGCTGGTCCCACCGGCGTCGCATTCAACCGCCGCACCCGCAGGACGCGCCCGCGTCACGTCCCACCGTCACACCCACTGGGTCACCCCTGCACACGCCCCACCAGTCACGCCGGCATCGCGCCCGGCTGATCACACCCGGGGCGCGCCCTGGTCATGTCCTGTCCGCGTCGCCCCGCTGGTCACGCCCGGGGCGCGCCCGCCGGTCGCGCTCCGGTGTGCTCGCGGGGGCGCGTGTCACGCGGCGCGCGCGCGTGGCCGCGCCGCGCGTACGGCGGTGGCCGGGGTGCGGGCGGCCCGGACGCGGTAGGTGGTCCTGGCCGGATCGACGACGGGCTCACCGAGGGTGATGCGGCCGGCGGCGTGCAGCGCGTCGCACTCGGCGGTGGGCAGCGCGACGTAGCAGCTTCCCCTGCCGGTGCCGGGGTCCAATGGCTGCCAGTAGCGGTATCTGCGGCGTCCGTCCGCTTGCACGGTGAGGAAGACGGGGGTGCCGGGGTCGGAGATGATCCGCACGAGGTCGGCACCCGTGCGGCTGAGCGGGGCGGCGGACCGGCCGCGGTGGGGCAGCAGCATCGTCAGCTCTCCCCCGCCCGGTCCGGCGCGGCGGCTGCGGATACCCGCCTGTGCTCGGCTTCCCGAGGTCGCGCGGTCGCGAGGACGACTGGGGCCTGTGCCGGGCCGGAGATGAGCTGCATCAGTGGTGGCCTTCCTTCACAGCGGGGACGTACGATCGCCTACCCAGCGCGGGCGATGTTGATCTCGCTTCTGCCGCATTGTTCAGTACGGCACTGACAACGGGCGGCCGCCTCCCGGCGACAGGCGCGACCCGAACGCCCTCGGCGACACTCCCGGACAGGGCGCCGTCGTCCTGCCGGTCCACAGCCGTGTCCAGGACAAAACCGGACGGCCTCGGATTGGCAGGAACCCGGATTGCCGACCGGCATGAGCAGGACAAGGATGGCCGGGCATGGGGAATGAGCAGCCGCTGCCGCGCGAGGCGGGCGACGCCACGGAGTTCGTCGCCTGCATGCGGCGGCTCAAGGACCAGGCCGGTCTGACCTATCGGCAGTTGGAGGCGAACGCGGCGAAGCACGGAGATGTGCTCGCCCGGAGCACCGTGGCCGATGTGCTGCGCCGGAGCTCTCTGCCGCGCCCGGAGGTGGTGGCCGCGTTCGTCCGCGCCTGCCGCGCAGGTGAGGACACCGCGGCCTGGCTGGAGGCCAGGAACCGGCTGGCCGCCGCCGAGCGGGCGGTGTCGACCCAAGCGGGGCGGTTCGGGCCGGAAACGGGCAACGGGGCCGGGACGCAACCGGGAGCCCGGACGGAACCAGGAACTGGGTCGAAGCCGGCAGCCGGGTGGGAGCCGGGAGCCGGGACCGGAAGCGCGACCGGGGCCAGGGCCACAGAACCGCCGAGGCGGCCGTCGCCGCGCAGGCAGCAGGACGCCGTAGCCCCACCCACCGTGGCAGCCCACCCCACCGCAGCACAGGACGCCGCCGCCCGTGCGGCCCGGCGACGGAACCGTCGCCAGGCCGTCGCCGGTGCGGTCGCTGCCGCCCTGGTGCTCAGCGTCCTCGGCGCCTGGACGCTACTGCGGGACGAGACGGGCGGCCGTGCCGACCCGGCGGCGAGCACGCACGGTGAGGCACCTTGGATCGGGGTGGCCTCAACTCCCGCGTTGCCCGAGGATGTTCGCGCCGCACTCGCGGGACCGTCCCGGATCCGCCCGGCGGGAGCGCCCCAGCTGTGCGTCACCGAGGGCCACGACCGTCAGGGCCACTACCGCAGCCAGGTCGCGGTCCAGAGGCCCTGTGTCGATGCCACTCCACCGCAGACCTCACTGGCGCCCGCGGGAAACGGCGGCGCCTTCTACATCCAATGGCGCCACCCGGTCCGTGGCGTCGGCTGTCTGACGGCGCTGGGCAGCGGACACGTGGTCGAGGGGCTGCTCGAACCCTGGCCGTGGGAGAGCTGTTCGGCCGATCGCACCAGCCAGCAGTTCCTGATCGAACCGCTCGGTCGCCCCGGCACGGACCGGTACCGGATCCGCCTGGTCCACAACGGCATGTGCCTCGGCGTCAACGGCGACGACGACCGGGCAGAGGGTGCCGAGATCGCCCAGCAGCGCTGTACCGGAGCACGTGACCAGGAGTTCCTGGTGGACACCGACCTATAGGGGGCGGACGCTCGCCTGCCCCCGTCACACCCCCCGGTGATCGATGCCCAGCAGGCTCGCCGCAGCACGGAAGTCCGGCGTGTGATGGCCGATCGTGAGGGACCAGTGGTGTCCCACGCCCGTGGCGCTCCAGGCGTCGACCCACTCGCCGGGATCGCGGCCGAAGTCGACCCGGCTGGTGGTGTTGCCGATCTCCAGCAGCGGGCCGGGGACGACGGTGCCCTCGGAGGTGACGAAGGACAGCGTTCCGTCGGCGTCCTGACCGAGTCCGAGGAGGGTGACGGGACCGTGCCGGACGTCGAACTCCACGCTCACACCCCAGCCGCGCTTGCCGTGGTAGACGCCGAGCCCGCGCAGCAGGGGGTCGCGGGAGCTGACCGCGAGGTGCCCGGGCCCGTCGTGGCCCATCTCCACCACGCCGTCCTCGAAGTCGAGGGCCTGGATCTCGGTGAAGGAGCCTCCGGCACCCACGCACTGGGACACCAACTGGGCGACGCTGGTGCGCAGTTCGTACTCGCCGGCCGCGGGCACACCCCGGGCGGTGAGCAGCGAGGCGCCCAGGATCATCCCGGCGCCGAGCCGCTCGTGCAGTTCGCCGTCGAGGCCGCGGTGGTAGTAGGCGAGGGTGTCGAGTCCGAAGTCGGCCACCAGTTGGTCGAGGGCGACCGACACGGTCGCGCCCCACGCGAAGTCCTCGTCCACCACGCTCTCGTCGAGGGTGAAGACCTGCCGGGCGAGCTCCATGCGCTCCCGGGTCTCCGCCTCGGTCACCCGCTCCACCCGGTGCCGCAGGTCGTCGAACTCCAGCACCTCGACGTGCGAGCCGAACGTCGTGGGCAGCAGCGTCAGGTCGGTCGAGACGTCGAGCATGCCCGGGTAGAGGTGCCCCATGAGGCCGTGCCGGGCGTGCCGCAGCGCGGCGCGGACGTGTGCGGCGCGGATCCACTGCTCGATGCGCCGCCAGGCGGACTCCTGGCGCAGCCAGCCCGAGACCGACCGGAAGGGGATGCCGGCGCGGCGGAAGACGTTGCCGACCTCGGGCACGGGGCACTGTCCGCAGTACGCCAGCCAGGCGCCGGTGTCGAAGGAGGCGTGGTCCATCCGCTCGGACGGCTGCAGGTCGATGACCAGGACGGGCGCGTGCGAGCGCTGCGCGATCGGCAGCACCATCGAGGAGGTCAGGTAGGTGGTCAGAAACAGCACGATCAGGTCGCAGTCGGCCTGACGCAGTTTCTCGGCGGCCCGCGCGCCTTCCTCGGCGTCGGAGATGAAGCCGACGTCGGTGACCTCCGCGTCCATCCCGCGGAAGCGCTCGGCGACGTACGCGGCCGACTCGCGCAGTTGTGGCAGGAGTCCGGGGAACTGCGGCCAGTACGTGCCGAGTCCACCCGCGACCAGTCCGATCCGGGTGCGGCGCCGGGTGACCGGAGGGAGCAGGTCATGCAGCGCGGCGGTCCGTTCGGCGACGCGGTCGGCGGTAGCCGTGGCCGCGGCGGGGCCGTCGGCTGCCCCCGCGCGTTGGGTCGCCGCCGCTGAGCCGGTGGCTGCAGCGGAGTCGGTGGCTGCCGTCGCGAAGCCGGTACCTGTCCCGGTAGGTTCGGTCATTGCCATGGTGGGTGCTCCTCGCGAGGTCGAATGCCGTCCGGTTCTCGTCCGGTCCGTTTCCGCTCGGGTGTCTGGGCGCCGCCCTGAAGCTCGGGGTCGGCGCACCCGGACGTCAGGCCCGCGCCGCCTTCAGATGGGCCCGCACGGGCGCGACACCGGAGGCACGCGGGACGAGCACACGGATGATGAACGCGCCCGCGAACGCGGCCAGCGCCATGCACGCGGTGATCGACCAGAGCAGAACCGCCGCGCTGTACTCGGCCAGCGCGGGAGTGAAGAACGCGGCGACCGCGAAGATCCCGCGCGCCAGGGCGTACGTGAACCCCTGGGTGGTGCCGCGGGTGTCCGCGGGCAGTGTCAGTTGCGACCACACCTTGTAGTTCGCCTCGCCCGCGAAGGGGTTGGAGAGCTGGTAGAGGACGAAGAAGACGAGCATGCCGACGAGGGCGCCGGCCGTCAGGGAGGCGACGACGAACGCGAGGACCTGCACGACGGCCGCGACGTAGAACAGCCGGTCGCGCCACGGGCTGTCGGCGACGCGGACGAAGGCCAGGGTCAGCAGCACCCCGATCGGGATGAAGGCCAGGTTGATCCCGGTGGCCAGGCTCTGTGAGGCGTCGCTGACGGTGACCAGCAGGTACGTGCCGAACTGGCCGAAGGTGTTGGCGCCCAGCCCCCAGGTGACGTAGAAGACGAAGGTCGCGGCCATCGGCAGCAGGGCGGCACGCGTCCACATGGTCCTCAGCGCGACACCACGCGGGACGGTGGCCCCGGCCGGGGCCCCGACGGCCCGGTCCTCCTCCGGGTCGGGCTCGGCGGACAGTTTCAGCCGGGAGCGGAGCAGCCAGGTGACGACGGCCGCGAGGGCCAGTTGGCCGGTGATGAGCCTCGCGCCGACCATGCCCGTGGTCGACAGGACGAAGCCGAGGAAGATGGCGACGGCGATGCCCAGCATCCACATGACCTGGGTGAAGGCCACGAGTCGGCCCCGGGCCCAGGAGGGCGCGGCGTCGGAGACCACGGCCAGGGACGTCGGCAGGTCGGCGCCGGCCGCGAGTCCCGCCACGAGGACGCCGATCAGCAGCACGATGTCGTCCGGCGCCA
The DNA here is from genome assembly GCF_042657145.1 of Streptomyces bullii. Lineage (NCBI taxonomy): Bacteria > Bacillati > Actinomycetota > Actinomycetes > Kitasatosporales > Streptomycetaceae > Streptomyces > Streptomyces bullii. Next base: position 262,549 of record NZ_JBHSNY010000011.1, read on the forward strand.
GCGTGATGACGAGGGCGCCCACCGCGAAGCAGAAGATGTCCCAGTTGTAGACGCGTCGGCGGCCGAACAGGTCGGCGATCCGGCCGCCGACGAGGGATCCGACGGCGATGCAGACGGTGACGATCGCGCTGATCGCGCCGGCCATCCACACGCCCATGTCGTAAGTGTCCCGGTAGATGGCCAGGTTGACCGAGATGCTGACGATCAGCCCGGCGTCGAGGTACGAGGCCATGCCCGACAGGGCCGCGGCCTTCCAGAGGTGTGGGGGGATGGGTCGCTTCGCGGGGTCCGGGGTGGTGGGATCCGGGGCGGTCGGGGTACGGGCCATGATGCGACTCCGTCGTCTTGTGACATCGCGGCTCCGGGGCCAGGTCGCAGCGAATATAGGGCGGGAAAAACGTTCCAACAAGATGTCGTGCACACATCCACTCCAGGCGTGGTTCATCGGCCCTCCTTCCGGCAACCTGGTGCGGACTTCGCAGGTGGCCTACCGTGAAGGCGAGTTGAAAACGTTTTAGATCCGTCGGAAGGACCGCACCGTGATCTCCCCCGCGCTGCGCCGGCTCTTCGAGGATCCGCCCCGGGACTTCGGCCCCACTCCCCTGTGGTGGTGGTCGGGCGCGAAGGTCACCCGGGAGCGTCTGGCGTGGCAGTTGCGCAGATTCGCGGACGGCGGCGTGCACAACCTCGTCGTGATCAACCTCGCCCCGGCCGGCCCGAGTTTCGGCGCCCCGGCCGACAACCCGGCGTGGTTCAGCGAGGAGTGGTGGGAGCGCTTCATCGACGCCTGCGAGATCGCGGCGGAACTCGGCACCCGGCTGTGGTTCTACGACCAGATCGGCTTCTCCGGCGCCAACGTCCAGGGCGGCGTCACCCGGCGGCACCCCGAGGCCACGGGCCGGGCGTTGCGCGCCCGTGCCACGGCCGTCTCCCGGGGCACGGTCGCCCTGCGGAACTCGGAGACCCTGCTGGGCGCGTACGACCGCGACGGCCGTCGTCTGTCCGCCCTCGCGGAGGACCGGGCCTCGACCGCCCGGGTCGCCGCCGCCGACGGCACCGAGGTACGGCTCGTCACGGCCGTTCCCACGGCGTTCGACTACCTTGACCCGCACGCCGTCGGACTGCTGATGGACGCGGTCCACCACGAGTACGACCGGCGTGTGCCCGAGTACCTCGGCAACGTCGTCGCGGGCAGCTTCCAGGACGAGCTGCCGGGCACCAACTTTTGGAGCCGCCGTTTCGCCGGGGAGTTCCGCGTCCGGCGCGGCTACGACCTGCTCGACCACCTGCCGGACCTGTTCGGTACGGACGTCACCGCCCGAGCGGCGAAGGTCCGGTCCGACTACCACGCGGTGCGCGCGGAACTCGCCGAAGAGGCCCTGTTCCGGCCGCTCGCCGCCTGGCACCGCGAACGCGGCCTGCTCCTGGGCTGCGACCAGGCCAATCCCGCCCGCGCGGGCTGGCCCGTCCAGGCGACGCAGCTCTACACCGACTACTTCCGCACCCACCGCTGGTTCAGTGCCGCCGGAAGCGACCACCACGGCGACGCCAAGGTCCACTCCTCCCTGGCCCACCTCTACGGCCACGAGCGCGTGTGGATCGAGGCGTTCCACTCCTCCGGCTGGGGCGGCACCCTGGAGGACACCTACGACTGGCTGCTGCCGTTCCTGCGCCGCGGGGCCAACCTGTACAACCCGCACGCCAGCTACTTCGGCACGGCGGGCGGCTGGTTCGAGTGGGCGCCGCCGTCCACGGACTGGCGTCAGCCCTACTGGAAGCAGTACCCGGCGTTCTCGCGGGCCGTGGCCCGGATCTGCTCGCTCATGTGCTGGGGGAGCTACGCGGCCGACGTGGCGGTCCTGCATCCCACGGCCACCATGCAGGCGCTCGTGCCGCTGGACGCGCCCGTCCAGCACTTCGGCGACGGCAAACTCGGCAACGGTCTGGCCGACGCCGACGAGACCCAGCGGCACTACCTGGACCTGTGCGGCACCGACAACTGGCTCCACCCCCACGTCGGTGCCCTGGACCGGCACGGCGTCTGCTTCGACATCGTCGACGACGACTCGGTCCAGCGCGCCGAGACCGCCGACGGAGCTCTGCGGATCAGGGACCTGGCGTACGGCGTCGTGCTGTTGCCCTCGGCGAGCGTGCTGGAGGAGGAGACGGCGCGCCGGCTGACCCGGCTGCTCGACGCGGGCGGACGGGTGATCGTCGTGGGTCGACCGCCCGCGACGGCCGCCGGTCTGGCCGGTGACGACGCCGTCGTCGCGGCGCTACTGGCGCATCCGCGGCTGGAGCGGGTGCGCGACGGCGAGGCGGGCGCCGCCGCGGTGACCGGCGGATACGCCGTGGGCGAGGTGCCGCTGCTGGTCCGGCGGAAGGGCCGCGAGGCGATCGCCCTGGTGACGGGCGCGTGCCCCGACACAGGTATGCCCGATCCGCACGCCGGTCCTGCCGGGCCCCGGACGGAGTACGTCGCCGATCCCGCGCGCTACGCCCGCGTGTCGTCGGTTACCGTACGGGCCCCGGTCGCCGAGGCCGAGGTGTGGAACCCGGCGACCGGCGACCGGAGTCCGGCGCGGGTCACCGTCTGCGGTGAGGGCGTCTCCACCGTCGAGGTGCCGCTGGACGGCGCGCCCGCCGCCCTCGTCGTCTGGCGCGAGGGAGCACCGGCGCGTACGGCGGCCGGGCCGGCGGAGTCGGTGGAGGCCGTCGACGTCTCGACCGGCTGGCAGGGCCGTCTGGTGCCCACGCTGGACAACACGTGGGGCGATCTGGCGCTTCCGGCGGGGGTGTCCGTGGCCGAGCCGCAGATCTGGGACATGCGGTGGACGCAGGACGACGCTCCGGGCGCGGAGTGGGCGCCGGCCCGGGTGACCTACGGCGGCCGGGTCCGCGTGCTGCCCCCGCTCCCCCGCTCCCGGGCGCCCGAGCCGCTGGACGCCGCGTCCGTCGCACGGATCCTGGCCGGGGAGCTGCCGCTCGTGCCACCGGACGCGGGATGGGAGGTCGCGGTGCACTCACCGAGCCGCGGGATCCCGGATCCGGACGGGCTGCTCGGCACCAAGGGCCTGGTGCCCGAGGAGTTCGTCCGGGTGCCGGTACCGGGCACCGGGCGGGTCGCGCGGGTCCGGGCCGTCGTGGAGAGCGGCCATCGGGGGGCCGCCGACCTGCACGTCGGTGCGGAGGCGGTCAAGCGCGTGTGGTGGAACGGTGAGCGGCTGGACACAGGCGGCGGATATCTGGCCTCCGCCCGGGTCACGGTGGAACGGGCCCGCAACGTGCTCGAGTACGAACTGTCCGAGGCGCAGGACCGGCCCCTGGCGATCTCGGCGACCGCCGGCACCCCGCTGGGCAGCTTCTTCTGCCTGTCGGAGCCGGACGACGGATTCACACGGCGTCCCCGCTTCATGCGGCTGCCCGACGGAGTGCGGCCGCAGGGCCGGGTGACGTACCGCGCGCGGCTGCGGCTGCCGCGCGACGGTGCCCGGGCGGTGCTGGTCGTGGGGGCCGCGACGGCGGTCACCGTGCTGCTCGACGGCGCCGTCGTGGCGCGGCAGGAGAAGGTGGAGTACTACGAGGCGGACTGGGGCGCGGTGCCGATGTTCTTCCGTCACGAGCTGAGCCCGGGCGCGGGCGAGCACGTCCTCGACGTCGTGACCGACGGGATCCGCTCCCGGGACGCGGTGTTCGTCGACCTCGTGGCGCGGTCCGGGCCGGCCGTGACCGACCTGGTCAGCGGCGCCGGCTGGGAGGCGACGGCGGGCGCGTGGCGGGGACGTACCGTCGAGGACGAGGTCAGGCGGGGCGAGGTGCGGCACTGCCACGCCGCCGTACGGCCGCATCCGTTGCCTCGGACTGAGTGGCTCGGCGGGCCGCCGGAACTCGGCCGCGCCGTCCTGCCCGTGCGGTGCACCGACGAGGTGCGCCAGGCACCGCAGCGTTTCCGCTTCACGGTGCCCGCGGGCACGGTGTCCCTCGCTCTGCCGCTGGCCCTGCCCGCACGAGTGCGGGTCGGGGACGGCGAGGCCCGGCCGATCGACGGCGAAGTGCTGACCCTCGATCGACCGCTGGGCCGTGCCACGGAGGTGGAGGTCGTCACCGTGCCCACGTCGGCCCTGCGGGGCGGCTCCGCCTGGCGCGGGCCGGTGCGCGTGCGTACGGAACCGGCGCCGTTGCCCCTCGGGGACTGGCGGTCCCTGGGACTGGGCAGTTGGAGCGGCGGTGTGCGCTACACGCGTGCGCTGCAGGTGCCGACGGGGCCGGACCCGGTGCTGGATCTGGGGCGGGTGCGGGGCAGCGTGGAGGTGGCGGTGGACGGGGAGCCCGTCGGTGAGGCGTTCTGCGCGCCGTACCGCTTCGCGCTGCGCGGGACCGCCGGACGCACCGTCCGCGTCGACGTGACCGTCCGCAACACCCTGGCGCCGTATCTCGCCGCGGCCACGCCGACCGCCTGGGCCTTCCCGTCCCAGCTCCTGTCGGGCCTGCTGGGGCCGGTGACCCTGCGGCTGGCGCGGACCGACCCGGACGTCCCGGGCTCGACGAGCTAGGCGTCGGCCGGTGGCCGCGTGGAGTCCCGCACCACGAGGGCGGGTGCGAACACCCGGGTCTCGTGGGTGTGTTCGGCGCGCGCCTCGATCTCGTCGAGGAGCATCTCGACGGCCGCCCGGCCGAGCTCCTCGACCGGCTGGCGGACCGTCGTCAGCGTCGTCGCCCCGAAACTCGCGATGTCCAGGTCGCCGTAGCCGACCACCTGGACGTCCTCGGGGATGCGCACGCCCCGCTCGGTCAGTCCGCGGCACAGGCCCGCCGCGAGGAAGTCGTTGGTGCAGAACACCCCGCCGGGCAGGTCGTCGAGCTGGTCGGCGATCTTCGCGCCGTACGCCACCGTCATCTCCTCGGCGACGACCTGGTCCAGCCGCGCGCCGCGCCGGCTGCGCACGGCCTGCCGGGCGCCCTGGTACCGGTCGGCGCACTGGCGTATCCCGCGCTCGCCGTTGACGACGAGGACGTCGAGCGCCCCGCGGTCCAGCAGGTGTTGCACGGCGATGCGTCCGCCGGCGACGTCGTCGACGGAGACGGAGCAGCCGTCGCGGTCCGGCATCTCGCGGTCGGCCAGGACCAGCGGGATGCCGCGTTCGCGCAGCCGGGTCAGCCGGCCCGGGTCGGCACCGAGCGGCACGACGACGACACCGACGGCCCGCTGCTGGACGAGCATGGTGAAGTAGCCCTGCTCCCGTTCCGGGGCGTCTCCGCTGTGGCAGAGCACGAGGGAGTAACCGTGGTCGTAGGCCGCTTCCGCCGCGCCCCGTGCGATGCGCGAGTAGAACGAGTTGGCCACGTCGGGCAGCACCAGGCCGATCGAGGAGGAGTGCCCGGTGCGCAGCCCGGCGGCTCCCGGGTGGGGGACGTAGTCGAGGGCCGCGACCGCGTCGCGGACGCGTGCGGCGGTGCGGGCGTTGACGCGCTCGGGACGGTTGAGGACGTTCGACACCGTGGACACCGAGACGCCCGCCGCGGCGGCGACGTCCTGAATGCGGGCGGGGCGAGCCGGAATGGCGTCCACCCCCTCGCTGTGGCAGCCGTGCGACCAGGCACGACAGTGGTCCTCTTGGGCGACGCAAGTATAGCGTGGCCGTGTGTAAAACGATTTGAGCGTCGGTCTGTCGCCGCGGTGCGGAGGGGGCCGGGCCGAACCGGCCCCCTCGGTCGGTCAGTCGCGGGTCAGCGTGACCGTGTACTCCCGGGTCCGGGTGCCGTCCTCGCTGCTCACCACGACGTGGTGCACGGTCCTGCCCTGCGAGGGGCCGTCCTTGCGGACCGTCACGGTCGCGTAGGGGTCGCGGGCCGTCGCGGTGACCTGGGCCCGCTCCGGGTGTGCGGTCGTCACGCGGTAGGCGGTCGTGTCGGGGTCGAACCCGGCGACGGGGGCACCGGCCACCTCGATCATGGCGGCCGCGGCGTCCGAGGAGACGCCGGGGGTTTTGGCGTACACCTCGATCTCGCCGACGGTGATGTAGCCGCCCGGACGGGCCGTCATGACCACGCGCACGCCGGTCACGGGCCCGCCGGCGCGCACCGGGACGTCGGCGACCGGTGTGCCCTCGGTGCCGACGCCGACGGTGCCGCTCGCGTCGGCCCAGGTGCCGTCGGCGCCGCGCGCCTGCACCTTGAGGGACTGCGGAAAGCTGGTGTTGGCGCCGTCCCGGTGGAAGTGGGTCACGACCCGTGTCACGTCGCGCGCCGCCGGCAGGGTGAAGGTGATGGTGTCGGAGGGGTTCTTCGTGCCGGACCTCCAGTTCGACCAGGCCTTCTCCGTGAGGTCGCCGTTGCGCAGGCCCTCGGCGGAGTAGCCGCTCTCGGTGAACGTGGCGCCGACCGTCACGTTCTCGTCGAGCGCCGCGTTGGTCTCCCGGGGTTCGGTGACCTGGACGCGTGCGGTGGCGGGCACGGTGGTGCCGCCGGGGACGTCCGCGGTGCCGCGCAGGGTCACCAGCCCGGCATCGTCGAAGGCGCCGTCGGGCGCCGGGTCCCAGGTCACCGGGAGGTCCGGGGCGCCGCCGTGCCGGCCGACGCCGACGACGGTGGCGGGCAGTTCGGGCCGTCCCGAGGTGTAGGTCTTGGCGCGGGCGGGGAGGGTGGCGGCGATCGTGTCCACGGTGACGACCGCCTCGGCGCGGACCGTGCGGCCGCGTGCGTCGGTCGCCTCGCCCTTGACCCGTACCGTTCCGGGCTGCCGCCAGCGTGAGTCCGGCGGGAGGGTCCACACCACGGGCCGGGCGCCGCGGGCGCCGTCGCGGAAGACGGGTGTGACGGTCTCGGGCAGTCGCGGCGCCCGGCCGGGCACGGTGAACGCCTCCGCCGGTTCCGTGCGCAGCACCGTCTCGTCGACCACACTCCACCGCTGGTTGGCGTTGGAGGTGGGCAGGAAGGCCGACACACGGGCGCCGTCCGCGGTGGACTGCCCGGCGACGTCGAGCAGCCGGCCGGTGGCGGCGTTGACGAAGGTCCAGCTGCCGTCCCCGGTCGTCGACATGATCCACTGTGCTGCCGCCGTGGACTCGCCCGGGTCCTCCAGGACGGCTTGGTCGTCGCGCACCGCGAGGCGCCTGCCCGTCGCGACGTTGACTAGGGCGTGGCGTTCACGGTTGCCCTCGCCCCGGGTCAGCTGCCGCACGGACCACAACTGGGCCTCCGCGTCCGGGTCGTCGGTGCGGATGACGACCGTGTTGCCGTCGTCGGACGGGGCGAGGGACTTGCCGCTCTGCGCGCCCCGCAGCCGGTACACGTGGTCGCGCTGGATCAAGGCGGCGTCCTTGGCCGTGCCCGAGACCCCGTCGACGAGGAAGCTGGTCACCGACTTCGCGGGGACGGTCAGCGTGGCGGAGGCGCCGGTCACCTTCACCGGCGTGCCCCGCACGAGCGCTCCGTCGGCGCTGGTGACCACGGGGGTCACGGAGGCGCCCGGCGCGACGTGCCGGAACCGGGAGAGGTCCAGGGTCACGGCGCGCGGGATCGTGCCGTTGTTGACGTGCACCACGGTCGCCGCGCGGCCGGACTTGCGTACGGCGGCGACGCTCGACCGGTCGTCGACCTTGACGAAGTGGTCGCCGGGGCGGATGTGGTGGGTGAAGTTGCGCAGGGTGTGGAACTTGGTGTTGGCGCGGATCGGGCAGGTCTCCAGGGTGTCCGCGGCGGTGCAGTTGAACGGGATGTGGATGCTGCCCCAGTTCTTCCCCGCCTGCGCCTGTGGGATGGAGTCCTCGACGGGCTGCCACAACACCCAGGCGGACGGCTCCAGTTCACGCATGTCGTCGACGATGCGGGTGGCGATGCCGAGCCCCGGCTCCATGCCGGTGAAGTCGGTGCCGGTGCCCCAGGTGCCCTCGACCTCGCTCATCCAGAACGTCTTGTCCGCGGCCTTGGCGCTGTCGCGTGCGCTGGTGCGCATGCCGGTGCCGTAGGTGTGCACGTTCAGCTGGTCGACGGCGGCCCGGGCCTGGTCGCCGTAGGCGTTCCAGTTGCGTACGAACGTGCTGGGGTTGGTCTCGTCCATCGCGGAGACGGTGGCGCGGGTGCGGGCGTCGTCCAGGGCGCGGCGCAGGGCCAGGACGACCTTCTGCTGGAGCTCCGGCCCGGCGTGCGCGCCTTCCTGACGGCCGCCGGTGGGCTGGCCGTCGGCGCCGATCTGGGTGCCCCAGTAGTTGGTGTTCGGCTCGTTGAGCGGGGCGATGGTGTCGAACCGGATGCGGTGCTTGTTCTCCAGGTGCTCGGTCACCCTCACCAGGTAGGTGGCGAAGTCGTCGACGCGGTCGGCCCGGATCTGGTCCGTGGTGGCGTCGAAGCCGCCGGACACGTAGCCGCTGACGGTCTGGAACCACGGCGGCGAGTTGCTGAACGCCTCCCAGCGGGTCACCTTGTCCTTGATCCGGTCCACCCACCAGCGCTGGTTGGCGTCGGCGGACCAGTCCCAGTGGTCCGGGTCGTCCGGGTTCCACCAGTCCGTGTCGTCGCGGGTGGTGCCCTCGGGCGCCTTCCAGAAGCCCTCCATGGTGGCGCCGACCTTCATGTAGTCCTTGCGGACGTCGGGGGCGTTGCCGCCGCCGATGTTGTAGCGCGCGATGTTGAGGCGCAGGCCGTCGGCGCCGAACAGCATGTCGGCGAGCTTCTCGCGGATGGGGGCCGGGTAGCCGCCGGTGATGTTGGCGAACCACACCAGGCTCGTTCCCCAGCCCTCGAACTCCTGCTGCCGGTACGACGGGTCGATCCGTACCGTGACCGCGCTGCCGGGCGCCTCGGCGGCGGGAACAGCGGCAGCGGCGGGAGGTACGGCCATGAGGCCCGCGCCGAGCGCCAGTGGAACGGTGACCGCCAGCGCCCGGACGAGGCGATGTCTGCTGGACATGGATTCCCTTCGGAAGGCCCTTGACCGAACGATCGAACAGAACCGCGCATAACCAATCGAGTTTCCCGAATGTTTTAGGACGGTAATCAACACGTCAAGAGGCAGGGCGAGTTCACTGCCCCCCCCCCCCGCGCGACCGATGCTCCCCTCCGGGCGGGTTCTGCAGGCCCGGCCCGGCTCGCCCCACCAACGGCCTTATAACGCCCTTCTGCTCACCTCACGCCTCTCGTACCGTCATTGCCGTTTGAACTGGGCATGACGATGGAAGGGTCTTCATGGGCAGAGGTCTGCTTTCGCTGGTTCTCGCCGCGGTCACCGGCGCCGCGCTGCTCACGGCCCCGGCGGGCGCCGCACCGCCCGGCCCGTCCGCCGCACCGCCCGGCCCGTCGGACGTGTACCGGCCGGTCCGTGGTCCGGCCGCCCCAGCGGAGTACCGCTACCTCCAGAAGACCCTGCCGGGCCAGTCGATTCCGCGCCACGCCCATGACCTGGCCGCGGCGCAGGCCCGGGAACTGCCCGTGGTGGGCGGGCGTTGGAAGAACGTCGGCCCCACGAACATCGGCGGGCGGATCGTCTCCCTCGCCCTCGACCCGAAGCGCGCCGACACCCTGTACGCGGCGGCGGCCAGCGGCGGGCTGTGGCGCAGCACGGACGCCGGGCAGACGTTCCACTCGGTGTGGCCCGACAGCCGGACCCAGGCGATGGGCGCGGTCGCCACCGCCCCGGACGGCACGCTGTACGTGGGCACCGGCGAGCCCAACCCGGGCGGCGGAAGCATCACGTACGAGGGGACGGGGCTGTACCGCAGCAGGGACGGCGGCCGGACCTGGACGCCGCTCGGCCTGCGCGACTCCGGGGCGATCAGCGCCATCACCGTCGACCCCGCCGACCCCCGCCGTATCTACGTCGCCGCGGCCGGATCGCTGTACAACGGGGGCGGCGACCGGGGCGTGTACCGCTCGCGGGACGGCGGCGCCACCTGGGAACGGATCCTGGCCGGGGCCAACGAGTTCACCGGCGCCACGGAGATCGTCCTCGACGGCGACCGGCTGTACGCCGTGCTGTGGGACAAGCGCCGCCGCCCCGACCTGCGCACGTACGGCGGTGCCGGCTCCGGCGTGTTCCGCAGCACCGACGGCGGCGAGACCTGGCAGCGCCTGGGCGGCGGCCTGCCCGCGCAGGGCCCCGACGTGGGGCGCATCGGCCTGGGCGTCGCGGGTGACAGACTGTACGCCCTCGTCAACAGGGCCGGGGGCTCCTTCGAGGGCTTCTACGCCTCCTCCGACGGCGGCGACAACTGGACCCGCACCCCGGACCACAAGGCCCTCGCCGACTCGCAGTCCACCTTCGGCTGGTGGTTCGGCAAGGTGTGGATCGATCCGCGGAACGCCGAACACGTGCACGTGGCCGGGGTCGCGCTGCTGACCACGAAGGACGGCGGCGCCACCTGGAGCGCCGACGACACGAGCATGCACGTCGACCACCACGCGATGGTGTGGGACCCGCGCCGCCCTGGCCGGGTCTACCTCGGCAACGACGGCGGCGTCTACCGCTCCGACGCCGACGGCGACGGCGGCTGGGTCAAGTCCCGCCACCAGCCGTACACCCAGCTCTACAGCGCGGCGATCACCCCGCAGGACGTCACCCGGATCTCGGGCGGAGCCCAGGACAACGGCTCACTGCGCTCGTGGGGCGGGGAGCGGTTCAACGAGTACCTGGGCGGTGACGGCGAGGAGAACCTCATCGACCCGACCGACGTGAACCGCGTCTTCGCCTGCTACCAGTACGGCAACTGCTTCCGCTCCACCGACGGCGGCGACACGCTCACGTACTTCGCCGACCGGACGGCGTACCAGCGCCGCAACTGGTTCACACCGATGGCCTTCGACCCGCGTGACCCGAAGGTCCTCTACTACGGCTCCGAGGTCCTCAACCGCTCCACGGACGGCGGCGAGACCTGGCGCCCCATCAGCGCCGACCTGACCGGCGGCCCGGGCGCCGACCCCCTCTACGCCAACTACGGCACCATCACCTCCATCGCCCCGGCGGCCGACGGACGGACCGTCTACGTGGGCACCGACGACGGCCGTGTCTGGGTCACCAGGGACCTGGGGGCCACCTGGACGAAGCTCGCCGAGGGCCGTCCCTGGGTGACCCGCGTGCTCGTCGACCCGAGGAACCCCGACCGGGTCTGGACCACGCACTCCGGCTACCGCTCCGGGGACCCGCTCCCCCACGTGTACGGCAGCTCCGACGGCGGCAGGCACTGGCGGAACCTGTCGGGCAACCTGCCGGCGGCGCCCGTCAACGACCTGGTCGCCACCCGCGGCGGACTCCTCCACATCGCCACCGACCAGGGCGTGTTCACCTCCGCCACGGGCGGCGGCCGCTGGCTGCGCCTCGGCCGTGGCATGCCTCAGGTACCGGTCGACGACATCGAGTACGACGCGCGCCACCACCGCCTGGTCGCCGCGACGTTCGGCCGGGGCTTCTACGAACTCACCACTGCGTGAGCGGGATGCCCGGGCCACGGGGTGGCCCGGGCATCCGCAGCAGGTCCCGGCGCCGCCTCGCTCTGGTGCGGCGCTTCCCACCCTTCCGGCCGCTCAGGCCCGCAGCGGGTTGTAGCGCGCCGCCGCCATGAGGTACCAGGCGGTCGCCCCGGCGTGACGGTACGGGTAGTAGCCGAAGCCGAAGCCCGTGTCCAGCGGGCTGCTCGCCGACACCACTCCGCTGCGCTCGGGAACCGCCCCGCCGCCGAGGGTCTGACCGGTGCCGAGCAGGTCCTGCGCCCGCTCGAGCGAGGCGATCAGACGCCGGGCGCGCTCCTGGTCCCCGCGTGCGCGGCGGTCCCGCAGGGCGAGCGCGAGGTGGGCGGTGCCCTCGAACCACACGGCGTTGCGGTCCGGCTTGGGCTGGGACTCGGCGATCGGCACGTCCTCGTTCGCCAGGAGGCTGGCCGAGCTGAAGGTGACGCCCTCGTACGACTGCCCCGGGGGCACCGCGCTGTTCCTGCGGTCGGCGTGGTCGAGGACGGCCAGCTCGGCCGCGCACCAGTCCAGCGAGCGGGAGTAGGCGCGGGTGCGGGAGGCGAGGGCCAGGTGGGTCCAGGTCTGGGTGTCCTCGGGGATCGGCGACTTGTTGATCGTCACGCCGTCATTGGTGCCGGTGTAGAAGAAGCCCCCGGTCGGCTCCCACATCCGCTGCACGAAGGCTTCGGCCCGCGCGCGCCGCTCCAGCCACACCCGGTCCCCGGTGAGCCGGGCCAGTCGTCCGAAGAGGCAGATCAGGTCCGTGTTGTGCTCGGTGGAGGTGAAGGGGAGTTTTTCGCCCGCCCCGTTGACACCGAACTTGTACCCGCCGAGCGGTTCGTCGGTACGGGCCGTCCGCTCGATCCAGTCACCGATCCGCACGGCACCGGTGAGGAAGCGGCGGGCCCCGGTCCGGCGGGCAAGGGCGCTCAGCGCGATGCCCGCCCAGGCCATGTCGCCCACGGCCGTGCCGGTGAAGCCGAACTGCGTGCCCACGTTGGCGGTGCCGTCCGGCCGTACGAAGCCGTCGGGCTGCCGGGTGCCGTCGTAGAAGGTGTACGGCCCGACGTTGTAGGCCTGGCGGAGCCTGCCGTCGTCGTACACCGGGTCGTTGACCTGGGCGTAGAGCAGGGCGTCGCCGAGGCCCACGGCCCGGGACAGGCCGCCCGCGGAGCGCGCCGAGAGGAGCGCCAGGATCACGAGGGCGTTGTCGTAGGTGAACGCGGTGCTGAACAGACCGGCCTGGTCGGTGTAGCTCTGGGCCAGGCGGACGCTGCCGTGCTCGGGGTAGGCGTCCATGGCGGCGGCGAGAAAGGCGTGCCCCCGGGACGGGGCGGACGGCATGGCGGCGGGCGCCCCGGCCGCTCGTGCCACGCCGGAGCCCGCCACGGTGAGCGCTGCGGCACCGATACCGAGCCCGGTGCCGAGGAGCGTACGCCGGCTGAGCGCCGGGCCTTGTCTGCCGGTCATGGGACTCCCTTGGAGGTGGGTCGAGGACGCTGGACCTCGCGGGCGCCCTCGTCGTGAGAGCGCTCTCACGATCGCGCGCTCATTGTGCTGGTGCCCGCGTGGTGGGTCAACGGCCGTGCCGTACCGGGCTCTCACCGGTCACCGGCTGGACGGCTGAACGGCCCGCGTCTCGCCGGCGAGCCGTGCCGGCCGCCAGGCAGGAAACCCGGGGCGGAACCGACCACCGGCCACCGGCGCTCCGGCCGCCGGCACCCCCGCCTGCCGACTCTGCGCCCAGGATCGGCGCCCCCGCCTGCCGACTCCGCCCGCGGACCGGCACCCCGGCTGCCGGCTCTCGGCGCGGCTCGGCGCACAGGCCGGCGGGAGGCGTCCACCCGGACGCCTCCTCGGCGCGGTGAATCCCGCGCCGGCTCCCCCGCTCCCTCAGGACTGGTACGGCTGCTGATGCGGCTGCCCGGACATCTGACCGCCGTGGCCGCTCACGGCCTGCGCCTGCAGTTGCTCCGCCTGCTCCTTGGTCACCTTCTGCTCAGCGCCGCAGAACGTGCACTGCGTCGCGTACTTCGTCGAGAACGGGAACAGCGGCACGAAGAACAGCGTGAACTTCGTGACGCGCTTGCGGAGCGTATGCGCGGCGGGATTGCCGCACCGGCCGCACACGAGCGTGAGGATCGCGAGCTGGTACAGGTACCCCTTGGTGCCGAATATGATCATGTCGGTGGTCCTTCCCGGGTCGGCGCCTGTCGACACAGTGCCGGCGAGCGGCACGGTGCCGTCACCGATCACAGTCTCCTGCACCAGGGTGAACACGGGCGCCCGACCCACGCGCCCTCCGGGCCTGCGGCCCCCTTGGTAGGCTCGCCGTTCTGATCACTGACAGGCGGTGGCCGCCCGGCGGCACGGATCCTGCCCCCGGGAGCGGGCAGGCCGACGGAACGGCTGGACGAGGGGGGCTCCGTGCGGGCCATGACGGTTGCGGTGACCACGGCACTGACGTGCCTGCTGGCAGGCGCCGCGGGATGCGGGGCCGGCGGGACCGGCGGAATCGCCGGGGAACGGTCCGCCGACGAGCTGCTCGACGACGCCAACGAGACGATGCGGGCACTGGAGTCCGTCACCGTCCGCTCCACCACCGCGGCGGCGAAGGGCGGCACGATGACCAGGCGCTTCACGACCGACCTCGACAGCCGGTGCACGGCGAGGACCACGTGGTCCGAGGGCGGCACGCTGGAGCAGATCCGGATCGGCGAGACGGACTACGTCCGTCCGGACCGCGCCTATCTCCAGAGGTGGAACAAGAGCACGGCCACCGGCACCGAACAGAGGCTGTGGGTGAAGACACCGGCCGACGCCGAGCCCACCGACGGGCTCGTCTCCTGCGCCTGGCCCTTCGACTCCTTCGGCACGGCGACGAAGGGGAAGACCACCCGTGTCGACGGCAGGAAGGCCGTCGAGGTGAAGGTGACCGACAAGGCGGTCAAGGAGGGGACGTACACCTTCTACGTGGCCGGTGAGGGCAGACCGTACCTGCTCAGGACGACCTATGAGGGCAGCGATTTCCGCACCGTCACGTCGTTCAGCGGTTTCGACGAGCCGATGGACGTCCGGCCCCCGAAACCGGCCGAGGTACTGAGCGCGAGCGGGCCGGCCTCCGGCTGACGGAGGCCGGCCCAGTGGCGTGGTGGCGCGTGGCCTGATGGCGTGCCGCGACAGCGTGGGGGCCGCGCGTCAGTCCACGATCACCGTGTCACGAGGCACCGCTGTGGCTGACTTGGTGAGCGCGCCGCCGAAGTTCGCCTCGACCTCGGCCTTCTCGGCCGCGTCCGGGTAGGGGTTCTTGCAGGCGACTCCCGCCGTGGAGCCCGACATCAGGCTCGAACAGGGGCCGGGCTTGCGGTCCGGCAGTCCCAGGATGTGTCCGAGTTCGTGGGACGAGATGCGCACCGGGTCGTAGCCCTGGTCGACGGCCTGCCGGCCGATGTAGACGGTTCCGCTGCCCAGCGAGGTGGGCAGGGCGCGCGGCCAGCCGTTGTCCGCCAGGACACGGATGTTGGCGCGTTGTCCGGCGGTGGCCGGACGCAGTTCGACCGCGTCGACGCTCTCGTTCCAGATCGCCGCGCCACGGTCCACCGCGCTCCTGAACTCGGCGGAAGCGCCGGCGTCGTAGGTGAGCACGCGTGGCGCCGGTGCTCGGTCGGCGTCCTCGGGAGCGGCGGCCGTGGCCTGGCCGCCCGCCAGGGGGAAGGTGAGCGCCAGGGCGGCGGCCAGGGCACCGGTCAGCGTACGGACGTGCATGGTCGGCCTCCTTGTGGGGGAAGGCAGTCGTGCACATGACATTTGCTCGCTCCCTGCCCATCGGGAGCGGACGCCAATCCGTCAATCCGGCGGTCCTCCGGCCACCTGGTGGCCGGCCGTCGGCTCAGTCCGGCAGCGGAGCGGAGGTCGGCCGGCCCGGCCGCGTGCCCTCCAGGGGACAGTGGCATCCCCCAGGGTGATCGACCTCGACGCGTACGCGCCTCGCCACAGGGACGGTCCGCGGAAGTGAAGATCCGCAACGCCGGTGGCCGAGAGCGTCACAGGCAGGAGACGCGGACCGCGGCTCGTCGGAGGTGACCGCCGCGTGGGGCGGTTGGGGATGGTGCGGCGGTGCGGCCCGGTGGGGCGGGGACGGTGCGCCGGACCGGACGCCATCGGGAGGGCTTGACGGGGCGGGGGCCGTGTGCCCGGACCGGACCCCGTTGGGAGGGTTGACGGGGCGGGATGGGCTGGGCCTACTGGAAAGCGCGGCCACAAGCGCAACCAGGGGTGCGGGGAGGTCCACCCTCCGCCCAGACTCGGGGTCAGGGGTCCGATGGTGCGGCGTCGATGGGCAGTGGCGGTGGTGGCGTTGGCATCCGTGCTGTTGCTGCACCTGTTCGTCCCGAAAGGCGCGCCGGAGCAGAGCGCGGCGGCGGGGACCGCGGTGGCGGAGAACGCGTCAGCGGTGAGCCCCGGTGGGTGGAGCGGCCCGTCCGGCACGGAGGCCGAAGGGGCAGGGGACGCGTGCCCGGGCGAGGAGGGCGCCTCGGTCCGTGGCCTGGCGGCACGGTCGCCGAGGACCGGGAAGGCCGCGGGGGCCGTGCACCTGCCGGCCGGTTCCCCGGAGGGGTTGCCGATCGCGCGGTGCGGGAGCCGTGCGGACCTCGCCTCCCCATCGGCTGCGGGGAGTTCAGGAGCGCTGTGTTCCGGCCGCGGCGCGCCCGCCGCGTTGCAGGCGTTCCGCTGCTGAGTGACGGCCGTACCGACCAGGGCCTGCGCCGTGCGGACTGAGTGCTGACGGGTGCCGAGACGCGGTCATGAGCAGGCCTTCGTGTCCATCGTTCCCACGACTCGGGAGGCAGAGTTGCCCGGAAAGCACGTTCTCGTTCTCAGGCCGGACGAACTGACCGCGGACGACCACAAGATGTGGCGGGAGATCCGGACGGAGTCCGGAGCACTGGCGAATCCTTTCCTCGACCCGGTGTTCACCACGACCGTCGGGCAGGTCAGGCCCGGTGCCAGAGTGGGGGTGTTGCGGGAGGACGGTGCACCGGTCGGGTACTTCCCTTACGAGACAGGTCGGTTGGGGCAGGGCAGGGCCATCGGGTTCGGCGTTTCGGACCGTCAGGGGGCCGTCCTGCGCCCCGGCGTCAGGCTGGACGCCCGCAGGCTGTTGCAGGCCTGCGGGTTGTCGTCATGGGAGTTCGACAACCTGGAGGCCGGTCAGGGCCCGTTCCTGCCCTACGCGGCCGACGAACTCGCCTCGCCGGTCGTGGACCTCGGCGAGGGGTTCGAGGCGTACGCGCGGACGCTGCGTGAGAGGTCGGCCTTCCTCGGACAGGCCCGCGCCAAGGAGCGGAAGCTGGCCCGGCAGGTCGGCGAGGTGCGGTTCGTGTACGACTCCCGTGATCCGGAGGCGTTGCGGGCACTGATGGCGTGGACGTCGGCGCAGTACCGGCGGACGGGACGGCGGGACAGGTTCGCGCAGGAGTGGATCACCCGGCTGGTGGGGCTGCTCGCGAGGGGTGACGAGCCCGAGTGCCGTGGGGTGTTGTCCGTGCTGTACGCCGCCGAACGGCCCGTGGCCGCTCACTTCGGCCCACGTTCGCGCACTGTGCTGTCCTGGTGGTTTCCCGCGTACGACCGCGCGTACGGCAAGTACTCACCCGGGCTCGTGCTGCTGCTGCGCATGCTGGAGGCCGCCGCGGCCGACGGGATCCGCATGGTCGACCTCGGCAGCGGGGCGGCCCGCTACAAGGAGTCGTTCAAGACCCGTGACCTACGGGTGTACGAGGGCGCGGTGGTCCGGCCGGGACCGGGTGGTATCGCCTACCGTCTGCGGCGGGAACCGGCCCGCACCGCCCACCGCTTCGTACGCGACCGACCCCGCCTGGCCTCTCTCGCCGCGCGGACGCTGGCCGAGCTGGGGCGGCTGCGCGAGCCGCGCGGGTGACGCTGCAGCGGGCCGCGCGGGCGACGGCGTGTGTGTCAGTACGGGTGACTGTGTGTCAGTGGTGTCGGTGGGCGGGCGCGCGCGGGTGACGGTGGTGTCAGCACCGGGGATGGTGGGCGGGCCGCGCGGGTGACGGTGCGCGGAGCCCGCGGGTGACGCGGCCGGGACCGGGCTGGCCGCACAGCGACTGCTGCGGGAACGGTCCGCACCGCCCGCCGCTTCATCCGCGACCGACCCCGTCCGGCCGATCTCACCGCGCGGACACTGGCCGAGCTGCGGCGGCTGCGCGGGCCGCGCGGGTGACGGTGTGTCAGCGCAGGTGACGGTGCGCGGTCGGACGTCACGCCGTGACGTCCGACCCGTCCGCTCGACGGTCGGTGACCGAGAGGCGGGACAGCATGGTGCCGGTGCGGTACAGCTCGACGAGGAGCGGACGCAGGGCGTGTCCTGCGGGGGTGAGCGTGTACCGCGTGCGGACGGGGAAGCCCGGGAGCTTCTCCTGGGCGACGAGCCCGCGTTCGCGGAGCGTGTGCAGCCGCTCGGTGAGCACTTTGGGGCTGATCTCCGGGAGCCGGTCGCGCAGTGTGCCGAAGGAGTGCGGCGCGTGCAGCAGTTCGCGCAGCACCAGCGTGGTCCACCGGCCCGCGACGGCGGCCAAGGCGATCTCCACCGGGCAGTCCGGCTCCGGCCGGTCGGTGCGCCCGGCCGGCGAGGGCACCAGGTCGGTGTCCCACGCGTGACTTTCCGTTTGGTGAGCCACGCGACGACCGGCTTGCCTGTCGTCATGAACCTCGACACCGACTCCGCGCCCGATCATGGCTCCACTGTCGCCCTGACGTCCGACGCCGCGCAACACCCGGGCGTCTTCGCCGCCGCGTTCAACTCCGGAAGCCCGCTCGCCCTGGCCCGGGTCTACGACGACCAGGCGGTGTTCGTGCCCCGTCCGGGCACCTGCGTCTCGGGGACGGAGCTCACGGCCGCCAACTCCGCTTTCCAGTCACTGGGGTTGCCGATCCGCGTCCACCCCCGGCACACGTATGTCGCCGGCGACATCGCGCTGCTCGTCGTCGACTGGGTCATCGACGGCCGGCGACCGGACGGCGAGCACGTTCACCTGGAGGGAACCGCCACCGACGTCGCCCGCCGGGGCGCGGACGGCCTGTGGCGGTACGTCATCGACAACCCCTTCGGGACGTCGGCCCCGTAGCGCCGGTCGCCCGGGGCGCGTGGCGCGGCACGGATATTACTGAACCGTAACCTTCCGACTGCTACCCGGGGTAACGCACGTGTCAGTACGGTCCTGACAGTCCGTCTAAGAACGGTGCGAGGCCACGGCCGGACGAGCCGCGGCCTCGCGCGCCCGCCCCGGCCGGGCGGGAGTCAGCCATCGAGCCGCAGAGGAAGGCTCCGCCTCCCCCTCTCCCCAGGAGGTCCGCCATGCCCGCATCCCCCCGGCTGCTGGCCGCAGCCGTCACCGTGGCCGCATGTCTCGGCGCCCAGGCCGTCCCGGCCGCCGCCGCCGAGCCCGTGGTCTCCCGCGGCGTCACGATCCCGGCGTTCTACACCCCACCCGCCACCCTGCCCGCCCAGAACGGCGCCCTGGTGCGCAGCGAGCCGCTGCCGCTCGCCCTCAGCCTGCCCGGCATCGACGGCCCGCTGCCCGGCCGGGCCACCCGCCTGATGTACAAGTCCACGGACTCCACGGGCCGGCCGGTGGCCGTCACCGGCGCCTACGTCGAGCCCACGTCCGCCTGGCGCGGCACCGGTCCGCGGCCCCTGGTCGCCGTGGCGCCCGGCACCCTGGGCCAGGGCGACCAGTGCGCCGCCTCCCTGGGACTGCAGCATCCCGTTCTGTTCAACGGCCGGACGCTCTCCGTCGGGTACGAGACCCTGGCGGTCTACCGGCTCCTCGCCAAGGGCGTCGCGGTCGTGATCACCGACTACGCCGGCCTGGGCGCGACCGACCGGCTGCACACGTACGTCAACCGCGTCGACGAGGCCCATGCCGTCCTCGATGCCGTCCGCGCGGCCCGTTCGCTGAACGGCGCCTCGATCACCCGGACCTCACGGGTCGGGTTGTTCGGCTACAGCCAGGGCGGCGGCGCGACGGCCGCCGCGGCCGAACTGCAGCCCGCCTACGCGCCCGATGTCGTCCTGGCCGGTACCTACTCGGGGGCGCCGCCCGCTGACCTGACCGCCGTCACGGAGGCGATCGACGGCAGCGACCTGGCCGGCGCCCTGGGGTGGTCGGTGAACGGCTTCCTGCAGTCGGAGCCGTCCCTGCGACCGCTGGCGGACAAGCACCTCAACGCGGCGGGCAAGGCCGCGCTGAAGGACCTGTCGACCAGGTGCGTCGGTGACGCCCTCTTCGCCTACAACTCGGCACGCAGCACAGCCTGGACGACCGACGGACGCTCCCTCGGCGACATCATCGAGGCGGAACCTGCGCTGCGCGACTTCCTGGCCGACCAGCGCATCGGCACGATGAAGCCGAGCGGACCCGTCCGAGTGGCGACCGGCGTCAACGACGACCTCGTGCCGCACGGCCAGTCCCGCGACCTCGCCGTCTCCTGGTGCCACAAGGGCGCGGACGTCACCTACAAGCCCGTCGTCCTGCCCGACGCCGGGCGGGGGCTGCTGAACCACGTCGCTCCCCTGCTCGCCGACCAGGGCAGCGCCATCTCCTGGCTGACCGACCGGCTCGACGGAGAGCCGGCCACCTCCAACTGCGCCACCCTGCCCGCACAGCCCTGACGCGGAGCGGCGCGGTCGGGCGACCGGTACGGCGCGGTCCGATCCGGACCTCCGGGCCGCGCCGTACCGCCGGCTCAGCCGCCGAGTGCCGCCAGCACCACGGTCCTGGCCTCTTCCTGGACCCGGCGGAGGTGGTCGGCGCCCAGGAACGACTCGGCGTAGATCTTGTAGACGTCCTCGGTTCCCGAAGGCCGTGCCGCGAACCAGGCGTTGGCCGTGGTGACCTTGATGCCGCCGATGGGCGCGCCGTTGCCGGGCGCCTCGGTGAGGACGCCGGTGACCGCGTCCCCGGCCAGGGTGTCCGCGGTGACCTGAGCGGGAGAGAGCCGGGCGAGCAGGGCCTTCTCCTCCCGGGTCGCCGGGGCGTCGATCCGCGCGTAGGCGGGCTCTCCGAAACGCGCGGTCAGTGCCGCGTAGTGCTGCGACGGTGTCTTGTCGGTGACCGCCGTGATCTCGGAGGCGAGCAGCGCGAGGATGATGCCGTCCTTGTCGGTGGTCCACACCGAGCCGTCCCGGCGCAGGAAGGACGCACCGGCCGACTCCTCACCGCCGAACCCGATCGAGCCGCTGACCAGTCCGTCCACGAACCACTTGAAGCCGACGGGCACCTCGACCAGGTCACGGCCCAGGTCGGCGGCGACCCGGTCGATCATCGCCGAGGACACCAGCGTCTTGCCGATGCCGGTGCCGGCCGGCCACTGCTCCCGGTGGGCGTACAGGTAGGAGATGGCGGCGGCGAGGTAGTGGTTGGGGTTCATCAGCCCCGCGTCCGGGGTGACGATGCCGTGCCGGTCGGCGTCGGCGTCGTTGCCCGTGGCGATCTGGAAGCGGTCGCGCTGGTCGATGAGCGAGGCCATCGCGTGCGGCGACGAGCAGTCCATGCGGATCTTGCCGTCCCAGTCCAGCGTCATGAACCGCCATGTGGGATCGGTGAGCGGGTTGACGACGGTCAGGTCCAGGCCGTGCTGTTCGGCGATACGCCCCCAGTAGGCGACGGACGCGCCGCCCAGCGGGTCGGCGCCGATGCGCACGCCGGCCGCGCGGACCGCGTCCAGGTCCACCACATTCGGCAGGTCGGCCACGTAGGTGCCGAGGAAGTCGTAGCGGTGGGTGGTGGAGGCGGCGAGGGCCTGGGCGTAGGGGACGCGCCGGACGTCCTTCAGGCCGGCCCGGATGATCTCGTTGGCCCGGTCCTGGATCCAGGAGGTCGCGTCGGAGGCGGCGGGCCCGCCGCTCGGCGGGTTGTACTTGAACCCGCCGTCGGCGGGCGGGTTGTGGGACGGGGTGACGACGACGCCGTCCGCGAGACCGGTGCTGCGGCCGCGGTTGTGGGCGAGGATGGCGTGCGAGACCGCCGGGGTCGGCGTGTAGCCGTCCGCGCCGTCGATGAGCACCGTGACGTCGTTGGCGGCGAACACCTCCAGGGCGGTGACCTTCGCCGGCTCCGACAGCGCGTGGGTGTCGGCGCCCAGGAAGAGGGGGCCGTCGGTGCCCTGCTGGGCGCGGTACTCGCAGATGGCCTGGCTGGTCGCGGCGATGTGGTCGTCGTTGAACGCGCTCGCCAGCGACGACCCGCGATGCCCCGACGTCCCGAACGCGACCCGCTGTCCCGGATCTTCCGGGTCGGGGCGCAGCGCGTAGTACGCGGTGACCAGCCGGGCGACGTCGACGAGGTCTTCGGGACCGGCCGGCCTGCCCGCTCGCTCGTGCTGCATGTGCCCGCTCCTCCGTAAGGGGTGATCCTTCGCTTGCGGTCACATCATTCCTCGTCAGGGCACCGGCGCACGAGTGGGCCGGCCTCCTCGCCCCACCCGGGCCCGGGAGTGCGCGTCCGCCGGGGCCTCGCGCGGCCTCCCGGGCCCTCGGCGTCAGATGCGCCCGCCGGTGAGCCGGGTCAGGGGACCGTACGCCTGGCGCTCCGCACGGCGTCCCACGGCGTACGAGGCGGCGCTCAGCGCGGTCAGGCCGGCGCCCACACCGGCGGCGACGAGCTTGCGCTCGGCGATGACCGTCCAGGCCGTCTTGGCCGTGGCCGCGACCTGGCCCGAGGCCGTGACGATGGCCTGGCGGCCCGCTTCGACGCCCTTGGCGGCGGTCTGCATGGCTCCGGACGCCAACTCGGCGGAACGCTCGGCACCGCCCTTGGCGGCTGACACACCGTCACCGGCCTTGGCCGCGGCGGTCTTGGAGGCCCGCGCGGCCGGAGCGGTCGCCCGCTCCGCCGTACGGCGGGCCTTGGACTCCGTGGCCCGTGCGGAAGTGGGCTTTTGATTCGTGCTCTTGTTCTGTTCGGTCATGGACATCGCTTTGCCTGCCAAACCGGTGACAAACCCGAAAGTCACTCGCTCGGCGCAGCATGCCCGCGGGCAGCCAGGGCAACCGGAGCCGGACCGGGGCGGTTCCTCCTCCGCCGTCCCGGGACGAGGGCGGGCCGCGGCCGGAACCCCGAGCCGGCTGCGGTCCCCCTCGTCGACGGCGTCACACGACACACCCGTCAGGTGTCACCTGGCGTCAAGGGACATCCCCCCGCCAGTCGTACCGGCGCCCGCCTGCCGTGCGGGGCGCGTAGACGGCTCGTCCGCCCGGGCCGTGGCGGCCTATCTCGGTGGGCAGCGCGACACCGTCCGTCAGCTCCTCCTCGGGCCGGTCGGTGAGGTCCAGCAGCAGGCCGTCGAGGGGGCCGCCGACCAGCTCCGCGTAGTGGCGCCCGTGGCGCGGCCCGGGGTCGTCGTGGTCGGCCCCGTAGACCCTGCCGCGCATGAACTCCAGCTCATCCATACCGGCAGGGTGTCAGCCGCCACTGACACTGCGACGCCGCCGGGACGGGCGAGCGGGCCCCCGCCGCAGCGGGGGCCCGCGATGTTCGTCGGTCTACTCGTGTGTGTGGTCGTTCCGCCCGGCCGGTGTGCTCGGTCGCCGTACCCGGCCGGTGCGCGCGGTGTCAGTGTTTGAAGACGTCCTTCGTCTTCTCCTTCGCCTGCCGCGCGTCGCCCTTGGCCTGCTCGGTCCGGCCCTCGGCCTCCAGACGCTCGTCGCCCACCGCGCGGCCGACGGCCTCCTTGGCCTTCCCCTTGACCTGTTCCCTCTTCGCCTTGGACTTCTGTTCTCCAGCCACAGCCCTCACTCCAAGCCGTGCGACTTCGGTGTCACCGACCGGGTGGCCCGGGGCACCGCGTCCAAACATGCCGGCCGTGTCGCGGGGCCGGCCGCGTCACCGCCGCGATCCGGGAAACCCGGCCGGTATGACCGCACACGAACGCCACGACAGGTCTTCCCCGGACGATGTGCGGGCCGTCGAGCGGCTGGTGCCCGTGTGGCTGGAGGAGACACAGCGCCATGACGCCGCAGCCGCCCGCGAGGCACGTGAGGGCTGGCGGCGCGGAGCCTTGCCGCCGGACGCGGCGCAGGACCTCGCCCACTGGGTCACCGCCCGGGTCACCGACACCGGCTTCAACGAGGACGAGGGGCCGGACGTCCACGGGCCCGCCCGGATCACCCCGGCCGACAAGGAAGCCGTCCACAGGTGGCTGGCCGCCCAGGGACACCCGGTCTGACGGCCTGATCCGAGCAGGTGCTTCTGATCTGAGCGGGTGAATATCGCGCCGCGGAGAACGAACCGGCGGCCGGGCGCGCGTCTGCGCCGGTCCGGCATGGAATGCCGTCCAGGTGAACCGCGTCAAGGTTTCCTCACGTCTGCTGACGAAACGAGGGTCCGACCGGGCCCACCGGTGGCGGGTACGCAAGAGCCGCTGGTACTTCCCGCTCCTCGGCCTGACCTTCCTGGGAGCGGTCGTCCTGCTCGTCCTGGTCGTCATGTCGGCGGTGACCCTCGGCGGGGCCGCCACGCCCCTGCGCGGGGCCCAGCGGCGGTGCGGAGGGGACAACGGCCTGGCCTGCGGCATCCTCCAGGGGGTCATCATGCCGCTCCTCACCCTGGCGCTGGCCACGGTGGCGTACCTCTTCTTCCGGTTCCGCCGGGTGCGCCGGGCCTACGCCGGGAAGGCCGTCGGGTCGCCCGTGGACCTGGTGGAGACGGCGGGCGGGATCTTCGGTCGTGTGGTGGGGCGCGACCAGCTGTGCGACGTGCTCATGGAGGATCTGCGGGACAGCCGGTTCCGCCGCGCCCACGTGGTGGTCGGCGGGGTCGGCACCGGCAAGACCGCGCTGCTCGTGCTGCTCACGGAACGGCTGGCCCGGCAGGGCGCCGTGCCCGTCCCGCTGCGGCTGCGCGGCGTCCAGGGCGATCTGGACTTCCGGCAGCTGGCCTACGAACGCTTCCGCCGCGAGGTGCAGGGGCACGTGCGTTCGGACGGCGAGACGGAGAAGGTCTGGCGGCGGCTGTGCCAGCAGGGACGTGTCGTCGTCCTCGCGGACGGGCTCGAGGACGCGCTGCTGGGGGACGAACTGGCACAGGAGCGCGACACCGTCATCCGGCTGGCGATCCGCCGGGCGAACGACGAGCGGCTGCCGCTCGTCATCGCCTCGCGCCCGCACGACTCGCTGCGCGGGCTCGACGCCTCGCTGACCGACCGGGAGCCACTGAGCGAGGAGGCGGCGCTCGCGTACATCTCCTCCGGTGCCGCGTGGGAGGACCGGCAGCGGCTGGACTGGATCGTCGAGAAGGCGGGCATCGCGGAGGCCCCGACGTATCTGCAGGTCGCCCGGGACCTGCACGCGGAGGGGCTGCTGGAGCGGGCCCTGACCGGGGAGTTCGACGACGAGGGACTGGACACGCGCGGCGGGGACCGGGCGGCGCTCCGCGTCCATCTGCTCGGCACGTGGCTGCGTGCCCTCGTCGTGGGACGGCTGCGCCCCGAGCTGCCGCTCGGCCGGGACGACCGGCAGGCCATCCTGGAGTACCTGTCGGCGCTGGCCTGTGTGGGGCTGGCCGACGACACCTCCGACGTCGAGTTCACCGACATGGTCGACGAGCGGGACCCCACCGCGTCGCGTTTCCCGGAGATCGTCACCGAGCTGGCCAGACGGGTGCACGGCACACGGCTGGACGTCCGTCTCGCCGCGCACTGGGGCATGCGCATGGGGCTGGTCGACCTCAGCGGGGACCGGCTGCGGTTCCAGCACAGCGTGATCCAGGCGCACCTGGGCGCCCGGTTCATGAACGCCGTGGTCCACCCGGAGGTGCCCGAGGCGCCGACGGCGGGCCGGTACTTCCCGGCGGCGCTGGAGAACCCCGGACGCGAGCTGCTGATCGCCCTGGTGCTGTGGTCGCGCACGCCGGACGGGTCCTGCCCGCACGACCGGGACCACAAGGACGGCGACCTCTGGTGCCCGGTGTCCGCCACGCGCGACCTGCTGCTGAACGCCGCCTGTCTGGCCCAGCAGAGCCGCGGTGAGCGGCCCGGCACCGCACACCGCGAACGGGTGCAGGCGGTCTTCGGCCGCGTTCTGCACACCAAGGCCCTCCAGCTGTACACCGCCGCCATCGAGGTCGACAGCGTCGACGCCGAACCCCGGCAGCGCCAGATCGCCATGGAGCTGACGACGTCGTGGCCGGACCTGCGCGCCCGCGACCCGCACAGCCTGGCGGTGGCCAAGACACTCCTCGTCTCCCGTTTCGGCGAGGCCCTGCGGACCGTCGCCCACCGGCACACCGAGCAGCCCGCCTACCTGTGGCTGTTCCAGATCGGTGTGCTGGAGCCGTCGTACCCGGTCCGCGTGGCGATCGCGCAGGAGATCGGGGCGGGCGGTGACAGCGCCTTCGGCATCCTCGAACCCCGGTTGCGGGGGCCGGAGATCGTGCGGGAGGCTCCGATGGAACGCCCGGCGAGCTGGCCGCTGGACACCTGGGGGCACCAGCAGCCCGAGGACTTCCCCGAGCCCGGCGATCCGCAGTTCCATCGCGACGACAGCGACGGCGCACCTCCCCACCGCACCCCGCGGGCCCGTCAGGAACAGCGGCGCGAGCTGCGCCGGCGGGAGGAGACGGAACGGGAGGAGGAGGAACGCAAGTGGCGCGACAACGTGCTGTGCGCGTGGCTCATCCCCCTGCTCGTCGGGTCGGTGACCACCCGCCGCCACCACGACACGCCGTACGAGATCCTGGAGAGCTGGGTACGGAGAGTCGGCACGCCCGAGCACGACGGCACGTCCGCCCTGGACCTGACGCTGGAGGTCGCGCTCGCTCAGGGCTTCAAGTACGCGGCCAACCGCCGCGACCGCCATCCGCACGCGCGGTCCCAGGCGCGTGAATACCTCAGCGAGCAGGCCTGGGACATGCTCAAGCGGTCCCGGTTCTGGTTCACCCGCCTGACCCTGCTGCACGCGCTCACCCTGTGGGAACTCCCCGATGGCCCGCCCCGCCGTCCCCCGGGCGGCAGGACGGTTCCGACCCCGCGCAGCAGATCCGCCAGTGGCTCGCGCTGCCCGACGGCACCCCGCAGCATCCCTTCGTGGAGGCGGCGGCCGAGTTGTGCGGGTGGGCGCTGTCGACCGGGCGCCCTGAACGGTTCCTGTGGATCGACGAGTGCGGTGTGGCCGCCTCCGTCGGCTCGCAGACGGCCGGGGGCGGCGAAGAGCGCAAGCACCATCTGTGGATCCCGCCCTCGACGGGCTGGAGCACCCTGCATCCGCGCGCCCGTCAACTCCTCGCGGACGTCATGCTGTTGCTCAACCTCGCCGAGCGGGGCGACTGGCCCAAGGACCGGCTGCGGCGTCTGGAGCACACGGCCCGCACCGACCTGCCGCCGTGCCTGACCCGGGACCGCCGCCCGCTCGACCCCGGCCGCACCGTGGTGCGCACCGCCGGGTCCCAGGCGGGCTCCAACTGCCGTGACGACTGCGCCTTCGAGCTGTGCCCGTATCCGCCCAAGGGGCTGGACACCCATCGCGTGGAGCTGACCGAGGCGTTCTGCCGGGCCCAGCTCGCCCTGCTGTCCCGGTCGCGTCTGCTCGCCCGGCCGCAGGCGCACTGGCAACGGCACACGGACCTGGCCGAACTGCGGGACTTCTGGGAGCGGATGGGCCGCCGCGCGCAGAACGACCTGCGGATGAGATGAGCACAGGCCGCCTTTGACGGTCCGGCAGAAATCCAGGGTTCTCACAGCCAACGCATGTCCCGTGTCCCTCCTCTTCCTCAGGGAAACACCCCCCACTCAGGAAGGGACACACTGTGCGTACGCGTATACGTACGGCCTCTGCCACGCGCGTGGTGCTCGCGTTGACCGCGGCGGGCTCCGTGCTGGCGCCCACGGTGCCGGCCTTCGCCGCGGAACCGGCCGCCCGGGCCGACCTGCGGGCGGACGTCAACCGTGACGGGCGGGTCGACGTCACCGGCGGCACCGACGCGGCGGGCGAGGACGCCTGGTCCGTCGGACGGGGCGCGCTGTCGCTGCCCAACATCGACGACGACAGCAAACGCTGCCCGGTCACCGGCACCGGCGGCAGACCGCTGTCCGACGCCCGGCTGGCCGCCTGCAACGACGCTTCCGACACCAAGGTCAACGGCACCGCCGACGCCGCCGACCTGGCCCGGGTGCGGTCGGCGCCCATGCCGGGCCTGGCCGGCGACGCCAAGGGCAGCGTGAAGGTCACCACGGGGGCGAAGCACACCCGAGTCTTCGTCAAGCGCTCCGGCGGCTGGACCCACGTCACCGCGCGGACCCGGCTGTCGGCCGCCGAGTTGCGCTCCGGTGTGGAGTTCGGCGTCGAGGCCACCGACGTGATCCGGGACAGCGCGGCATGGGACGGCCGGGCGGTGATCCGGCTGACGGTGACCTCGGGCGGCACGACCACGTCCGACGCGGTCACCCTGCGCGTCGCTCCGCTCCTCACCCATCACCCCGTGCAGAACACCCGGCAGGTGATGGTCACCAAGGTGCGCGGCAACGGCGAATGGGAGCGCCTGCAACGCATGTTCGTCAAGAACCTGGCCCGGGAGGTGCAGCGGGCCGGTATCACCGAGCCGCTGGTGACCTTCGAGAAGTACGGCGACATCTGGGCGCAGGACTTCGTGGAGCCGGCCTACGTCAGCATGACCGGGCCCGGCGGGAAGCGGCACGTCATGCGGGTCATGCTGCGCTCGGCGCAGCCGGACCGGGAGGCGGGCCGGGAGCTGTTCGAGAAGGTGCGCGGCAGGAACGTCGGGGTCGTCCAGGTCACCGACCGGTCCGAGCCGGACGACTGGTCGCTGAACTCGTTCGGGAACCTGGAGACCGTCCCGCCCTACGCGCACGGCGGGCGCTCCTACCCGGCCGGACGCATCATCATGGGCGAGCGCAAGGACAGCGGGCAGCGGCCGTCGAAGGTGATGCGGACGCTGCTGAAGTCGCAGGGCCTGCAGGACCCGCTGCTGCTGGACACCTCGTGGCTGCACGTCGGCCACGTCGACGAGTTCGTGCAGTTCCTGCCCGCCGACACGCCCCGCGGCTGGCGCATCGGCATCGCCGACCCGGAGGCCGGGCTGAAGCTGCTGCGGGACGCCCGGCAGGCGGGCCACGGCACCACGAAGATGTTCTCCGTGCCGGGCCTGGCGGGCATGCCGGCGCCCAAGGAGACCATCGCGCAGGCCCTGTCCTCCCGGCATCTGGTGGCCGACAACGAGCTCGCGGCCCGGCGCATCGCGGCCAACCTGGAGATCCTCAAGCGCGAGACCGGCATCACCGACGACGAGATCGTGCGGGTGCCCGCGCTGTACACGCGCGGCACGGAGACACGGGGGCAGGCGGCGGACGGCACCCGCGTGCCGCTGCTGAGCCGCGTGGGCGGCGATGCGGGCCTGATGAAGTCGATCGAGAAGACCGGGCAGCGGCGCGCCGACGGCGGCACCCCCTCCGGTGCGGTGGCCGCGCCGACGGTGCAGACCAGCGCGTACGTCCCCGGCGCGGTCAACGGGATCCTGCTCGGCCGCGACCGCTACGTGGCGCCCCGCCAGTGGGGTCCGGTCGTCGGCGGCAAGGACATCTTCACCGAGGCGGTCACCGCCGCCTACCGGCGGGCCGGCGTGAAGGTGTCGTACATCGACGACTGGTACACATACCACCTCGGCATGGGCGAGGTGCACTGCGGCACCAACACCCTGCGCGACGCCTCCGCCGCCTGGTGGATGCGCTGAGGTCCCCGGTCCCCGGCTGATCACAGCTGGTCCTCCGCCGCGCTGCTACGGCGGAGGGCCGGCGGGACCGGTTGTGCAGGGCGCGCGTCGCGGACGTGGAGGATCCTGGCCGGGAGGTCCTCCGCCAGGCCCTCCCCCGGCCTCTCCCGGCCTCCTCCGGGCGAGGCCCGGTCCCGGCGACAGCCAGACGCCCGGCTTCGCGCCACGCACGCCCTTGAGGCGGTGCGGGCACTCCGCAGGGGCGCCACGGCCGGTGCCCGCCCCGCCGGGGCGGGGCGGGCACCGGCCGTGGCCCAGGAGTAGGCTGCCAGACACGGCAGTCGTGTCGGCGTGCAAGGTCACCGCCCGGCCGCCCGCCGCGGGGTCGGTCACCGACGGCCGGCCAGGCGGGGCGTCCCGACGATCGGACCCGGGTGCAGTGCCCTCCGGCGGGGACGGTGCGACAAGCGGGACGGTGGGTGTCCATGGAGTGGTCCGAGTTCGCCGAGGAGATGGCCCGGCTGGCCCGGCACCTGCTGGAGCAGGGCTCCACGCAGGAGACGCTCGACGCGATCGCCGCCGCGGCGGTCAAGCTGATCGACGGCTGCGACGCGGCCGGGATCCTGGCGCTCAGCAAAGGCCGTTCCGTGACGCTCTCCTCCTGCGGCGACGTGGTCGAGAAGTCCGACCGGCTGCAGGGGGAGCTTTGTGAGGGACCCTGCTTCGACGCCGCGCGGCGCACCAACGGCGAGCGCCTCTTCCGCATCGCCGACATGACCCGTCCGCAGCCCGACTGGCCGCAGTTCGCGCCCGCGGCCCGGGGCCTCGGCATCGGCAGCATGATGGGCTTCCTGCTGTACACGCGCCAAGAGGACTTCGGTGCGCTGAACCTCTACTCCTACCGCCCCGGGGCGTTCACGGCCGAGAGCGAGACCGCCGGCTGGCTCCTCGCCTCCCACGCGGCGGTCGCCCTGGCCAGCGCCCGGACCGTGGACCAGCTGGAGCACGCACTGGAAACCCGGCACGCCATCGGTGAGGCCATGGGGATGCTGCGCGAGCGGCACGGACTCAGCGAGGAAGCCGCCTTCGACGTGCTGCGCCGCATCTCCCAGCACCACAACATCAAACTCCGGGACGTGGCGCAGTACATTCGCGCCGAACCGCCCGGGAACGGAAACGGGAACGGGAACGGCTGACACGACCACGCCGCCGGAAACGGGGTACGCGGGGAGGACACGGAAACGCCGCTGCAGAGGCGTTTGCGTGAGGTGTCGTGGTTCGGACCGTAGCCACGGCACCGCTGACGGTTCGCGACCGCCGGTCACCCGGCGTCGTGGCACCCCTCAGGGCTCCGCCCGGTGAGACGGGGGCGTGAGCCCTGCCGGGTCATCGTGGAGGAACTCCGGCGGCGTTTTGTCGTCGCGGCCCGAGCGGACCCGGCTGTCAGTGCCGGGTGCGACACTGGCCCGCATGATCGAATCAGAGGCGAAGGCGGACCTGCTCCGCTATCTGCAGGATGCCCGCGACGCACTGCTGTGGAAGCTGGAGGGGCTGTCCGAGTACGACATGCGCCGTCCCCTGACGCCGACCGGCACCAACCTGCTGGGTCTGGTCAAGCACCTCGCCCGTGTGGAGACGGGGTACCTCGGCGACACGTTCGGACGGCCCTTCGCCGACCAGCCGTCCTCCTGGGACCAGCAGGACGCCGAGTCCAACGCGGACATGTGGGCCACCGCCGAGGAGTCGAGTGAGGAGATCATCGGGCTGTACCGGCGGGCGTGGCAGCACGCGGACGCCACGATCGCCGACCTGCCGCTCGACGCGACCGGCCATGTCCCCTGGTGGCCGACGGAGCGCAGTGAGGTGACGCTGCATCATGTCCTGGTGCGTGTGCTCGCGGACACCCAGCGGCACGCGGGGCAGGCCGACATCGTCCGTGAACTCGTGGACGGTTCGGTCGGGATGCTGAGGAACAACGACAGTCTGCCGTCGACCGACGAGGGCTGGTGGGCCGAGCACCGGCGCCGGGTGGAGGACGCGGCACGGGAGGCCGGCCGCACCTGACCCCCGCCCGCGCGCCGGCCGATCGGCCGATCGGTCGGTCGGTCGGTCGGTCGGCGCATCGTCGCCCGGTGGCCCCGGCGGAATCCCCCAAGTGACCACCGCACGCCTTGAGAGGGGCTCATCGCATGAGTGACTTCCCCCGTTTCCCGTCCGGCTTCGTGTTCGGTGCCGCGACCGCCTCCTACCAGATCGAGGGCGCGGCCCGGGAGGACGGACGCGGCCCGTCGATCTGGGACACCTACAGCCACACGCCCGGCCTGGTGGCCGACGGTGACACCGGCGACGTCGCCTGCGACCACTACCACCGCTATCCGCAGGACGTTGCCCTGCTGCGGGACCTGGGCGTGGACTCGTACCGCTTCTCGGTCGCCTGGCCGCGTGTGGTGCCCGACGGATCGGGGCCCGTGAACCCGAAGGGGCTGGACTTCTACTCACGGCTGGTCGACGAACTCCTCGCGGCCGGGATCGAGCCCGCCGCCACCCTGTACCACTGGGACCTGCCGCAGGCCCTGGAGGACCGGGGCGGCTGGCGGGTCCGGGAGACGGCGGAGCGGTTCGCCGAGTACACGGCCGTCGTCGCCGGGCACCTGGGTGACCGGATACCGCGCTGGATCACCCTCAACGAGCCCTGGTGCAGCGCCTTCCTCGGCTACTCCGTGGGGCGGCACGCGCCCGGCGCCCGCGAGGGCCGGGGCGCGCTGGCCGCCGCCCACCACCTGCTGGTCGGCCACGGCCTGGCCGTCCAGGCGCTGCGCGCGGCCGGCGCACGGGAGGTGGGTATCACCCTCAACCTCGACCACAACCTGCCGGCCACCGACTCCCCCGCCGACCGGGCGGCCGTCGTCCGCGCCGACACCCACCACAACCTGGTGTGGACCGAGCCGATCCTGGCGGGCCGCTACCCGGCCACGGAGGAGGAGACCTGGGGCGAGCTGATCACCGGACAGGACTTCCGACTGGACGGCGACCTGGAGCTGATCTCACAACCGCTGGACTTCCTCGGCGTCAACTACTACCGGCCGATCGTGGTCGCCGACGCCCCGTACCGTGAGAGCGACCCGGCGCGGCGCGTGGCCACCGACAACCGTTACGCGGAGGTCCGGATGCCGGGAGTCCGGCACACCGCGATGGACTGGCCCGTCGCCCCGGGCACCTTCACCGACCTGCTGGTGCGGCTCAAGCAGCGGTACGGCGACGCGCTGCCCCCCGTCCACATCACGGAGAACGGCTCCGCCGAGGACGACACGGTGAGCGCCGACGGGGCGGTGCACGACACCGACCGGGTGGCCTACCTGCGCGATCACCTCGTCGCGCTGCGGGCGGCGATGGACGCGGGTGTGGACGTGCGCGGCTACTACGTGTGGTCGCTGCTCGACAACTTCGAGTGGGCCTTCGGGTACGGCAAGCGCTTCGGCATCGTCCGGGTCGACTACCGCACGCAGGCGCGTACACCGAAGGACAGCTACCACTGGTACCGGGCGATGCTCGCCGACCGGCGGCGGGGGCTCACGCGCTCGTGAGCAGCTGCGGCGCCGGCTCCTTGATCAGGGTGTTGGTCCAGCGCATCTGGCGGAGCGTCTGCGGGTGGCAGGCGCTCGCCAGCCCGAGGAGCCGGTCGTCGCGGGTGGCCTGGGCGGCCTGGGCGAGCATCTCGCAGTGCAGCGAGTTCCGGGTGGCGGCCGGGCAACCAGCGTGACGCGGGCCGCGCTCGTCTTGAACAGGGGCTGTTCGCAGACCGGGTCCCAGTCGGTGACGGTGGTCTCGTTGGCGGCGCGGCCCGGGCCGCCCTCGGGCGGGCGGTGCCCTTCGGGCGTGTCCCAGTAGCCGTAGTGGAAGGGCAGGAAGATCAGCCCGTCCCGGATCGCGGTGGTGCGCAGCCGGGCGCGCACCGCCCCACGCGGGGTGCTGACCTGGACCAGGTCGCCGTCGGCCAGCCCCTGCCTGGCGGCCTCGGCGGGGGAGACCGGAGCCGCCGAGGATCACGATGTCGATCACCTGGTTCGGCCGATGGGCTGGCACCGCCCGAGTCCGGCTCCCTAGGATGTATTCCCTGTCATGCCAGTCCAGTTGGCGCGGCGCCAAGCAGGGGGAACGATGCCCATCGAGAAGCAACTGTCCACGCAGATCGACGCCAACGTGCCGACGGCCGCGCGGATGTACGACTACTACCTGGGCGGCAAGGACAACTACGCGGCCGACCGTGCCGCGTGCGAGCAGCTCGACAAGGTCGTGCCCAGCACGCGCCGCCTGGCACTGAACAACCGGCGCTTCCTCCAGCGGGTCGTCAAAACCCTCACGGAGGAGTTCGGTGTCCGGCAGTACCTCGACCACGGATCGGGGCTGCCGACGCAGGACAACGTGCACCAGGTGGCCCAGCGGATCGACCCGAGCACCCACGTGGTCTACGTCGACAACGACCCGATGGTGCTGGTGCACGGCCGCGCTCTGCTGGAGCAGGACGAGCGCACCACGGTCATCCACGCGGACATGCGCGCCACGGACGAGATCTTCGACCACCCCGAGACCAAGCGGCTGATCGACTTCTCGCAGCCGGTGTGCGTGCTGTTCAACTCAGTGTTCCACTGCATCCCGGACAGCGACACCGACGGACCGCTCGCGGTGGCCCGCCGGGTCCGGGAACGGCTCGCGCCCGGCAGTTTCCTGGTGATGTGCCAACTGGTCAGTGAGGACCCCGAGGTCCGTGCGTTCGTCACCGACTTCATGGACAAGGCGACCCAGGGGCACTGGGGCCGCGTCCGCGAGGAGAAGGACGTCGCCGAGCTGTTCGAGGGTCTGGAGATCCTCGAACCGGGGCTCGTGGAGGTGTCGACGTGGCGCCCGGACACCGAGGTCGCGCCGCGGCAACTCACGCACGAATGGATCGAGTTCGGCGGAGTCGGACGGATTCCGCTGGAGGGCTAGGCAGCCTCGGGAACGCCCCTCACCGCCGGACGGGAGGGGCGTTCCCGTGCCGCACCGCTCGTCTCACACGGGTGTGGGTGCACCGGGGTGCGTCCCACCTGCGTGTGTGACGCTACGCCGGGTATTCCTGGGGCACCTTTCTGACCTGCAGTTTTCCGGGATCGGACCGGCTGTGACCTGCTAGGACGGGTTGCAGAGGCGATCGGAGGCAGTCAGAGGAAACCGCTCTGATTCGACCCCGATTCGACCCGAGCTGCTCGGAGCCAGTCAGAGGCAATCGCCCTCTGCTTGGCCCCGAATCGGCCGAGGTCGGAGCGGTGTCGGACGGTCAGGATTCCTCTGGCGGCGCTCCGAGTCGATCTCGGTCGAGCCGCGATGGGGACGCCTGCCTCCGCTGAGGAGCCAGGCATACGAAGGCCTCCAGGACGGCCATCCTGGAGGCTTCGCTTGGCACCGATTGGAGGTCGGTTCCGGACACCGCCCGTGGTTTTAGCGGGCCTGGGTGGCGTCCACGTCCTTGCGAGACGACCCCACAGTGCCACACCACACCCACCAGGCAGACCCATCCCGACGGACATTTCACCCGAGCGAGCGACTGGGCCTTTACAGACTGTCTTCGGCCGCGGCTGATCTTGTCCTGCTCGGCGACCTCACCGGCCGCTATGCGGCAGGAAGCTACAGCAAGCTCCGCTCCGACGCCCGGACGGTGGTCCTGCGCGAAGACCGGCAGGGTGCGGCCGAGCACGGGCACCGGATCACTGCGGCCATCGCCTGCCACGTCGCCCGCGCCGGCGGAACCGTCGACCAACTGACCCGGCTGCTGCTCCACCCCGACCACGAAGGCGGCCGGCACGCCCAGCACATCGCATTGCGCTCCGGGCAGGCGCGAGCCCTGGAGTACATCCGTCGGGTGTGGGCCAGCGCCTCTGCGGTGGTGAGCAGCACGCGAGTCCTGGATTCGCGTCATCAGGCGCACGAGGTTCTCGCCACGCTGCGGAACCGAATCGAGACCACGCCCTGGCGCGGCGAGCGGGGGCGAACCGCACTGCGCGTGCTGCGGGCACATCTGAACTTCGCGGAGATCGCTGGCGGCCCCCTGCACCACGCCAGTGAGCGGCAGACCGCCGAGGAAGCAGGCGTCTCCCGCACGACCCTTCGGGCCGTCTACGAGACGGTCCTCAAGCCGCAAGGTTGGCTGCGCCGCCTTCGGGTCGGCCATGGCCGGGAGGGCTCCACCTGGTACCTCGCTGACGGCATCGCCCCCGCTTCGCTGTCTCGTTTCCGGACCACTCAGTACCCCCCCGACCCGGCACTTGAGGAGTGGCCCACCCCTGAGACAGGGACGGCGGCCGACATCGATTCCACCGTCATCAGCCGCCTCATGGGCCACGACGCCTTCGCCCACCACGGCCTCGGCAGCTCCGCCCTCATGATCATCGGCGCGCTGCACGCCCGTCCAGCCCAGACCATCAACGAGCTCGTCGGCTCGGCATCGGTGTCCCGGGCCACCGCCTACCGGACCTTGCGCCGCCTGGCCGACCACGGCCTCGTGCACCACAGCGGAGAGACCTGGAGCCTCGCGCCTCGCGCGCTGGAGGGCTTCGGTACCAGCCTGCCGGATGCGGTTCCCGGCCCAACCGCGCACCCGACACAGGGCTGGGACGCGGTCGCCCAGCACTACCGCACCACAGGTGTCGCGGCCCGGCGCAAGGCGCTGCACGCGGCCGAGCGCGCGGCATACCGGCAGGCACTGGAGCGGCTTGCTGAGCATCGCCGCAGGGCGGTGGTGATCGTCCGCGATGGCCGCCAGTTCCTCGTCCCGGCACCCCGCCCAGACGAGATCCCGCCGACGTGGCGGGCCCCGGATGGGCGCGTCCTCGACCCGGTCACAGGGCGTCCGGCCGCCAACTGGCGGGTCGCCACCGACGGCCGCCTGATCCTCATCACCCCTGCCGACGAGCGCAGTTACGACGAGCTGGCCGCCGCCCATGCCGAAGCCCTCAGCGAATGGGAGTCCGTCGCATGACTTCAGAGCCCCCAGTCACATCCGATGCGAGCGAGGCGGTGACGCCGGAGGCCTTGCGCGCCCGCTACGAGTCCGGGGCCACGGTCGACGAACTCGTGGCGAGCAGCGGCCTGTCGTACGGCACGGTTCTCAACCGGCTGCACGATGCCGGGACCGTGATGCGCACGTCGTGGCAGACCCGTCGGATGCGTCAGGATCCGCGCGCGCCAGCGTCTCGCGGCTCACCTGCGCACCCTGTACGAGGAGCACGGCGCGACCCTCACCGAGCTCGCCGCGGCGGGGGCTGGGACGAGGCGTGCTGCCCGGCGCCTGCTGATCGAGGCCGGCGGCGCTGTGCGCACCCCGCAGCAAACGCTGCGGATGCGCGCCGCGGCTCGGGCCGCTGAGCGGCAGAAGCTCGCGCTGTCCCTGCGGGCACGGTACGAGGCCGGCGCCACCGTGCCGGAGCTCGCTGAGGACAGCAACTACTCGGTGGCCACGGTCTACCGGCTCCTGCACCAGGCCCGCACTCCCATGCGGCCACAGCACAATCACGGCCCGGCCCGCGACATGAGGAAGCGGCCATGAGCGCCTTCGTCCTCGCAGGTGTCCCCCGCGGTGCCGCTCGGCTGAACGACCCGCCCATCCACCATCCCGGCTGCAGTTGCGCAGCAAGGGCACCCCCGCTCCCCCGCAGGCAGGCCCAAAAGCCAGCGTCGACGCCGTCGACAACCCCGCCAAGTCAACGCACCTTTCCAGCTTCAGGAGATCAAGCACACGTGAACGAGAACACCCGTATCAAGACCCTGGCGGCGGCCACAGCCCACGCCTGGGACGCCTTCGTGATCGTTGTCGGCATGCTCAAGGGCGGCACCGGCAAGACCACCTCGGCCTGGTTCATCGCCCTGTACTACGCCGTCGTCCTGGGGCTGCCGACGCTGCTGCTGGACGCCGACGCGACCAGCCAGTCCGCCTGGGACTGGTTCAAGGTCGCCCAGGCCGAGGGCTTCGAGATCCCGGAGAACCTGGTGGTCGAGCGGTACCCGTTCGACGACATCGCCGAGTACATCCGCGCCAAGCGCGCCGAGTTCGGCGCGATCGTGGTCGACGCGGGCGGCGGCAGCGCCCGCATCTTCCACGAGGCTGTTACCGAGGCGAACCGGCTGATCGTGCCGGTCGCCCCCACCAAGATCGAGCGCCGCAAGCTCGTGGCCACCTTCGACGAGGCCGAGCGCGCCGCCGCCCGCAACGAGCGCGACGTCACCGCCCACGTGGTGCTGGTCAAGGCCGACGACCGCACCAGCCTGCCCCGCAACGCGAAGGACAAGCTGTTGGAGCCCGCCGAGGGCGAGGGCATCGGCCCGGACCGTGACGAGCCGTTCCCGCTCGCCGAGACGACCATCCACTCCTGGGTGCACTACATGGAGGCCTTCGGCGAGATCCCGACCGAGCTGAGCGAGTACGCCGAGCTGATGAAGGAGCTGACGGCATGAGCGAGCGCATGAAGCCCCCGGCCCGCCGGGCTGGTCGCACCCTCGGCGGGGCCAAGAAGGCGACCCCGCCGCCCCCTCCCCC
Source organism: Streptomyces bullii (assembly GCF_042657145.1). Classification (NCBI taxonomy): domain Bacteria; kingdom Bacillati; phylum Actinomycetota; class Actinomycetes; order Kitasatosporales; family Streptomycetaceae; genus Streptomyces; species Streptomyces bullii. The sequence continues at coordinate 300,298 of NZ_JBHSNY010000011.1, forward strand.
GGCCGCCGAGCTCACCCCCGAGCAGTACGCCGCCGAGCAGGCCGCTGCCCAGGGCGAAGGCCGTCCCCCTGCGGGCGAGCCGCAGGTTCAGCCCGCTCCTTCCGCTGTTCCCGCCGATGCATCGGCGCACGACCGGACCGAGGCGGTGCCCGAAGTGGCGCAGGCCCCCACCCAGCCGACTGCCGGGGCACCGAGCGGTCCCGTGCCGGAGCCAGCTGCCAGTCAGCCGGTTCACGCGGCTGTCGTCGCCCCTGAGGCGGGGACCGGGGCCGGTGGGGAGCCGGTGGAACGGCAGGTGCCGCCTGCGGTCCCGGTTGCCGAGCCTGGAGCACCTGCGGTCCAGCCCAAGCAGCCGGCCGAAGATGCTGCGCAGCACGGGCCGTCCCCTGTCACCACCGCAGCTACTGGGGCGGCTCCGGCCGCCGAAGTGGCGGTCCGCCCGACCGTTCCCCCGGTGGCAGGCGGTACGGCGTTCCCGGTAAGGACCGATGGCCCGGGGGCTCACCAGGAACAGCACGCTCGATCGCAGGACGCTCCCAGCGAGGGGACGCCGTACGCTCACGGTCCCGGCCGTCCCAAGGACGTTCCCGAGGTCGCCGTCGTTCTCAACCAGCGCATCATCGCCCGCGAGAGCCTCGACTCGTCGGTCCCCGCCGCCCTGAAGCTCAAGAAGCGGATCAAACGCTTCGCGCTCGACAACGAACTCGATCACCTGCCCATCGGCGACATCGTCTCGGTCGCGCTGGACGAGTGGCTCACCACCCGCGGCTTCTGAACCCGGCAGAAACGCACGGGGCGGCCGTCCTCGCATCGGGGTCCGGCCGCCCCTCCCCCCGACTATTCCAATAGCCCAATAGGCGGATAGCTATCCGCCTAGCCGGACCGACCGGAGCAGCTCTCGTGCCTGATCACTCCCCCTACGCCCGCCGACTGCGTGAAATCGCCGACGCGCTCGACGCCGAGTTCCAGCCAACCGACGACGCTCTTAGGCCGCACCCCGACACCCTGAACGTCATCAAAGACCGGCACACCAAACGAGGGCAGCTCAACCACGCCGTCCCTGAAGTTCTTCAGTTCCAGCGCCGGATCCGCCGGTGCAACGCCGACACCGACATCCCTCACGGTGACATCGTCGCGCTCGCCCTTGACACCTGGCTCCGTGCAAAGGGCTACCCACCGGACCTCAAACCGCCGGGGACGGAAGTCCTTTAACCAGCCGTCTCACAGCGGAAGCCACTGGGGCACCGTACGTCACGGTGAGAAAGGACCTGCCAATCACTCCAGGTCCCGTTCTGTCCGCTGCGGGGTGCCCTGGCCAATCTTCATGTCCGCCCCCAGCCGGGCGATGACGCTCGATTCGACATAGGGGTGTTGGCCTTGGTGATAGTCGTCTCGTAGCTGCATTCGTTCGTACCAGTGCCACACAACCAGCTCAAGACTGTGCTCCACGAGGAAGTTCTGCAGGAAGGTCTTCTTCACCAGAAGCGCCCGGCTTTCATCCCCGGGTTCCTCGTAGTGGGTGAACATGGGCGCGCCCGCAGTATCGAGCCAGCCCGGACCTCGCATATCGAAGGTCAATTCCGCGGCCTGTTGGATGAAGGTCGCAGGCAGAAGAACACTGGCGGTATCGCCAATGGAGCAGTCGAGAATGCTGCCTTCCCAGGTGTACTCCTCGATGGTGGGTACGACCTCGATCTCTTTGCCGCCGAACGATACCCAGCGAAGGGTGTCGTGCCGGTGCGGGCAGTTCGGTCCGATACGGCCCACTTCGCCGACATAGCAGCAGTCTGTATGGCCATGTGAGTCGAGGAGGTCACGGGTGTCGTGGCGTGATTCGTCTCGCAGGGCCTTCAGGAGGGCTTCGGCATCATCCGCCTTGACGAGCAGTGTGTGGATAGTGCTCTTCTCCTGCAGGCCACGCCATCCCTTATCGGCCATCGGATCGACCTTGTGCACGAAGCTCTCGAGTGCCACCCAGTCGTGGCCTTCTCGGTCACGAAGGAACAGGGAGTCGGCGACGGTCGGCTCGGAGGCGGTATCGGCCACGAACCGTCTGATATCTCCGCGGTATCGGCTGAAGTCGAGGAGGGCTGGTGGCCACTCTTCGAGGCTGATCAGCGGCGGGCTCCACGCCGTTACGCCGTTGCCGCCTTCTTCGTTGAAGGCGTGGTAGTCGATCGGAGGCAGGCTGGGATCGATCTCGCGGTCGCCGATGATCTGGTGCAAGCCCTCATAGGGCTCGCTATCTCCGAAGTGCCGCGATGCCTGGTAGTTGTCCGCAACCCGTGCCAACAGCTCGTGGTAGGCCATCCACTGGTACTTCTTGCCCCAGCGTTCGGCCTTGTGTCCTTCTCTCCCACCGCGCCCACGGCCGATGCGTCGGTCTTCGTCTCCGAAGAGCTTGGGTATCCAGCCAAGACTGAGTGTGCGGCGGAAGATCCAGCGGCACGCAATGTCTGCCGGGTAGTCGTGGTCCACCGGCTGGGGATACACAAACGAGGCGTCCCAGAGCTTTCGCTGCTCTTCGCTCAGCGGATCCTCGGCACGGCGCAGAAGGGACTTGAGTCGGCTCAGTGCTTGCTCTTCAGGGTTACGCAACTTGTTGGCCAGTGTCACCTTCTGTTCTTCACTGAGCGACGCGACGAACTTCTCCCAGCGACTCTTGATGAACCGCGGCTCCCGGGGCTTCCGTTCGGGATACATCCGCCCGAGACGGTAGCGCGAGAAGTGATGAATGCCAGGCTGGACAACGTAGCGGGCGAAATCACCCATGCCCATCAGTGAGAGATAGATCGACAAATAGCTCTCGTCAGCCGACTGCCCCTCGCGCCCACCGTACTTGGCCTTGATCGTCGCTTCCGTCGGTGGCGGACCAGGCACCGCCAGCCCGTATGGGCGCCGGGACGTATCAAGCGCCGATGCGGGTAGCAGGTGCTGCGCTACGGCCCATCGGACGACGCCGCGGGCAGCGTCGAGAAGCAGCTCGTCCGGTCGGACGGGTGGAGTGAAGACCAGGTTGTGAACCAGCTCCGCGAGAGATTCTGCCTGATCAGCTTGTTGAGGAGAGCTGCGCAGGAGTGCACCATAGGCGATCGCGACTACACGTTGGACCACGTAAGGATCGTCGACCGCCCAGAAACGCTCGACGAGTGCGCGCATGACGTCGAGATGCCCACGCAGCAGGTGCACCAGGGCTTTGGTGGTCCAGTCCCGCATGAATCGGTTCGGAGAAGACAGGAGCCAGCACAGGGGGATGCAGGCGAGCTCGACTACCTTGGGGTCGTAGGCGGGATAGGGTCCCGCTGCCGCCCAGCGGGCGAGTCGGGCTGCCGTTCCCGAGGCGTCGGACAGCGCTTGATACATCGCGATACCGAAGTCGCTGTCGCGCTCGGGCATCTTTCGGTGAAGGAGATACCGGTGCAGTCCCTCGCCGTTGAGTCGGTTGTCGGGCTGCGGTGCGAGGGCGAAGAGCACCTCGTAGAGGTCCGAACGACGCAGATAGCGCTGGGCCTCATTTAGCAGGTCAATCGTCCGCTGAGTGATTGCTTCCGAGGCACGGTACGGCAGGGTCTCCACAAGTACCTCATAGAGCCGGCGGGCGCGCCGGTGCCGGTTCCAGGCGTCCCTGTCTTCGTGTCCGTCCGGCGCCTCGGTCATGCTGATACTCAGGAAGTCCAGCAGCTCCACACCGTAGACCTCGGGGAACAGGATGGTCGCTGCCTCGTGGATCCCCCAGCTGCTCTCCTCCGTCAGCCACTGTCTGACCGCTTCGTCGTTCAGCGGGTCGTCGGACAGCGCAAGGCGACGTCTCAGGAGCAGGAAGTCAGCGAAGGCCTGGAAGACGATCCGAACGCCTTCCCCAGACCTTCCGCTGCCCAGGTGGAGGCGCTCGCGTGTGAGCACTCCCTCCTCCTGCAGAAGGCCCATGAGCCTGACAGCGTCAATTCTGGGGTCTTCGAGCGACGAGCTGAGTGTTTCATGGGCGCTGGCGGCGCTCATGCTCTCGCGGCCAAGCCGGGACAACTCGTCAAGGAGAGCGTTCAGCGCATGGCGGACATGAGTCTGTGCCGCCTCTAGTTCGTAGCTTGAGGTTGCGTCGGGGCGGAGGCGGCGAGCTACGGTGCGGATCTTTGCGCCGAGGTAGCGCTCGAAGATGGCGACGCGGCCCTGGTGGCCGGTTGGAAGCGAGCGGGTGTCGGCCTCGGAGAGACTTTCGCAGTACAGGCGGAGGAAGAGCGGCAGCGTGAACTCGGGCGTCAGGAGTGGGATTTTGGGGGCTTCGAGACCATAGTGATCGAAGTAGCGCTGTGTCGCCTCGACTTCCCGCTCGGCGAATCCCGGATGTGTGCGGTGGACGTAGTGTTTGTCCTCGGTGCCCTCCAGCACGAGATCGCGGTAGGTGTCACGGCAGGAGACGACGAGGGCGACGTGCGGATGCCGGGCAACGGCAGCCCGCAGCCTCGGGAGGTGCGTTCGCCAGAAGTTTGCTGGTGTCGTCTCGTTGAGCGCATCGATGAAGATCAAGAAGCGGCTACCAGACGTCGCGGCAGCTTCGCCGGCGGCATCCATGGCGCTCAGGAGCACATCGCCGCCGACCGGCTCCAGGCCTAGTTGGTCCGCGACGCTCGCCCAGAGGTCGCCCCTGCCGAACTGCGCACCGGCCAGGAACACTGCGGGCCGATCAGCGAGCAGAGCACGGTGGGTGGCGTCAAGGAGCAGGTGTGTCTTGCCCGACCCTGCCTTCCCTGTCAGAAAGTAGGTGCGCCGCCGGAAGGCTCGGCCGACCGAAGACTCAAGCCACGAGTGCAGTTCGTTGATCGCTTTGTCCAGCACACCGACGCCGTAACCTTCGGCGCGTTCCGGAGGATTCTGGTTCCGCTTGGGGTCGTCGCTCGGCAGCTCTCGCCACTCGGCCTTCGCACGTCGCTCGTAGTCCCTGGCAGCTTCAATGGCTTCAGCAGTGGCCGACAGCTGATCTGTGAGGTGCAGGAGGGTAGTTGGAGGATCCCCAGCTTGTGCTGCGATGGCGCTCGCGGTCGACTTCAGGGCTGCTGCCGCGTCATGGATGGCTTGATAGGCGAAGGCGCCAGGGGCGTCCTCATCCTTGACCAGGACGTGTAGATCGTTTACGGCGGTGATGACGTCGCGGCGCAGACGATTGAAATGAGTGAGGACCGCCTGGTCGAAGCCGAGCGCGATGAGGTCTTCCTGGATGGGAATGTCGACCTGCAGGTCGGGCCGGTACTTCTCGCCGGCAGCGTCGGCCTGCTCCTGGTACCGCTGCTCCAGCCAGTCGCGCCCGAGCACGACGTGATGCCACCAGAACCAGCGCCGACCCCGGTGCTCCGGCTTGGACAGCTCGTCCAGCAGGTCGCTCTCCTGCACCAGCTCGAACTGAATCCTGTCGGCACCGGAGATCGTTTCCTTCCAGGTTGCGACCTTTGCCTCGTACTTCTGTCGCTGAGACTTGCGCTCCCCGCCGCGCGTTCCGGTGGCAAGGTTCCAGGAGATCGCGAACGTCAGCTTGCGGAGTTCCGGTCGCTCCTTGGCTACGCGCTTCACCGAATCGGTCATGGCCGTCAGTAGCGGATCGATGCCCTCAACGTGCTTGGCCTGCCAGCCCCACTCCGTGCCGTCCTGCAGCGTGGCGTACCACTCCACGCCGCCGTCAGGGTTGCCGGTTCGGATGGCCTGAGTACCTGTTGGCACGCGGTTCTTGAGCAGTTGATACGACAGCTCTTCGAATGCCCGACTCTGTTCGCCGTTCCAGGCACGTAGCGTCCTGAAGCTCAATCCGTCTCCACCCCTCGTGGCCCCTTCCGGCTTGTAGACCCAGATGCGATCGCCCTTACTCCCGTCGGGGCGGATGCCAAGTCACGGGACTGGCGGAGCAGGTGAGGAGCCATGGTAGACCCGGCGCTGGTTGCAGCCGCTCGGCTTCGCCACTGAGCCATGACCACATGTCTGGCCTCAAGTACACAGGGGGCCAGCCCGATCGCCAGGCGATCTTTGCACCGGAAGCAGAGGCGCGCATCATGCACGGAATATTTTGAGGCATGTTTCTGCGTATACTGCGTTGAGTTGTATGGTGCTGCACGCTGGAGAGCCTGATCGCGGGAGGTGGGTGTCGTCGTGGATGACATCGTCGACTTGGTGGCGCAGCCCGCCATGTTGACACTCGCCCGTGAGTCGCGTGGCTGGACGCAGGCTGACCTGGCACGGGAGATGACGGGCCGCGCGGCCAACGAAACGGTGTCGCAGGGGTATGTCAGCCGAGCCGAAGCCGGTCGCCTGGCAGTGAGGGGCGAGCGACTCGCCCTGTTCGCCGCAGCTCTCAGGTACACGCCCCAGATGCTATGCCGCACCACTGACAACGGCGGGGTTGGCGTCGGGCTCGTTCACCACCGCAAGCGCGCCTCCATGGGCGCGCAGGCACTGCGACGCGTTCACGCGACTCTGGCAGTTACACGCCTCCAGGTGGAAGCCCTGACGGCCGCGAGCCACGACGACGAAAAACATACGTTCAGGCACATCGCGGTCGACGACTTTGATACGCCGGCCGATGCCGCGGAGACGCTGCGGTTGGAGTGGGGGCTCCCCTCTGGACCCGTCCCGAATGTGGTAGAGGTGCTCGAAGCCGCCGGCGCACTGCTCGTGACCCGCGATCTCCAAACTCGTGAGCTGGATGCCGTGAGCCAGTGGCCGCACGGTGAACGCCCGCTCGTTCTGCTCAACTCAACTGCCCCTGCGGACCGTTATCGTTTCAGCCTGGCGCACGAACTCGGGCACATCGTGATGCACACTGAGCCTGGGGACGGACGATTGCAGGAACAGCAAGCCGATGAATTCGCAGCCGAGTTCCTCATGCCGCACGAGAGCATCGTGGCCGAGCTCCGGCCGCGTCTGGACTTGCCGCGGTTGATGGAACTGAAGCGTCGGTGGAGGGTCTCGATGGCAGCACTCGCCCGCCGAGCCAAGTCACTTGGCGTCCTCACCGAGTGGCAGTACCGCTCGCTCACGGTGGAGATGTCCGCCCTGGGCTACCGAACCACCGAACCCGTCACCATCGGGTTCGAGAACCCGCGCCACCTTGCCGAGGTCGTGACCCGACTGAGGCGACAGCACCACCTCGACCTGTCCCAGGCAGCCCACCTGGCCGGCCTGGAACTCGAGGAGTTCACCGAGATCTACTCGTGTCCTTCCTCCACCCCCGGTGGCCCCACGGCCACCGGATTCACCAACAGGTAGGTGACATGGCAAACTCGCCGTTCCCCGGCCGCACCCCCGCCCTGCGGGTCCTCGATGCGTCGGTACCGGCCACACCCCTGCTGCAGGGACGTGTACTGCTGCATGAGAACGCCCGCTTCGTACCGCAGATGCGGACTCCGCTCGACGATGACCTCGGTGGCGTCGTCACGACCGGGGAGAAGGCGGGTGAACGCGCCTACCAGCTCCGGACCTCCGGCTACACAGGCGCCCTGCTGATCGACACCGCGGCCTACAAGACACACACGGCGACAGCCGATGAACCCTTTCTGCTGGACGGCAACGAGCTGTTCGACACCGTCGACACCTCGCTTCAGCTGCAGAAGGCCCGCGGTGCCAGCGCCGCTCTCACACCTACTGGTTACATCCCTCCGGGAGCCTCCAGGGCGCTCAAGGCAGTCATGCGCCAGTCCGAACGCATCGAGCGGGCAGACACAATCGTCAACCTCCCGATCGACATCGCCTGGCTCACCGACGAATTCCTCAGCCAGCTGATCGCCGTCTGCAAACGCATCCCCCATCCGAAGGCCCTGACGCTTTTCCGGCAGTTCGATCCCATGGAGCAGGCCAAGAGCGTGCCCGCCAATCTGCGCCGCGTCGTAGCCGAGCTGCCTGACGTCGCCCTGCTGCGGACCGATCTGGCCGCGCTGGACGCACTCGCGCACGGTGGACTGTTCGCCGGTATCGGTGCCGACAGCGCCAGTCGGCACAGCATTCCGCCTGGCGAGCGGGCGTTGTTCAACCCCAACGGCGGTGGACCCCAATATCCGTCAGTGCTGATGCCGAGCCTGATGTGCTTCAAGGGCGCTCAGTCCCTGGCCCGCCTGTACGCCAATCACCCACCGGCAACGTGCAGCTGCGACGTCTGTGACGGTCGCGGCCTGGACCGATTCAACGATCCGGGCGGCGAGGCGCGACGCGAGTCGGAAGACCACAACATCAGCACTTGGAGCACCTGGGTCATCGAGATCGCCAGCCGGAAGCCCGGAGTGGAGCGCAAATCGTGGTGGCGCGACAAGTGTGCCGCAGCCATCGCGCACTACGCCCTGGAAAACCAGCGTCTGGGGCTGTCCGCAAATTCGAAGGCGGGCTTTGCAGTCCCTGACCCGCTGGAGGCCTGGGCAACGCTGCCGATCACACCCTGAGGCGGCTCACCGAGCCGAGAGCTGCTTATACGCCTCCTCCACGAACCTCCAGCCGGCCACAGTGTGCCGACGCCGAACGAAGGGGCGAGGCGGGACAACGACCTCGACGTCATTGCTGATCGCTACGAGTAGCCCAATGCCGTAGAACTCTGCCTCCATCACGGCGTCATCTCGACGCCGCAAGGGCCGGTCGATCAAGACAGCCCGCGCGCAGAAAGGTGTGAACCATTCGGCTTTTTCCTTAGCGGAGGCCCAGCCCTTACCGGGGACAACGGCCAGATCGACTCGGATGGGATGGGTTGCTTCGCGAACGACGACGTTGTCACGACGGGCAACCGTTCCCACGGGCATCCGCCGCAGGACACGCTGCTCCCTGTCGCTCAGCGAAGTCACCGGAACAGGCTCGCCCAAGGGAAGGTTCATCAGCAGGTCCAGTGCCCGAGGATTGGTGAGCTCCCGCGTGCCGACGCGAGCACGTCGCTCGATCTCGTCCCCGTTTTCGCTGTACGCAACTACGGCATCGATACCGAACATGTTCAACACGCCGATATCCGCACCCCGAGGGAACAAAGTGCCAGGCGCCGCCGCACCGGAGATCGCTTCCGCCGGACCCCGCGCCGCCACAGCCATGTTGCTACCTCTACCCTCGCCTCAAGGAGGCTCGCCCTTCACAGACGACCGCCTACTTACCTACCGGTAGGAAACCTTTCACGGAATGGGCTGAACGCGCCAGCACCGCCAGCCGCGGCTGCCGCACCCATGACGACCACGCTGCCTGCCAGGCACAACTGAGGCACTACGTCCCGGGTCACGGGCACAAGCCTCTGTCTTCAGGTCAGGCTAGTGCTGTCATGCCTGCCCCGCCGACGGAGTGACAGCGATGACCCTAGTGCGAGCCCTCAGCGGTCCACAACGGTCGTCTTGCCATGCAATCCAAACGTTTCCCGATCTTGATCGATCATACGAATGCTCGCTCAAGGCGTTCAAGGCTGGGGCACTGATACGAAGATCCCGCTCTAGCGCAGGCTGATGTCGTGGACAGACCAGCCGCGGGCCGTGATCGCCTTGATGTGCGGTTCGGCTCTTGTGCGGTGCGCGGCGAAGGCGAGCAGGTGGGTGGGGCGGGTGGCGCCGACGAAGACGAGTTGCGCCGCGCGCTGGATCGTGATCAGGGCTTTGGAGGGGTCCTGCTGTCGGCTTAGGAGTCCGAGTACCTCGTGTACGTCGTACTTCTTGCCGCTGCGTTCCAGGCATTCGAGGATGAGTGTGGCCGCGTGGGTTTCGCCTTTGGCGCTCTGGATCGATCCCGCAATCGACGCCACCACGCCCTGGTCCGCATCAGCCGGCGCATCGGGCACGGGTGCTGGCTGGGTGACGTACGGGATGTGAGCAAGGGGATCGGCGAGACGGGCGACACCCTTCAAGGGGCTCTGGGTCAGGTCCTGCAGCAGCCGCAGAAGCCGGGCGGTGTGAACTGCCCATTCAGCGCGGCTGTCGAGTGGGCTTGTCAGCAGGTCGTGCAGGAGCAGGCGTGCTCGGCCTCCGGCTGTCGCCGGGTTTCGGTCCAGTCGTCTCAGCGGGGGCAGGGCGCCGGAACTGGCGAGTCGGACCACGTCACGGATGGCGTTCCACAGGAGCGTGACGGCTGTGTGGTTGTCGCCGGATCGCCGGAGTGCCTGGGCGGTGCGGGTAGCCGTGATGAGACTGCCGGTTGCCTGGACGGGCGTGCTGGTGAAGCCGGGTACGTAGCAGGCGACGGATTGCGGATAGGCGTTGGCGCCTCGCGGCGTGAGGCGGGCGCCCAGGACGCGGGGCGGGTTGTCCAGCAGCAGCTGGCGGGGGACTGTGGCCGTTGCCATCCGTTCGAAGGCCGGTACGACCTCGGCGACGGTGTCGTCGTCGAAGAGTAGGAGGGCGACGGTTCCGTCGTGGCCGGCGCCGTCGATGTGTTGGCGGCGGTGGACCGTGAGGTCGCTCGCGAGTGCTGCGATCTTGCTGCCGAACCTGCGGCTGACGGGGAGTTGGGCGGCGTGGGGCAGGGGGAACGATGAGGGCTGTGCGGCATCCGGTCCGTCGGCGAAGATGCGCTGGTTGACGTCACCGACTCGCTGGACGACCGTGCTCGGGGAGCCGAAGACCTTGTCGAGCAGGCGTTGTTGGAGGTCGCTGGTGTCCTGCATTTCGTCCAGGAGGACGAAGGGGAAGCGGTGGGCGGCGGCCAGCGCGAGCTGGGGGTGATGGAAGAGGTGGTGCTCGGCGATGGCGAACATGTCGTGGTAGCGGAGGACGCCTCGCTCGCGGAGCGTTTCTTTGAGCGCGGCGAATTGTTTGCCGCTGTCGCTGGATGCTTTGAAGGGAGGGGTGCCGTCAGGTCCTGTCGCGATCAGGTCTCCGGCGTCGCACACGTAGCGGGCCTCGGCGACGAGTGCGGGGCCGTTCGTGCGGTGCCCGAGTGCGGTGTTGAGTTTCCGGAACTGGGGGTGGCGTTCGGGCAGCCGGAGGGCTTCGTTCGCGTAGGCCTGGTCGTCTACGGTCTGGACTTCAGTGCCCTGGGACCGCAGGGCGGGCAGAGCCAAGAAGGTGTTCGTGAAGGCCTGGATCGTGCCGATGAAGTGCGGGTAGTGCAGTAGACGGCGTCCCGCCGGTGTGACGGCAAGGCGGTGGGTGATCTCGTCCTTGGCCGTGTTGGTGTGCGACAGGACGCAGATGCCGCGCGTGGGCGAGGCCCATCCCTGACCCAGCAGGGCGAGCTTGAGCCCGATCAGGCTGGTCTTGCCCGAGCCGGGCGCGGCTTGGAGATCCAGGGATTCCGCGCTCTGGATGAAGTCCCACTGTTCCTGGTGCGGCAGTTCGAGGCCGAGCTGCTGAGCGAGGGCTTCGACCTTGTCCTTGATGAAGACGTCGGGGGCGTAGAGGGGTGTCATCGCTCAGACCTCGCTGCACAGGTACGTGAAGGCGGCTACGAGGTACGGCGGCAGATCGTCGTCGGTCACGGGGGTGGTCTGCAGCAGCCGGGCGGCGTGCTGGGCGGCGATCGGCTTGCTGGCCCGGCCCATGCGCAGGGGTTCGTAGATGTCCAAGGCCGCCTTTTCCAGGGGTACTTCGTTCTCGCGCCACGTCTTGACCTGTTCCTGGGCGGAGCGGTCCAGGGCGGCGAGCTTGTCCGCGGTGGGCCAGGTGGTCTTGGAGGCGACGGCGGCACGGATGGCCTGGTGCATGAGGGTCGCCATGGTCCAGGAGGCGGCGGCCAGGTCGTACTCCAGGGTCCAGTGGTCGGAGACGAAGGTGCGTACGTGGCCGCTGTCTCCTTCCTTCAGCCCGGCGACGTGATCGTCAATCTGCTGCTTGGTCATCTCCGCCGAGCACTTGAGCTCCTTGCGCATCTCTGCCGAGGTACCGGCGGGCACCAGATCCCGGTCACGGATACAGGCCACCGCGACCGGGATCTGTTCGCCCTCGCGTTGGAAGATCCGGCTGTAGCGGAAGAGACCGACGCCGCCGACGTTGACAACGCTGACGCCGCATTCACTGAAGGACCGGCCGACCGCCTGTGCGAGGGCGGGCAGGACGATGGCTTCGGCGTCGCCCTCGACGATGGCCACGCTGCGGGCGAAGAACAGGTTGGCCTTGGTCACGTCGAGGAAGCGGGTGAGGAAGGCGTAGTCACCCTCGTCGAGCTTGGTCAGTCCTGGGGCCAGGCGGAAGGTGGATCCGCGGGCGACGAGGGTGAGGTGTTCGACCGGGATGGCCGAGGCCAGGTTGGGGCTGTGAGTGGTGAGGATGACCTGGACCGGCGGCGTCCCGGCCGTCTTGGCGGCCTCTGCGCGCTCCCTCAGGAGGTCCATGATGCGGGTCTGCAGCTGCGGGTGGAGGTGGGCTTCGGGTTCCTCGATCAGCAGCAGCGGTGCGAAGTCGCTGTTGCCGAGCAGAAGCAGTTCGGCTGCCATGAACAGGGCGTTGTTGTAGCCCAGTCCGTGTCTGGTCCACTCCCCCGTCCCCGCGAACAGGGTGAGTTCCAGTCGTTCCAGGGCGCGGGCGAGGGTGGCGTCGCCGGCAACGCCGATCTCTCCGCGCAGGACGTCGGAGCCGATGGAGAACTTCTGCAGGTAGCGGGTGTTGATGTCGTCCCGGGCCGCGGCCACCGCCGCGTTGTCGCTGATGTGGCGTTCCGCGCGGCGCAGGATGCCGACCAGGGTGGTGGCGCTGTCGCTCTCCTCGTCGAAGTCGTCCTCACCCTGGGCGCGCATGGCCGGGTAGCCGGCGAGGATTTGCGACAGCCGCGATCCCCGGCCGGAGCGCAGTTCGGCCTCGGCGTCCCTCAAGGGGCGCAGGTAGGTGACCTTCAGTAGTTCGCGTGCGGCGCCGTCCAGGGCGGGTCCCTGCCCGTCGCGGCCGGTGCGTGTGGTCACCGAGACCCGGTGGGGACGCAGCGGGTCCATCAGCTCCGCTTTGACGGTGACGTAGAGGGCGACGTTGCCGTCATCGTCGGTGGTGAGCAGTTCCAGGAAGACCCCTTGTTCCTCCGTCGTCAGGGCCTTGAAACCGCACGTGATCTTGAAGGTGCCTGCACGGCCGGCCGATCCGACGTGGAAGTCGTCACGGGTGATCCGATAGAAGTCAGCTGCCGTGGTCAGCAGGCACAGGCGGATCGCGTCGATGACGGCCGTCTTGCCACTGTCGTTCTCACCGACAAGGACGTTCGTGGCGGGGCCGAACTCCAGATTCAGGCTGGAGTCCGGGGCGCCGTCCTTCTGTGGTGCCGAACCGAAGATCCGGAAATTCTCTACGTACAGACAAGCCAAGTACAACGACGCCCCCGAGAGCCTGAGGCCCGCGCCCTCGACGACACAGGCGACCGCAACCGCCAAGTGCCCCCACACATCAGCAGTTCTGACGCATCATACGATTAACCCCGGCACTTGCGCCCCAAGAACGAAATACATCCCCACTACTGGAAATGGGCACGCCAAATCCCGTCGGCAGCCTCCAGCGTCAGGGCACGCCAGTCAGGTCCCCCTGCCGCGGCCGGCAGAGGGATCGAAGGGGAGCGACCACGGCCGACACCGCAACAGGCCGTCCATGCATGGCAGTACAGCAAGGGCTGAGCACATCGTCGGGTTCCTGTACTCCACACGCACCGACCTCAGGACGAACCGCGAGACAGCGAGGACAGGCCACGACCCCAGCACCGCCTGACGAAATTATGATTCTCGGATTGTTACCACGAACCATCAGGGGCAGATTTACCGGATTCTTCCTGGGCGATGTGATTGACGAGTTCCCCCGGTTCCACATCGAGTCCTGCAGCGACGTCCAGGAGCGTAAGAACGCTGGGGCTGCGCTGTCCGTGCTCGATATAGATGAGGCCACGGAAGCTCAGCCCGCTGCGTTCTGCGAGTTCTTCCAGGCTGTATCCCCGCTCCTCTCTGAGGCGACGGATTTGCATACCCAGGGACAGGAGTCGCGGGTCCGGTGACGGGTCACGTGCTGGCACACGGTGACTCGACCGTCACACCTTTGCGTGCACCATGAACAGCTATGCATAACTACTGGTAGTAGCGGACAGCCTCGCCCTGGCGGACAGCGACAAGGCCGCCGCGCACGTCGCCAGGCCAGGGCGAAAAGGTCGGCGACGGGTCCAGCACCCAGCTCAGTTTCGCGGGCAGGACACATGAGCAAGCCAATCGAGCCGTTCGATCGCTGGCACAAGAGATATCCAAAACCAGAACGCGGTGACGTACCGTGCCGATGCGGCACGCCACAGCAGCCTCTGTACCCGTCTGCGGACCACGGCCGCGGCCATCGCTGGCAGGCCCGGTACACCGACCGCTCAGGAAAAGAGAAGCGACCGGCCTTCGCCACCTGGCAGGAAGCCCGTAACCGCCTGGACAAGGTGCTCACGGAATCCGAAAGGCAGACGGCGAGAGACAACAATCCGGGCAGCCTGCAGGTCGAATACTTCGCGACCGAGATGATGAACAGGAGACGCAAGCGGCCTTCGTCGACTACCTCCTCGACAAGCAAGGCATCGACTCGGCCTGCACCGTCGTCCAGATCTTCAAGACCTGGCGCATCCTCGTGCATTACATGCTGGACGAGGATGTCCCGCTCCCTCCCAACATCGTGGCCCGGATCGAACTCCCTGACGTCACACCACGCGTCAAGGTCGCTTTGTCACCCGGACAGGTCGCGGCAGTCGCAGCGGCCATGCGGAGGGTGGCGCCGCGCTATGAGGTCCTGGTCTGGCTCGGAGCCTGCGCCGGACTGCGCCAGGGCGAGGCCTTCGGACTGAAGCAAAACCAGGTGGCCTGGATGCACGACCTGCTTCACATCGAAGAACAACGGCAGCGCGGCAAGGCGGTACGTCTCAAGACCAAGGCCAGCTACGCCACCTTGCCCGTGGATCACTTCCTGATCGAGCAGCTGACACGGCACAGGTCACGATTCTCCGAGCCAGAGCCCGTCTCGCCAGCCGCTCAGCGCCGTCGTCGGGCACGGGGCTACGTCGAGCCGCCGGACGAGGGCCTGATCGTCACGAACCGTTTCGGCCGCCCTGTACTTCACACAGATTTCCATCAGAAGTGGCGACGGGCAGTGAAGCAAGCAGGACTTCCGGAACGAACCCGCTTCCACGACCTCAAACACTTCTACACCACCACGCTCGGCGGCTCCGGCAAGCACGACGCGAAGACCGTGCAAGCACTCTCCCGGCATGCCAAATTCTCTGAGACCTGGGATACCTACGCCCACCCACCCCTCGCTGTGGAGGAGGTCACGGTCACCGTGTTCGGGACCGCGTTCTCACACATCGACACACCGGCGGGCGCACTGCGGAATGGGCAACCGTTGTTGCTCGGGCGTCCGACGTGTCCTGAAGCCGCAGACCGACGGGAAGGTCGGCTCGCGTAAGCGCTGTCCGGGCGATGGCTCAGCGGCTCCGTTTCCGGCGGTACAAGCAGGGCGGTCGATCCGACGACCGGTACCGCCAGGCCATCACCGCGGCCGGCTCTGGCTGTGCGGCTGCCCTGGACGTCGAGCGCTATCTCGCCGCCCTGAGCGACATCGACACCGCGGCGAACCGGCCGTAGCCGCCGTCTGACGCCCGGAGACACATCATGGCTCTCAAGAACGTCACCGACGACTCCTTCGAGCAGGACGTCCTCGCCAGCGAAAAGCCGGTCCTGGTGGACTTCTGGGCTGCCTGGTGCGGCCCCTGCCGACAGCTCGCCCCCTCGCTGGAGGCGATCGCCGCCGAGCACGGCGACAAGATCAACATCGTCAAGCTCAACATCGCCAAGAACCCGGCCCTGCCCTGGCCGTACGCCACCATCCTGGCTCAACGGGACGCTCCTGGACCGGTGCAACTCCTGTGTCCAACAGACCGGCGACGACGAGCGGTTCGTCGCCGTGCTTGTCCTGAGTGTTGGTGGGATACCGAGGCGCAGGAAGTCAACTGGGGTAATTCCGTGACCAGTCGGTGAAGACAGTATCGTCACCATACGGCCGCTGGTCTCCGGCGTTCTGCTCGGTCTCGCCAGCCCGGCTGCCGAGCCCACGGTTGTGGGGTGCTTCGTGTTCCCGGGCGGCGCAACGCCGCGACCTCCTCGGCCTCTCTCCCACCGGACTGCCCCATGCCCCTGTGCCTTCAGCAGGGCCTTCAGTCCATGCGGATGATTCCCCTGCCCAGGGCGGCGGTGACGGCGGCGGTCCGGTCGCGGACGTCGAGCTTGGCGTAGATGTGCAGCAGATGGGTCTTGACGGTGGCCTCCGACAGGCGCAGGGCGCGGGCGATCTGTTTGTTGCTCTGCCCCCGGGCCACGGCGGACAGGACTTCGAGCTCCCTGCCGGACAAGCCGGCGCCCCGGTCGCCGCGCATATGGGCGAGGACCTTGGCAGCCACGGTGGGCGACAGTGCCGCGCCTCCCCGAGCCGCGGTCCGAACGGCCTCGCAGAGCTCGTGTCGTCCGGTGTCCTTGAGCAGGTAGCCGACTGCGCCGGCGTCGACGGCGGCAGTGATGTCGGCGTCCGTGTCGTAGGTGGTCAGAACGAGTACCCGCACCTCGGGGTAGGCGGCACGGATGGCGGCGGTCGCGGTCGTGCCGTCCATGCCGGGCATCTGCAGGTCCATCAGCACGACGTCGGGTGCGAGTGAGGCTGTCTGGCGCAGTGCCTCGGCGCCGGTGGCGGCTTCGCCGACGACCGTGAAATCGGGCTGGGTGGAGAGCATGGCGGCAAGCCCGTCACGGACCACGGGGTGGTCGTCGGCGAGGAGGACTCGGATCGTGGGACCGGTCGAAGTCCTCATGAGGCCGGGGCCATCCGCTCGGTGCCCGACACGGCTGAGGGGTCGGAGGCGGAAGGCTCGACCGGGAGTGGCACCGTGACGGCGACGGTCGTGCCCTCGCCCGGGGCGCTTTCGACCGCGAACGTGCCGTGCAAGGCGGCGATGCGCTCCCGCATGGTGGTCAGGCCGACGCCCGGATGCCGGGCAATGGGTGCGAAACCGGTGCCGTCGTCCTGGATGTCGATCGCCAGGACGTCGCCAAGGTACGACAGCGTGACCGAGACACTCATCGCGCGAGCGTGCCGCCGGGCGTTGGTCAGTGCCTCCTGCACGACCCGCAGCAACTCGCCCTCAGTACTGGGAGGCAGGGCGGCCGGGCGGCCGGTCACGACCGTGTAGGCCTCGGTGCCGGTCTCCTCCGCGAGCCGGGCGGTGAGTTCACGGACCGCCTCTGCCAGGTGCGTGCGGTCCAGTGGCGCCGGGCGGAGGGCGTGCACGAGGCGGCGGCTCTCGGCGAGGTTGTCCCGGGCCGTGCGCATGGCCTGCTCGACGCGGCGAGCCGCAGGGGAATCGGGTGGCAGGTCGTCGCGTGCGGCGTCCAGCAGCATGGCGATGGAGGCGAACCCCTGGGTGAGCGTGTCGTGGACCTCGCGGGCCAGGCGCTGGCGTTCGGCCAGGGTGCCCGCCTGGCGTTCCGCTGCCGCGCGTTCGGCCTGGGTGGCAGTGAGCTCGTCGAGGAGCCGCTGCCGCTTGTGACTCTCGTGATCGAGGGTCGCGACGTAGCAGGTGATCGTGACCGCCACGGCGGTGCCAAGTACGCATCCCGTGAGCGCCCGCACGTCGACGGAGCCGTCCGTGGTCAGGCTCTGCCACGACCAGCCGGCGCCCAGCACCAGCATCCCGCCGGCCGACCACCAGGCCCGCCGCAGCCAGTACGGGCTCAGCACCGCCACGGCGACCGGGAGGAACGCGGGGTCCACCGTGGCCATGACCGCCCACCCGGACAGGGCCCCGACGAGGTAGGGCAGCGGCGGGCGGTCGGCGCCACCGCGCAGCGCGATCCAGTACGCATACCAAAGGGCGAGCCCCACTGCCGGGCCGATCCGCGACAGCGCGGCGCCGGTCGTCATATCCGCCCCGGCCAGCGCACCCGGCATGGACAAGGCGAGCACGGTGACGAAGAAGGCGTGCTGCCCCATAGCCTTCCACCGCTCCCACTCCCACGCCTGTCGCAGTGCCATGGCCCTCAGAGTAGGCGCAGCCGCGTAGCGGGAGAATCAGCCGGCCAGTGGGGGCGGGTCCACCGATCGGTGGATGCAGGGCGCGTCGATCGGTCGATGTGCGGGAGGGGCGCGGGCGGCGACGATCGGCCCCGCAGCCGACAGTCTGCTGCCCCACCGCCCCTTGTGAGGAACCACCAGTGCTCCTGGCCTTCATTCCCAGCCCGTCCATCGGCGAGGTCCACCTGGGCCCACTCCCACTGCGCGGCTACTCACTGATGCTGATCCTCGGAATCGCCGCCGCGGTGTGGCTGGGCGGCCGTCGCTGGGCCGCTCGCGGCGGAGAGAAGCCCGTCGTGGCGGACATCGCCCTGTGGGCGGTTCCATTCGGTGTCGTCGGTGCCCGCCTCTACCACGTGATCACGTCCGGCGAGCTGTACTTCGGCAAGGGCGGCGATCCGGTCAAGGCCCTTTTCATCTGGGACGGAGGCATCGGTATATGGGGCGCCATCGCCGGTGGGGCCGTCGGAGCCTGGATCGGCTGCCGCCGCAAGGGCGTTGCCCTGTCCGCGTTCGCCGACGCCGTCGCTCCCGGCATCGCACTGGGGCAGGCCATCGGCCGCTGGGGCAACTGGTTCAACCAGGAGCTCTACGGGCGGGCCACCACTCTCCCCTGGGCCCTGGAGATCGACCCCGCACACCGGCCTGAGGCCACCCCGAACCTGGCCACGTATCACCCGGCGTTCCTGTACGAGTCGTTGTGGTGTCTCGGCGTGGTCGCCCTGGTCCTGTGGGCGGATCGCCGTTTCCGTCTCGACCGGGGGCGGGCGTTCGCGCTGTACGCCGCCGCGTACAGCGCAGGTCGCTTCTGGATCGAGTACCTGCGGGTGGACGAGGCCCACCACATCCTCGGCCTGCGCCTGAACGACTGGACCGCGCTGCTGGTTATCGCCGTCGCCGTCTACTACCTCGTGGCTACGACACGGCGCGCAGCCGGCAGGCGTGACGGCGTCGACGTCGGCCGTTCCTTTCAACAAGTGAATGCCCCCAGTAGCCCCAAGAACTGACCAATGTCCCTCGCATCTGTTTGGAGTTGCCATGTCCCGTGTCTCTGAGACGCTCCCCTCCCGTCGGGGTCCGATCATGGTGGCGGGAGGTGTGTTCGTCGCCTTCCTGCTGTCCTCGCTGGTGAACGCGTTGATCGCCGTACTGGCGCACGCGCTCGGTGCACCGGAGGACTTCGGCCCGTTGGAGCCGTCGTCGTACGTCTTTTCGACCGCGCTGGGAGTGCTGGGAGGGTCCGTCGGGTGGGCCCTCGTCCGCAGGTTCTCCCCCGATCCCGAACGGCTGCTCCACCGGATCGTCCCGTCGGTCGTCGTGTTGTCCTTCGTGCCGGACTTTTTCCTGTTCGGCGAGGGCGAGGTGACCGGTGTGGTGGCGCTGCTCCTGATGCACGTCGCGGTCGCGGTGATCGCAGTGCCGACGTACTACAGGGTCATGCCACTGAGCTCGGTTCGGTGACCAGGCGCCAGTCCGGCACCTGGGCCCCGCTGGTCGCGCTCACGCGCTCCGTGAACTCGGGAACCCGTACGTCCGTAACCTCCGGCCGGCGCCTTGTTGCGAGGTGCGTCTGCCGCCTGCCGGTGCGCTCAACATTCGATGGCAGCAACGGGTCCAGGCCGCTCCCGGACGTGATGGCCGGGTACGACGCCAGGGGCGGCTCGCCTGCTATCGCGTTTGACCTGGAACACGCAGTGTCGCTTGTCCCGGCGTCCACCTGACGCCAACTCAGTTCCCTCATCGCCTTGTTGCCACTATCCCCCTGGAGTCCACCATGCCCGCCCTGCTGGACCCCGTCCTCGACCTGCTGATGCTGCGCGGCACCGTCACGGCCACCGAGCCGGTCGCCGCGCGTATGCGCCGGCTACGCATCGAGGGCGACTCGCTCGCCGGGCTGAGGGTGCGGCCCGGCCAGCAGGTGCGGGTGCTGGTGGGCAGCGGGCTGACCCGGCGCACGTACTCGGTGTGGCGCTACGAACCCGCGGGCCTTGTCGAGCTGTGCGTGCTGGATCATCCGGGCGCGGGGCCCGGTGGGGACGGACCGCCGAGGTGGGAGACCAGGTGCGGCTGAGCAAGCCGGAGGGATCCTTCGTGCTGCGCCCCGACGCCACCAACCATTTCTTCGCCGGGGACGAGACCGCGGCCATCGCCTTCGGGGCGATGCTGGCCGCGCTCCCTGAGAACGCGCGGGTCTCGGGCTGCGTGGAGACGGCGACGGAGGCCGACCGGCTGCCGCTGGACCACGGCGACCGCCTGGACTGGCTGGTCAGGGGCGATACACCGCTGCCTGCTGCCGTACGACGGCTCGCGCCCCCGCCCGGCGGCATCGCCTGTCGCAGGGGAAGCACGGACGGTGCAAGCGGTGAAACAGGTGCTCGTGCGGGAGGCAGGCTGGGACCGGCGATCGGTCCTCACCATCGACAGGAGCTTGAGCCGGGCCGGGCTTCACGCCCGCGCTGTCAGAGCCTGTTCGGGGAAGGCGGTGCCGGTCAGTTCCTCGGAGACGGTCCACAGGCGTCGGGCGGTGGTCGGGTCGCTGGCTGCCTTCGAGCGGCCGACCAGGGTCGGGGCTCCCCGGAACTCGCCGAAGCCGTCGGGACCGACGTAGCTGGCGCCGGGCAGGTCCTCGACGGCGGCATACAGGGTGGGCAGCGCGCCGGCCTGGGTCTCCTGCGCGAGCAACCATTGGGCCAACCGGCTGCCGACACGCATGAGGACGCGGGAGTCTTGCATGCTGTGCCTGCTGAGGTTGCTTTTGGCCGCGCCGGGATGTGCGGCCAGGGCGCACACAGGTGAGCCCGCTTCGGTGAGCCTGCGGTGGAGTTCCAAGGTGAACAGCAGGTTGGCCAGCTTGGACTGGCTGTACGCCTTCATGGGGGCGTACTCGCCGGTCAGGTTGCGGTTGTCGAAGTGGATCCGCGGGCTGCCCGGCGCCTTGTGCGCGCCGGAGGAGACGGTCACCACTCGGTCGGTGATGTGCGGCAGCAGCAGGTTGGTCAAGGCGAAGTGCCCCAGGTGATTGGTGCCGAACTGCATCTCGAAGCCGTCCTTGGTCAGGGTGGGCTTCGGGATGTTCATGACGCCGGCATTGTTGATGAGCACGTCCAGATCGCCGTGCCAGCCGGCGGCGAACTCGCGCACGGAGGCGAGGTCGGCCAGGTCGAGCCGGCGCACCTCCACGCTCCCTGGCACGGTAGCGGCCGCGGCCTCGCCGCGCTTCACGTCCCGCGCGGTGAGGACCACATGGGCACCCGCGCCGGCCAGTGCTTCGACGGTGGCGAGGCCGAGCCCGCTGTTGGCACCGGTGACGACGACGGTGCGGCCGGTCTGGTCGGGGATGTCGGTGATTTTCCATTTGCTGGATGCAGTAGCCATGGCCGCTAAAGTAGACGCCATCTACATTGCTGTCAATGTCTACAATGTAGACGGCGGCCACTCGCCTTGTACTATGGCTGCCATGCAGACTCGTCGTCGCCCTTACCACCACGGAGACCTCCGCGCCGCGCTGTTGATCAGGGCCGAGGAGACCCTGCGGGACAAAGGGCCGACCGCGCTGTCGCTGCGTGAGCTCGCCCGCGACCTGGGCGTCAGCCATGGGGCGCCGAACCGCCACTTCCCGGACAAGCAGGCGCTGCTGGACGCGCTGGCGTTGATCGGCTTCGAGCGGCTTATCGAGATCAGCACGGCGGCTCAGGAGCGGGCCGGTGAGTCGTTCGCCGAGCAGTTGGACGCCTTGGCCCGCGCCTTCGTGGACTTCGCCCTGACCAACGCCGCGCTGCTCGACCTGATGTACTCCGTCAAGCACGCGCCCGAGGCGTCGGAGGCACTGCGCGCGGCCGAGCAGCGCTTTGGTCAGCAGGTCGTCGACATGATCGGCGAGGGCCAGCGCCGAGGCGAGGTGCGGGAAGGACCGTGGCAGCGCCTGGCCCTGCCGGTCTTCACCACCCTGCGCGGCTATGCCGGGCTGGCAGCCAACGGCACGCTGCCGACCGAGACCGCCGAACACGGTCTGGACGACGTGATCGCGTACATCCTGCGAGGATGCGCGCCTGACTAGGAGTACTGCAGGGACCGGGACTGGTCAGTCCCAGGAGAATCAGCCGTCGATCGGGCGGAGAGTGTCGTCCACGCAGCTCGTCACCAGCCACTGCTCGACGGCGGTGATGTGAACAGTCGCGGCAGAGACCGCGAGCAGCGCGTCGCGTGCCTGGAGCGCGCGGAGGATCGCCTCGTGATCCTGGTGGGCGCTGTCCAGCGCATCACGGGTGCGGCTGCCGCGGACGATGCGTACCCGCTGAGTACGGGTGGAGAGCACCTCCAGGAGCATGGAGAGAACCGGGTTGCCGACGGCTTCGACGATGCGCAGGTGGAAGGCTATGTCGTGGGCGACGAAGTCCTCGACGGTTGCGGCCGAACGGCACCGGTCGAGGATGTCGCGGAGTTCCTGGAGGTCGTGCGGTTGCAGCATGGCAGCGGCCAGTCCGGTCGCCTGGGGCTCGAGCAACCTGCGCACCTGGAGCAACTGCAGCGCGGCACGCCCCTGGGACACATCCGCTGCGAAGGACAGCGTTTCGAGGAGAAGGTGGGGCTCCAGGCTGGAGACGTAGGTGCCGTCGCCCTGTCGGCTGACCAGGATTCGCATGGCGGTCAGGGCCCGCACGGCTTCGCGCAGCGAATTCCGGGAGAGCCCGAGCTGGGCGGCGAGGATCTCCTCCTTGGGAAGGCGGGAGCCGGGGGCGAGTTCGCCGGCGACGATCATCGCCTTGATCTTGTCCATCGCCTCGTCCGTCAGTGCCACTGGGATGCCTCTCTGTGGGGGGGTAGGGGCCGTCGCGCTCCGCCCGGTCCTCGTCCGGGCGGAGCGCGAAGCCACCGGGAGTCGGCCTCTACTCCTGCTTCTCGCCGGAGGCAAAGCGGGAGATGATCAGGGCGACGATGATGATCGCGCCGTTGAGGAACTGGTTCCACAGGGGCGGTACACCCGCCAGTGTCATCACGTTGACGACGAGCTGAAGGGTGAGCACACCGGTGAGGGCGCCGAAGACGGAGCCCTTGCCGCCGTTGAGGCTGACCCCGCCGATGACGGTCGCGGCGAAGACCTGGAAGATCCAGCCGCTGCCCTGTGTGGCGGAGATGGAGCCGTAGTGCCCGCTGTAGAGGATGCCGGCGAACGCGGCGAGCAGGCTGCCGATGATCAGCACCACCCAGACGATTCGGTCGACGCGGATGCCTGCGGTGCGGGCGGCCTCCGCGTTGCCTCCGATCGCGTACAGCGCGCGGCCGTGCCGCAGCCACGCCAGCGCGCTGCCGCCCACCGCGAACAGCAGCGCGCAGATCCAGATGGCGGCCGGGACGCCCAGCCAGGAGGCTTTGCCCAGGTACGTGAACGAGGACGGCAGCTCCACGATGGACTGCCCCTCGGACAGAGCCACCTGGAGGCCACGCAGCATGGTCAGGGCGCCAAGCGTGACGATGAAGCCGTTGAGGCGCAGTTTCAGGATCAGGAAGCCGTTGACGGCCCCGATCGCCGCGCCGACCAGGAGGCAGAGCGGGACCGCCGCCCATTCGGGAAACAGCCCGAGGCCCGTGAACCGCCCACCGCTGGAAGGCAGCACGAGCCACACGGCGATGACCGGAGCCACACCGATGGTGGACTCCAGGGACAGGTCCATCCGGCCGCAGATGAGGATGAGCGCCGTGGCGAGGACGAGCAGGCTCAGCTCGGTGGACTGCTGCAGCACGCCGATGAGGTTGTCGGCGGTGAGGAAGGCCGGCGAGACGATGAACCCGATCAGCATCAGGACGAGGATGGCGGGGACCAGGGACAGGTCGCGGAAGCGGCCGAGGTCGACCCGGCGGCGGGCGGTGTCCGCGGTGGCCGGCTCCGCCGCGCTCGCTGCGGGCTCGGTGAGATCTGTGGTGGCGGACATGACTACCTTCCGTGCTCGTCGGTGCCGGATACGGTGGATGCGAGGGGGGTGCCGACGCCCTCCATGGCGGCGACGAGATGGTCGTCCTTCCAACCGCGGTCGAACTCGGCGACCACCCGGCCGTGGAACATGACGACGACCCGGTCACACACTTTGAGATCGTCCAGTTCGTCGGAGACGATCAGCGCGGCCTTGCCGCTGTCGGCGACCTGCCGGATCCTGCCGAGCAGGAACTCCTTGGATTTGACGTCGACGCCGTTGGTGGGGCGGATGGCCACCAGTACGTGGGGGTCGGTGGCCAGGGCGCGGGCGATGACGACCTTCTGCTGGTTGCCTCCGGAGAGGGCGGAGACCGGGGTGGCGGCGCCCGGGGTCTTGATGTCGAGGTCCTGGATCATGCGCTGGGCGAAGGCCCTGGTCCGGGCGGGCAGGACCGTGCCCAACGGGCCGAGCTGGTCGGTGACGGTCAGGGTGGCGTTCTCCGCCACGCTGCGGTTGTTGACCAGTCCCTGGAGGTGGCGGTCCTCGGGGACCAGACCGACCCCGGCGGCGAGGGCGGACGGCACGCTCCCGGTGCGCACGCTCCTGCCACCGACTGAGATCCTGCCGTCCTTGGCCCGGTGGAGACCGGCGACGGCCTCGCCCACCTGGACGTTGCCGCTGGCCGCGGCACCGGCGAGCCCGATCACCTCGCCCGCGCGGACCGAGAGGGACAGCTCCTCGCAGGCACCGGGAAGTGTCAGGCCGCTGATCTCCAGCAGCTCCGCAGCGCCTGCCCGTGCGGCCGGATTCCTGCTCTCGGCAACCGCCGCGACGGAGGCGGACTCGCCGGTCATGGCCTCCACCAACGCCTGGTGACCGAGCTCGGCCACGGGCGCGGTCAGGATGTGCGCCGCGTCGCGGTAGACGGTGACCGTGCTGCAGAGGTCGTACACCTCTTGCAGGTGGTGGGAGATGAAGAGGAAGGCGACGCCCTGGTCCTGCAGGTCGCGGAGCTTGTCGAAGAGTCGGCCGATGCCGCGGGCGTCGAGCTTGGCGGTCGGTTCGTCGAGGATGATGAATCGGGCGCCGAAGGACAGCGCCCGGGCGATCTCGACGAACTGCCGCTGCTCGACGGTGAGGTCCTTCGCGCGAGCGGCGGGATCGACAGCCACCCCGTACTCGCCGAGCAGCTCCTCAGCGCGCAGCCGCAGTTGCTTCCAGCGGATGGGCTGTACCGCGCCGGCGCTCTGCCGGTTCAGGAAGAGGTTCTCGGCGACGGTCAGGTCGCCGATGATGGTGGAGCGCTGGTAGACACAGGCGACGCGGGAGCGCCAGGCGTCGATGTCGCCGACGGCGGGCGCCGGTTCGCCCGAGAAGCGCAGGTTGCCGGTGTCGGGCTGCTGGAGGCCGGTGAGGATGGACACGAGCGTCGACTTGCCGGCGCCGTTGCGGCCGACCAAGGCGTGCGACTCGCCCGCGGCGACGCTGATACGTGCGTCGCGCAGGGCGACGGTCGCGCCGAACCGTTTGCTGATGCCGGTCGCCTCGGCCACCGGGGCCGGATGCCCGGGACCGGTCGCGGTATCCGCCATGGTGGATTCCGTCCTTTGACGTCGGATG
Source organism: Streptomyces bullii (assembly GCF_042657145.1). Classification (NCBI taxonomy): domain Bacteria; kingdom Bacillati; phylum Actinomycetota; class Actinomycetes; order Kitasatosporales; family Streptomycetaceae; genus Streptomyces; species Streptomyces bullii. Next base: position 325,805 of record NZ_JBHSNY010000011.1, read on the forward strand.
CTGGGAGCGGGGAAGAGCGCGGTGGGGACGGAGGCAGGTGCCGGTCCCTCCCCACCACGGGCGTGAGCTGCCGGTGATCAGCCGACGTTGTTGCCCCACAGGGCCTTGTCGTCCACGTTGTCCTTGGTCACCAGCGGGGCGGGCAGCTGGTCCTCCAGGCCGTTCGGGATCTTGACGATCGTGGAGTCGTGGTCGGTCGCACCCGGCTTGAAGGTCTTGCCCTCGGCCGCGGCCTGGGCGTAGTAGAGCGCGTACTTGGCGTACAGGTCGGCGGGCTGGGAGATCGTGGCGTCGATCTGGCCCTTGCGGATGGCGTCGAACTCCTGCGGGATGCCGTCGTTGGAGATGATCGTGATGTGGCCCTTCTGGCCCGCCGGCTTGAGCAGCTTCTTCTGCTCCAGCAGTGCCAGGGTCGGCTGCAGGAAGACACCGCCGGCCTGCATGTAGATGCCGTTCAGGTCCGGGTGCTGGGCGAGCAGCGACTGGAGCTTGGCGGAGGCCACGTCGCCCTTCCAGTCGGTGGGCAGCTCGAACACCTTGATCTTGGGGAACTTCTCCTTCATGCAGGCGGCGAAGGCCTCGGAGCGGTCGCGCCCGTTGATGGAGTCCAGGGCGCCCTGCAACTCGGCGACCTTGCCCTCGCCGTTCAACTGCTTGCCGAGGAACTCGCAGGCCTTGGTGCCGTACGCCTTGTTGTCGGCGCGGACGACCATGTAGACGTCGCCCTTGTCGGGACGGGTGTCGACGCTGACCACCGGGATCTTCGCCGCCGACAGGGTGTCGAGGGTGGAGGCGATGGCGCCGGTGTCCTGGGGCGCCATGACGACCGCCTTGGCCCCGGTGTTCTGGAACACCTGGACGTTGGCGACCAGCTTGGTGACGTCGTTCTGCGAGTTGCTCAGCGGCAGGGCGTTGATGCCTTCGGACTTGATGTCCTTCTTCAGGTACTGCGCGTAGGAGTTCCAGAAGTCGGAGTCGGAGCGCGGCAGGTCGATACCGATCGCCGGTGCGTCACTGCTCGAGCCGGCCGAGTCGGAACTGTCGCGGTTGCACGCGGTGACGAGCGACATCGCCGCCACGACGGCGATGACGCCTGCGGCGGTGGAGCGGGTGCGAGCGAGCTTCATGACCGTGTTCTCTCTTCAGGCAGGGCGGGGAGCCGCCGGGCGAGGGTGGAGGGGGCGTACTCGCCTGCGGGGGGAAGGACGAGGCCGCCGCCGGGCAGACTGCGGATCCGGCGCAGGGCATGTGCGGACCGCACCAAACGGGGGCGTGAGGGAGTGGCAGCCAGACGGACGTGGAGGCCGAACGGCCGCACGGTGCACACCGGTTGCACACCGGAATGTGCGAGCTATTCCTCCGATGTATTTGGGACGTCGAGGACGTTACGACGGCGTTGCCAGCGTTGACAAGAGTGCGTGGCTGCAGATTTCCGCGACATGGGTCCGCAGAGCGCCACGAGTCCGCGCGGGCACCCTGGACCACCTGTCCCAACTGCTTCTCACCTGCACTTATATCGATGGCAGTGGGTTCAGGACTTAGAGCGACAACAGCTCACAATTCAGCAACGACGCCACCACAGACCACCGCGTGATGGCGAGGCCAGGGGCAAGCGAGGCGGCGCTCGCCCCTGGATACCAGGAGGACTGACAGACGCTCCCTGCTCTCAGCAGGGAAGATGGGCCTGTGAGGACTCTTGGGATTCATCCGGGGGAAGGAGTCGAACCCAATCTCCATTTACGGGCAAAACGTCCTATAACGACCCGACAAGCGGGGCTCAACTGCCAGCGACAGCGAAATACATCCGAGGTTTCCTTTGTCAGCGGGCCCTTCTGCGTTTACAGTCGCCCTGCCCGCCATTCCTCCGATGACTGCGAAGAGGCGCAAAACCCTCCGCAGGTCTGGCTCATGGCACCGACGGCGTCGCGGCCCATACGGCCGGTCACCCCCTCACGAACCCATCCATGGCAAGGAGTTGCCCAGTGAAACTGCTACGAGTCGGCGCGCCCGGCGAGGAGCGGCCCACTGTCCGCACCGACGACGGCCGACTGCTGGATCTGTCCTCCGTGGCCTCCGACATCGACGGCGCGTTCCTTGCCGAGGACGGTGTCGACCGAGCCCGTGCGGCGGTCGCGGCGGGCGGGCTGCCCGAACTGGACGCGGACGGTCTGCGGGTCGGCGCACCTGTCGCCCGCCCTGGCAAAATCGTCTGTGCCGGCCTGAACTATCGCGATCACGCCGCCGAGACCGGTGCACCGATCCCGCCGCGTCCGGTGGTCTTCATGAAGGACCCGGGCACGGTCGTGGGCCCGTACGACGAGGTGCTGATTCCCCGCGGTTCGGTGAAGACGGACTGGGAGGTCGAACTGGCGGTCGTCATCGGCCGCCGGGCTCGCTACCTCGACGGGCCTGCCGCCGCGCGGGCCGTGATCGCCGGCTACGCGGTCAGCCACGATGTCTCGGAGCGTGAGTTCCAGCTGGAGTACTCGCCGCAGTGGGACCTGGGCAAGTCCTGCGAGACCTTCAATCCCCTCGGCCCCTGGTTGGTCACCGCCGACGAGGTCGGCGACCCGCAGAACCTCGGACTGCACCTGAGCGTCAACGGCGTGAAGCGGCAGGACGGCCACACCGGCGACATGATCTTCCCGGTGGACCACATCGTGGCGTATCTGAGCCAGTACATGGTTCTCGAGCCGGGCGACGTGATCAACACCGGTACACCCGCGGGCGTGGCCCTCGGTCTGCCCGGCACCCCCTATCTGCGTTCCGGTGACACCGTCGAGCTGTCCGTGGACGGGCTCGGCAGCCAGCGCCAGACCTTCGGCCAAGCGTGAAAGGCACCCCCTTGACTGCAACCTCCGCCCGGATCACCGCGGTCGACACCTTCGACGTCCGCTTCCCCACCTCACGGGAACTGGACGGCTCAGACGCGATGAACCCGGACCCCGACTACTCCGCCGCCTATCTGGTGCTGCGCACCGACGCCGGTGACGGGCTCGAAGGCCACGGTTTCACCTTCACCATCGGACGCGGCAACGACGTCCAGGCGGCCGCGATCAACGCACTGCGGCTGCACGTGGTGGGGCGTGACGTGGCGGAGCTTTGCGCCGACCCGGGCTCGCTCAGCCGCGACCTGATCGGGGACAGCCAGCTGCGCTGGCTCGGCCCCGAGAAGGGCGTGATGCACATGGCGATCGGCGCCGTCGTGAACGCCGTGTGGGACCTCGCCGCCAAGCGGGAGGGCAAGCCGCTGTGGCAGCTGCTCGCCCACGCAGAACCCGAGTGGCTGGTCTCCCAGGTCGACTTCCGCTACATCGCCGACGCCCTCACCCCGGAGGAGGCCCTGAAGCTGCTGCGCGAGGGCCGGACGGGGCTCGCCGAGCGCGAGACGATCCTGCTGGAGCGCGGTTATCCCGGCTACACCACCTCGCCTGGCTGGCTCGGCTACTCCGATGACAAGCTCACCCGGCTGGCCAAGCAGGCCGTCGCCGACGGGTTCACCCAGATCAAGCTCAAGGTCGGCGCCGACCTGGACGACGACATCCGGCGGCTGCGCACCGCCCGGGCCGCCGTCGGCGACGGCATCCGCATCGCCATCGACGCCAACCAGCGCTGGAACGTCGACGAGGCGATCGAGTGGACCCGCGCCCTCGCCGAGTTCGACCCGTACTGGATCGAGGAGCCCACCAGCCCCGACGACGTCCTCGGCCACGCCACGATCCGCAAGGCGGTCGCCCCGGTCAAGGTCGCCACCGGCGAGCACGTCCAGAACCGCATCGTCTTCAAGCAACTCCTGCAGGCCGGCGCCCTCGACGTCCTCCAGATCGACGCCGCCCGGGTGGGTGGGGTCAATGAGAACCTCGCCATCCTGCTGCTCGCCGCCAAGTTCGGGGTGCCGGTGTGCCCGCACGCCGGCGGGGTGGGGCTGTGCGAGCTGGTGCAGCACCTGTCGATGTTCGACTACCTGGCCCTGTCCGGAACCACAGAGAACCGCGTCATCGAGTACGTCGACCACCTCCACCAGCACTTCACCACGCCCGTGGTGATGCGCGACGGCCACTACACCGCGCCGCTCGCCCCCGGCTTCTCCGCCACCATGCGCGAGGAGTCCATCGCCGAGTACCGCTACCCGGACGGGAGCTTCTGGGTGGCCTACCACGCCGGGCAGGAGGATGCGGCATGACCGAACTGTCAGGTCTCAGAGCCGTCGTCACCGGAGGCGCTGCCGGGATCGGGCTCGCCACGGCCCGCGCGCTGGCCGCGCAGGGCGCGGCGGTGGTCGTCCTCGATCTCGAACCCGCCGGTGTGCCCCGGCCGTTGCTCGGTCTCAAGGCCGATGTGAGCGACGACACCTCGGTACGCGCCGCCGTGGAGGCCGCGGCCACCGGGCTGGGCGGCATCGACATCCTCGTCAACAACGCCGGCATCGGCGCCATCGGTACCGTCGAGGACAACCCCGACGAGCAGTGGCACCGCGTCCTGGACGTCAACGTCCTCGGCATGGTCCGCACCACCCGGGCCGCCCTGCCCCATCTGCGCCGCGCTGCCACTGCCCGTCCGGGCACTGCGGCCGTCGTCAACACCTGCTCCATCGCAGCCACCGCGGGACTGCCACAGCGCGCCCTGTATTCCGCCAGCAAGGGCGCCGTGCTGTCCCTCACCCTCGCCATGGCCGCCGACCACGTCCGTGAGGGCATCCGCGTCAACTGCGTCAATCCCGGCACCGCCGACACCCCCTGGGTCGGCCGCCTGCTCGACGCCGCCGCCGACCCGGCCGCCGAACGCGCCGCGCTCAACGCCCGCCAGCCCATGGGACGCCTGGTCACCGCCGACGAGGTGGCAGCCGCCATCATCTACCTCGCCAGTCCCGCCGCGGCGTCCGTCACCGGCACCGCCCTCGCAGTGGACGGCGGCATGCAGGGGCTACGGCTGCGCCCGGCGGACCGGTCATGAGGACCACCACGCTGGGCCGCAGCGCGGTCGGGGTCACGCAACTCGCGCTCGGGTGCGCGGCCATCGGCAACCTCTACCAGCCGGTCACCGACGAGGCCGCCCTCGCCACCGTGGACGCGGCCTGGAACGCCGGAATCCGCACCTTCGACACCGCACCCCACTACGGGCTCGGCCTGTCTGAACGGCGGCTCGGCGCGGCCCTGCGCGACCGCCCCCGGGACAGCTACACCGTCTCCACCAAGGTGGGCCGGCTGCTCGTCCCCGACCCGGAGGCCGGCTGCGGCGACGACCTCGCGAACGGCTTCGCCGTTTCCGCGACCCACCGCCGCGTCTGGGACTTCACAGCCGACGGGGTGCTGCGCTCGCTGGAGGCGAGCCTGGACCGCCTCGGCCTCGACCGGATCGACGTGGCCCTGCTGCACGACCCGGACGACCATGCCGAGCAGGCCCTGCGCGAGGCGTACCCGGCCCTGGAACGCCTACGCACCGAAGGCGTGGTGGGAGCCATCGGCATCGGTATGAACCAGTCGGCGCTGCCCACCCGATTCGTACGCGAGACGGACATCGACGTGGTGCTGCTGGCCGGCCGCTACACCCTCCTGGAGCAGGGCGGGCTCGCCGAACTACTGCCGGAGGCCGCCGCGGGAGGCCGGAGCGTGGTCGTAGGAGGGGTCTTCAACTCCGGCCTGCTCACCGATCCGAGGCCGGGCGCCACATATGACTACGCCCCGGCGCCCCGGGCGGTGCTCGACCGCGCGCTGCGCCTGCTGGAGGTGGCCGAACGCCACGGCGTTCCGCTGCGCACCGCCGCCCTGCGCTTCCCCTTCGGCCACTCCGCGGTCGCGAGCGTCCTGACCGGCGCCCGCTCCGCCGACGAGGTACGCGACACCGTCGAGCAGCTGCGCCGTCCGATCCCGGACGCGCTGTGGGACGAGCTGCGCGCCGAGGGGCTGCTCACCGAGGGCACCCCCGTCCCCGTAGCCCCGCCGTCGAAGGAGCCCTCATGAGGATCGCCCTGCACACCAAGGTTCGCGCCGACCGCGTCGAGGAGTACGAGGCGGCGCACCGGGAGGTGCCCGAGGAGCTGACCGCCGCCATCCGCGCCGCCGGGGCGAGCGAGTGGACGATTTGGCGCAGCGGGACCGACCTGTTCCACCTGCTGGAGGTCGAAGACTACCCGGCGATGATCGCCGAACTGGAGAAGCTGCCGGTCAACGTCGCCTGGCAGGCGCGGATGGCCGAGCTGCTGAAGGTCGTCCACGACTACTCCGCCGAGGGCGCGGATGCCTCACTGCCGGTGGTGTGGCAGCTGTGACCGTGCCGCATCCCTGGCCGGGCATCGTCGACGCCCACCATCATGTGTGGCAGCTCTCGGTACGCGACCAGGACTGGCTCACCGGCCCCGAACTCGCCTCACTGCGCCGTGACTTCACTCTCGCCGACCTGGCGCCGGAGGCCCATGCCGCTGGAGTCTCGGCCACCATGTTGGTACAGACGATCACCGTGCCGGAGGAGACACCGGAGTTCCTGGCCCTCGCCGCGTCCAGCGATCTGCTCGCCGGTGTAGTCGGCTGGACCGACCTGACCGCCCCCGATGTCGCCGACACCCTCGCGGGGTTGCGTGCGAGCTTCGGTGGCGAGTACCTGGTCGGCATCCGCCATCAGGTGCAGGGAGAACCGGACCCTCGTTGGCTTGTGCGCCCCGACGTGCTGCGCGGGCTGACCGCGGTCGCCGAAGCCGGACTCGTCTACGACCTCGTGGTGAAGCCGCATCAACTCAGGGCCGCAGCCGAGGCCGCCGCGCGCCTGCCGGAACTCATGTTCGTCCTGGACCACGCGGGCAAGCCGCCCATCGTGTCCGGTGCCGTCGACCCGTGGGCCGAGGAGATCCGATGGTTCGCCGCCCTGCCCAACACCGTCTGCAAACTCTCCGGCCTGGTCACCGAGGCGGACTGGGGCACCTGGACCGTCGAGGACCTCAGGCCGTACGCCGACACGGTACTGGACGCCTTCGGCCCCGAGCGCGTGATGTTCGGCTCCGACTGGCCGGTCTGCCGGCTCGCTGCCTCCTACGGCCAAGTGATCGCTACAGCACAAAAGCTGACGGCCTGGCTCGCCCCCACGGAACGCCAGGAAGTCTTCACCGGCACCGCCGCACGGACCTACGGCCTGCCCGTCATTGGATTGCCGGGCCCACCCCAGGAAGCACCATGCGCATAGCCCTCTTCATCACCTGCTTCAACGACACCATGTTCCCGCGCACTGGCCAGGCGGTGACCGCACTCCTGGAGCGCCTCGGCCACACCGTCGAGTTCCCGCAGGCTCAGACCTGCTGCGGCCAGATGCACTTCAACACCGGCTATCGCCCCGAGACCCTGCCCATGGTGCGCCGATTCACCGAGGTCTTCGCAGGCTACGACGCCGTCGTCGCCCCCTCCGGATCCTGCGCCGGCATGGTGCGCGACCACCACCAGGTGGTCGCCGCCCAATACGGGGACACCGCCCTCACCGAGGCGGTCGAGCAGGTTGCGCCCACGGTGTACGAACTGTCGGAACTCCTCGTCGACGTGCTCGGCGTCACCGACGTCGGCGCGTACTTCCCGCACCGCGTCACCTACCACCCCACCTGCCACTCACTACGCATGCTGCGCGTCGGCGACCGGCCGCTCAGGCTGCTGCGCGCGGTGAAGGGCATCGACCTCGTCGAACTGCCCGCCGCCGACTCCTGCTGCGGCTTCGGCGGCACCTTCGCGCTGAAGAACGCCGACGTCTCCAACGCCATGCTGGCCGACAAGATGCGCCATGTCCTGGACACCGGCGCCGAGTTTCTGACCGCCGGCGACAACTCCTGTCTCACGCACATCGGCGGCGGCCTGTCCCGGCTCCGCACCGGCGTCGAGACCCTGCACCTGGCCGAGATCCTGGCCGCCGCGGAAGGGGACGCACGGTGAGTGGCGCCGACAACGTCGTATGGCTGGGCACACCGGCCTTCCCCGAGGCCGCGCGAGGCGCGCTCGCCGACACCCGGCTGCGGGCGAACCTGCGCCGGGCCACCGGCACCATCCGCGACAAGCGCCTCGCGGTCGCCGCCGAACTGGAGGACTGGGAGGACCTGCGGGAGACGGCCGCGACGATCAAGCGCCACACCCTGCGCCACCTCGACCACCATCTCCTGGGGCTGGAGAAGGCGGTGACCGCCGCGGGCGGAACCGTGCACTGGGCGGCGGACGCCGCCGAGGCCAACCGCATCGTCACCGGTCTGGTGGAGGCGACCGGCGAAAGGGAGGTCGTCAAGGTCAAGTCGATGGCCACGCAGGAGATCGGCCTCAACGAGGCACTCGCCGACGCCGGCATCCGCGCGTATGAGACCGATCTCGCCGAACTCATCGTGCAGTTGGGCGGTGACCGCCCCTCCCACATCCTCGTGCCGGCCATTCACCGGGGCCGCTCCGAGATCCGGGAGATCTTCCGGCGGCAGATGGGCGACTGGGGCAGACCGGCCCCCGAGGAACTCACCGACGACCCACACGACCTCGCCGAAGCGGCCCGGCTCCATCTGCGGGAGAAGTTCCTGCGGGCCAAGGTGGCCGTCTCCGGTGCCAACTTCGCCGCCGCCGACACCGGCACGGTGGTGGTCGTGGAGTCGGAGGGCAACGGGCGGATGTGCCTGACGCTGCCGGAGACACTGATCACCGTCATGGGTATCGAGAAGGTGCTGCCGTCCTTCGCCGACCTGGACGTCTTCCTCCAGCTGCTGCCCCGCTCGTCCACGGGCGAGCGCATGAACCCGTACACCTCCCTGTGGACCGGCGTCACCGAGGGCGACGGCCCCCAGGACTTCCACCTGGTGCTCCTCGACAACGGCCGCACCGCCACCCTGGCGGACGAGGTGGGCCGCCAGGCGCTGAACTGCATCCGCTGCTCGGCCTGCCTGAACGTCTGTCCGGTGTATGAGCGCACTGGAGGCCACGCTTACGGCTCCGTCTACCCCGGCCCGATCGGCGCCGTCCTGACGCCGCAGCTCGTCGGCGTCGAGAACGCTGCCTCGCTGCCCTTCGCTTCGACCCTGTGCGGTGCCTGCTACGACGCCTGCCCCGTGAAGATCAACATCCCTGAAGTGCTGGTCCATCTGCGCGCCAAGGCCGTGGAGGCGAAACGTGCGGCCCGGCTGCTGCCCACCAGCGAAGCGCTGGCCATGAAGGCCGCGGGCGCCGTGCTGTCCTCCCCCGGACGGCTGGCCGCAGTCCAGAAGCTCGCCGCCCTCGGGGCCCGACTCGTGGGCCGCGAGGGCCGGATCGGCTTCCTGCCGGGTCCCCTCGCCCGCTGGTCCGCCACCCGGGACGCGCCCGCGCCGGCCCGGGAATCGATGCGTGCCTGGTGGCGCCGTACGAGAACGACCGGACGAGACGAAGGCCGTACGACGGCGGAAGGGAAGGAAGCACGATGAGCGGCCGCGAGACCATCCTGAGCGCCGTGAGGACGGCTCTGGGCGACGTGCCGGGCTCTGAGAGCCCCGATGACGTACCGGTCCCGCACGGACGTCGCGCGGATCACGCGGGGCCGGACACCGTCGGGATGTTCACCGAACGCGCCGCCGAGTACCGAGCCACGGTGGTCCGTGTGCCGAGTGCCGGTGCCGCGGCCGCCGTCGGGCGCGCGCTGACACGCACCGGAGCGCGGTCCGTGGTCCTGCCGCCGGGACTCTCCGAGGACCTCGTCTCCGAGGGGCCCTGGTCGCGGCTGGAGGACGTCCCGCCGCTGACGGTGGACCAGCTCGACGCGGCGGACGCCGTAATCACCACCGTCGCCACCGCCATCGCCGTCACCGGAACCGTGGCCCTTGACCACGGCCCCGGCCAGGGCCGCCGGGCCCTGACCCTACTGCCGGACCAGCACATCTGCGTGGTCCGGGCGAGCCAGATCTCCCCCGACGTGCCCGAGGCGCTGAGCCGGCTGGACCCGTACCGGCCGCTGACACTCGTCTCCGGCCCCTCGGCCACCAGCGACATCGAACTGGACCGGGTGGAAGGCGTGCACGGGCCGCGCGTCCTGGACATCGTCGTGGTCGAGGACGCGTAGCGGCCCGTCGGCGGACAGCCCGAGGCCGAGTGGGTGACGGGAGATGTCCACCGTCCTGTGGTCACTGGGCGGGGGCGCTCCTCAGCGCCGCCGCATCCGATGTGACCGCTCAGCTGTGTTCTTGAGTCGCTTGTGCAGCCACCGACCCAGTCAGCCAACAGGCCTGATCGTCCACAGCAGGTTGGTGCTCTGCTGCCACGTCCACTGCTTGGTCACGGACCCTGAGGCGACCATTCCGCCGCCGTCGAGGACCAGTCCCGTGCTGCGGTTGGCGATGGAGTACTGGCCTTGGCCGCGGTGGACGATCTGCCATTGCTGGGTGTTGCTGCCGTCCCAGGCCTTCTGCCGGGCCGGGTCGCCGTTGCGGGTGGCGCCCCAGCCGTCGGCGACCATGCCGTTCGTGCGGTTGACGAGCCTGTAGTAGCCGTTCCCGAGTTCGATCGCCTGCCACTGGAGATTGGCGTTGTCTATCGACTCCCACTGCTTCAGGTTCGAGCCACTGGCGACATTGCCGCCGCTGTCCAGCACCAGGTGGTTCGTGACATTGGTCAGGCTGAAGTATTTGTCGGGCCTGAACGTCACCTTCAGCGAGGCGATGACGTCGTTGTTGCCGGTCACCCGGAGGTCGGGGGTGTTCGAGGTGAACGTCCAGGCGGTGCCGGTGAAGTTGTCGCCGGAGTAGCCCGTCACCTGGTAGCCGTCGGGCACCAGGAGGGAGGAGGTCATGGCAGGTCCCAGGCCGGCGGCGGACAGCTGGGAGGAGGTGTAGCCGCCCAGCGGCAGGACGGCCCGGGCACCTTCGTAGTTGACGTTCTGGAATACCGTCGCCGAGACCCTCACGGGCATGCCCTGCACCTCGACGCACACCACGGAGTCGCTGGCGTTCGGCGCGGTGGCGGGGACGGTGACGTTGATCTGGTCGGTGACCGTGTACGAGAGCGAGACCGAGGGGTTGTTCAGCAGATAGACGCGGTTGATCCTGTTGTCGATCGCCGGGATCCGCAGCTGCCCGTTCGTGGGCCAAGTGAAGACGTGGGCGAAGAGCTTGCCGTTCTTCTTGGTGACCTTCCCCCAGGCGGGTTCCGCGGCGAACGGGCTGCCGCTGGTGCCGTGAATGCTGTCGCTGTACGTCGACATCCACGAGGCCAGGCCGTTCAGGACCGTCTGCGTTCCCGCGGTGACCGAGCCGTCGCCCTTGGGACCGATGTTCAGCAGGTGGTTGCCGTCCCGGGAGACGACCGTCACGAGCTCTCGAACGATGTCCGTGACTGATCTGTAGGAATTCTCCTTCGACGCGTCGTAACCCCAGGAGCCGTTCATGGTTGCGCACCGCTCCCACGGGCGGCCCATCGGCGTGCTGGGTATCGCGAACTCCGCGACCGCGTAGTCGCCGAGGCCGTGGTCCCGCTTGACCCGTTCGTTGACGATGAGGTCGGGCTTGCGGGCGATCAGCCAGTCGTACAGGTCTTCGCCGTCCGATGTCAGCCACCAGTCTTGCAGTGTGGGGCTGGAGGGCTCGTCGAACCAGTCGCCGTCGAACCACAGCAGTGCCGGGTCGTAGCGGTCCAGCAGTTCCTGAAGCTGTGCCTTCATGTCGGCGATGTAGGCGGTGCGGGCGGCCTGAGAGGACATCGTGGTGAGACCGCTCTCGTGGCGGTCGGTCTGGGACGGGTGGTTCCAGTCGAGGATCGAGTAGTAGAGGCAGAACTTGATGCCACGGCTCTCGCATTCCGTCTTGAGGTCCATGAGCAGGTCGGTCTGGATGCCGTTGTAGTCGCGCAGGTTGTACTGCTTGGTGCCCGTGGTGTCGGTGAAGCCCGCCACGTCGGAGTTCCACATCGCGTAGCCCTCGTGGTGCTTGGCGGTGATCACGAGGTACCTCATGCCGGCGTTCTTGGCCAGTTCGGCGATGGTGGCGGCGTTGAACTGGGTCGGGTTGAAGTTCTTGGTGACCTGGGTCTGGTAGTCCGCCTTGCTCCACTGCTGGCTGTCGAACGCCCACTCGCCCTGGCCGAGGTACGAGTACGACCCGAAGTGGATGAACATCCCGAACCTGGCCTGGTACCACCAGTCCATCTTCGAGGGGACGGTGTACGCCTCGGCGGTGGAGGGCCACAGGGCCTGGGGCAGCCCGAAGGCCGCCACTCCTCCGGCAAGGGCGGCGGCCTTCATCAGAGAGCGTCTGCTGAGGGAGGCAGAGGACATGGTGCGGCTCCATGGGTCAAGGGGGGATGACAGGGCGTCAGGAGCGGAACGCCGACACGACGGCCATGCTTCGCGTCGCCCTAAAGAAGACATCGGATGGGTTTATAGAAGCACGAAGGTGGCCGCGTCTAGAGCTGGGACGGAGATTCAACCAAAGCAGCACTATAGACAGGCGATTCCTAGAGGCCTGCCGAGCCTTGAAGGCCACCCTCAAGCCTCAGGAACCCGCCACACATCGGATCTCTTGATGTTCCACTCTTCCCGATCCGAGCCAGAGCCCATGCTGACCGGCTCAGTCGAGCGGCGGAACCCCTGAAGCGCCCGAGTGTCGACCCTGTCCAGACGGGCCTGGAGCACCGCCCTCAGGGCTCGTGGATCCTCGACCGCAAGATGGGCGGTATCGAGCATCTCCAGGGCGGCATGAGCGATGCCCGCCACGAGCTCCTGGGCGTACCTGACAGGGGAGGCTTCGGAGGGCGCGTCGGCCATCGCGGCCGAGATCAATGGGGTCGCGGGGTCGCACGTCGGCAAGTTGGTGGGGACTCCCCTCACGGCCCACTTCCTCGGCGGCTGCCCCATCGGCTCCTCCCGCGAGACCGCGGTCCCGGCGGAGGCCTTCGGTGCGCTGTGGCTGCCGTTCCCGGGAATGCCGAAGGTGCCGTCCAAGAACTAGTGCTGCGTTCCTCAAAGGATGTACACATATCGGCGGTGTAAGCGCCTGGTGGGTGGTGCGGGTCTGCCCCAGATCCAGGGTCGGGCGCGGGCGTTGAGCTGGTCGGTGGCGACGCGGGTCGCG